>CAZWJF010000005.1:0-204783 GCA_964634325.1 uncultured Rhodoblastus sp.
ACGGCGGCGGCGGATACGGGGGCGGCGGCAACGGCTTCGGCGGCGGGGGCTTTGGCGGCGGCGGCGAACGCTACTGCACGAACTACGCGCAAGCCATGGTGGCGCTGGGCGCGGAAGCGGCGCGCAAGCGCTGCATCTATTACGGCCAGCACGGACTGCACACGAACTACAACAGCCACTTCTCGTGGTGCATGCGCAATCCCAAGCCCCGCGTCGACGACGCTGCGCGCCGCATCACAGTGCTGTTCTATAGCTGCAATTGAGGAGGGCGGCGCCGCGCGGCTTTCAGGCTGCGCGGCGCACCGCTCACGCGGGGCCGAAAGCGACCGGGCAGTCGGGCCTTGCGCCCCATTCCGACCAGGAGCCGTCGTAGATCGGCGCGGGCCGCGTCGCGATGGATTCCAGCGCCAGGCTCAGAATGGCGGCCGAAACGCCCGAGCCGCAGGTCGTCAAGACGGGTTTGCCGACATCGACGCCGGCCTGTTCGAAGGCGGCGATCAGGGCGGCCGACGGCTTGAGCCGGCCGTCGTCGATCAGATCCGTCCAGGGCAGATTTCTCGCTCCAGGCATATGGCCCGACTTGAGGCCGGGTCGCGGCTCCGGGGCCTCGCCGCGGAAGCGGTCCGCCGCGCGTGCGTCGACCACTTGAACGCCGGTCGCCAGCGCCTTTTTCACATCGTCGATGTCTGCCACTGCGCCATGGTCGAGTCGCGCCGTAAAATGGCGCGGCTGCTTGCGCGTCGGGCCGTCTTCCAGCGGCAGGCCCTGCGCCTTCCAGGCTGGCAGGCCCCCGTCGAGGACGAACACGTCCGAGACGCCGAACGTGCGCAGCGTCCACCAGACCCGCGGGGCGGAGAAGAGGCCATAGCTGTCGTAGACGACCACGCGCATGCCGTCGCCGAGGCCGAGCGCGCGCATGGCGCTGGAAAAGGCGATCGGCTCCGGCAGCATGTGCGGCAGCGTCGACCCTGTGTCGCAGATCTTGTCGATGTCGAAATGCACGGCGCCGGGAATGTGCGCTTCCAGGAACTCGGCGTAAGGGTCGCGGCCCAGGGTAGGCAGGTGCCAGGTCGCATCGATCACGAACAGGTCTGGCGCCGCCAAATGCTCGGCGAGCCACTTGGTGGACACGAAATGCTTGTGCGCGCCGTCCTGCGACATATCTCACTTCCCGATGGTTCGAGCCGCCCGATTATCCTGTTCCCCATGCCGTGGGCAAGGCTACTGCCGTCGTAGAGAGGTGCGGCCGCGCACGTCGGAGTGTCCTGGAACGATACATGCTGTTGAGGCGTTGAACTTGCATTGGATCGAGAAGGGGAAGAGCCATGCGTCCTGAAGACAATCACCACGGTCTCGCCGTCCCGCTGCTGAGCGTGCTCGCAATCCTGGCCGGCACGATGTGGATTGCGATCCACTGAATCTCAGGCGAAAGGCGGAGCGATCGTCTGCTCGCGCTCCATCCACGGCGGCGTCGGCAAGCCCTTGGAACGCAAGAATTCCGGATTGAACATCTTTGCGGCGTAACGGCCGCCGGAATCGCAGAGCGGCGTCACGATCGTGTGACCCGGACCCATCTCGCGGGCGAGCCGGATCGCCCCGGCGACGTTCACGCCCGAAGATCCGCCCAGCAACAGTCCCTCGTTCTCGGCCAGATCGAACGCGACGCGCAGCGCCTCGTCGTCGGGAACTTGATACGCGACGTCGACCGCGACGCCTTCCAGATTCTTGGTGATGCGTCCCTGGCCGATGCCCTCGGTGATCGAAGTGCCGGACGATTTTAGCTCGCCGGTCGTATAGTACGAGTAGAGCGCGGCGCCCATGGGATCGGCCAGCCCGATCCTGATCTTCGGATTGCGCTCCTTCAGCGCGAGCGACACGCCGCCGAGCGTCCCGCCGGAACCCACGGCGCAGATGAATGCGTCGACCTTGCCGTCCGTGTCCTCGAATATCTCAGGACCGGTGGTGACCCGATGCCCCTCCCGATTGGCGACATTGTCGAACTGGTTCGCCCAGATCGCCCCGTGCGCGCTCGTTTGCGCCATTTGTTCGGCGAGCCGGCCGGAAAGCTTCACGTAATTGTTGGGGTTGGAGTAGGGGACAGCCGGCACCTCGATGAGTTGAGCGCCCTGCAGGCGCAGCATGTCCTTCTTTTCCTTGCTCTGCGTCTCCGGGATGACGATGACGGTTCTGTATCCCAGCGCATTGGCGACCAGCGCGAGACCGATGCCGGTATTGCCGGCCGTGCCCTCGACGATCACGCCGCCGGGCTTGAGTTCGCCGCGACGCTCGGCGTCGCGGACGATCGCCAGAGCGGCGCGGTCCTTCACGGAGCCGCCGGGGTTCATGAATTCGGCCTTGCCGAGAATGCGGCACCCGGTCGCCCTGGACGCCGCGCGCAGCTCGATCAGCGGCGTGCGGCCGATGGCGTCGATGACATTTGGAGCAAAGCGCATGACGTGGTTCCGGCGTTGACCACGTCATGCGTAGCCATCACGACGACGCTCGGCAAGCCGGCCCTTGTCAGCCCTTCGCGAAAGCAAGTTGGCTGACGTCGATCGCGCCCGCGCGGAAACCCGCTTCGCAATAGCACAAATAATATTCCCACAGGCGCCTGAAACGCTCGTCGAAGCCATCCTGCGCGATTGCGGGCCAGGCGGCGCGGAAACGTGCGCGCCATTCCGCCAGCGTCGCCGCGTAGTCGAGCCCGAAGGCGCGGCTCCCGACGAGCGACAGTCCGTGCGACGCGCCGAGCCGCTCAAGAATGGTTCGCGTCGGCAGCATGCCGCCGGGAAAAACGTACCGTCGGATGAAATCGAGTTCGCGCCTGTAGCGCGGGAATATTTCCTCGTCGATCGTGATGATTTGCAGCGCCGCGCGCGCTCCGCTTTTCAGCCGGTCGCGCAGTTGCGCGAAATAAGTCGGCCAATATTCCTCGCCGACCGCCTCGAACATTTCGATCGAGGCGACGCCGTCGTATGCGCCGCGTTCGTCGCGATAATCCTGCAAGCGAATCTCGACGCGATCGCCGAGGCCGGCCATGCTGACGCGTTCGCGCGCGAAGTCGAACTGCTGCGCGCTGATCGTGAGCGCGGTGACCTTGCAGCCCCGCTCCTTCGCGACGTATTCGGCGAAGCCGCCCCAGCCGCAGCCGATCTCCAGAATATGCGCGCCGACTCGCGCGCCGAGCGCGTCGGCGAGCGCTGCGTACTTGCGCGTCTGCGCCCGCTCCAGATCGCGGTCTGTTTCGTAATCGAGCGCGGACGAATAGGTCATGCCCGGATCGAGCCAACGCGCATAGAACCGATTGCCCAGATCGTAATGCGCATGGATGTTGCGCCGTGCGCCCGCGCGCGTGTTGCGGTTGAGCCAGTGCCGCGCCATCTGCGCCAGCCGCACGAGCGGCTTGCCTGCGAGCAATCGGGCGACCACATGCTGGTTGGCGCAGAACAATTGCAGGAAGGCCGTCAGGTCTGACGTCGTCCATTCGCCGCGCATGTAGGATTCCGCGACGCCGATGTCGCCGTGTGCGAAGGCGCGGGCGAAGGCGAAGTCGTGAATCGTCATGTCGGCGTGCGGGCCCGGCGCTTTGCCGCCGAACTGAAATCTTTGCCCGTCCGGCAAGACCATCAGCAGACGTCCGTTCTCGATGAAACTCGAGAAATCGAGAACCTTTCGGACCGCGAACGGATAAGCCGACGCGCCGCTTGCAGAATGGAATTTGTGTCCTGCGACAGGAATGAAGGTCATGACGCCGCTCCAGCGAATGTGCGAAAGACCTCGCCCGGCGCGCGCCCCCTGACGCGACCTGAGCCTGGACTTTAGTCTGCATTCACTTGCGAGCTCGCGCAAGGGGCGAGGTTCGTCAGGCCTTCAGCGCCTCAAACGCCGCCAGCGCACGCGCGCGCGCTTTCGCGTGGTCGACGATCGGCGACGGGTAGGCTCTCGGCGGCGCAGGCGCGGACCACGGCTTGTGCACGAACCTGTCGGCGACATCGGTCAGCTCGGGAATCCAGCGCCGGACATAAACGCCGGCTGGATCGAATTTCTCGCCCTGAAGCACGGGATTGAAGATGCGGAAATAGGGCGCGGCGTCCGCGCCGCTTCCGGCGACCCATTGCCAGCTCGCCGGATTGTTCGCGCAGTCGGCGTCGCAAAGCGTGTCCCAGAACCAGCTTTCGCCAACCCGCCAATCGACCAGCAAGTGTTTGACGAGGAACGAGGCGACGATCATTCGCACGCGGTTGTGCATGTATCCTGTCGACCAAAGCTCGCGCATGCCCGCGTCGACGATCGGGTAGCCGGTTTCGCCACGGCGCCATGCGCGAAGAAGGCGCTCGTCGGGAGCCGCCCAGACGAGCCGGTCGAACCGTCGGTCGAAATTCTCGGTCGCAAGGCGCGGATTGTGAAAGAGCAGGCAATAGGAGAATTCGCGCCACGCGATCTCGGACAGAAACTTGTCGGCGCTGCGCTGTGCGCGTGGCTCGGCGATCGCTCGATGGCGTACGGCGGCCCAGATCTGGCGCGGCGAAACCTCGCCGAACGCGAGATGCGGCGAGAGACGCGAGGTGGCGTCCTGATCGGCGAAGTCGCGCTTGTCGGCGTAATCCGACAGTTGCGCGTCGAGAAATTCGGCTAGCCGGCGCGCGGCCGAGGCCTCGCCCGGCGACCAGGCCGTGCGCAAGCCATGCGCCCAATCGGGCTTGCTCGGCGCGAGCCCGAGTTCGTCAAGGCTTATGGCTCCGGCAGGGGACGGGGCCGCGCTGATCGCACCCGGCGCCGAAAGGGGCGGCGGAGGGTCGCCCGCTGCCTGCAACGCGCGCCAGAACGGCGTGAACACGCGAAATGGTCCGCCTGTCTTGGTCTTGAGCGACCAGGGCTCGACGAGGAGCTTGCCGTTGAAGCTCTCGACTCGCAGTCGCGCGCCGAGCGTCGTCTTGATGCTCGTATCGACCGCGATGCCCGCAGCGTCGTAGCGGCGCGTCCAGAAGAGCGCCGCGGCGTTCGTTTGGGCGGCGAGCGTGTCGAGAACGGCCACGGCCGCGCCGCGAAACAGGTGGAGTCGTCCACCGCGCGCGCGCAGAGCGGCGTCGAGCGCGGCGAGCGAATGATGAAGCCACCAACGCGACGCCCCGCCGTACGGGCGCAGATCAGGCGAAATTTCGTCGAGCACGAAGACGCACAGAATCGGGCGTCCGGTGGCGACCGCCGCGTCGAGCGCGGGATTGTCGGCGATGCGGAGGTCTTCGCGAAACCAGACGATGGCGGGCGAGGGCGCGGACATGCGCGACTTATACGACAGAAAAGCCCGTCTGGTTCCCTCCGGGGGCTCGCGCATCGCGAGGAGCGATCACGCTTTCCGCCGCCGTATCCGAGAGGTCGCCGGCTGTTTCAACGGCGGTTGGACGCCTTGTTCGCGCAATCAGGAGAGCCGCGGTAGACGAAATCGCGCCGAGTATTTCATCGTGGCCCGCTGACGTGAGAAATTTCGCACTATTTTCTTGGCAAATTGGCCGTATCCAGATTGACGTACAAATTGATCGGTCCCGCGATCGCTTTTTCGGTCACGAGCTTTTGACAGGCTGCATTGATCTCTTCCGTGCCGAATCCCGCTTGCATCAGCGACAATACCAACGGCACGATCGGAAATACTTCGTCCCGGCAAGCTTATCCTTGCTGAGGCGTTCGACAAGGGCGAGCATGCAGGGGTCTGCTGTTGCATTCTCTGCCAACACCGAGCTCCGACACACAAACGAATTGCGAAATAATATTCGCAGTATAGCGACGCTTGATCACGGAAATATCTCTGAACTGTTGCTGCAACGATCGGCGGCGGCCAGCCGACTAGCTGGCCGCGCATCGGCTTCGTCCCGCAGGCCTATGCGTCGCGCCAGTCGAACGCCAAGGGCGCTTCGCGGAATGCGAAGCGGTCGAGGTGGCGGGCCACGACATCCTTCAACGCCCCGAGATGCGCCGCCGAGCTGGCGTCGATCCGGCACTCGAGATCGTCGGGATGCGCCAGCAACGTGAGTTTGCCGTCGGCCGGCCAGTCTGCGCCGCGCGCGTTGCGCGGGAAGACGACGCTTCCCGCCTTGGCGTCGAACTCGACCGTCAGATTATGGCTCCAGTGCTTGCAGAGCTGCTGGAGATACCGGCTGCCGTTCGCCGTCGGCACGTGCGCGACGCTTGCGTTCGCCATGGTCAGAGCCTTTCGATCTTCTGCGCGGCCTCGTCGAGGATGGCCGCGACCTCGTGCAGCGTATTCTTGTCAGCATCCTCGCGCGCGAGCCGGCCGCGCAACGCGGTCTTGAGGTTCTCCATCGCCCGGCGGACCGGCGCACCGTCGGTGCGTTCGCGGAAGGCCGCAAGTTCGGACAGCCGCGCGAACAGTCTGGCGACTTCGTCCTTGTTGGCGGCCAGATGCGCCGCGCCTTCCGGCGTCGACGCGAACGCCTTGCGGGCGCCGTCCGAGCGGGCTTCGTCGATCAGCCCCATGTCCTGAAGCATGGTCAAGGTGGGATAGATGACGCCCGGGCTCGGCGCATAGGCGCCGCCGGTCAGCTCCTCGATCGCGCGGATCAGGTCGTAGCCGTGGCGCGGCTGATCCGAAATCAGTTTCAGCAGAACGAGGCGCAGCTCTCCGGAATCGAAGACGCGCCGCCGCCCGCCGCGTTCGCTGAATTTTTCGGCCCATTGCGGACCGAACCGGTGGCCTCCGAAACCGCGCGGCCCGAATGCGAGGGAACGGGGCCCGCAGCCGTGTTGATGTGCAAATCTCATAAGGGTCTCCTGTATAACGAGATATGCATAAGATATATCGTAATAAGTCGAAAATATGACGGCGTTCTCTTTTGTGTGGCGTCCAGACCTGGTGGGGCTATTTCCGGCGACGGCCCGGAAGGCTGCGGATGGCGAGGATCAGGGCGCCGACCAGAAGGATGATCGAAACGATCCGGTCGCCATCGAGGTGGAGCGGCATAGACGCGTCCTGTCTCTCCGCGCAGCAGCGCGCGGCGGACGATTGGACATCGAAATTTGGAAGGAAAGATGGCTCCCCGAGCAGGACTCGAACCTGCGACCCAGCGATTAACAGTCGCTTGCTCTACCGGCTGAGCTATCGGGGAACGTTCCGGCGTGGGCCGTGGCTATAGCAAGGCGGAGACGAAATGCAAAGCATTTATCGCTCGACGGTTTGGCGCGCGCCGCCTTGCGGAATCCATGCGGCCTGCGCTATAGCGGCCTCACGAGGCCTCGTGGCGGAATGGTTACGCAGAGGACTGCAAATCCTTGTATCCCAGTTCGATTCTGGGCGAGGCCTCCAAATCTTCTCATCGGGAAAATTGCGCGCCGCGACGTCTGTCAGACGTCCGCCGTCGCTTTCTGCCGCTTGATCTGGACGCCCTTCTCGATGGCGATGCGCTCGTATTCCCGGCGCACGATCTCGGGCGTGTAGAAGCGCTCGAGCCGGCGCACAGTGAAATGTCCTTTCGCCAGCGACTGGAAATGGTCGGTGAAGGCGATGTTGATCGCCGCGCCGCCGACAGCGCCGATCAGCGGGACGGCCTGGGCCGCGAGTTTCTGCGACACGACCACGCCGAACCGTCCGGCGATCTGCCCCAACAGGCGCACGAGCACGGGCGCGGCCTCGTCGATCACGCCCTTCTGCGCCACGTAACTCGCCGCCTCGGAGATCGATTTCGCCAGCAGGCCGCGAACCGCGAAATAGCCGCCGTCCATCATGTCCGCGCCGCCGGAATGTCCGCCAAGCGCAAAAACCTGCAGGCAGGCGAGCGCCGATTCCGGCTTGCTCAAGTCTTCGCCTTCGGCGCGCGCGATATCGGCGATCGAGCGCAGCATCACGGTCGTCGATACCGGCAACTCGACTGGAAGGCTCGCCAGCCCGAAAGCCCCGCCGGCCGCGCCCGAGGCGGCCGCCAGCGTGCGGTGGAACGTTCGGCTGTCCTTTTGCGGACGGTTCTTCAGGCTGCTGAGCGCGACGCGCATCGCCGTCTTCAAAGCCGCGCCCGCCGCCTTCGAGACCACCGCGGAAATGCGCGCTGGCACGAACTGGCCCGCCATTTCGATCTGACGGCCGAGCAGCGCCGTGGCGCGCGCCGCAAAACTCGTTCGTTCCAGCGCATCCACGGCGTTGGCGAGGGCCGCCAGATCGGCTGGCGTCATCGAAGAGGGAGACTGGGCGTCGGCCATGCGATCCTCCGCGCGGGCTCGAACCCGGCGCGGGAAACATCGGAAGTCGCCGTCGATGTTGCAAGAGCGCAACGCGCAGCGCGCGTCGATTGGGTTGGAGAGCGCCGTCGCAACCGAATTAACGAATGCGGCGGCGCACGCGTTAAGAAATGGCGGAAATTGGGCCCGGGACGGGCGTCAGGCGCATGAGGAGGCATGGGGCGCGCCCATGTCAACGTATTGAACAAAAGAGATAAAACGAACTTGCGGCGCCCGCGCTCGCCGCCGCTTCAGGCTTCGTTATACTTACGTCCGTCAACCGCAATTCTGAACGCATTCGCATAAAAAGCGCGGTTTTTGCTTCAATCGATCCTGACAGGCCGCGCGCATTCTCTCCCCAACAACGGGGACCATCATGTTCTTCAAACTTGCCAAGGCGATTTTCGGTGCGGGACTGGCGGCGGCGGCCGCCTTCGCCGTGAGCCCGAGCTTCGCGGGCCCGGATAATGTCGGTTGGGCGCCGGTCGGCGGCGTCACCAGCGTTCCCTACGGCTGGGTCGATTTTTGCCAGCGCTACAAGGGCGAATGCGACGCAGGCGCCTCCATGCCGCGCAATATCGAACTGACCTCCAAGTCGCTCAAGGAAATCGAGCGCATCAATCGCTGGGTGAACAAGAACATCGAATCCGTCTCGGACATGGATCACTGGGGCGTCATCGACCAGTGGGACTACCCGACCGACGGCAAGGGCGACTGCGAGGATTACGCGCTGCTGAAGCGCAAGCTGCTCGCCGAGCAGGGCTTCCCGATGCAGGCGCTGCTGATGACCGTCGTCAAGGACAAGAACAACGAGGGCCACGCGATCCTCACGCTGCGCACGGATCACGGCGACTTCGTGCTCGATAATCTCAGCGACGACGTGAAGGGTTGGCGGCAATCCGGCTATCGTTTCGTCAAACGCCAGAGCCAGGCGGACATGAACACCTGGGTCTCGATCGGCGAACCGACCTCCGCCCCGGCTTACGTATCGCGCTGAACAAGCGAAAGCGCTTTGACCCGGCGTCCGCGAGGCCGCCGGGTTTTGCACGTTCAGGTTGGGTTCATTCGCCAAGGCCGAGAATCGGCGACGAGCTTCGGCGTTGCGATTGACCCTGCGGTTGAATCGTCCGAGGCTCGCCCTCGTTTCCGCGCCCCCCGGCGCGGCCCCCAGAACCGGGAGTATTTCTATGTCGATTCGGATTGCAGCCCCCGCGCTCGCCTTCGCCCTCGTCGGCCTCGGCATGAGCGCGCCCGCTTTCGCGCAGGCCAATGTGATGCAGGAGTGCGGGCAGGAATATCAGGCCGCCAAGGCCGCCAACAAGCTCAACGGCCAGACCTGGAATCAGTATCTGAAGGATTGCCGCGTGCGCCACGCGACGCCGGCGGCGGCGACTGCGCCGGCCGCTCCCGCGGCTGCGCCGGCTGCGGCCAATCCGTTGAAGCCCGCGCCCGCCGCCGCGGCGAAGCCCGCAGCGCCGGCGGCTGCCGCGCCGGCCGCGTCCGGACCGGCGGTCTTCCCCACGAAGATCGATCCGAAATACGCCAGCGAGAAGCCCGGCAAACAGCGCGAGAAGACCTGCCTCGATCAGTACAACGCCAACAAGGCGACCAACGCCAACGGCGGCCTGAAATGGATCATGAAGGGCGGCGGCTATTACAGCGAATGCAACAAGCGCCTCAAGGGCTGAGCTTTCGCTTCACCCGATGACCACACGCCCCGGGCCGAAACCCGGGGCGTCGTTTTTTCGGACTCAGTGGATGTAAGCGAAACCTGCGGTCACAACGCCGAGAACGCCGAGCAGGATCGCGCCGTACCACGGCCACCGCTGCCCCTTGGTGATGATGGCGACGGTCGCCACCGCGATCGAGATATGCAGCATCGTCACCGCGATGGTCAGCACATGGTGGCGATGCGCGTGGCCCTCGCTGTCGTGCAATCGCGCTTCTGACTTGTGCTCGTATTCCTCGGCCTTCTTCTTGATGTCTTCCTGTTCGGAGTCGTAGCGCTTGGCCTGTTTGGCGAAGTCGTCGGCCTTCGGGCCGCCGGCTGCTGCGGCGATCTCGTACATGTTCTTCTTCAGGCTCTTGGCCTGAAAGAAATTCCAGTTGTCGGTCGCCTTGTTCTGCATCAGCACGGCTTCGTTCTTGGCGACCGTCACGCCGGCTGTCTCGATCGTCTCGAGCGATCCCACCGAAGCCGCGAGGACGGCGAGAATCGCGATCGTGATCGACACCATCGTCGTGAAGGGATCGCCGAGATGCGCCGCGTGCTCCGCATGTTCGGCGTGTTCGAAATGTTCGGTCGGAAGTTGCTCGGCCATCTATCGCCCCGTTCGCCTGAAGTGCCCCGCGCCCCGTCAATCCATCCATTTTTGCGTGATTGCTCGGAACGCGCCGGATTCGATGGATATACGCAGCCATGTGTCGACGAAAGCCTTGAGCGGAGCGTCTCGCTGCAGCCAGTAGGCTTTTTCGGCGAAATCGAACGGACGCTCGGGATGGGCGGAGCACAGGACGCCGGGATGCAGCTTCGCCTGGTACTTCGTTTCCGAGACGTCGGTGACCATCACGTCGGCGCGCCCCTCGGCGATTTCCTCGAAAATCGCACGATTGTCCGGGAAGATTCGGACAGGCGCGCTCTTGAAATGCGCCCGCGCGAAGCGCTCGTTGGTCCCGCCGGGATTGACGACGACCCGCACATCCGGGCGGTCGATGTCGGGCAGGGCGTCGTATCGTCCGACGTCGCCGCACCGGACGATGGGAGTCTTGCCTTCGCGCAGGTAGGGCGCCGAAAAATAGCCCTTTCGCGCGCGATCGAGCGTGATCGAGACCCCGCCCATCGCGATGTCGAACTTGCCGGCCGAAAAGTCGGCGGCCAGGGTCGGCCAGGTCGTCGCCACGAACTCGACCTTTGCGCCGAGCGCCTTGCCCAAGGCTTCGGCCTGCTCGATGTCGACGCCGTCGTACCGCCCCGTCGACGGATCCTTCCATGTGAACGGCTTGTAGTCGCCGGTCGTCCCGACCCGCAGCACGCCCCGTTCGACGATCTGGTCGAGCAGGCTCGATTCGGCGGCCGTCGCCCCGGCCGAAAGGACGAGGAGCAGGGCCGCCGACAGGACGGCGCGTATATTCGGCGGTCGGCGTTCGTGGCGCATGGACGCAGTCTCCTGAAGCGACGATAGTCGTAGCCAAGGCGCAGCCGCTGGCAAGACGGTCCGCGTGGACAGCGTCGGCGCGAAGCCATATAAGCGCGTGCGATGCGAAAACTGCGGGTTCCGCGCGCCGGGAGCGCAGGCGGAAACGCAGGTGGGAATGCGGCGTCGGCCGCGCCGTCGGGAGCAAGCGATGCAGGTTCAGGAGCGCCAGGTTTCCGCCGCGGATTTCGAGGCTCTTCGCCGGACCGCGATCGATTGTCAGGTTCGTCCCTTCGGCGTGACCGATCAGCGCCTGCTGGCCAGCTTTCTGGAGACGCCGCGCGAGAAGTTCGTTCCAGCCGGCCAGGAGGATCTGGCCTATTCCGACCGCGAGCTGAGCCACCCGCTCGCCGGCGGGCCGGGCGCGCGGACGATGATTCCGCCGATCGTGCTGGCGCGCCTGCTCCAGGCCGCCGAAATCAAGCCGAGCGATTCCGTCCTCGACGTGGGCGGCGCCGCTGGCTACACGGCCGCTCTGGCGGCCCGGCTGGCCGATCGCGTCGTCGCGCTGGAATCGGACGAGGCGCTGGCGCGCCGCGCTGGCGAGAATTTTGCGGCCCTCGGGCTGGCCAACGCGACCGCGCTCTGCGCTCCCCTGGCTGAAGGCGCTGCGGGAAAAGGCCCGTTCGACGTCGTCGTCGTCAACGGAGCGGCGGACGTGGGGCTCGAAAAGCTGCTCGACCAGCTCGCCTCGGGCGGGCGGTTGGTCACGCTCAAGCCGCAGGCGGCCGGAGCGGCCCGCGCCTTCGTCTACCGCAAGGACGGCTCCGCCATTTCCTGCCGGTCCCTGTTCGAGGGGGCCGGGAAATTGCTGCCGGAATTTGCAGCCAAGCCCGCTTTCGTGTTCTGAAGCGCTCGCCGGCGCGCGGTTCGAGCGGGCGGGCGACCGGTCGCGAGACAATTCGTCGCGTCGCTTTATGTGTCGCATTTTTGCAGCGTGCGCGCAGTTTTTCGCCTTGGGGCGAGAGTGGCGGGATGCAAACGGGTCGTACGCCGGTAAACTATCGGTTAACGCGGCGGCCGATTTGCTGCTGGAGATAAAGGCGTCGTCGGCGCGACGTGCGGGGTTTGAAGATGCATCAGTGCGAAACGGCGTCGATCGATTGTGCGATCGTTCGCGCCGCGAGTGGCGTCGAGAGCGCGGTCGTGCGCGGTCGCGCGCGTTGGGCGGGGCTTCTGGCCGGCGTCTCCGTGCTTCTGCTGGCTGCGTCCCACGCATCCGCCGAGACGATGTCCAGCGCGCTGGCGCGCGCCTATGCGTCCAACCCGGATATCAACCAGCAGCGCGCGAGCGTTCGCGGGATCGACGAGAATATTCCGAAGGCGAAGTCCGGGTGGCTTCCGAAGGTGAACGCCAGCGCTTCCGTCGGAGCGCAATACACCTACGTGCGCGCCGCCCCGACGCGAATCGACGAATCCCATCCGACGCGCCAGCGCCCCATGGGCCAGAAATACGATGACGCCACGCCCCGTTCGTTCGGCGTGACCGCCACCGAAACCCTGTTCGACGGCTTCAAGACGCTCAACTCCGTCCGTCAGGCCGAATCGCAGACCTTCGCCGCCCGCGAACTCATGCGGAACACCGAGCAGACCGTGCTCCTGAACGCGGCGACGTCGTACATGAACGTTCTGCGCGACACGGCGATCGTCAATCTGCGCAGGAACAACATCAGCGTTCTGGAAGAACAGCTTCGCCAGACGCGCGACCGGTTCCAGGTCGGCGAAGTGACCCGCACCGACGTCGCGCAGGCGGAAGCCAGTCTGGCGCAGTCGCGTTCCGACTTCTTCGCGGCGCAGGCGAGCTTGCAGGCCTCGGTCGCCAGCTACCGGCAGTACGTCGGCGTCGAACCGAAAAAGCTGGCGCCCGCCAAACCTGTCGAAAAGCTTCTGCCCAAAGCGTTGAAAGACGCGGTCTCCACGTCGCAGGTCGACCATCCCGGCATCGCCGCCGCCCTGCATAACGTCGATGTCGCGGCCGCCGCCGTGAAAGTCGCCGAGGCCGCGCTGTATCCGAACGTGTCGGTCACGGGCGCGCTCAATCGCGCTCTCGACTATCAGGGGCTGACTGGCCAGAAGTCGTTTTCCGCGTCGGTGACCGGGCAGGTCAACGTGCCGCTCTATCAGGGCGGCGCCGAATACGCGACGATCCGTCAGGCCAAGGAGCAACTTGGTCAGGCGCGACTGGCCGCCGATT
The DNA here is from genome assembly GCA_964634325.1 of uncultured Rhodoblastus sp. Taxonomy (GTDB): domain Bacteria; phylum Pseudomonadota; class Alphaproteobacteria; order Rhizobiales; family Beijerinckiaceae; genus JAJXWB01. The sequence goes on from CAZWJF010000005.1 coordinate 13,612, forward strand.
TGCAGCGCGACCAGATTCGCGCGCTGGTCGTCACCGCCTGGGGACAGCTCGAGACTGCCAAGGCGCAGCTGATTTCCGGTCAGGCCGCCGTGACCGCAGCCGAGATCGCGCTCAACGGCGTGCGCGAGGAGGCCAAGGTCGGCCAGCGCACGACCTTCGACGTGTTGACCGCGCAGCAGACTCTGCTCAACACGCGCGTCGTGCTCGTGACCGCGCAGCGCGATCGCGTCGTCGCCTCCTACGCCGTGCTCTCCGCGATGGGCCATCTGTCCGCCGGTCGCCTCAATCTGACGGCGGAGCTCTACGATCCGACCATTCATCTCGATCAGGTGAAGAACAAACTGATCGGCGTGAGAACGCCCGACGGACGTTGAGCGCGCGCTCCACAGCCGAATGTCGTGCGCGTGTTGCGCGGCGTCTCGCCGCGTGAGAATCTGATCTCCCTCATCGAGCGCGATTCGCGGAATGCCGCTGCGATTTTGCGCGACCTGAATAGCGTGCCGTGCCATGACCGCAGCGAATGCTCCCTTCCAGACGTCGGTGGAGAACGAGCGCCGCGCGCATGAGCCGTCGATGGAGGAAATCCTCGCTTCGATTCGGAAGATCATTGCAGACGACGAAGCCCTTCCGCTGAGCCGGAACGCGGGGCCGCCGCGGCTGTTCGAGACCAATGTGACGCCGCTCTCCGTCGCTCCGGCGCCGTCGCGCGCCGTGCAGGGTCCGGCCGAGTCGAACGTGGAGCCGAGCGTCGTCGCCGAAGCGGCCCATGCCGACGTCAGCGCGACGGAAGTGTTGGCGCATGCCCAGTTGGACGAGCGGGAGCTTGCTTCGTTCGAAGAGGTGCGTCGCGAGCTTTCCCGCGTGGATGAGGCGCCAGCGCCCGAAGCGGCCGCCGCGTCCATCGAAAGCGCGCCGCTCGAAAGTACGCACATAGAAACTGCGCCCGCAGAAATTGCGCCGCTCGTCGATTCGCACGACGCGCGCGACATACTCTCGCTCAGGCCGGCGATGGACATGCCGGCCGCTATCGAGCCCGAGACCGCGGAGCCGCACGAGGAATTCGTCGCGCCGGAGCCGACTTATGTAGAGAGCCAGGCCGCGACCGGCTTCGACCCGCCGGCGATGCTATCGCCTGAGGCCAACGCGAGCGTTGCGTCGGCGTTCCAGGCGCTATCGGCCAGCGTCCAGATTGCGAGCGCCGAGACGATTGACCGGCATGTCCGGGAAATGTTGCGGCCCATGCTCAAGCAATGGCTCGACGACAACCTGCCGGTGATGGTCGAGCGTCTCGTGCGCGCCGAGATCGAGCGCGTCGCGCGCGGCGGTCGCTGATCGCGCGTCATTAACGCGGCGCTAACCGTCTTCGGTCCACCGTTCTGCATGGTCCGCACTCGTATGCGCGCGAATCTCGCGCCGATTCTGTTTCATGTCTTTTCGGCGCTCGTCGCCGGCTATTTCGTCTGGCACGCCATCCACGGCCAGCGCGGTCTCAAGACGCGCGACGAATACGCGGCCCGGATCGCCGAACTCCAGTCCAATCTCGACAGCCTCAAGGCCGAGCGCGCGCGCTGGGCGCGCAACATCGCTCTCGTGAAAGGCGAGGTGGTCGATCGCGATATTCTCGAGGAGCAGGCCCGGATCGAACTCGGGCGCATTCAGAAGAATGAAGTGATCATTCTGACGAGCCCTCCCAAAGGCGCACAATAACCGAAAAGCAGTTAATCGCTTTGAATTAACTCGATTCGAGTTAATATTGTAACTCTCTGAAATAAGTCAGGCTTTCTGACGTTATTGTCGTTTCGTCGCCCCTCGTCAGTCGCGCGCCTATGCGCTACCTTCCAGCCCAATTGGAAGGAAACGCAATAAATCGAGGGATGCGCGATGGCGGCGACCGCGAAATCGAAGTCTGCCAAAAGCGAGGACGAGGCCGGCGCAGCGCCGCCCGAGTTGACGCGCGAGCAGGAGCTTCAAGCCTATCGTGAAATGCTGCTGATCAGGCGCTTCGAGGAGAAGGCCGGTCAGATGTACGGCATGGGCCTGATCGGCGGCTTCTGCCATCTCTACATCGGCCAGGAAGCCGTGGTCGTTGGCGTCGCCATGGCGTCGCGACCGGGCGATCAGGTCATCACCTCCTATCGCGACCATGGCCACATGCTCGCCTGCGGCCTCGATCCGAAGGGCGTGATGGCGGAGCTGACCGGACGCAGGGGCGGCCTTTCCAAGGGCAAGGGCGGCTCGATGCACATGTTCTCGAAAGAGAAGAATTTCTACGGCGGCCATGGCATCGTCGGCGCGCAGGTCGCGCTCGGCACCGGCCTCGCCTTCGCCAACCGCTATCGCGCGAACGACTCCGTCTCGCTCACCTATTTTGGCGACGGCGCGGCCAATCAGGGCCAGGTGTACGAGAGCTTCAACATGGCGGAGCTCTGGAAGCTGCCGGTGATCTTCATCATCGAGAACAATCGCTACGCGATGGGCACCTCGGTCGTTCGCTCTTCGGCGCTGACCGATTTCTCGCGACGCGGCGCTTCCTTCAATATCCCGGGCGAACAGGTCGACGGCATGGACGTCCGCGCCGTGAAGGCAGCCACCGACAAGGCGCTGCAATGGTGCCGCGACGGCGCCGGCCCGTACATCCTGGAGATGCAGACCTACCGCTATCGCGGCCATTCCATGTCCGATCCGGCGAAGTACCGCTCCAAGGAAGAAGTGCAGAAAATGCGCGAGGAGCACGACCCGATCGAACAGGTGCGCGCGCGTCTGCTCCGCAACGGCGTGTCCGAGGACGAGCTGAAGAAGATCGACGGCTCGGTGCGCTCGATCGTGTCCGAAGCCGCGGAATTCGCGACGCAGGACCCGGAGCCCGATCCCTCCGAGCTTTATACCGACGTTCTGCTCTGACGCTGCGGACGCGACAGCGCCCGCCATTTCCCTTCAGATGCGAGTTTCCAGAATGCCGACGAACATTCTTATGCCGGCCCTGTCGCCCACCATGGAGGAGGGCACGCTGGCGAAATGGCTGAAGAACGAGGGCGACTCGATCAAGTCGGGCGATGTCATCGCCGAAATCGAGACCGACAAGGCGACCATGGAGGTCGAGGCGGTCGACGAGGGCGTGCTCGCCAAAATCCTCATTCCCGCAGGATCGGAGAACGTGAAGGTCAATACGCCGATCGCCGTGATCGCGGCGGATGGCGAGGATGCGACCTCCGTCAGCGCGCCGGGCCCGACGCCCGCCGCCAAGCCCGCCGAAGCGCCGGCGCCTGCCGCTGCCGCGCCGACGACGCCGGCCGCGCCGAAAGCGGCGACGCCGATCGAGCCGGAATTTCCGGCCGATACGCCGATGGTGGCGATGACGGTTCGCGAAGCCCTGCGCGACGCCATGGCGGAAGAGATGCGCCGCGACGACACCGTCTTCGTGATGGGCGAGGAGGTCGCCGAATACCAGGGCGCCTACAAGATCACGCAGGGGCTGTTGCAGGAATTCGGCGCGAGGCGCGTCGTCGACACGCCGATCACCGAGCACGGCTTTGCGGGCCTCGGCGTTGGCGCGGCGATGTCCGGTTTGAGGCCGATCGTCGAATTCATGACCTTCAACTTCGCCATGCAGGCGATCGACCACATCATCAATTCCGCGGCCAAGACGCTCTACATGTCTGGCGGCCAGATGGGCGCGTCGATCGTGTTTCGCGGGCCGAACGGCGCGGCCGCCCGCGTCGGCGCCCAGCACAGCCAGGATTACGCCGCCTGGTATTCGCAAATCCCCGGCCTCAAGGTCGTCGCGCCCTACAGCGCCGCCGACGCCAAGGGCCTGCTCAAGGCGGCGATCCGCGATCCCAATCCGGTGGTCTTCCTCGAAAACGAGATTCTCTACGGCCAGACGTTCGACGTTCCGCGGCTCGACGATTTCATCGTGCCGATCGGCAAGGCGCGCATCGCGCGGCCGGGCGACCACGTGACCATCGTCTCGTGGTCGATCGGCATGACCTATGCGCTGAAGGCCGCGGACGCGCTCGCTGAAGAAGACATCCACGTCGAGGTGATCGACCTGCGCACAATTCGTCCGATGGACACGGAGACGATCGTGCGTTCGGTGATGAAGACCGGTCGTTGCGTAACCGTGGAGGAGGGCTGGCCGCAATCGGGCGTCGGCGCCGAAATCGCTGCGCGCGTGATGACGGAAGCGTTCGACTATCTCGACGCGCCGGTCGTGCGCGTGACAGGCAAGGACGTGCCCATGCCCTACGCCGCCAATCTCGAAAAGCTTGCGCTGCCGAACGTCGCCGAAGTCGTCGCGGCCGCCAAGGCCGTGCTGTACCGGTGATCCGCATGAGCGGCGACCAGCTTCATGAACTCGAGCCGCCGCCGGACGCACGCGAGAAGGGCGGGCACGAAGTGCTGCGCTGCTTCGTCGTGGACGGCGGTCTCAGCGTCGGCTTGCGTCGTTCGTTCGACGATCCCGGCACATGGGGCGTGCTTCTCGCCGATCTCGCCCGGCATGCCGCGCGCATCTACGCGCTCGAGGCTGGCGTCGAGGAGAGCGAAGCGCTCGAAGCCATCAAGGACATGTTCGACGCCGAATGGTCGCGACCGACCGATTTCGGCGTGACGTCAGCGATGAATTGAGGCCGACTATGCCGACCAACATCCTCATGCCCGCCCTGTCGCCGACGATGGAGAAGGGCAATCTCGCCAAATGGCTGAAGAAGGAAGGCGACGCCATCAAGTCGGGCGACGTCATCGCCGAGATCGAGACCGACAAGGCGACGATGGAAGTTGAAGCCGTCGACGAGGGCGTGCTCGCCAAAATTCTGGTTCCGGAAGGAGCGCAGGACGTCGCGGTCAACACGCCGATCGCCGTTATCGCCGGCGAGGGCGAGGACGCCAGCGCCGCCGCGGCGCCAGCGCCGGCTCCTGCGCCGAAGGCCGCCGCTCCCGACGCGCCGGCAGCCGCGCCGGTCGCGCACGAGCGCGGCACGGAAGTTCCCTGGCCGAAGGCGGACGGTCAACGCGTGTTCTCGTCGCCGCTGGCTCGCCGTCTCGCGAAGGACGCCGGGCTCGATCTCGGGGCCATCAAGGGTTCCGGCCCGCATGGCCGCGTCGTCGAGCGCGACGTGAAGGCGGCGATCGCATCGGGCGGCGCCAAGAGCGCTGCGACGGCGCCCGCCGTCGCGGCGCCGGCCGTCGCTCCTGCGCCCGCAGCCACGCCGCAAGGCATGTCCGGCGACATGGTGCGTAAATTGTTCGAAGCGGGCTCTTTCGAAGAAATCCCGCACGACAACATGCGCAAGACGATCGCGCGCCGTCTCACGGAAGCGAAGTCGACCATCCCGCATTTCTATCTGTCGATCGACTGCGATCTCGGCGCGCTGCTGGCGCTGCGCGAGCAGGTCAACGCTGGCGCGCCAAAGGACAAGGACGGCAAGCCCGCGTTCAAGGTGTCTGTCAACGACTTCATCATCAAGGCGCTGGCGATGGCGCTGCGCGACGTGCCCGACGCCAACGTGTCGTGGACCGACACCGCCATGTTGAAGCACAGGAATTGCGACGTGGGCGTCGCCGTCTCGATCCCCGGCGGCCTGATTACGCCGGTCATCCGCAAGGCCGAGACGAAGACGCTGTCGACCATCTCCAACGAGATGAAGGACTACGCGGCGCGCGCCAAGGCGCGCAAGCTCAAGCCCGAGGAATATCAGGGCGGCTCGAGCGCCGTATCGAACCTCGGCATGTTCGGCATCAAGAATTTCTCGGCCGTCATCAACCCGCCGCACGCGACGATCTTGGCGGTCGGCGCGGGCGAAAAGCGCGTCGTCGTCAAGAATGGCGCGCCCGCCGTCGCCGACATGATGAGCGTCACGCTCTCGACCGACCATCGCGCGGTCGACGGCGCGCTCGGCGCGGAATTGCTGGCGGCGTTCCGCCGCTACATCGAGAATCCGATGAGCATGCTGGTCTGAGAGGCCAACATGTCCAAGTCCGTGTCCATGTCCTTCTCGCCGATTGCTGTCGGCAAAGGCGGCCTCGACGACGGCGTGCATTTCGAAGTGCGCGACGATGGCGCCTTAGTCGGTCGGCTGAGCGTAATGCGCAAGCGACTGCGGTGGTGGCCGCAGGGCGAGGCGAGCGCCCGTGAGATTGGATGGACGGATTTCGACGCGCTGATGCGCGCGCAGACCTCAACCGAAAAGAAGGAGGCCTGAAATGGCCTACGACGTCATCGTCATCGGCGGCGGCCCCGGCGGCTATGTCGCCGCGATCCGCGCGGCCCAGCTCGGCTTCAAGACGGCGGTGGTCGAGCGCGAGCATCTCGGCGGCATCTGCCTCAACTGGGGCTGCATCCCGACCAAGGCGCTGCTGCGCTCCGCGGAAATCCTGCATTACGCGGAACATGCGAGCGCTTACGGTCTGAAACTCGACGGCAAGGTCGCGCCCGATCCGGTCGCGGTCGTGAAACGTTCGCGGCAGGTGTCGCAGCAATTGAACGGCGGCGTCGCCTTCCTGCTCAAGAAGAACAAGGTCGACGTCATCTGGGGCGAGGCGGTGATCTCCAAGGTCGGCGAGGTCAAGGTGGCCGCGACCAAGAAGGCGATTGTCCAGCCGCAGAACCCGGTGCCGAAGGGCGTTCTCGGCGAGGGGACTTATAACGCCAGGCACATCATCGTCGCGACCGGCGCCCGCCCGCGCGCGCTGCCCGGCATCGAGCCCGACGGCAAGCTGATCTGGACGTATTTCGAGGCGATGAAGCCGGAAAAATTCCCGAAATCGCTGGTTGTGATGGGCTCTGGCGCGATCGGCATCGAATTCGCCTCCTTCTATCGACAGATGGGCGCCGACGTGACTGTCGTCGAAGTGCTGCCGCAGGTCATGCCGGTCGAGGACGAAGAAATCGCCAAGGTCGCGCGCAAGAAGTTCGAAAAGCTCGGTCTGAAGATCATGACATCGACCAAGGTGACGAAAGTCGTGAAAGCGGCCGACTCGATCACCGCGACCGTGGAAGACGACAAGGGCAAGACGCAGACGATCACGGCGGAACGCATGATCTCGGCCGTCGGCGTGGTCGGCAATATCGAGAACCTCGGGCTCGAGGCGCTCGGCGTGAAGACCGATCGCGGCTGCGTCGTGATCGACGGCTTCGGCCGCACCAACGTGCCGGGCATCTACGCCATCGGCGATGTCGCGGGCCCGCCGATGCTTGCCCACAAGGCCGAGCATGAAGGCGTCATCTGCGTCGAGACGATCAAGGGGCTGCATACGCACCCCATGGAAAAGACCATGATTCCGGGCTGCACCTACTGCAATCCGCAGGTGGCCTCCGTCGGCCTCACCGAAGCCAAGGCGAAGGCGGCTGGCTACGAGGTCAAGGTCGGCCGTTTCAACTTCACCGGCAACGGCAAGGCGATCGCGCTCGGCGAACCCGACGGCATGATCAAGACGGTGTTTGACGCCAAGACCGGCAAGCTGCTCGGCGCGCACATGGTCGGCGCAGAGGTCACCGAACTCATCCAGGGCTTCGTCGTCGCGATGAATTGCGAGACGACCGAGGAAGAACTGATGCACACGGTCTTCCCGCACCCCACGCTCTCGGAGATGATGCACGAGAGCGTGCTGGACGCCTACGGACGCGTCATTCACATGTGACGCGCACGCTTCTCCCGCGCGTTGCGCAGCAGTCCTGCGCCGGCGGCGCCGATGAGAAGCGCGATATAGGCGGCGATGGTCGCGCGTCGCCAGGTTTCGATCTGCATTTTCTCCGCGACGTCCGGCTTCGACGGCGCGGGAGCGGTCAGCGTGGCGCGCGTCATGGCGCCGAAGCCGGCGGCCGACGCGACGGGCAGACCGATCATGATCGCAACCAACGCCGGTTTCAGTCGCTGCATGACGTCGAACCGCCGCAGCGTGATCCACAGGCCGAGGCAGCCGTGGACCCAGCCCGGCGCCAGCAGGGCGATCTGCCAGCCTTGCAGCCCGCCGCGCGCCAGCGAGCCGACGATGTTCTGATAGTTCGCGACCGCCGCGAACCATTCGTCGGAAACGCGCGTCGAATAGACATGGCCGATCAGCAGCCACGGCAGGCTGAAGCCCGCCCATAGCCGCACCCATTCGATCGCCGGCAGTTTCCAGTGGCGGCGCTCGTAGATCGTCACCAGCGCGAGCGCGAAATGCACGGCGGCGGCGCCATAGAGCAGCAGCGTGCCCGGCAGGCTGCGCCACGCCGCCGTCGCCATCTCGAGGGCGGTCTCGGCGTGATCGATCGACCATATTCCGAGCGCATGATTGGCCATGTGGGTCGCGATGTAGACGAACATCGCGAGCCCCGAAGCGAGGCGCCAGCGGCGCAAGCTGAAGCCTGAAAAGCGCCGTCCCGGCGGCGTCGCACTGGCGTCTGTCATTCAGATTTCGTACTAGGGAGAAAGGAGAGACGCCAGCGTCCGCGAGCGGCGGCGCTGCAATGTCCCGTCGGCATGGAGAGCATCATGCACAACGAAGTCGGCCTTCTCGGAACCCCCGGCGTCGGTCTTTTTGGCCTCATCATCATCGGCGGCCTGGCTGGCTGGATCGGCGGCAAGGTCGTCGGCTTCCGCCATGGACTTCTGACCAATGTCCTGATCGGCATCTGCGGCTCGGCGCTCGGGTTCAAACTGGCCGACTTGATGGACGTCGCCGTGATCGGCCGGATGGGCCATTTCGTCGCTGCGCTCGCCGGCTCCATCGTCATTCTGTTCATCTGGCAGGCGCTGACGAAGAACAAGTAGCGCGGATTTGAGCGTCGACGGATCGCGGCCTATATAGGCCGCCTGATGGCGCTGCGCCGGCCGCTGCGTCCGGGGATCGACATGGCCACCCTCATCGACACGCTCAACAACGACCCGCGCGCCAAGGCGCCGGAGGCGCGCCAGCCCGAAAAGACGCCGGAGGCGCGCCACCCGGAAAAGGCGCATCGCCCCGACAAGCCCATCGCGCGCAAGCCCGCGTGGATCCGCGTGAAGGCGCCGGGCTCCGCGCAATGGGCCGAGACCAACCGCATCGTGCGCGAGAACAAGCTCGTCACGGTCTGCGAAGAGGCGGGTTGCCCCAACGTCGGCGAGTGCTGGGAAAAGAAGCACGCGACCTTCATGATCATGGGCGACACGTGCACGCGCGCCTGCGCTTTCTGCAACGTGAAGACCGGCCTTCCTGCGCCGCTCGATGCGAGCGAGCCGCAGAGCGTCGCGGAGGCCACCGCCAAGCTCGGCCTCGACCACGTCGTCGTTACGTCCGTCGACCGCGACGATCTCGCCGACGGCGGCGCCGCGCACTTCGCCGCCGTGATCGCTGCGATCCGGCAGGCGAGCCCCAAGACGACGATCGAAATTCTCACGCCCGATTTCCTGCGCAAGGACGGCGCGCTCGAAACCGTCGTGGCGGCGAAGCCCGACGTGTTCAACCACAATCTCGAGACAGTGCCGTCGAACTATCTGACGGTGCGGCCGGGCGCGCGCTACTTCCACTCGATCCGGCTTCTGCAGCGCGTAAAGGAGCTGGACCCGCAGATCTTCACCAAGTCCGGCATCATGGTCGGGCTCGGCGAAAAGCGGAACGAAGTGCTGCAATTGATGGACGACCTGCGCTCGGCCGACGTCGATTTCCTCACCATCGGCCAGTATCTGCAGCCCACGCGCAAACACCACGAAGTCGTCGAATTCGTCACGCCCGAGGAATTCAAGGGATATGAGACGGTGGCCTACGCCAAGGGCTTCCTGCTGGTGTCCGCCTCGCCGCTCACGCGGTCCTCGCATCATGCGGGCGACGATTTTCGCAAGCTGCAGGCGCGCCGACGCGGCTGAGCGCGCTCAGGCGAACTGCTGCGCCCAGAGCATGTAGAGCCCGGCGCCGCATGCCAGAAGGATCGCCGCCAGATAGAGCTTCGACCGGTCGCGCACGACCGGCGGATCTACTTTCTTGGCCTGAGGCATGAGCGTGTCCCTGCGGCCCTGCTTCACGAATTCGCCGTCCATATTGAACGGAACCTGCGGCATGGCGTCCTCCCGAAAGCCGGCGGTGAGCGAACTTCCGCCGATTTGATTTCCGAGCCGTTCAGAGGCGATCGCGCATTCGATTCGATTTGCGCGGAATGCGGAGCGCGCCTGCCGTGGCGGACGTATCGGACCCTTCGCCCGATGCGCTAGGCTGATCCAAATCGTCGGCGTCGGGCGCCGAGAAACCGGGAGGACATATGACGGGCGTTTTGTCAGGCGTGCGCGTGCTCGATCTATCGCGTGTGGTGTCCGGGCCGTGGTGCACGCAGATTCTGGCGGACCTCGGCGCCGAGGTGATCAAGGTCGAGCGGCCCGTCGCCGGCGACGATACGCGGCATATGGGGCCGTTCCTCGAAGACGCCGACCGCAATCCCACGAACGACAGCGCGATCTACCTCGCGTGCAATCGCGGCAAGCGCTCCGTCACCATCGACATCGCGACCCAGGAAGGCGCCGACATCGTGCGCGATCTGGCGAAGGACTGCGACGTCTTTGTCGAAAACTTCAAGGCGGGCGCGCTCGCGAAATTCGGTTTGGATTACGAGAGCATTCGCGCCGTGCGGCCAGACGTCGTCTATTGCTCCATCACCGGTTTCGGTCAGGACGGCCCCTATGCCGAACGGCCGGCCTACGACTTCGTCATGCAAGCCATGTCGGGCCTGATGAGCACCGTCGGTCCGCGCCCGGACGCGCCGGGTTCGCAGCCGATGCGCACCGCAGTGCCGCTGACCGACATGGTGACGGGTCTCTATGCGGCGATTTCGGTTCTGGGCGCGCTTTACCATCGCAAGGCGACAGGGCAGGGCCAGTTCATCGACGCCGCCATGCTGGACGCAGCGGTCGCCTTCAACGCCAACCTCGCCGTCGGCTTCCTGATGAACGGCAAGGTTCCGAAACGCAACGGCAACACCAATGCGGTCGTCGCCCCGTCCGACACCTTCGATACGTCCGACGGACAGATCGTTCTGGCGATCTCGAACGACGCGCAGTTTCGAAGTTTCTGCCGCCTCATCGAAGAGCCGGCGATGGCGGACGATCCGCGCTTCGCCTCGAACACGCAGCGCTTCGCCAACCGCGATGCGCTCTATGAAATTATCGCGCCCCATCTGAAAGCGGCGCCGAGCGCCATGTGGGTCGCGCGCTGCGCCAAGGCGAATGTGCCGTGCGGGCCGATCAACCATATGCACGAGGTCTTCGCCGACGCTCAGGTGCGCCATCGACGGATGGCGATCGCGGTGCCGCACGCCAGCGGGCAGGACGTGCGCCTGGTGCGTTCTCCGATCAACCTGTCGGAGACGCCGGTTGAGCATCGCGCGCCGCCGCGCCTCGGTCAGCACACCGACGAGGTTCTCGCCGAAGTCGGCCGTTCGCCGGAAGACATCGAGCGGCTGCGGAAGTCCGGGGCGATCTGAGCCAAACGGTCGCGCTCGCTTTTTGCGCGCAATTGCGTAACATCGGACGAGATGCGACGGCGCCTTGTGACGAGAGGCGCCGGCGGCGGAGGCCAGAATGATCGTCACCTCGACAGACGAGGCTCAGGCGGAGCTTGCGCGCCTGTTCGCGCAATCATTGCGCGCGACAGGATTCACAGGCGCAGGCATCTCGACCGAATGCGGCGTGCCGGATTTTCGCTCGCCCGGCTCTCCGTGGCTGAAGAACCGTCCGATCGACTTCAGCGAATTCATCGCCGACCCGCTGGCGCGCGAAGAAGCCTGGCGTCGCAAGTTCGCGATGGACGACATCTACTCTGGCGCCGCGCCCGGCCGCGGCCATCGCGCGCTCGCGCGCCTCGTGCGCGCCGGCAAGATGGGCTCGGTGATCACGCAGAACATCGACGGTTTGCATCAAGCGGCGGGCACGCCTGCCGACAAGGTGATCGAACTGCACGGCAACGGCACTTACGCGAAATGCCTGGAGTGCGCGCGGCGTTACGAACTCGCCGACGTCCGTGCGGAGTTCGACCGTACCGGCGCTGCGCCCGAATGCGAATGCGGCGGTCCGATAAAGTCGGCGACGATCTCCTTTGGTCAGGCCATGCCGGAAGGTGAGATGCGTCGCGCGCAGGAAGAGTCGTTGATGTGCGATCTCTTCCTCGCGATCGGCTCGTCGCTCGTCGTCTATCCGGCGGCGGGATTTCCGATCATGGCCAAGCGCAACGGCGCGACGCTCGTCATCGTCAATCGCGAAGAGACGCCGCTCGACGAGGCGGCCGATCTCGTGTTGCGCGGCGACATCGGCGCGATCCTCGAACCATTCGGCGAGTCGGCGTGATGGATTCGTCCACAGATTTTCGAACTTGGGCCTTTGTGCGATGGCGTTGAGTGTTATCCTTTCATTAAGTGATTCTGGAGTGGCTCGGCGATTCGGCGCGACGCAAGACCCGGTTAATTCGGGCATGGCGGCCGGCGTTGGGGGGTAAGAAATTGGGCGGCAAAGATCCATTGTTTCAGTCTATCCCCGGCGCTGTTGAGACGGCGGCTGATAGCGTTCCCGCCGATCTCGTAGAAATCGCCGGACGCATCAAATGGTTCGACGTTTCGAAGGGATACGGCTTCATCGTCCCCGATGCGGGCGGCGCCGACGTGTTGCTTCATGTCACCGTGCTGCGCCGGGACGGTTTCCAGACCGCCTACGAAGGCGCGCGCGTCGTTTGTGAGGCGCAACGTCGCGTCAAGGGCATGCAGGTGTTTCGCGTTCTGTCGATGGACGAGTCGACGGCCGTGCATCCCTCGCAGACGCCGGCGGCGCGCACGCATGTGCAGGTCACGCCGACCGGCGGTTTCGAGATCGTCATCGTCAAATGGTTCAACCGCATTCGCGGTTTTGGCTTCCTGACGCGCGGCGAGGGCACGGAAGACATTTTCGTGCATATGGAGACGCTGCGCCGTTATGGCATCGCCGAGCTGAAGCCCGGCGACTCGCTGCTGGCCCGTTTCGGCGATGGCCCGAAGGGGCTTATGGCGGCCGAAGTTCGCCCGCTGGAAACTGCGCTGCCAGCGTCGCACTGAGAAGCCGCGCGGCGCTTTGCGCGCCTTGATCGAAGCTGTATCGTCGAGCGATGAAATCACGTCGCTTCGCTCAGTCGCTTCTGTCGTTGGTTCTCTCCGTTTTCCTTCTCGCGCAGGGCGCTGCGGCGGCGGAGCTCGAGCGGCTCGAGTTCGTCACGAAATCCGGGGTCTATGCTTTCGGCGTCGAAGTCATGCGCACGCCCGAAGAGCAGGCGCGCGGGCTGATGTTTCGCCGCTACATGCCGGAAGATCGCGGGATGCTGTTCGCCTTTGGCGAAAACCGCCCGATCGCCATGTGGATGAAGAACACCTATATCCCGCTCGATATGGTTTTCGTCGATCGTAAGGGCGTCGTCACCTCCGTCGCGCACGACACCGAGCCGTTGTCCGAACGCACGATCCCCTCGAATGGTCCTGCCTGGGCGGTGGTCGAGCTGAATGCGGGCGCGGCCGCGGCGATCGGGCTCGAGGCCGGCGACCGCGTGCGGCATTCGATCTTCGGACCATGAGGCCTCCCGTGCTTGTTCGCGCACGCGCCGCGTGATAGCCAAACGCGGCGTTCCGACGTGTCGGCGGGGTATGGCGCAGCCTGGTAGCGCATCTGCTTTGGGAGCAGAGGGTCGCAGGTTCGAATCCTGCTGCCCCGACCAGCCGCAAGGGCGCGGGACGCGCGGATTGAGCGAAAACGGACGAAACGGACCATGACCGCACGAATCTTCCGACCGACCAAATCGGCGACCCAATCCGGCGCCGGGCGCACGAAGAAATGGCATCTGGCCTACGAGCCCGAGCGTCCGCGCGGCCACGACCCTTTGATGGGCTGGACCAGCTCTGACGACATGAAGAGCCAGATCCGGCTGTCGTTCGACAGCAAGGAAGAGGCGATCGCCTACGCCGAACGGAACGGGATCGCCTACATCATCGAGGAGCCGAAGCCGGCTGCGCGCCGCACGATGTCCTATTCGGACAATTTCCGCCACGGACGCTCCGCGCCCTGGACGCACTGATCCAGCCGCTTTGCGGCGGCTGAACGACCCCGTAGCTCAGCCGGATAGAGCAACTGCCTTCTAAGCAGTAGGTCACAGGTTCGAATCCTGTCGGGGTCGCCAACGCGCGACTAGTTCTCGACGGCGCGCAGGTGCGCAAAGCCCCGGTCGAGATCGTCCTGCAAGTCTTCGATATTCTCCAGTCCGACCGAGAAGCGCAGCGCCGGTCCCTCCGGGCTCCACTCCGTGGCCGTGCGGTAGGTCTTGCAGTCGAAGGGGATGACGAGGCTCTCGAAGCCGCCCCATGAATAGCCGAGCCCGAACAGTTCGAGATTGTCGAGCAGCGCCGCCACTGCGGCGCGCGACGCCGGCTTCAGGATGACCGAGAAAAGACCGGAGGATCCCAGGAAGTCCCGTTTCCAGATGGCGTGGCCAGGATCGTCGGACAGGGCGGGGTGCAGCACGCGCGACACCTCCGGCCTCTCGGCCAGCCAGCGCGCCAGCGCGAGCCCCTGCCGTTCGGCCTCCCGCAGACGCAACTCCATGGTGCGCAATCCACGCAAGGCGAGGAACACGTCCTCCGGTCCCGCGCAATTGGCCATCGTGTCGAACGTGTCCTTGAGCCGCGGCCACCATTCGGCGTTGGCGGAGACGAGGCCGAGCAGTAGATCGGAATGGCCGGACAGATATTTGGTTCCGGCCTCGATCGCGAGGTCGACGCCGCGCTCGTGCGGCGGGAAGAACAGCGGCGTCGCCCAGGTATTGTCCATGATCACGCAGGCGCCGCGTTCGTGCGCGACAGCGGCGATCGCGGGAATGTCCTGCATCTCGAAGCTCTGCGACCCCGGCGCCTCGACGACGACGGCGAGCGTGTTCGGACGCATCAGCGCGGCGATTCCTTCGCCGATCAGCGGATCGTAATAGGTCGTCTCGACGCCGAGCCGCGCCAGCATCGTGTCGCAGAACGCCCGCGTCGGCCGATAGGCGCTGTCGACCACGAGCACGTGGCCGCCGGCCTTCGCGACGGTGAACAGGGCGAGCGCGATCGCGGCGAGACCGGACGGCGACAGCACGGTTCCGGCGGCGCCGGCCAGCTCCGACCAGGCGCTCTCCAGCGATTCCGTGGTTGGCGTGCCCTTGGTGCCGTAGATGTAGCGCTGCCGGCGCGCGTACAGCTCCTCCACGTTCGGGTAGAGCACGGTCGATCCGCGATAGATCGGCGTGTTGACGAAACCATGGTTTTCGAACGGCGCGCGGCCCGCGTGCACCATCCGCGTCCGGCTGCCCAGCCTGCTGCGTCCATCCTGCGTCGTCTTGGTCATCTGCATCTCCGTCCCGCATTCCTAACTTTTGGGCGCCGGGGCGTCGAGCGCGGCTTGACCGTCGCCTCCGAACCGCATGTTATTGGCGCATTGCCGCCGCGCGCTGAGGGCAGGCGGAAAAATTCTCGAACTGACGGATGCCTCCATGTTTCGACCCGCCGTTTCGCTCTCCGCTTTCGCCGCGCTCGCCCTGACCTCGTCCGTCGCCTGGGCCGGGCCGACGCTGGACCAGATCAAGAAGCGCGGCGAACTCATTTGCGGTTCAAATCCGGGCATCGCGGGCTTCGGCCTGCCAGACGACAAGGGCCAGTGGAAAGGTTTCGACATCGATTTCTGCCGCGCCGTGGCCTCCGCGATCTTCAACGACCCCAACAAGGTTCGTTTCGTGCCGCTGAGCGCCAAGGATCGCTTCACGGCGCTGCAATCGGGTGAAATCGACGTGCTTTCCCGCAACACGACCTGGACGCAATCGCGCGAGGTGGGGCAGGGCTTCGAATTCGGACCCGTGACCTATTACGACGGCCAGGGCTTCATGGTCCGCAAGAAGCTCAACGTGAACTCGGCGCTCGAGCTGACCGGCGCGTCCGTCTGCGTGCAGCAGGGCACGACGACCGAGCTCAACCTCGCGGACTTCTTCCGTACGCACGACATGAAATACGAGTCCGTCGTGTTCGCCACCGCTGACGAAGCCTTGAAGGCCTACGACACTGGTCGTTGCGACAGCTTCACCACGGACATGTCGCAGCTCTACGGCGAGCGCACCAAGCTCGGCAATCCCGAGGACCATGTGATCCTGCCCGAAGTCATCTCGAAGGAGCCGCTCGGGCCGGCCGTCCGCCAAGGCGACGATCAATGGTTCAACCTCGTCAAATGGACCCATTACGCCATGGTCACGGCCGAAGAGCTCGGCGTCACGCAGAAGAACGTCGACGAGAAGCTCCAGGCGCCCAATCCGGAGACCAAGCGCCTCCTGGGAACCGAGGGCGACTTCGGGGCGGGCCTCGGCCTGACCAAGGACTGGGCCTACCGGATCGTCAAGAACGTCGGCAATTACGGGGAAGTGTTCGAGCGCAACGTCGGCGGCGGATCGAAGTTGAAGATCGCGCGCGGCATCAACGCGCTCTGGACGAACAAGGGACTGCAGTACGCGCCGCCGATCCGCTGATCGGGGCCCGCCGTGAGCGCGACGGCGCAGGAAGCGCCCCGACCCAGGATCTGGAACGATCCGTTCTGGCGCGGCATGCTTCTGCAAGCCGCGCTCCTCGTCATCGTCCTGTTCCTGTTCGCCGGCGCGGTCATCAACGCGCGCAACAACATGCAGGCGCGCGGCATTCCGACGGACTTCGCGTTCTGGGACCGCCCGGCTTCCTTCGATATCAATCAGACGCTCATTCCCTATTCGGCGACCGCGCCGAATAGCCGCGTCTTCTGGGTCGGGCTGATCAATACGCTGCTGGTCGCGGGCCTCGGCGTCGTGTTTGCGACCCTCATCGGCTTCGCGATGGGCGCGGCGCGGCTGTCCACGAACTGGCTGATCGGCAAGCTTGCGGCCGTCTACGTCGAGGGCGTCCGCAACATCCCGCTGCTGCTGCAGATCATATTCTGGTACAACGTCGTCCTCGGAAATCTGCCGAACCCGCGGCAGGCCGCGCCTTTCCTCGACGTCGCCTATGTGTCCAACCGCGGTCTGTTCGTGCCGGCGCCGGTCTTCGGCGCGGGCATGCAGGCGGTCTGGCTGGCGCTCGCCGCCGGCGTGCTGGCGGCGTTCGGCTTCCGCGCCTGGGCGCGCAAACGGCAAAGGGAGACGGGCGCGCAGGCGCCGGTCGGGCTTGTGTCGGCCGGTTTGATCGTCGGGCTGCCGCTGATCGTTTTCGTCGCGGTGGGCATGCCGCTGCATTTCGACGTTCCGAAGCTGCGCGGGTTCAATTTCGCCGGCGGCCAGCGGCTGACGCCGGAATTCGTGGCCCTGCTGCTCGCGCTGACGCTCTATACCGCCGCCTTCATCGCCGAAATCGTCCGATCCGGCATACTGGCGGTGCCCAAGGGCCAGAGCGAAGCGGCCGCCGCTCTGGGGTTGCGGCCCGCGCCGACGCGCAAGCTCGTGATCATGCCGCAGGCGATGCGCGTCATTATCCCGCCGCTCATCAACCAGTATCTCAACCTCACCAAGAATTCGACGCTCGCTGTGGCGATCGGCTACCCCGACCTGTTCAACGTGTTTTCCGGCACGGTCTTGAACAATACCGGCGCCGCCGTGCAGATCGTCTTCATGACCATGGCCGTCTATCTGGCTGCGAGCCTGATCACCTCGGCCGTCATGAACGCGTACAATTCGCGCATGTCGCTGAAGGAGCGCTGAGATGTCCGTCAGCTTCGTCCGCACGGCGCCGGAGCCGACCCTGCCGCCGCCAGCCGACAGCGTCGGCCTGGTCGCGGCGCTTCGCGCCCGCCTGTTCACCGGTCCTGTCGCCGCCGTCATGACATTGATCGGCGCGGCCTTCCTCGTCTGGGCGATCCCGCCGCTCGTCCGCTTCCTGTTCATCGACGCCGTGTGGAGCGCGCCCGACGGCGCCGCCTGCCGGGCGCCCGGGGCGGGGGCGTGCTGGGCCTATATCTGGCGCAAGGCGCCGTACTTCATCTACGGATCCTATCCCGAGGATCAGCGCTGGCGCGTCAATATCGTGGTGCTCGCCGGCGCGGTTCTGATCGGGTGGCTGCTCGCCCGCCGAGCGCCGGCGCGCAGCGTCGCCGCCGGGCTGTTCTTTGTCGTCTATCCCGTCTTGGCCTTCTTCCTGCTGCGCGGAGCGCCGTCGCTCGGCCTGCCGATCGTGACGACCGATCTGTGGGGCGGCGTGTTCGTCACGCTGATCATGGCGCTGTCGGGCATCGTCTTTTCGCTGCCGGCTGGCGTGCTGCTGGCGCTCGGGCGCCGTTCGGCGCTGCCGATCGTGCGGTTTTTTTCGATCGGCTTCATCGAGGTCATTCGCGGCGTGCCGATGATCACCGTGCTGTTCATGGCCAATCTGATGTTGCCACTGTTCGTGCCGGACGCATGGTCGCCAGACAGATTGCTCCGTCCGCTCATCGGCGTCGCTCTGTTCGCGTCCGCCTACATGGCCGAGGTGATTCGAGGCGGCCTGCAGGCGATTCCCAAGGGGCAGTTCGAGGGCGCGATGGCGCTCGGCCTCAATTATCCGCAGCGCATGCGCCTCATCATCCTGCCGCAGGCGCTGGCGATCGTGATCCCCGGCATCGTCAACTCCTTCATTGCGCTGTTCAAGGACACGACGCTCGTCGCCATCGTCGGGATTTTCGATTTCCTGCGGGCCGTCGACACGGCGCGACTCGACCCTGAGTGGGCCGGGCCTACGATCACCGCAACGGGGTACATCTTCGCCGCGCTCTTCTACTTCGTGTTTTGCTTTGGAATGTCCCGCTATTCCCTTGCGGTAGAACGAGATTTGGCGCGTTCCAGAAATCGCTGAACCATAGCGGTTTTCGTTAACGACGCGCGCGTCGCCGCGTGCGCGGTAAGTCGAAATTAACAGCTTCGAGCCATCATTCGCGCGAATTTTCAGCGAGGCGCGAACGATGGAATTTGTCGAGACTGCGGTGATCGGCGCCGGACCCGCCGGCCTGACGGCCGCATACACGCTGGCGAAGAACGGGCGCAGCGTCGTGGTCTTCGAGCAGGATCCCGTCTATGTCGGCGGCATCAGCCGCACCGTCAACTACAAGGGATTCCTGTTCGACATCGGCGGCCATCGCTTCTTTTCGAAGTCGAAGGAAATCGTCGATCTCTGGAACGAAATTCTGCCGGACGATTTCATCGACCGTCCGCGTCTGTCGCGCATCTTCTACAACAACAAGTTCTACGGCTATCCGCTGAAGGCTTTCGAGGCGCTGTTCAATCTCGGCCTTTGGGAAAGCACGCTCTGCATGGCCTCCTTCGCCTACGCCAAGGCGTTTCCCGTGCGTGAGCCCAAGACGTTCCATCAGTGGGTGCGCAACCAGTTCGGCGAGCGTCTGTTCTCGATCTTCTTCAAGACCTACACCGAGAAAGTGTGGGGCATGGGCTGCGACGAAATCTCGGCCGACTGGGCGGCGCAGCGCATCAAGGGCCTCAATCTCGGCGCGGCCGTCATCGACGGGTTGCGTCGTTCCCTCGGCATCCGCAAGAAGGGCGAGGGCGCCAAGTCGCTGATCGAATCCTTCCGCTACCCGCGCAAGGGCCCGGGCATGATGTGGGAAGCGGCCGCGCAGAAGATCGCCAAACTGGGCGGTCGTGTGCAGATGGGCCGCACGGTCGAGGCCCTGGCCTACGACGAAACCTCGAAGATATGGACAGTGTCGGTTCGTCGCTCCGATGGCGTGCTGGAGCAATTCGCTGCGCGCAACGTCATTTCCTCGGCGCCGATCAACCGACTGATGGCGTCCATCACGCCGACGCCGCTCAGCCTGCTGCATGCGCGCGATCTGAAATACCGCGACTTCCTCACCGTCGTGCTGATCGGCAAGTCCAGCGTCGAGCTGCCGGACAACTGGGTCTATATCCACGATCCCACGGTTCAGGTCGGTCGCGTGCAGAACTTCCGCTCGTGGTCGCCGGAGATGATCCCGGACGGCGTTTCGACCTGCCTCGGCCTCGAATATTTTTGCTTCGAAGGCGACGGGCTCTGGGCGTCCGACGACAAGGATCTGATCGAACTCGCCAAGCAGGAGATCGACAAGATCGGCCTCATGAAAGCCTCCGACGTCGCCGACGCCTCCGTCGTTCGTCAGCCCAAGGCCTATCCGGTCTATGACGATTCCTACGCACGCAACGTCGAGGTGATCCGACTCGAACTGTCGGGCCGCTATCCCGGCCTGCATCTCGTCGGCCGCAACGGCATGCACAAGTACAACAATCAGGACCACGCGATGATGACGGGCATGCTGACGGCGCTGAACATCGTCGCCGGCGAGACCGTCTACAACGTGTGGGAAGTCAACGAGGACGCCGAATACGGCGAAGCCGGCGTGTCCGGCGCCCAGGAAGCGCTGAAGAGCGAACGTCTCGTTCCGCGCAAGGTCGCTTGATGACTCTTCAGATCGCCAGTCCGGCGCCGCGCGAACCGCAGATCGCGCGTGCGTCGGTCATCTCCTTCGTGCGCGACGCGCTCGGTTACGGCGCAGCGAGCGCCGTCGCGCTTGCGGTCGACTGGGGGCTGCTGTCGATCCTGCACCGCCTGTTCAAGACGCATTATCTGATCGCGGCGTCGTTCGCCTTCATGGCGGGGCTCGCGGTCGCCTACACGCTGAGCACGGCGTTCGTCTTCAAGGGTCGCGCCAAGTACAACGCAGGCGGCGAATTTCTCGGCTTCCTGGTGACGGGCCTTGCAGGCCTCGCGCTCAACCAGTTCCTGCTCTACGTCTTCGTCGGCGGCTTTGCTCTGCCAGTCGAACTCGCCAAGGCGCCGACGGCCGGATTTGTATTCGCCTTCAATTTTCTGACTCGCAGACTTTTCCTGTTTTCTTCCCCCAAAGCCTGATGTTGGGAAGGACGCCGTGACGAACGGGCAAGCGGCGGGAAGAGTTGGCGGCGCAGCGATCGCCGCTTTCGTCGCTGTAGCCGCGCTGTTCGTCTTTACGCATCCGTTTCCAGGCTTTTCCGGCGACTCGCAGATCTATCTGGGTCGAGCTATGGCGGATATCGACCCCCAGGGCGTCGGCCGCGATCTGATGTTCCGTCTCGACGGGCAGTCGCGTTTTACGATCTTCCCCCGTCTCGCCGCCTGGCTCGCGTCGCAAAACTCGCTGCTGGCGACGGCCCTTTGGCTGGTCGCCGCGTCGTCGTGTCTGTGGTTCGCCGCCGTAGCGCTGTTGGCGCGCAGCGCGCTGACCGGACCGATCTGGATCGGCTTGGCCATCGTGATCGCTGCGCCTGCCGGTTATGGCGGCTTCGATCTTCTGCGATACGGCGAAGCGCTCGCCGAGCCGCGTCCGTTCGCGGAAGCCTTCGTCATCTTCGCGCTCGCAGCCTTCCTGGCGGGCCGTCTCGCGTTGTCGGCGGCCTGCATCGCCGTAGCGATCCTGTTTCATCCGATCATGGCGCTTGCGGGCGTCGCCACCATCGGCCTGCGGCTCTGTTTCGACGATCGTCGCTGGATATTTGTCCCGCTCGTCGGTTTCGTCGCGGTCGCCTTCGCCTATTGGACTGCGGCGCCCAACGCCGAGCGGCTCGCTCTGTTCGATCCGGCGTGGCTGGCTGAACTCAACAATCGCAACGCTTATCTGTTCCCCCACCGCTGGCCGCTCGCCGCCTATGCGCTGCCGTTCACGCAGGCCGTAGCCATCCTCGTCGCCAGCCGCCGCGCCGCGCCCGAGTTGCGGCGTCTCCTGCTTGCGGGGCTTCTTGCGGGGCTCCTTGGACTGGCGATTGCGTTTGTCGCAGGCGAATTCTACCCGCTCGTCATTCTCGTGCAGGCGCAGACGTGGCGCATGTGGTGGCTGACTGGCCTGCTCGCGGCAGTGGCGCTCGCTTGCGCCGCATCGACCATGGCTCGCGCCGAGCCGGCGGATCGCGTCGCATTGGCGGCGCTTGCGCTGTCGATGGCGCTCGCGCCGGAATTCGAACTGGCCGCCGTTCTCTTGGCCCTGGCGGCGCTCGCGCTGGGATTGCGCCCGGCGCGGTCCAGGATCGAAATATCCGAACATTTCGCTCGCCTGACGTGGATTGCGGGCGGCGTGGCGCTCGTCGCCCTGAGCGTGAGTGAAATGACCGACCTCGCGCAATTGAACGGCTTCGCGCAGCCGGACTTCACGCCGAACTACATGACGCTGGTCCTGAAATTCACTGGACCGCTGCTGGCCTTCGCGACCGTCGCATTCGCCGCGTTCGGAATGCCGCGCGCGCTGGCCCGCATGCCGCGCGGCCTTTACGCCGCCGTCGCAGGATCGGCGGCCGTCGGCGCCGCGTTCCTGTGGAACAGCGCATCCTCGTACGACAACGCGCTAGGCCATTCAGAACGCCAGGCGGATCTCCTGCGCCTCGCGCCGAACGGCGAGGGCGAAGTTCTCTGGTTGAGCGCGTCGCTGGAGCCGATGATCTGGATGGGCCGTCCCAACTGGAACGCGGAGATGCAGGGCGCAGGCGGCGTGTTCTCCCGCCAGATCGCAATGGCCTACGTCGATCGCGCGCAGGCGCTCGTCGATCTCGGACTGCGCGATCAGAGCCTCGTGCGTCGCGCTCCCGGAGCGGTCAAGAGCGTCTTTCCCGAACTGAAACGCGAGCAGTTCGTGAAACTTTGTGCGCGGCAGGACGCGCCGAGCTACGTCGTCGCGCCGATCCGCAAGGACGCGGCGCTAGACCCCGACCTCAAAGCCCGGCGCTGGACCGCGCCGGCCGTGCGAGTCGATCCGCTGCTCTCACCGGATCGCGTCGAGTTCGCGAGGATCGAGGAATACGCGGTCATCGCTTGCGCCGATCACCGCTGAGCGATCAGCGAGGGCGAACCCGGAACGCCGCATTGGGCTGAGCCTTCGCGTTGACCGGCTCGAGCCAATCCGGAATCCTTCCGGCGATCAGCGCAGCGGCCAGTCCGTTCGGCGCGGCTTCGGCCATGATGTGCATCTGCTTCAGCGCGGAGCAGGCGACGACGTAATTCGCGTGCGACCGGCGCACGATTTCCTCGGCTTTCTCGGGCGTGGCCATGAATGCGTCGACCGACAGCCGGTTGCCGTGGTTATCGCGATGATAGGGCGCTGCGATCGCCGAATGATGCGTGAACGCCAACAGGTGCGAACCCGCGTCGATGGGTGCGAGGACGACGCCGGCCGGCAGAGCGTCGAGCGGCCTGACCACTTCCGGACGCAGACAGGACAACGAATGGCTGTCCGTCGTCGGCGGGTCGGCCGGCAGGACGAGCGCATAGGCCATTGGCGCAAAGGGCAGGCAGAACATGGCTGTCGTCGCCGCGCGCAGGACCGGCGAAACGGGCAAACGCCGCGCCAGCATGACGGCTGCCGCCGCGCCGCCGATCGCCGCGAGGGGCGCCGCCGAGGAATAGACGCGCACCGCCCAGAAGGTCATGACGAAGCCTGTGACGATCAACGCCGTCAACAGCGCAAAGCGCGCGCGCAAGAGTCCCTGCGCCGCGATCGTCGCCGTCAGGCTGGCGAGCGCAGCAAGCGCGAGCGGCGCACCGATGGTGACGGCCGTCGTCGTTTCCGTTCCGACGAGAGCGAAGAGTTTCTGCGCTTCGCCCACGTGATCGAGCCAGATCGCACGAACGAGAGGATCGAGGCCAACGAATGGATCGCCGAGGCAGGCCGGCGCCGTGACCCGCAAGACGACGACCGCGAACCCGCCGGCGACGCCGGCGGCGACCAATCGCAAGCGTACGTTTGCAAGGCGCGGCGAGACGATGGAGAGGGCGAACATCGCCGCCGCGCCCGCCATCCCCGCAGCGAGGTGAACGACCGAATAGGCGTCGCAGGCGACCAGCGACCAGCGGTCCGGTCCGACGGTCGCGCCGAAGGCGACGCCGAGCGAAAGGCCGAGACCAGTTGAGAAGCTGCGCATCGCCGCGCGCTGCTCGTCGCCGCGAACGATCCACGCGAATACTGGCGCCGAGCAGAGAACGAGGAAGAACGGCAGGTTCTCGAGACTGATCGCCAGCGACAGCGCCACGAAAAGCCCCGCCAGCCATGCGCGTCGCCCATGCCGCGGATCGAAGGCCGCGAGCAATGCGCCGGTCGTCGCGAGAAGAAGAACGATCTGCGGCGCGTGATGGTCGATCCGTCCGGCGACGAACTGGCTGACTGCCGGGCCTGTCGCGAAGGTCAGGCCGATCGCCGCCATTTGCGTCGCGCGGTCGCCAAACTGCGACGCGACGCGCGCAACGACGAAATAGAGCGCGACCAGCAGCAGGAACGGAAAGGCGAGCCGCGTCATCGCTTCGGCCTGCGCCGGCGCGGCGAACAGGCCGAAGAGTTTCATCAGCAGGACGAGCGGAACATCGACGATACGCGACCAGTGCATGAAGACGCCGGCCGGCGGATCCATGCGATGGGCGGCCATGTCGAACCAGCTTTGGCCAGCCATCAGATCTCGGACCTGAACCATGCGCATGGCGTCGTCCGTGTCGTAGAAGGCGCCGGTCCTCCAGACGTCGCCGGCATGTTCCCACGTCATGGCGACGCCGCTGGCGAGCGCGACCGCAATCGCCCAGACTGGACCCGGACGCACGGCGAGGCCCGCATTGTCGATCGGTCGCAAGGCCGCCTGCGCGTCGCTCATTCGTCGTGTTCCAGCTTCGATCGGCCTTTATAGGACGCCGCCCATTGCAGCGAGGTTACCGGCGGCCAGCCTTGTCATGAGCGCCCGCGCGTGAGAGACCGGCCGCCATTGGAGCCGCCGACCCATGACGCCATCAGCACGCCTGTCCGCCGCAATAGACCTCGTCGCCGCCATCGGCGATCTGCGAGTGCCGGTCGCCGAAGCGCTGAAGGACTGGGGTCGCCGCAATCGCTACGCGGGCGCGAAGGATCGAACCGCCATCGCCAACATCGTCTACGATGTGCTGCGGACGCGCGCTTCCGCCGCCTGGATCATGGGAGACGAAGCGCCTCGCGCAATCGTTCTCGGCGCGCTGAAGCGCGCGAGGGGGATGGCGACCGACGACATCGCCGCGCTCTGCTCCGGCGAGCGCTATGCGCCGGCGCCGTTGAGCCAGGACGAGCGGGCGCGTCTCGACGCGGCGAACATCGACGGCGCGCCGGCCCACGTGCAAGGCGATTTTCCTGAATGGCTCGCGCCTTATTTCGAGCGGGCCTTCGGCGATGCGACCGTGGCCGAGGGCAGGGCGCTCGCCCAGCGCGCGCCGGTGGACCTGCGCGCCAATACGCTCAAGGCCACGCGCGACGAGGCGCTCGCCGCGCTTGAACATCTCGGCCCGCAGCCGACGCCGTTCTCGCCGGTCGCGCTGCGCATCGCGACCGGCCCGGATGGGCGCGGCCCCGCGCTTTCGGCCGAGCCCGCCTATGTCAAAGGCCTCGTCGAGGTTCAGGATGAGGCCTCGCAGCTCGTGGCGCTCCTTGCCGCGCCGAAACCCGGCGAACAGGTCCTCGATCTTTGCGCCGGCGGCGGCGGCAAGACGCTCGCTATGGCCGCGGAGATGCAGAACAAGGGCCAAATCTTCGCGACTGACGCCGACGGCCGTCGTCTCATGCCGATCTACGACCGGCTCGAGCGCGCCGGCGCGCGCAACGTTCAGGTGCGGGCGCCGCGCGGCAAGGCGGACGTTCTCGAGGGACTGGAGGGCCGTTGCGATCTCGTGCTCGTCGACGCGCCATGCACCGGAGTCGGCACATGGCGGCGCAACCCCGACGCCAAATGGCGCATCCGCCCCGGCGCGCTCGAACAGCGCATGAAGGATCAGGACGCGGTGCTCGAACGGGCCGCGAAATATGTGAAGCCGGGCGGACGGCTCGTCTACGTGACCTGCTCATCGCTGCGCGAGGAGAACGAAGACCGTGTCGGCGCTTTTCTGGCGGCGCACGCTGATTTTTCGCCGCGCGACATGTCGGCGGAGACGCGCCGCCTGGGGCTGGACGCGCTCGCCGATCATGCCTCGCCGCACGGACCCGGATTGCGGCTCTCGCCCGCAACGACCGGAACGGACGGGTTCTACGTTTGCATACTGGAGCGCGACGCGCGTCCGTCCTGATGGGTCCAGGTCGACCATCCATCCTTGTCGACATGGCCGTTCACGCCGGGCGTCGTCGCTGCGCTCATGCCGGGCGTGCAGGGTGGGGCAAGGGCTGTCCGTCGACGCGACGGGCGTCCGCGCCCGGGCCGACGACCGCGCGAACTCGCGGGTTTCGTTCAAGAAATGGACCGCGAGCCCCTTCGGCATGTGGGGACATCGTCGCGAGGAGAGACCCGCGGTCCAAGCTCTTCAGGCCGCTCGCCTGTAATCCGGCGCGGTCCAGGCGCCGACATGTTCGACGCCGAGCGCGCTTCTGAGTTTGGCGAGATAGGCGATGCGCGGCGCGCCATCGAAACCGTCCGCGGCGAGTTGCGGCGTGAGGCGCTTGGCGTCGATCCACGCGAATCCGCGCCCTTCGAGCGCCGCCGCGAGCGCGGCCAGCGCCGGCGCGTGAGCCTCTTCGCTTGTGAACTGCACGGATTCGATCACGAAAACGCGTCCGACGGCGACGCCATATCCGCCGGCGATCCGTTCGCCGCTCTTCTGCGAAATATCGAACGAATGCGCGAAGCCCGCGTCGAACAAGCGCGCGAACGCCCACTTGAGCCGCGGCGGGGTCGGTTGCTCGGCGTCGGCCTCGCACAGGGCCGCCTCGAAATCCTGGTCGAAGGCGACGCGCGCCTGACCATGCGCATATGACAGCCGCTCGGCGAGCCGCTCCGGCGCGATCATCGCGCGCGATGCAGGCGACCACCATTTCATCGGGCCCAGATGGCCCGACGGATAGAGGCCGCGCTCGTAGGCGTCCATGATCGTGGCGACCGACAGATCGTCGGCGATCCCGCAAAGCCCCTCGGGCGAGGTCATGGCGCGGGAGGGGTCGGGCAGGCCGAGCGCGCCGATCGACTTTTCCCGCAGCGCGAGCTCAGCGGCGCGGAAGCAGCCGCCAAAGCCGTCGCGGGCGAGTGCGGCGCGCGCCGCCCTGTAGACGCGGCGGACGACGTCCAGCGGCCGTTCGGCGAATACGCGCTCCCGCAGGGCGCGACGGACGCGCGGCGACAGCGGCGGAGGCGTCTCCGCGCCCGCCGAGAACAGCGCGGCCAGTTCGCCCAATTTGGCGCGTCCGGCGATCATGCGCGCGACGTCGGTAGCAGGTACGGTCATAACGGCTCCCAGCCTTCGCCCGTTTCCGGGCTGTTGCTGAAAGCCTAGGCGCCGTCCCGTTGCGGCCGGCTCAAACCGTTCGCTCGAATAGCCGTATAAACCCGTTAGGAAATCGGCTCCGGCCGTTGCGCGGGCCAGCCGCTTCGCCTAATCCCCTGCTTTGGCAGCGAGGATGAGAATGACCGCGACTTCCGCTTCAGACGCCCACCGCGAGATCGTCGAGCGCCACGACAAGGTGCTGATCGTGGACTTCGGTTCGCAGGTCACCCAGCTCATCGCCCGCCGCGTGCGCGAGGCCGGGGTCTATTGCGAAATCCACCCCTTCCAGAGCGCAGCCAAGGCTTTCGCTGAGCTGCACCCCAAGGCCGTGATCCTCTCGGGAGGCCCGGCTTCGGTCACCGAACCCGGCTCGCCGCGCGCCCCGCAGACGATCTTCGAGGCCGGCGTGCCGATCCTGTCGATCTGCTACGGGCAGCAGACCACCGCCGTGCAGCTCGGCGGGCAGGTGGAGGGCGGCCACGCCGCCGAATTCGGCCGCGCCGAGGTGGAGATCGTCGAAGACAGCGCGCTGTTTCGCGGCATATGGGAAAAGGGCGGTAAATATACGGTCTGGATGAGCCACGGCGATCGTGTGACGCGTCTGCCGGAAGGCTTTTCGGTCAAGGCCGTCAGCGAGAACGCGCCCTTCGCCGTCGCCACCGACGAGAAGCGCAAGATCTTCACCACCATGTTCCACCCGGAGGTGGTGCATACCCCCGACGGCGCGAAGCTGCTGTCGAACTTCGTGCACGAGGTCGCCGGCCTCAAGCGCGACTGGACCATGGCCGCCTTCCGTCAGGAGGCCATCGCCGCCATCCGCCATCAGGTCGGACAGGGCAGGGTGTTGTGCGGTCTGTCTGGCGGCGTGGATTCCTCCGTCGCGGCCGTGTTGATCCACGAGGCTATCGGCGACCGGCTGACCTGCGTCTTCGTCGATCACGGCCTGATGCGGCAGGGCGAGGCGGACGAGGTCGTGAGCCTGTTCCGCGACCACTACAACATCCCGCTCGTCCACGTGGACGCCTCGAAACAGTTTCTGGGCGAGCTGGACGGCGTCACCGACCCCGAGACCAAGCGCAAGACCATCGGCCGCCTGTTCATCGAGGTCTTCGAGGCCGAGGCCAAGAAGATCGGCGCGGACGGCAAGGGCGCGCCGGAATTTTTGGCGCAAGGAACCTTGTATCCCGACGTGATCGAGAGCGTCAGCTTCACCGGCGGCCCCTCGGTGACGATCAAGAGCCACCACAATGTCGGCGGCCTGCCCGAGCGCATGAACATGAAGCTCGTGGAGCCCCTGCGCGAATTGTTCAAGGATGAGGTGCGCGCGCTCGGCCGCGAACTCGGCTTGCCCGAAGCCTTCGTCGGCCGCCACCCCTTTCCGGGGCCGGGGCTGGCCATCCGCATCCCCGGCGCCATCACGCGCGAAAAACTCGATATTCTCCGCAAGGCCGACGCGATTTACCTGGACGAAATCCGCAAGGCCGGTCTCTACGACAAGATCTGGCAGGCCTTCGCCGTCCTGCTGCCGGTGCGCACGGTCGGCGTCATGGGCGACGGCCGCACCTACGACTCGGTCTGCGCGCTGCGCGCCGTGACGTCGGTGGACGGCATGACGGCGGACTTCTTCCCCTACGACATGAATTTTCTCGGCCGCACCGCCACGCGCATCATCAACGAGGTGAAGGGCGTGAACCGGGTGGTGTACGACGTGACGTCGAAGCCGCCGGGGACGATTGAGTGGGAATGATTTTTGCCCCTCTGTCGGTATCCAAAACTACGCCACGATACGACATAACACACTGAAATAACTACATAAAGCTGTTGAAGTCTTTCGCGGACTATCGCGGGGCATGCGTCAGCTCTGACGGTATTTCTGACGGTATGCGCCTGCTTGATCCATTGACCTTTTGAAGATACCGTCAGGGTCAAGAGGGCCTTTGACGGTATTTTTTCAGGCATCAAGACATTGAAATAACGCTATAAATTCCGCTTCAGGAGGGCCATTTTTGGCCTGACGGTATTTTGGAGGCTCTCTCTCGTTTGTGATCCGAGCCCGGAGGGAGTAGATGCTGACGGATTCCGGCGTTAAAGCTCTGAAACCTAAAGAGAAATCATACAAAGTCACGGACCGTGACGGTATGTATCTCGTGGTCCAGCCGTCGGGCACGATCGTGTTCCGCCTCGACTACCGAATGAATGGTCGTCGAGAGACCGTGACGCTGGGCCGCTATGGCGCTGCAGGAATTTCGTTGGCCCGTGCCCGCGAAAAGCTCATCGATGCCAAGCGGGCGATCGCGGAGGGGCGATCGCCGGCACAGGAGAAGCAGCGAGAGAAGCGGCGACTGAAGGAGGCCAAGAGCTTCGGTGAGTTCGCCGAGCGTTGGTTCCAGGAAGGGCGCATGGCCGACAGCACCAAAGCCATGCGAAGGGCGATCTACGAGCGCGACCTCCTGCCCAAGTATCGCAACCGTCTGCTCACTGAGATCACGGCGGAGGATCTGCGGGCTCTATGCGCCTCGGTCAAAGAGCGCGGTGCGCCGGCGGTCGCAATCCACGTCCGCGATATCGTGAAACAGATCTACGGCTTCGCGATCCTGCATGGAGAGAAGGTCCACAATCCCGCGGAGGACGTCGGGCCGGCGTCCATCGCTCATTTCGTACCGCGCGACCGGTCTCTGTCTCCGTCGGAGATTCGTATCATGCTCAATCAACTGGAGCATGTCCCTACGCTGCCGACGATCCGACTTGGCATGAAGCTCTTCCTGCTCACCATGGTCCGGAAGAGCGAGCTGCAGGACGCGACCTGGGATGAGGTGGATTTCGAGAACGCGGTCTGGTCCATCCCGAAAGAGCGCATGAAGCGGTCGCGGCCGCACAACGTCTACCTGTCCCAGCAAGCGCTCGACATCATTGTCGCGCTCAAGACGTGCGCCGGCAATTCGCGGTATCTCCTGCCGTCCCGATACGACGCGGACGCGCCGATGTCCCGGGCCACCTTCAACCGGATCACGACCGCGGTCGTGGCGCGGGCCAAGAAGGAAGGGCTGCCGCTGGAGTCGTTCACCGTGCATGACCTGCGGCGGACGGGATCGACCCTACTCAACGAGCTGGGCTTCAACAGCGACTGGATCGAGAAGTGTCTCGCCCACGAGGATGGGCGGTCGTCGCGCGGCGTTTACAACAAGGCTGAATACGAACGTCAACGGCGCCACATGTTGCAGGAGTGGGCGAATATCGTGGACGCCTGGGCGGCCGGTCAGAAGTATGTCCCGTCGCTCTATCCGCCTTCGATGGATTTGCTGGCGCCGGAGCCTAATGTCTGACGGGGCGCGTCTTTCGCAATCCGACGTCGGGAGAAGGTGCGCGTTTGATGGTCTTCGCTCTCGAGGCCGCTCGGCGCGCCTCCAGCCAGGCCTCCACCTCGGCGAGATCCCAGACCACGCTGCGCGAGGTCAGATAGAAGCGCTGCGGGAATTCACCGCGTTGCTCCATCTCGTAGATCGTGCTGTCGGCCAGCGGCACGATCTCGCGCAACTGCTGGCGCCTTATCGTTCTGCTGATCTGCTTCTGGGCTCCGTGACTCACGCCGCTCCTCCACTTCAAAGACGCTGGAGGAATAGAAAGCGATAGATGGAGGGTGACGGAAGGCCTCGCCGTGACGCGTGCGGGAATATCGCGCCATGGCGTGCAAATCGGACGGGCGGTTCCGGCATGAGACGATCGAGACCTACCCTTTCCGCTCGACGCTCGGGCCCCGCTCATGGCGCGTAGGGGCATCGCTCCGCCGACATGGCGCTATGATCGCCGAGCCGGCACGAGCACGGGCTTTGACGTGACTCGTTTAGTGCAGATGGACAGACATTGGCGACGGATGGTTCGGCCAATCTCAACAGCAATCGAAAGAAAAGCATGACGAGAGATTTCCGAATACCTGGATGACGAGAAATGGGGCGAAGACCGAGGATCGAGCTACGCCATATCCGCTATGTGATCGCCGCTGCCGAGTGCGGCAGCTTTCGGCGAGCTGCGGAGGCCCTGGGCGTCGAGCAGTCGGCGGTCAGCCGGCGAATTCGGGACATCGAGGAAGAAATCGGCGGCCTTCTGTTCCGACGCCTTCACACCGGCGTGGAGCTCACCGAGGTGGGCCGGCAGTTCCTGGATCGGGCGCATGCGGGGATGAGCGAGATCGGCTCGGCGCTGGACGCCGCCAGCCTGGCCGCACGGGAAGCATCCGTGTTGAGAGTCGGTTTCTTCGATCCCCTGGCGACGGGCTTCCAGTCTGAGCTTTTCAGGAGCTTCCGGCGGGATCGACCGAAGGTCCGGATCGATTTCATCGAGGCCGGCTCGGCCGAGCAGATCGCGGCCGTTCGGCGCGGGCAGATGGACGTCGGCTTCGTCACCGAAATACCGCCCGGAGCAGGCTACAAGCTCATGCATCTCTGGAACGAGCCGATCTACATCGCGACGTCGGTCGAGGATGCGCTGGCGGGACGGGAGACCGTCACCTGGGACGATGTCGCCGATCGCCATTTCATCGTCACGGATATGGCCCCGGGGCCGGATGCCGCGAACTACATCCGTCGACATATGGAAGCGCGAGGCCATGCGCCGAGGATCGAACGACAGGCGGTCACGCGCGAGTCGCTCCTGCACATCGTCTCGAACGGGAGCGGCGTGACGATCGTCGGGAGCACGGTGACGGGGCTCGGCTTTCCCGGTGTGGTCTTTCGCCCGATCGAGGGTGCGGTTCTGGAGTTCAGTGCCGCCCACCCGTCGGCCTCGACCAATCCCGTCGTCGGGCATCTCCTGCATCTGGCGCGGAGGCTCTCCGAGCGAGACGAAAGCTGGTTCGCCAGCCATCGCCTCATACGTCCTTCCGCTCAGCGGCGCGGTCGAGCCGGCGCGCCTTCGCAAAGCCCCGATCCGTCGAAATGAAGCGCTCCAGCATGGGCACGATGAGGCGGGCCGGATCGATGACGGGCTGGCCCGTCTCGCGGGCCAGCACTTCGGCATAGGCGACAAGGTCGCGATGCAACGGCGCCGGCAGCTCCACCGTGACCTTGACCGGCTTGTCGTCGGCTATGGGGCCGAGCTTCAGCTTGGTCATCAACGCGCTCCATAGGGTTCGAGCACCAGGTCGCGGGTGACGATCACGCGAACCGGAAAACCCGGCCGGATGGTCAGCGTCGGGGCGACATTGAGCTGGCGGCGGACGATCTGCTGGCCGGCGTCATTGATGGTGTCCTGGCCGCCGTTGCGGATGGCCTGTACCAATCGATCATCGTCGTCGACGGCGAGTTCGGCCCCGACGGCAAGGAGCGTCGACAGGCCGGCGGCCTTCGCCAGATCCCACCAATGATAGTCGACGCCATCCTCGAGGCCGGCATAGCCCTGCGTGTCGGCGCCGGGCTGGCGCTCCAGAACAATCGAGCGGCCGTTCGGGAAGATGAGCCTGTTCCAGACCAGGAGCACGCGGCGCTGCCCGAAGCCGACATCGTTGCTGTATTGGCCGATGATCCGCGTGCCTTGCGGCACGAGCAGGATGCGGCCGGTCGGGCTGTCATAGATGTGCTCGGTGACCTGCGCCGTGATCTGGCCCGGCAGATCGGAGCGGATGCCGGTGATGAGCGCCGCCGGGATGACGGCGCCCGCCTGGAGGACATAGGGCGAGACCGGGGCCGCGACGCGATCGGGCGCGACGGTGCGCCGGTCTACCGAGGCGTTGAGGAAAGCGAGCTGGCGATCCTGAGCTGTCAGCGCGCCCGGCTGGCCGGGCAGCCCGAGGCCGCCGAGATTGGGACTAGCAACGCCGTCGGAAGCGCCACCGGGAACGGCGCCGCGCGCCTCGGTCTGAAAAAACACCCGGCTCGTTCGCGCCGCCTCTTCCTCGGCGAGCCGCCGCTGTTCGGCGGGATCGACGCGGGGCGCGGCCACGGTCGGCGGGACGACCGGCTGACCGCGGTTCTGGGCTCCCACAATCGGGCGGCCGAGATCGCCAGGCAGCGGCGGTCCCAGGACCGGACCGGTGTAGTCGCGCGGCAGGCCGGCGAGACCGTCGGCCGTCGGTCGGTTCTCAGTCGAGTAGAGCTCCTCGCCGCCGGTGCCGGCATTGCGCGTCTGCAGCGCATAGATCAGCGCGCCGCCGACGCCGATCGCGGCGACGAGGCCGAAGCTCGCCAGCACCTTGCGCGACAAGCGCGTCACGCGCGGCGGCTCGGCGCGCAGCCGCATGGGGGCCGCCGCCTCGCCGGAGGCCGCGGTGAGCGGCGCGTCGGTGTCGCGGGTGTGCTCGCTATCGCTCATGACGTGCGCCTCCCGTCGGTCCGGACAATCCTGACCGTCTGCTGGCGGTCGCCGCTTCCGAGGCGCAGCTCGGCGGCGCCGAACAGGCGATCGACGATCAGGACGTTCTGATAGATGCGGCTGTTGACGATCTGCGGCTCGCCATCGGCGCCGATGACGAAGAGCGGCGGCATCTCGCCCTGCACGATCCCGCGCGGGAACTCGACATAGACGCGCCGGCCGTCGTCATAGACCGCGATCGGACGCCAAGGCGGAGTGTCGCCGGTCAGGCCATAGCGATAATTCCTGGCCGCCAGCGCCGGGATGACCGGTGTGGCGGGCACGGCCTGCCGCTGCGAGGCCGGCGGCTGCGGATAGGCCCAGGCGACGGCCGGCATGTAAGGTCGCTCGCCCGATCGCAGCTCGATCATGTAGACGCGCCGATCCGTGGTGATGACGAGATTGGTCGAGATGTCCGGCCGCGTGGGCTTGACCAGCACATGCACGCGCCGGGTCGCGCCGCTGCCGCTCTCGGTGTCGCCGATGATCCAGCGCGCGGTGTCGCCCGCGGCGATCGGGCCGGCGCCGGTGAGGCTCTCGCCCGGCTCCAGCGCGATGTCGGAGATCTGACCCGGCGCGGCATAGACCTGATAGAGAGCGCCTTCGCTCCAGGGATAGATCTGGATCGCGTTGTAATAGCCTTCGCGACGGGGCTGGACGCGCGCGGCGGTGTTGGCGTTCTCGACCCGGCCGGTCGGCGTCGAGGCGGCGGAGCCGCCACGGGCGGGCGTCCAGGCCGGCGGTGTGTGCAGCGGCCGCGGCGCCGTCTCCGTCACGGCCGCCGGGATCGCCGGAAGCGGCGGCACATCGGCGTCATAGCTGATCTGCGGGGGCCGGTTGGTCGCACAGCCAGCGAGCGCAGAAACGGAGAACAGCACAAGCGCAATGCCGGATTTGCGGAAAGCCGGGTCTCCGGTTTTGCGGAGATGTCGTGTCATTGTCCCATCTCCCGCGACCAGTTGATGGCGTTGACGTAGATGCCGAGCGGGTTGGCGCGCAGCCGTTCGGCGTCGCGCGGGGTCTGGATCACGATGGTCAGGATCGCGGTCCAGCGCTGCGTCGCGGACAGCTGGCCGTTCTCGTAGTGGCGTTCCGTCCAGGCGACGCGGAAGCTGTCGGGCGACGCGCGGATGACGCTGGATACTTCGACGGCAATCTGTTGCCGGCCGACCTTGGTGAACGGGTCATTGGCACGGGCATAGTCGTTGAGCGCCGCTGCGCCGCGATCGGTTGTGAATTCATAGGCGCGCAGCCAGTTCTGCCGCACGACGATGGCGTCGGCCGGGATCGAGCGGACCTGTTCGATGAAGCGGGCCAGATGCCACGCCACCTGCGGGTCGGTCGGTCGATAGTCGGCCTGGGCGGGCGCCACCGCCTGCGCCTGGCCGAGATTGTCGACCTGCACCACCCAGGGCACGACCGTCCCGCGCGCCGACTGCCAGACGAGAGCGGCGGCGAAGGCGGCGGACAGGATCAGGCAGCCGAAGGCCATGAGGCGCCAGTTCCTCGCCTGCACGCGGGCCGAGCCGATGCGCTCGTCCCAGACCTGCGCGGCCCTTTGATAGGGAGTCTCGGGTTCGGGGGTTTTTCCGTAGTGGGTGCTGGGGCGTTTGAAGAAGCTCATGTGCGGTCGCTTTCGGAGAGATTGATGGAGGAGCCGCCGCCATGGCCGTCGCCCGAACGGATCGCGTGGGCAGCGAGGGTGACGCCGTGACTCATGGCCTGGCCGCGCCGCATGCGCCGGGCCCAGGCTGGTGGTCCGTCGGCGGCCGGCGGGCTCGCGGCCGCGCCGGCGTCGCCCGCGACCGTGCCCATGCTCGACGAGCCGCCGGTCGCGCCGAAACCGGCTTTGGCGCCGTCCGAGAAGCTCGACCTGACGCTCTGGGCAGCACGGCGAAGGGGCGAGACCGCCGCACTGCCGGCTGCGCGCGCGACACCGCCGAGGCCGGAAGCGACGCCGGCAGCGCCCGATTGGCCCAGGGAGCCGAGGCTGTAGGCCGCCGAGGTCGCGCCGGCCGCGGCCGCGCCGCCCCTTATGGCCGCGGCGCCGCCGGACAGGGTTGCGGCGCCGCCTCGAAGAGCCAGACCGGCCGCGCCTCCGGCGGCCAGCGCGGCGCCGCCCACCGCGAGGCCGGTGCCGACCGCCGCACCCGCGCCGAGCTGGGGACCGCCCGACACGATGCCATTGGCGATGCCGGGACCGAATATGCCGAGGCCGAGAAGGGAAAGAGCCGCTAGAACAACGGCCATGGCGTCGTCGATGGTCGGCGTCGCGCCGCCGAAGCCGGCGGTGAACTGGCTGAACAGCGTCGAACCGATGCCGATGATGACGGCGAGCACCAGAACCTTGATGCCGGAGGAGATGACGTTGCCGAGCACCCGCTCGGCCATGAATGCCGTCTTGCCGAACAGGCCGAACGGGATGAGCACGAAGCCAGCCAGGGTGGTCAGCTTGAACTCGATCAAGGTGATGAAGAGCTGGATCGCGAGGATGAAGAAGGCGAGCAGGACCAAGGCCCAGGCGAACAGCAGGCAGGCGATCTGGATAAAATTCTCGAAGAAGGAGACCCAGCCCATCAGGTCGGAAATGGATTCAAGCAGCGGGCGGGCGGCGTCGAGGCCAGTCTGGGCGACGCGGCCGGGCCGCATCAGATCCTGCACGGAAAAGCCGGTGCCGGATGCCTGAAGGCCGAGGCCGGCGAAGCTTTCGAAGACGATCCGGGCGAGATTGTTCCAGTTGCCGATGAGGTAGGCGAAGACGCCGACGAACAGCGTCTTCTTCACCAGGCGGGCAATGATGTCGTCATCCGCGCCCCAGCTCCAGAACAGGGCGGCGAGTGTCACGTCGATGACGATGAGCGTCGTCGCGATGAAGGCCACTTCGCCGCCGAGCAGGCCAAAGCCGGAGTCGATGTAGCTGGTGAAGACCCCGAGGAAGTTGTCGATGACGCCGCTGCCGCCCATGCTTCACCGTCCCTCGACGGAGCGCGGCGGCGGCGCGGTGCGGTTGCCGAGGAAACGCTCGCGGGTCTCGGCCCAGACGCGCAGGCATTCGGGGTCGCGGGCGGCGGCCTCGCCGAGCTGCTGGCACCGGCGCTGACCCTCACGAAGCGGATCGCGCGCGGGCTCGAGGACGGGCGCCGGCCGGAGCGCGGGCGCCTCGTCCTTCCGGGTCATCTCGATCGCCGTCGCGGTGATCGCGAAAGCGATGAAGACGATGGCGCCGAGCCGGGCGAGCATCTTGCCGTCCACGCCGCCGCCCTCAGTTGCCGCCGGGGAACATCCGGGCGCTCCCGGGCTGGTAGCCGGAGCCGGGCGTCAGGAACCGGCGGCGCTGTTCGCGTCCCTGCTCGGCCGCCGCCGCACGTTCCGCATCCGTCAGCGCCTGCGCCCGGCCGTTCGCCGAGATGACCGCGATGAGATCCGAGAGCTGCTGCGACTGGAGCGCGAGGAGCTGGTTGCCGGCTTGCGTGGCTTGCAGCGCGCCGGTCGCGCCCTGGCTCTGGCCGACCAGCGCGGCCATCTCGGCGCGGTTGGTGTCGATGTTGCCGACGACGCCGGCCTGAACGCGCATGGCGTCCTGGAGCCCGGCCACCGTGTTCTGCCAGCGCGAGCGCGCATCGGCGACGAGCTGCCGGTCGGAGGTTGAGAGCGAGACATTGCCGTACTGACTCTGGAACACCTGGTCGATCTGCTGGACGTCGAAGGCGATGCGCTGTGCCTGCCCGAGAAGCTGCTGCGTGCGCTGCACCGATTGCTGGAGCTGCTGGAGCGCGGAATAGGGAAGGCTCACGAGGTTGCGCGCCTGGTTGATCAGCATTTGCGCCTCGTTCTGGAGGCTCTGGATCTGGTTGTTGATCTGCTCGAGCGCGCGCGCCGCCGACAGCACGTTCTGCACATAGTTGGTGGGGTCGTAGACGATCCATTGCGCGGCGGCCGGCGGCGCGAAGACGGATGAGACGACGATCGGAAGCGAGAGGAAGGACGTGGCGAGAAGCGCCGCGCGCGAACGACGGATAATCATGGCGTGGTCTCCAGATTGTTGAGATCGGGAATGAGGTCGGCGGCCCAGCCGACGTCGCGGGCGCGCAGCCAGGCCGACAGGAAACCGTCGCGGCCATGCTCGGCGAGGATCGACTGGATGGCGGTCTGGTCGGATTTCGAGGAGGCCGCGCAGAGCGCCAGCGCGACCTCGGACAGGCCCAGCTCGAATAGACGGTTGCCGCGCCGCGACTGGCAGTAGTAGTCGCGCTTGGGGGTGGCGCGCGCCAGAATCTCGATCTGGCGGTCGTTGAGGCCGAAGCGCCGGTAGATGGCGGTGATCTGCGGCTCGATTGCGCGTTCGTTCGGGAGGAGAAGCCGCGTCTGGCAGCTCTCGATTATGGCCGGCGCGATCGCGCTGCCGTCGATGTCGGCGAGCGACTGCGTGGCGAAGATGACCGAAGCGTTCTTTTTGCGCAGCGTCTTCAGCCATTCGCGGAGCTGCGCCGCGAAGCCCTCGTCGTCGAGCGCGAGCCAACCTTCGTCCACGATCAGCAGCGTCGGCCGCCCGTCGAGGCGATCACCGATGCGGTGGAAGAGATAGGCAAGGACGGCCGGCGCAGCGCCGGCCCCGATCAACCCTTCGGTCTCGAAGGCCTGGACCGAGGCCTGCCCGAGATGCTCACTCTCGGCGTCGAGCAACCGGCCATAGGGGCCGCCGACACAATAGGGGCGCAGCGCCTGCTTGAGATCGTTTGATTGCAGCAGGACCGTGAGGCCCGTGAGCGTGCGTTCTTCGACTGGCGCGGAGGCCAGCGATGTCAGTGCGGTCCAGAGATGCTCCTTCACCTCCGGCGTGATCGTCACGCCCTCGCGCGTGAGGATCGCAACGATCCAGTCGGCGGCCCAGGCGCGCTCGTATGTCTCAGGGATGCGGGCAAGCGGCTGCAATGAGACTGAGGTCTGTGCCGCATCGGTGAGGCCGCCGCCGAGGTCGTGCCAGTCGCCGCCCATGGCGAGCGCGGCGGTGCGGATCGAGCCGCCGAAGTCGAAGGCGAACACCTGTGACCGCGGATAGCGCCGGAACTGGAGCGCCATCAGCGCGAGCAGGACGGACTTGCCGGCACCAGTCGGGCCGACGACGAGTGTGTGGCCGACGTCGCCGACGTGAAGCGAAAACCGGAACGGGGTGCTTCCCTCGGTCTTGCCGTAGAGCAAGGGGGGCGACCCGAAGTGCTCGTCCCGTTCCGGCCCCGCCCACACCGCCGAGAGCGGGATCATGTGGGCGAGATTGAGCGTGGAGATCGGTGGCTGGCGGACGTTGGCGTAGACATGGCCGGGCAGCGAGCCGAGCCAGGCATCCACGGCGTTGATGCTCTCGGGCATCGCGGTGAAGTCGCGGCCCTGAACGACCTTCTCCACCAGGCGCAGCTTCTCGTTGGCGGCGCGCGGATCGGCGTCCCAGACGGTGACGCTCGCGGTCACATAGGCTTGCCCGGCAAAGTCGGCGCCCAACTCCTGCAGGGCCAAGTCGGCGTCCGCCGCCTTGTTCGCCGCATCGGTGTCCACGAGGACCGAGGCCTCGTTGGTCATCACCTCCTTCAGGATCGCGGCGATCGACTTGCGCTTGGCGAACCACTGGCGGCGGATGCGTGTCAGCAGCCGGGTGGCGTCGGTCTTGTCGAGCAGGATCGCCCGCGTCGTCCACCGATACGGGAACGGCAGCCGGTTGAGATCGTCGAGCAGGCCGGGCGTGGTCGCGGTCGGAAACCCGACGATCGTGAGGATCCGCAGATGCGTGTCGCCGAGACGCGGCTCCAGGCCGCAGGTGAGCGGCTGGTCGGCGAGCAGCGCGTCGAGATAGATCGGCGTTTCCGGGACGCGGACGCGATGGCGTTTGGTCGAGACGGTCGAATGCAGATAGGTCAGCGTCTCGTCGTCATCGAGCCAGCGGCACTCCGGCATGAAGCCTTCGACGAGCTGGAGCACGCGGTCGATGCGGTCGATGAAGGACGCCAGGCTCTCATGCGGATCGACGCCCGCATGGTCGCGCCCTTCATAGAGCCAGGTTTCCGCACGCGCGGCGTCCTCGGCCGGCGGCAGATAGAGGAAGGTCAGGAAGTAGCTCGACTCGTAGTGCGTGCCGGCTTCCTCGAAATCTGCCTTGCGCTCGGCGTCGACCAGGGCCGAGGCGGCATCGCCGAAGCGGCTCGTAGGATAGGTGGCCGCTTCGTGCCGCTGTGCCTCCACGAAGATCGCCCAGCCCGATCCAAGGCGGCGGAAGGCGTTGTTGAGGCGGCCGGCCACCGCCACCAACTCGGCGGCCACTGCAGAATCGAGATCAGGACCGCGGAAGCGTGCGGTGCGCTGAAAGCTTCCGTCCTTGTTGAGGATGACACCTTCGCCGACCAGGGCCGCCCAGGGCAGGAAGTCTGCGAGGCGGCTTGCAGTGCGGCGGTATTCGGCAAGGTTCATCATGGCTCCGCCTCAGACCGTGAGATGGCCGGGGATGCGCAGATGCCGGCGGCCGACTTCCACGAAGAGCGGGTCGCGCTTCGCCGCCCAGACCGCGGCGAAGTGGCCGATCGCCCAGATTGCGAGACCGACGAGCCAGAGCCGCAGGCCGAGCCCGACCGCGCCGGCCAGCGTTCCATTCATGATGGCGATGCTTCGCGGGGCGCCGCCGAGCAGGATGTGCTCGGTCAGCGCCCGGTGGACCGGAACGGAGAAGCCCGGCACCTCGTCGGCGTGTAGACCGCCCGGCATCAGACGAGCGCCCCGCCGCCGAAGGAGAAGAAGGACAGGAAGAAGCTGGATGCGGCGAAGGCGATCGACAGACCGAAGACAATCTGGATCAGCCGGCGGAAGCCGCCACTGGTGTCGCCGAAGGCCAGTGTCAGGCCGGTGACGATGATGATGATCACCGCGATGATCTTGGCGACTGGGCCTTCGATGGACTCGAGGATGGATTGCAGCGGCGCTTCCCACGGCATGGAGGAGCCGGAAGCGTGAGCGGCAGGGGCGAAAAAGACGCTGATGGCCAGCGCCGAAGCGGCGGCCACCAGACGCTGGCGGCCGTGAGAGAGCTGTCGGATCATGCGGGGTCTCCGTTCGGATGATGGGCTTGGGTTGCTGGCGAGATGCGGTAGTCACCGTTCGGCCCGAGCGCGTCGACGCGGGCGAGTTCGGCGAGCCGGCGCGAGGCGCCGCGGCCGGAGAGCACGGCCACGAGATCGATGGTTTCCGCGATCAGCGCGCGGGGGACGGTGACGACGGCTTCCTGGATGAGCTGTTCAAGGCGGCGCAGCGCGCCCAGGGCCGTGCCCGCGTGGATCGTGCCGATGCCGCCGGGATGGCCGGTGCCCCAGGCCTTCAGCAGGTCGAGCGCTTCGCTGCCGCGCACCTCGCCGATCGGGATGCGGTCCGGCCGCAATCGCAGCGAGGAGCGGACCAGGTCGGACAGCGTTGCGACGCCGTCCTTGGTGCGCATGGCGACCAGGTTGGGAGCGGCGCATTGGAGCTCGCGCGTATCCTCGATGACGATGACGCGATCCGCCGACTTCGCCACCTCGGCGAGCAGGGCGTTGGTCAGCGTGGTCTTGCCGGTGCTCGTGCCGCCCGCGACCAGGATGTTGGCCCGCGCCGCCACGGCCTGCCGAAGGATGGCGGCCTCGTCGCCGGTCATGATCCCGGCCGCGACATAGTCGTCGAGCGTGAAGACGGCCACGGCCGGCTTGCGGATCGCGAAGACCGGCGCGGTCACGACCGGCGGCAGGAGACCTTCAAACCGCTCGCCCGTTTCCGGCAGCTCGGCCGAGACGCGCGGACTGCCGGAATGAACCTCGGCGCCGACATGGTGGGCCACCAGACGGACGATGCGTTCGCCGTCGGCCGCCGAGAGAAGCTCTCCCGTATCGGCCAGACCTTCCGACAGCCGGTCGATCCAGAGCCGCCCATCGGGGTTGAGCATCACCTCGACGATCGCGGGGTCTTCCAGGAATCGGGCGATCGCCGGCCCGAGGGCCGTACGCAGCATGCGCGCGCCGCGCAGGATCGCCTCCGATTGCCGATGACTGGCCGCCACGTCGTCCCCGTTCGTTTGCGGGCCTTCGCGACGCGCGGCCCTTGATCGGGGATGAATAGAAGAGGCAGGAATTGCGGCGTTGCAACAACCAGCAAGGGGGCGTCGTACAGTAGCGCGCAAATACAGGAGAACGGCGGAACTGGGATTCTGCGCTACGTCACCGCTCCGGCAGTGATCTGGACTTGTTCGAGTTATAGACGTGGATCAATGGGCCTACTCCTTCGAACAAGCGAATTCCGCCAACACGGGCGTTGGCCTCGAATGGGCGTAGGAGTGCCTGGGATCTGCCGAGCGCTGTCTTCACCGAGTGGCTGGCGACGGTTCTTGACCGGTGAGTCGTTCGCTGGGTATGCTTACACGGTGAAAACGCTTGGCCAAAGAATCCGCGAACGCCGTGAAGAGCTCGACCTCTCACTGCGCGAATTCGCAAAGAAGCTCGACTGCTCGCCCCCCTTCATCTCCGACGTAGAGCACGGGCGGCGCTTTCCGTCCGAGCCG
Organism: uncultured Rhodoblastus sp.; assembly: GCA_964634325.1. Taxonomy (GTDB): domain Bacteria; phylum Pseudomonadota; class Alphaproteobacteria; order Rhizobiales; family Beijerinckiaceae; genus JAJXWB01. Next base: position 55,743 of record CAZWJF010000005.1, read on the forward strand.
ATGCTGGAGGAGATGGCGCGGCTGCTGAAGCTCGATGTCGCCGAACTCAAGCGGCATGATCAGCGCGCCCCGCTCGATGAGATCAAGCGCATGACGGAGCAGGACCCCGGCTACGCCTTTGCCTTCCGCACTCTGGTCGAGAAGAAGCTGACGCCGGAACAGCTTCTCGATCTGGTGAGCAAGAGCAAGCCCCCGCCCAAGGGAGGCAAGAAATGAGGACCTACCGGACAAATCGCGGACCGTTCGCGACCCGGCCATTCTACAAACCCGCCGAAATCGACCGCATGTGCGGCGATGCTCTCAAGGCGGCGGGGCTGATGCCGGATTCGCCCGAAGCCGTCCGAATCGAGCGGTTCGTCGAAAAGCACTTCAAGGTCTCGCCGCGTTACGAGCCGCTGCCGGACGGCGTGCTCGGCTATACGTCCTTTGGCCCGTCCGGCGTCACCGGGATCGTCATCACCACGGCGCTCGACGAGGAAGGCGGCAGTGTCTCCGAGCGGCGCATCCGCACGACGCTCGCCCATGAAGCGGGGCACGGCCTGCTGCATACGCACCTCTTCGTCCTCGGCGAGAAGCCGCCGAAGCTGTTCGAGGACGGAAACGACCGGCCCGAGATCCTGTGCCGGGACGTTCACGGGACTCCGCACGAATCGCGCTACGATGGGCGCTGGTGGGAATTCCAAGCGAATCGGGCGATTGGCGGGCTGTTGATGCCGCGCAGTCTGGTGATCAAGGCTGCGGCACCCTTCTGCGAGGAGCGCGGCGGGCTCGGCCTCCCGACGCTGAAGGAAGTCGAGCGGGAGCGCGCCGCCCGCGAACTTGCTGAAATCTTTGATGTAAATCCGGTCGTTGCCCGCATCCGGCTGGATGATCTGTTCGCCCGCCCGGAGGGCGGCCAGCTCACCCTTTGATTTTTTTGCGGGATGTGTTAGCTATATAAGCTAACGTTGGCATACGAACCGAAAGGAGATCGAAATATGCCGCAGCCCGATGAAATTACGCTCCACGTTTCCACCCCGGCAGGCCCCTTCCATGGGGCCTTTCCGAAGACGACCAAGGTGTCGGCCGTGATCGCCGCCATCGTCGAGGCCAAAGGCCTCGATGCCGGCGAGGACCTCCGCCTGATGAACGGTGACGAGCAACTCGCCCCCGAGCGCCCGCTCGTCAGCTTCCACTTCGGCAGCGAGGTGACGCTCAGCCTGCTCGCCACCGGCTCGGGTGTGTAGGACCATGGCGACCGCGTCCGAACTCATCGTCGCAAGCCAGATCGAGGCCGTACGGCAAAATGCGGAGCTGCATGGCTGGAAGTTCGAGCAGCTTGATCCGGTGAGCTTCATTCTCGGCATGCCGGCGAAGGGCGGCTCGTTTTTCACGGCCCTGGCGAAGTGCGACGGCTTCGCCGCCAGGCCGCCAGCATGGCACTGGTATAATCCGGAGACCAAGGCCACCGACGCGCCGCGCGACACACCGCTCGGCGGTAACTTCTTTCACAGCGCCGGTGTGATCTGCGCCCCGTGGAACCGCCTCGCTTACAAAAGCGTGGATGCAAGGGGTCCGCACGACAACTGGACCATCGGCAACTGGATGACGATCCGTGAAACCGGCGGGACGCGGACGCTCGCGGCGATGGCGACGCGCATCGCCCACGAGCTTCTCACCGCATTCACGAAGCGGATGGGGTGAAACGTGCGGAACTGGTTCCAGCGTCTCTTCTCTCGCCGCTCCGCCGCCGCGTACCGCCCGGTCACGCCGCCGCAAACGCGCCGCATCGTGATGACCGCCGCCTGCGTCAGCGCGCTGCGGCCTGCCCTTGCGTCGGAGACGGCGCGTGGCCATGAGGGAATTGTCTACCTGCTGGGCCAGACCGATGGGTTCACGAGCATTGCGCTGAGCGTGTTTCGCCCGGTCGCGCGCACGACGCGCGGCAGCTTCCACGTTGACACCGCCGCCATGCGGCAGGTGGTCGAAGCGGCGAACGCGCACGGGCTGCAAGTCGTCGGGCAACTCCACACGCATCCCGGCGAGGCGTATCACAGCGACGGCGATGTCGCCGGCGCGCTGATCCGGTTCGGCGGCTTCGTCTCGATCGTGCTGCCGGAATACGGAAAGCATCTGCCCAACTTCACGGGCGCGGCTATCTACATGTTCAGCCGGGGCGAGCGCCGCTGGATTGACCTGACGGCTGCCGATGTCTCGGTTCTGCCGGAGCGGCTGCCATGAAAGACGCAAGCTTTCTTGCGCGCCGGAATTCGCGGACGAACCTGTACGGGCGGGGCGCCCGCCCGCTTGATCCTGGGCGCTGGATCAGCCTCGCAATCGATCCCGCCTATGCCGAAACTTGCGCGGGCCAGGTCGCCCTGCTGACGGCGGCGAACCTGATCGGAAGGATGACGCCCTCGGTCGCGGTCGCCGTCCCCGAGGGCACGAAGGTCCGCGATCCGCTGCCCTGGGCAGGTCGGTCTCTTTCCGACGTGTTGTTCGAGCAACTCTTCGCCGCCACGCCCGCGGAACAAGGCGGGCGCTTCATGGCGAGAGCGCCAGCAGCGGGCGACGTCGCGATCGCGTTCGGTCCGCGCGCCGTCCCCGGCGCTGCGCTCGTTCATGGCTGCGGCTGGGACAGCTATTTCGGGGCGCAAGCGTCGCCTGTGCGTGAAAGCGATATCTCCAATCCGTGCGGCCCGGCTTTTGCCGCCATTCTCTGCGGAGCGCACCTGCTTGCGGAAGGGCTGGACGCACCCGCTACGGCCTATCTGTGCAACACGTTGGACTGGTCGGCGCGGTCCGCGCCGGAGGGAGCGCCGCAGCCTGATCCGGCCACCGCACTCGGTGAGTTGTGGACCATCGGCGCCGGATCGGTCGGCACGGCGGCGCTTTACTTTCTGACGCTTTTCAGCCGGAGGTTCGACGCAGCGCTGATCGACAAGGACGATGTCGAGATCGAGAACCTCGACCGCTCGCCGATTTTCATCGCGACGGACGATGGACGGCCGAAGGTCGATGCGACTGCCGACTACCTGCGTTCGGCCGGGGTCGTCTCCGTCAAGTCCGAACGCGCGACCCTGGGCGAGTCGAAACTCTGGCTGAACCGGCAGGAAGGCACGCCCGACCTGCTGATTGCCGCCGCCAACGAGGACCATGTGCGCTTCCAGATCGAGGCGGACATGCCGCCGATCCAGATTTACGGCACGACGGGAAAGAACTGGCAGGCCTCGGTGATCCGGCATGTGCCGCTGCAAGGTCCGTGTTCGCTCTGCCTGTTCCCCGACAGCGGCCCGGCCCTGCCGACCGCCTGTGCGACCGGCAAGGTCGCGAGCCCTGTGGATGGAAAGCAAATCGACGCGGCGCTGCCGTTCCTCTCCTTCGCCGCCGGGCTGATGGCCGCCGCCGAGCTTCTCAAGCTCGCCCTGCCGGGCTACCCGTTCTCGAAGACGATCACCCAGTTTTCGACAAGGGCGGAGGACAAACTGGCGTCTCTGCGGCTCTCGCCGCGAGCGGGCTGCCTGTGCCAGTCGGGGCGGGACAGCGCGCTTCACCGCCGCATGATCGCCGGGACTCGGTACGCAGCACTGTCGGAAGTATGTTAGCAAGTTCCTTGGGATGTCTGGCGTGAGTCCAGCCCAGATTCGTCAGGTTCACTTGCGACATCGTCCGGAATCTCCCTGAGGAAGCTCTGGCCTTTCTGGAGACGCTGTCCGAGAGTCTCTATGAACCCCTCATAGCGCTCGCGTCCCTTGATCTGCGCGGAGGCATGGGCGTCGTTCGGCAGCGGCGGCGTGATCGTCAGCCAGAAGCGCACGAAGAGGGCGAGCGTCTCCGCGGTGATGTCGAGGTTGCGCTCGATCCGCTGGACCTGGCGCGAAAGCCGGTCGAGGCGCCGCGTGAAGGCGGCTTCGCGCTTGTCCGCCCCGTCAGGGGACAGGAAGGAGGCGACGGCCGCTTCGACGATCGCCGAGCGCGAGAGCTTCTTGCGATCGGCGAGATCGGCGATCTGCCGCAGCATCTCGGGCGGGAAATAGACGTTCATCCGGTCGCGCATTGCCGCCTCACATATCGATGCCGTCATTGGGATCGAGCGCGACCGCGCGGGCGATACCACGCATCTGCCGGCGCAGGATCTGACCCTGCCGCGCCGCGTCCTCCGGTGCATCGTCGAGGACGATGGTGAACTCCTGGGCCGGCGTGGGCTCGCTGGTCTCCTTGGCGATGGCGACGTGATCGGGAAGCTCAGGTTCGCGCCGCAGGCCGCTGTTGGCCTCATCTTCGGCCTTCTCGATCGAGGCGAGCAGCACGGCATCGGGATGCTTCGGCGCAAGGTTGGACCATCCGTCCTGGCGTTGGGTGCGGCCGCAACGGGCGGGATCTGGCGCCGGGAGGACGCGCTCCGTGAAGCGGCGATCCTCGTAGTAGCGGGCCTTCTTGGCCCGGATGGGATGCACCCCGGCCGCCATCACGATCTCGTCCGTCGGCGGGAGTTGCATCACCTCGCCGGGGGTAAGCAGCGGCCGGGCGGTTTCGGAGCGGGAGACCATCAGATGGCCGAGCCAGGGGCTGAGCCTGTGCCCGGCATAGTTCCGCATCGCCTTCATCTCGGTCGCGGTGCCGAGCGCGTCGCTCACCCGCTTCGCGGTCCGCTCGTCGTTGGTCGCGAAGCTGATGCGGACGTGGCAATTGTCGAGGATCGAATTGTTCGGGCCGTAAGCCTTCTCGATCTGATTGAGGGATTGCGCGATCAGAAAGCTCTTCAGGCCGTAACCGGCCATGAAGGCCAGCGCGCTCTCGAAGAAATCGAGCCGGCCCAGGGCGGGAAACTCGTCCAGCATCATCAGAACGCGGTGACGCCGGTCTCTGGCTTGCAGGTCTTCGGTCAGGCGGCGTCCGATCTGGTTGAGCACCAGGCGGATAAGCGGCTTCGTGCGGGAGATGTCGGATGGCGGCACCACGAGATAGAGGGTCGCCGGCCTTGCGTCGGCGATCAGGTCCGCGATCCGCCAGTCGCAGCGCCGTGTCACCTCCGCGACGACGGGATCGCGATAGAGGCCGAGAAAGGACATCGCGGTGGACAGGACGCCGGAGAGTTCGTTCTCGCTCTTGTTGAGCAATTCTCGCGCCGTCGAGGCGACGACGGGATGCGGGCCGGCTTCGCCGAGATGCGGCGTCGTCATCATCGCCTTAAGCGTCGCCTCGATCTCCCGGCGCGGGTCGGACAGGAAGGCGGCGACGCCAGCGAGCGTCTTGTCCTTCTCCGCGTAGAGGACATGGAGGATGGCGCCGACGAGGAGCGAATGGCTAGTCTTCTCCCAGTGGTTCCGCTTGTCGAGCGAGCCTTCGGGATCGACGAGCACGTCGGCGACGTTCTGCACGTCGCGCACCTCCCAGTCGCCGCGGCGCACCTCGAGCAGCGGGTTGTAGGCGGCCGACTTCGGGTTGGTCGGATCAAAGAGAAGCACCCGGCCGTGCTGCGCGCGGAAGCCGGCGGTGAGTTGCCAGTTCTCACCCTTGATGTCGTGAACGATGGCGGAGCCCGGCCAGGTCAACAGGGACGGTACGACGAGGCCGACGCCCTTGCCGGATCGGGTGGGCGCGAAACAGAGGATGTGCTCGGGACCATCGTGACGGAGATAGTTCCCGTCGAGTTTGCCGAGGACGACGCCGTCGGGTCCGAGCAGACCCGCCGTCTTCACTTCGCGCCGCTCGGCCCAGCGCGCAGAGCCGTATGTCTCGACGTTCTTCGCCTCGCGGGCGCGCCAGACGGACATGCCGATGGCGACGGCGATGGCGATGAAGCCGCCGGACGCCGCGATGAAGGCGCCTTCGACGAAGATCGGCGGCGCATAGGCGTCGTAGAAGTACCACCACCAGAAGAAGGCCGGCGGATAATAGACCGGCCAGCCGGCGAGCTCGAACCAGGGGGCGCCGAGCTGGGGCTGGAATCCGAGCCGCCAGGCCGTCCACTGCGTCGCCGCCCAGGTCGTGAAGAGCACGATCAGGAAGACGGTGGTGATCTGGCCCCAGAGGATCTTCGTCGCGGACACGAGCCCTTCCGTCGATGGATGAAACCGATCGATGAGGACTGTTCACGATGCGCGGAAACGCAAGTTCCGTCGGGATGCGATCGTAGAAACGGATAGAAATACAGGCTCCGGCGAAAGCCTCATGCCTCGCCGGCGCGGTCGAGCACGGCTTTCACCACGCTCGCCGACAGGAAATAGCCCGACTGCCGCCACTGATCGAGAATCGGCGCCACGGCGGGAACCAGGCCGCGCTTCTTGGCGGCGAGCAGAAGGCCGGCGCTGCCGATCACGGCGATGCCCCTGCGCTTCGCCACCTGCCGGCCGAGACGCTCATCCATCAGGACAGGACATTCGAGGGCCGTGGCCATGTGGATGGCGGCCAGCTCGCCGGCGTCCAGCCCGGCCAGTTCATCGCCGGGATTGTCGCTCGGTCCCCTGGCTTCGGGCCGGACGTGGATCTGCCCCGCCTCCACGGCGGCGCGAACCGCCCGGGCTCCGGGCAGCGAAATCTCGATCGTGCATTCCGCATAGACGGTCTCGGGGATGACGACTTCCTCGACGAGTGCGGTCAGCACGGGGAGGAACCCGCTCTTCGCGATCACGATCTGCGGCGAGGCATCGGAGACGATGAGCTTCACCGATCATCCGCCTCGAGCGCCGCCAACTCCTCGTCGATTTCCTCGGCCGGATAGTCGACCGCCGGGACGCCCATGGCGCCCAGATGCTTGATGAAGGCCTCGACGGGGAGGTCAGCCAGCTTCGCGGCCTTGGCGAGGCTCACCGCCTTGTCGGCAAAGAGCCGGACCGCCATGGCGACGGCGACGCCCTCCTTCAGAAGATGCTCGTCCATGGGCACGGCGACGAAGAGCGGCCGCCCGTGCTTTGCGACGATGGACAGATGACCGGCCTCCGCCTGACGCACCAGCTCGCCGCTGCGCTCGCGCAAGTCGCGTATCGAAAAGGTCTCCATGGGGAGGCTCCAAATTTGTTCCCCAAATTGATAGCACATTATTCTGCTCCTATCCATGAATTTCCCTCGTCACAGGCTGAGCCCGCGTTTGCGGCCGAGACTCCATTCGATGCCGCCACCGTCCTTGGCGACGCCGGCGACGTGCCGACCGAGCCTGCGCTCGATCTCGCGGGACCAGGGCACGAGCTGGAAGCCGAGCCCGTTGTCGATCATCGCGAAGCGACCGGAGACGAGCGTCAGGCGCTGGCGGTAGGTCCCGGACACATGCTCGCCGGCCGCCACCTTCATGTGCGGCAGTCCGGTCTCGGCCGAAAGCTGCGCGCCTACGGCGTCCAGCTCGCGGCGACGCAGGGTGCTGAGCAGGTCGCGCTGCAGGATGATGCGCCGCCCGTCGCGGCGGGCGAGGCCATGGTCGGCGAGATGTTCCGCGCGCGCCTGTATGGCGTCGCGCGCCTCCCGTCCGAACCCGCCGGTCGAGAGCGGCATGGGCTCGCGTTCGACCAGGCGATGATCGAGCCAGGTGGCGCCCGGCGCCGTGATCTGCCGGCCGAGATCGAGGTCCGATCGGTTGGCGAGAACGAGCGTCGGCCGCTGGTCATCCGCCCCGCCGAAGCGCCTGACCTCGACGATCCCGCCTAGGGGCGGCGCATGCTCGAACGCCTCGATCCCCCGGAAGCGGACATGGTGGGCGCGGCCGTCGGTGCCGTCGATCACGGCGTAGGCTTCCCCGGAGAGTTCATCGTGCAGACCGCGATCGACCAGCCGACCGACGATCGGCGAGGCCGCGCTGCCGCTCTCGATCACATAGTCGGCGACGCCGCGCTCCTGGCCGCGTTCGGCGAAGGCGCGGTGCATCGTCTTGATGATGTCGCCGCGCGTGCCGAGATCGCGCAGCTGCTTCTGTGCTTCGAGCCCGACCATCCATTCGCCGGGTCCGGTCGATGCGGCGAGGCCCATCTTCTCTAGATTCTGGAGCCGGCCGATCATGAAGCGACGCATCTGGGGATCGGAGGCGCCGGGCGTTTCGGGGCGCAGATCGAGATAGCCGATGTCGTCCGCGGCGATGCGTATCTCGACATCGAGGCGGGTCCAGCGTTCCGCGGTGACCTCGCGCTCGAGCGCGTTCCGGATTTCCTGCTCGGGCTTGGGGCCGAGCTCGATGGAGACGAGATCCTCGGCCCGGGACCGCAGGCCGCGGCTGATGTAGTCGCGGGAGATCACGAGGTCCGCGCCCGTGTCGTCGACGCCCCGCAGCAGCAGATGGACGTGGGGATTGTCGGTGTTCCAGTGATCCACGGCGACCCAGTCCAGCTTGGTGCCGAGATCGGTCTCCATCTGGCGGGCGAGGTCGCGGGTGAAGGCGCGCAGGTCGGTCATCTCGCCGGCGTCCTCGGGCGAGATGATGAAGCGGAAATGGTGCCGGTCGTCCTTGCCGCGCTCCGCGAAGGCGCCGTCGTCGGCGCGGTCGCTGCCGGCGTCGAACATCACGCCCTTCTCTCCGTCCCGGCTGACCCCATCCCGCTTCAGGTAGGAGAGGTGCGCGGTGAGCGGCGCGGAGCGGAAGGCGCGACCCCGGTGCCTGGCGATGCGCGCCTTAACCACGACGCGACGCGCGGGGCTGAACAGGCGCGCGCGGCTGAAGCTGATGCGCCCGCGTCCGAAGGTCGAGCGGCCATAACCCGATGCCTTGCGCGAAGCAGCGGCCCCGCTCGGGACATGGCCCGCGCGCTTGGCCGCGCGGAGCACCTGGTTGATGAAGCTCTTGGGTCTGGGCGCCTGTGTCGAGCGAATGCGCCCGGGCCTGACGCGGAAGTCGCTGTCGCCGTCGCTCATGGCCGGGCTCCGGCGGGCGTTCGGCGCCCCGGTGCCGAAAAGAGAGTTGAAATCATTGGCGAAAGCGCCCGCCGCGGCACGCGGACCGACCGACCGGCACGCGAAAAGCCATGCGAAAGCAATGGCTTGCGGATGCATAGCGAGCCGCTTTTATCTCGCCGTCGAGTGGTCGCGTGGACCGCTCCCTGGCTGTTTCCCGCCCGTCCTTTCCGGCAGCACGCGACGATGCGCCATACCGCGAACGCGCTCATGGACGCTCTCCAAGGCTCGATCGAGCGACGAAAATCTCGTCGTTTGACGGGCGCGTGGGGCTGTCGACGTGTTCAGAACCCGCGGCGCGATCGGCTTCGGATCGGCGGCCCTCCTGCACCCGATCAGCGCTGCCGCCGCCATCGGCGCGCGCGACGAACAGCGGCGAGCGCATCCAGGCGAGCGGATCGACGGCGGTGGCGACGTCGCCGGGAAGCGGATCGCTGCCGACCAGCGGCGCGAGCACGGCGACATAGCCGATGGTTTCGGCGGGCAGCGGGCGGCTCGACGACAGGTAGTCGTCATAGCGTGCGGGACCGGCATTGTAGGCCGCGAGGAAGCCGGGCGCGCCGTAGCGATCGTGCATTTCGCGCAGGTAGGCGGCGCCCGCGAGGATGTTGTCGCGGGGATCGTAGGGATCGACGCCGAGCCGATAGCGCGCCCGCAATTCGATCCATGTATCGGGCATGATCTGCATGAGACCCATCGCGCCCTTGGACGATACGGCGCGCACGCGACCGCGGCTTTCGATGCGCATCACCGCCCATATCCAGCGCTCGGGGATGCCGAAGCGCCGCGCCGCCTCGGCCACGAAAGCGGCATAGGGCGCGACCTCGGCAGACACCGCGACGGGTTGAGCCTGTGCGTGAGATCGCGCCGGCATTGCTCCGGCGCAGGCCAGGCCGGAAAGGAGAAGGAAGGCCACATGGCGGGTGGCCGAGGACCGACGGGCGGCGGATGGACGGCGCGGCGCTGGCATCGGTCAGTCCCGTTCGCCGCGCTTGGGCGGGCGGTTCCAATGCAGACCCCAGGCGCTCTTGTCGTCGGACGACTGGAACAGATTGGCGCGAAGCGGCTGGCCGAGGGTCGGATCGTCGATCTGCAATGAGAGATAGTCGCCAGCCTTCTCGCCGGTGCGCTTCCAGGCCGCGCCGACTTCCGGCCCCTCGGCGTCGGCGCCGATGTGGATGCGATAGTCGGGGGCGTTCTCGGCGTCGGAGTGCTCGGCCGGGACGAGCACGAGTTCAGCATCGAGGATGAGCGTGCGGATGCGGCCGGAATAGCCGTTTCGGGTGCGCGTGAACTGACCGATCAGGGACATCATATCCTCCGTGGCTGCGCGGTGAGAGGGTTCGTGGGCACGCCGTCACCGCGTCGGCGCGCGCCAGACGAAGCGGCCGTCGCCGTCTTCGTCGGTGTAGAGAGGGGTGGCCCGGCCGATCACCGACGCGGCCGGGAGCGGGCCGAAGTAGCGGCCATCCAGGCTGTCGCGGACCTGCCAGTTCATGAGGAAGAGCTCGGAGGGCGCGACGGCGCGGCACCCCTGCCAGACCGGCAGCGGGCGGCCCAGGCGATCGCGCGCGAGCGCCTCGCCCATGTCGATGTCATCGACGGTGATGCGCGCGCCGGAGCGGCAGACTCGCTGGCCGGGCACCGCCGCCACGCGCTTCATCAGAGGGACGCCGCGCGGCAGGTAGCCGCGCTCGGACAGGAAGGTCGCGAGCGGCTCGGGCGCTTCGACCGCGACGAGGTCAGTCACTTCGAGCGCCTCCGATGCGTCGATGCTGTAGAGACCGACCGGGGCGCTTGCCGAGGCGTTCCAGACAAGCTTCGGCGCGATGGGAACGAGCGACAGCGCGCCGATCACCAGCACGGTAAAGGTGGTCGTCCTGACATAGCCACGGCGCGTCATGGCGCGGCCCTCCGACGGAGCAGCCAGGCACGATGCTGTTCGCGGGTGTAGCGGCGTGGCGTGTCGGCGACAGCGAGGCGGTTGTGGACGTGGCGCCAGTAATCGGGCGCGGCGTCGGCAGGATCGACGCCGAGCGCCTCGATCGCATCGACCAGGATCAGCACCGTCTCGACGGACGGCCAGCCGTTGACCTTCAACAGGATGTCGCCGCCCGGGCGGACGAAGGGCAGCGTCTGGTAAGGCTCATGGGCGCCGACCGCGCGCACGATGTCGATGCGGGAAACGACGGTGCCGAAATCGTTGGCCGCCCAGCGGACGAAGGCGAAGACGGCGTCGGCCGGGAAGGAGAGAATGCGACGACGCCGGTCGAGGATCCGCTCTTCGACGTCACGACCGAAGCGGATCCAGTGCTCGATCTGCTTCTCGCGCCAGATCAGCTCGACATGCGTGAGGTGAGCAGGAGCTGCTCTCAGCGATGATGGCGCGCGAGAGGCCCGGCGGTCAGTCATGGCGCGTCTCCGCGGCTGCGAATTCGCGCGACAGCAGCTCCCGCAGCATGTCGGCGACGGTGACGCCGCGCTGAAACGCGGCGACCTTGATGCGACCGCGCAGCTCCGGCGTGATGTCGATCGTCAGGCGGGCGGTGTAGGCCGACGCATCGGGCCTGCGGCCGTTCGGATCGTCGGCCGCCTTGATCCAGCTTTCTGGATCGCCCGGGCGTGCGGCGAAGCTGCGCCTGGTCATGGTGCGAGCCTCCGAACCTCGGCGGAAAGCGCGTCGATCTCGCGCGCGCCGGGACCGTCGACGTCGAGTTCAGCGACGAGACGGCCGGTCTGTGCGGCTTCGGCGAAGGCGACGCGCTGACCGACGGCGCTCGCGAGCACCCGCGGATCGTGGTCCGCGAGCGCTTGCGCCGTTTCCCGCGCGATGACGGTGCGCGCGCCGCAGCGATTGAGAGCGAAGCGGGCGATGAGCTGGGGGCGATAGATTTGTGCTTCGCGAAGCAACGCCAGCATTTCGGCCGAGGCCCAGCCGTCGAGCGGCGATGGCTGCACCGGGATGAGGACGAGATCGGCGGCGAGCAGCGCCGAGCGCATGAGACCGGCGACGCGCGGCGGGCCGTCGATCACCACATGGTCGGCGTCACGGGCCAGCTCGGGCGCTTCGCGATGCAGGGTGTCGCGCGCGAGGCCGACGATTCCGAAGAGGCGCGGCAGGCCTTCTCGGGCGCGCTGCTCGGACCAGTCGAGTGCCGAGCCTTGCGGGTCGGCGTCGATGAGGATGACGCGCTTGCCCTGGCTGGCCCATGCGCCGGCGAGATGCAGCGCAAGCGTCGTCTTGCCGACACCGCCCTTCTGGTTGAGCAGCGCGACGATCATGACGATGCGCCTCGCTTGCCGCGAGGTTGTCCACCGTCTGCCGGCCCCAACAGAAAGTTAGAATCATTGTTAGACTCTAAGTTAAGGCCGGGAATCGCCGTTTCAGGCCAGAGAGTTAGCTGCGATCCGTGCGCCCGAAATCCCGATAGGGCTGCGCCCGAAGTCCCGATACCGTTTGCGCCCGAAGTCCCGAGCCTATCCACAGCGCCATCCACAGGCCCTGTGGATAGCTTGGCGGGCAGGATGCGCAGCAGTTCCCGTCGCCCTTCGCGCTCCAGCAGCAGGCGATAACCCGGCAGCGGCTGGCGGGAGACGATGCGGCGGATGTCGATGGCGAAGTCGGAGACGCGCGCCAGGCTGCCGGATTTCGCGTGCAGATGCGCGACCTCGAAGGTCCAGCCGGTCGCCTGACGGCCGGCATGCTTGCGCGCGACGCGGTAGAGCCAGCGCTCGATGCCGCCGGTCAGACGGAAATAGGCCGGGTCGATCGCCAAGACGAGCGAGCGGTCGATGACGCCGCGATAGAGCCATTCGGGCAGGACGAACTCCATGCCCTCGACGCGGCCGTCGCGCCTGCTGCATTCCTCCCACTCGTTGATCCAGGAGAATTGCTGGCGTCGCCAGTGCGCGCCGTTGCGGATTGTGGTGCGGATGACGGTCGCTTGCAGGCGTGTCAGGGCGCCCTTGAGGAGCTTGTATTCGCGGGCGCCGGTCTCGCGGCCGATGGCGGTCAAAAGCTGGTAGGGCGTGAAGCGCAGGAAGCGCGAAGTCTTGAAGCCCTGGTTTTCCGCTTCGACGATCTGGCTGGCGGCCCAGATGAGCACGTCGGCGTCCCAGATGGTGGCCATGCCGTGCTGGGGCACGGCGAACACTTCGACGCGGACGTCGCCTGCTTCATAGAGGATCGGCGTGGTGCGCTTGGCCTTGGCGAGCGAGAAGAACGGCCGCTCCATGAGGTCGCGCTGGTCGCGCGGGCTCGCGTCGCCGGCAGCGACGATGAACGGATCGAGCTGCTCGCGTTCGCTCGAGATGTGGAGGTGCCGCCGCGAAGACATCGGTGGCTCTCAGCGGGCGTGGCGGCCGCCAATGGCCTGCGGCTGCGGGTGGTGACGCTTCGCGGGAAGGACGCTGCCGCGCGGATCGGAGGTCGACGTCACCATGCCGCGGTCGGCCCAGGCGCGAAGGTCCTCAAGGGCATAGACGACGCGGCCGCCGAGCTTACGATACGCCGGGCCGGTGCCATAGGTCCGGTGCTTTTCGAGCGTGCGGTCGGAAAGGCCGAGAAAGCGCGCGGCTTCGGGAGTGCGGAGAAAGCGGTGCGGTTCGCCGGCGCCTTGTGGTGCCATGATCGGGCCTCCGTGGGTGCGATGGAGCCGCTGGCGATCAGCGGCTAACGGCGGCTACCGTGGCGGACAGCGCTTTGGTGGAGGGAGTGGGAAGTTGACGGGGGCCAAGTTTCCACACCGCGCCTATCGGCGGCGGCGATGGCTCAGCAGCCGGCGATAGTCGCCGGAGATCATGGCGAGGCCGCCCTTGATGAGATTCATGACCGCGAAGCGGCGCGACGAGGTTTTCCAGGGCTCGTCGGCGAGCTGGCGCGCGCCGAACAGGACCTCGGCGATGTCGCGATGGCTGGCGCCGCTCATGTGACCATCCACGGCCTGCAGCATGCGGCGGGCGCGCTGGAGTTGCTGGCGGGTCAGCCTTGTGTCGGGCGGTACGGAGCGGCCATGCAGCGCGCTCAGCAGCCGCGTGACGGCCTCGATCCGACCGAAGCCGTCGAGGTCGAGCGGAACCACGGCGACGAGCGGCTGATCGGGTTGCACGCCGGCGAGACGCAGGAGCGTGAGGTGCTGGCCGTTTGCGAGAGGATGGTGGAAGTGGTGGCCGTGCTCGTCGACGCGTTCGGTCGAGGCGACCTCAGCAGGCAATACGCCGACGTCCGATGGCAGCACGGGGGGCGTCGCGATCAGGACGACGACGCCGGTATCTTCCTTCGGGATCCAGAACAGCTCGGCCTTTTTGGCGTCCAGTGATGGGCGAACCGGGAAATCGAAGACCCCAGCGCTGCTGCGCGGTCTCGTTCAGCGGACGGGAGACGCCGGCTGTCTCGACGACATCGGCGTAGTCGCGCTGGTAAGCCTCGTTCCTGCGCAGCCACTCCCACGCCAGTTCCGGCGACACGAGCTCTTCGACGTAATCGTATCGCTCCGTCGAGCGCCATTGCGAGACGTCTGGGGTCATCGGAATCCTCCGCCAGCTTCGCAAATCCGATGCTGAGAATTCCGGTGATCGCGCGGAATCGGAAGCCGGAGAATTGAGATCGGGCGATGCCGGCGCGGCATCGCCCTCGCCATCACGATTTTGGTCGCTCGTGCGCGAGCAGGCGATAGCCGTGCTCGGTCATCCAGCGCGCCCTGGCCAGATGGCTATCGTGGACGCGGCGGGCGCGCTCGGGATTCTGATCGGGATCGATGCCGAACAGGATGGACACCGCTTCCTGCCAGGCAGCGCCGTCGGTGGCGGCGTCGAGCAGCCGCAAGTAGAGTTTCATGTGGGTGCGGTCATAGTCGGTGAGCGTGGCGCTCTCGGGCGGCTGATCAAGGAAAGCGGCCTGAGTCACGATGCCCCACCTGGATTGGAAGGGTCCCCACCGATCCGCGGATGGCTCACCATAGACCGCTCGCCCTGCAACGGAAGCGCCGTCTCGCGCCAAACGCCATCAAGCCGTGGCTCGCCCCTTGTTGCGAGTTCGCGGATGGCGGTTGCCGCTATCGGTCTTGCGCGCATGGACCAGCATCACCCCTTCACCCTGGTCGGACAGCAGCAGGACGATCCCGTTTCCCTCGAGTGCCCGTCGCACCTGATCGCGCGTGCTCTCGTACACCTTCAGGTCACTCTCGGACTCGAGGCGTTTGAGAGCAGTCAGCGATATTCGGGCCTCGTCAGCGAGCGTCTCTTGTGTCCATCCCAGCAACGCGCGTGCGGCCCGCGATTGTCGGGCGGTGATCATGCATGATCACCTCCCACCCGGGACTCAACGCACGCCAGAACTACGGCTATTTTAGTCGTTCTTGGGCCTTCAGGCCACCCGCAAGAACGGCTTTTTCGGTCGCCGAAGCGATCCGCGCCGCCAAATGATTCGGCCGGCTGCAACATGCGAATGCCCCGCCCGGTTCGTCCGGACGGGGCATCGCCTGGGCCTCAGTCGGCGTTGCGGCGGCTGGGGCGGGACCAGATCAGGCTGTAGCCTTCGCCGTCCTCGTCGTCGAAGAGGTTGGCGAAGATCGGAGCGGTGAAGCTCGGATCGTCGAGCTTGAGGCCCAGATAGTCGCGGCCCTCGTTGGAGCGCTTGGACCAGGCGGCGCCGATCTCGGCGCGGCCGACGAAGACGCGATGGCTGGGAGCGTTCTCGCCGGTGGCGCGGGTCTCGGGGACGATGCGGACGCCCTTGGCCTGGACGCTGAGGGTGACGATCTCGCCGGTGAACTCGTTCGAGCCGGACTTCTTGAAGGTGCCGATGGTCGCCATGTCAGTTCTCCTTGATCTCTGCCTCGAGCCCGCACCATTGCGGCCTCGATGGCGATCGACAGGCCGGAGGCGATCGACGGCGCACCCCGGAGGGGCCTGACAGCAAAGGAGGAACTTTCTTGTCTCGCGAGGAATGACGGCGAAGCCGTCAGGGGAAGAAAGTTTTGACGGCGCTGTTGCGCCTTAGGCGATCGAGGCTTCAGCCGGTCTTCGGCCAGATCAGGCCATTGAAGAGGCCGCCCCGGTGCGCTCGAACCGGCAGGGATCTCGCGTGGAGAACGTGGCGATCACCGGCGACCGTCAGGATACCGGCCGGGCCGTTCGGCCCATTGGCCGCCTTCGTGGACAGACCGGCGTGCCGTGTCCCCATAACCGAGTCATCGAGGGACAGCATCCCCGTCGCGTGCATTCGTCCGCCCACCGAGTTGTCCGACGGTCGGAGCGCCTGCGGGGTAGAACAGTCCGGTCTGCTCGGCGCCCCGGATTTCATCGCCCCGTCCGCTCACCGCATCGTTCGCGGAAACGGAGAGCGGTGCCGTTGGTCTGGTCGACCTCGACCGGCGGCGGCGGTCAGATCGTGGCGACACCTTGTCCGGACGGTCCGGGCCCGGCCATCGACGTGACCCGCACAAAGGCCGTGATGCCGATGGCGATCGCGCCGATGATGGAGAAGACGAGCTGCCAGGTCTCCGACGGCATCATGTGCTTCACGATGCCATGCGTTGCGTGGAAGCCAGCGACTACGGCCGGAGCGACGAAGGCGAGCGCGACGAGGAGCTTCAGCCACATCGGGCGGAGCACCGCGAGCAGAAGCTGACCGACGCCGAAGGTCGCGCCGGCGGCGACGGCGCCGATGACGATGGCCCCGAGGAGGCCGGCGCCCGTCTGATGCGCCCAGATACCTGCGCTGACGCCCACGAAGGCGGGCAGCGCGAATACGGCGAGCGCGAACAGCAGCCAGCAGAGCATGCCGATGGCGGCGAGCGATCCGAGAATGGAGAAGACGGTCATGGTGGTGGCCTCCGTGAGAGCAGGTCCGACGGGCGCGCCTTCCACCACCACCGCGGCGCGAGACAAAACATAGCCGAAACCGGCCCGCATCGGGAGCGGAAATCGCACTGATCTGCGTCCCCGACGGGGCGTCGCTCGGGCTCAGGGGGCGAACGGATCGATCTCGGCCACGATTTCGGCATCGCCGTCGAATTCGTTGTAGGGGATGACGGACAGGGTGCCGTCTCCGGCCCTGAAGATGACGATCGCGATCATCAGCGTGGTCGCGAGGCTGTAGGCGAAGGCGTGAGCGTCGTTGAGGGACATCGGTCCGGCTCCTGTTTCGAGCGGAGGACCACCCCCCCGCTGACAGGCGCCCGACGTGTCGGACTGGGAGCTGCAATCACCGCGCAGGCACAGCCGGAGCGGCGGCACGCACGGCGTAGCCGACCCTTCACGGGTTGATGGCGTCAGGCGATCAGTCTGACCGAGGATCAGCGCGGAGAAGCGGGGGTGGTGCTCTGCGGCAGGAGACGGCGTCTCCCGTCGCTTGCGCCGATGGCCTCGTCGCGATGTCGATGGTTCGGCTGTCGTCAGGGCCTCTCGTGGAGACGGCGGCGCTTACGCGCCGCCGAACTTCCAGACCGGGATGCCGAGCTTGCGTGCTTTGTCGGCCAGGTTCTCCTGGATGCCCGTGCCGGGGAAGACCAGCACCCCGATCGGCAGCACTTCCAGCATCTGGTCGTTGCGCTTGAAGGGTGCGGCGCGGCCGTGTTTCGCCCAGTCGGGCGCGAAGCCGATCTGTGGGACGCCCCGGTGATCGGCCCAGCGGGCGGCGATCTTCTCGGCGCCCTTCGGCGATTTGCCGTGCATCAGCACCATGTCCGAATGCTTGGCGTGAACCTGGTCGAGCTTGGACCAGATCAACCGATGGTCGTTAAAGTCGAGCCCGCCGGTGACGGCGACCTTCGGCCCCGGCGGCAGGAGCACTTCACGGTCGGCGCGCTTCCTGGCGGCGAGGAAGTCGCGGCTGTCGATCATCGCCGCAGTGAGCTTGCGATGGTTGACGCGCGAGCCGGTCCGGGGAGACCAGGGCGATCCGGTCGAGCGCAGGTACAAGCCGGCGGCGCTGTCGCGGAAGACTTCGAGGCTGTCGCGGCGTTCGATCAGTGACCGGCCCGCTTCGATGAGGCATTCGAGCTGCACGGCCTTGACTTCGGAGCCGTCCTGCTCGCGCTGCCCGCGCTTCTGCGCCTGCTCGTTGTCGTCGAGCTTATGTTCGATCCGTTCGACGGCGCGGTGGAACATGTTGACCGCGGACCAGAGCAGGTCGTCGAGGTCGGCATCGAGGCCGGTATCGGCCATGGTGGCGATGAGGGCATCGAAGATGTCTGCGGCGGCGCCTTCGATGACGCGATCCTCGGGACAGGGCCTTGGATCGGGATCGCCCTCACGGGGCGTGTAGCCGAAAAGCTGGAGCTCGGTCAGGACTTCGTCGGTCGGGGAAGAGGCGTGGTCGGGTTCGTAGTCGTCATGCTCGCTCATGGGATGCTCCGTTCGCTGGACCGCGACCGTCGCGGCCTTCATGGCGACGAAGCCGTCGGGCGGGCGGGACTGGCACCCGGAGCGCAAGCGAAGGGCCGCAGCGAAGCGGAGGGCTGCGGGGGCCGACTATTTTGTCTCGCGATGGAAAGGCCCGAAGGGCCGCCGGAAAATAGTCGGCCCCAAGGTTGCCCGGCCGGACCGTTTGACGGCCGATCGCCCTCTCGAAGGCCGAGGCGCGGTCCTCTGGCGCAACGCGTGCGTCCAAGCGATGCGGCTGGCGCGAACCCGACTACGCGTTCCCTTCCGGCTATGCTGCCAGCTCCATGAAACGGGCGACGTCCTGCGGCGCGATCTGCGCGCGAATGGCCGCCCGGAGCGCATCGATGCCCAGCATCCGCAAATCCTCGTTGAAATCGCCGAGTGCCGGCGACAGCATGATCGCCTCGATGCCGGTCTGTTCGGCCCGCGCGATCAGCGTTGCCATGGCGGCGTCGCCGGCCGGATCGTCGTCCCGCGCGATGTAGAGGCGGCGCAGCGTGTCTGGAAACAGGATGGCGGCGAGATGAGCCGCCGAGAGCGCCGCCGCCATCGGCATGGTGGGCAGGACGGATCGGAGCGACAGCATGGTCTCGACGCCTTCGCCGGCGGCCATCACCGAGCCCGCGATGCCGAAACGCACTGCATGGCCGAGCAGGTCGCCCATCGCACGCCTCGGGGTGTCGATCGACGCCTTGCCGAGCGTCGCCTCGCTGAAGCCGTCGGGGTCCAGCCAGGTGCGGTGAGCGCCAGTGAGCCTGCCGCCAAGATCGGTGACGGCAGCGATCATCGCGGGCCACGTCTCGGTCGGCTCATGCTGATCGGGCCGATAGTAGCAGCGCGGATGGAAGCGCAGGGCGCCGGTTTCGTGCAAAGCCGTAATGCCGCGTTTCCGTAAATACGTCTCCGCGGGCGTGCGCGTGATCGGTTGCGCCATCGCGAAGAGCCGCCGCGCGGCCTCAGGCGATCCGGTCGGTGACGCCGGCGTGCGGAGCCGTCGCGCCTCTGACTCGGGTTCGGGGTGCGGCAGGCTCAGGAAGCGTCGCGCCTCGTCGGCGACATCCTTGAAGTCGACGAGGCCACAGCTTTCGCGGATGACGTCGAGCAGGTCGCCATGTTCGGCCGTGGCTGCGTCGGTCCATTTGCCCGCCGCGCCCCTGCCGGACTCCGGTCCCTTGAGCCGCACGAACATCGAGCGGCCCGGCGTGTTGCGCACATCGCCGACCAGCCAGTAGCGGCCCTGCCGGACGCCGGATGACAGATAGTGCCGGCACACCGCCTCGGCCTGCCGGCCGAGACGGGCTGCCAGATCGGAAGCGTCGTGACGGGTCATCACGCGACCTCCCGTTCGCTGACGCGCTCGATGGGATAGCGCTCCAGCACCTTGGCGAGGACGGCCGCGCCCTGTGCATCGGTCGGCACGAACATGCGCAGCTTCCACGAGATGATCTCGTGGAACAGGCCGTAGGCGCGGAGCCTGTCGCGCATGGTGTCGGTGAAACCCGACAGCTCGATACGATGGGCTCCCATCACGCGTGCGCGGCGAAGCTGGAGGCCTTCGGCGAGGTCGAGCACGACGCCGCCGTCGAGCAGAGCCGCGAAAGCATCGGCGGTGGCGAGCGTGGCGCCGCCGGTCGCGAGCGCGCCCGCGGCCCAGGCCGGCGAGACCCGGCGACCGATGATGCGTTCGCCCTCATCGGTCTGAAGCCGGTAGACCCGCGTCGACTCGTTCGGCAGGCGTTTCCAGATCGTCAGTAACAGACCGGCGACGATATGGATCGTCGAGTCAGAGAACTCCGGAACCTGCGCGACCTCCCGAGTCCAGGCGTCGGCGAAGGCGTTGCGATCGACCTCCTGCCAGTGACTCTCCGCCATCATCTTGAGCGAGGCGTGATGGTGCTCCATCGGACGGATGAGCCGCACGCGGCGCTCGATCTCGCCATCATCGAGCATGATGCTCGGCGCGGGCACGCGCAGCGCCGCGCGGCCGGAGCGCTCGTTGACCAGCAGCGCGGTACGTGGATCGGAGAGGTGATCGAACGCCTGGTCGACCGTCAGCGGCCGGTTGCGCTCGCGCTGCGCTATGGTGAGCAGCCGCGTTTCCGCCCCCGTGGCGGGATGGGTGTAGATCGCGCGCCGGTTGCTGACGACGAAACTCTCGGCCTTCAGCGTCTCCAGTCCGACGTCATAGGTCCCGCTGGCGATCGCGCCCTCGATCCTGGCATTGAGGAGCTGCTCGAACGCAGTGAACAGAACTCCTTGCAGGTCGATCGTGAGCGCCAGCAGGCGATTAAGGAAGGTCGTGATCGGCGGCAACTCGTCCCGGATGTCGCCCTCATCCATCAGGCTGAGGCCGGTCGCGCTTTCGAAGGTCTGGAGCGGGCAGCCTTCGACCTTTCCCCGGACGATGAGCATGTAGAGCTGCCGCAGCGCGTCCCGCGCATAGTGCGATTCCAGATTGTCCTCGGGCCGGAACAGGCCCTGGCCGCCGGTCTGTCGTTGGCCGCGTGTGATCGCGCCGAGCGTGTCGAGCCGGCGCGCGATCGTGCTCAGGAAGCGCTTCTCGGCCTTCACGTCAGTGGCGATCGGCCGGAACAGAGGCGGCTGCGCCTGGTTGGTCCGGTTGGTGCGGCCGAGTCCCTGGATGGCGGCGTCGGCCTTCCAGCCCGGCTCGAGCAGATAGTGGACGCGCAGGCGCTGGTTTTTCGCCGTCAGCTCGGCGTGGTAGCTGCGCCCGGTTCCACCTGCATCGCTGAACACGAGGATACGCTTGACGTCATCCATGAAGGCGGCGGCCTCGGCGAGGTTGGCGGAGCCGGCGCGGTTCTCGACCATGAGCCGGTCGCCCGTGCGGATGACGCGGCGCGAGCGCCCGGTCACCTCCGCTACCGTGTCCGTGCCGAAGCACTGGACGATCTGATCGAGCGCGCCCGGCACGGGCGGCAGGCTTGCCAGCTTCTCGATCAGCCTGTCGCGCCGGGCGACGGCTTCGCGGCTCTCGACCGGCTGACCGTCGCGATAGACGGGCCGCGAGGAGAGATTGCCCTCGGAATCGGTGAAAGGCTCATAGAGCTGCACCGGGAAGGAGTTCTGGAGGTAGGACAGCACATATTCGCGCGGCGTGATGTCGACTCGCACGTCGCTCCATTCCTCTGTCGGTATTTCCGCGAGGCGCCGTTCCATCAGCGCCTCTCCCGTCGACACGATCTGCACGACGGCCGCATGCCCTTCATCGAGATCGCGCTCGATCGAGCGAACGAGGGTCGGCGTCTTCATCGAGGTGAGCAGGTGTCCGAAGAAGCGCTGCTTGGTGCTCTCGAAGGCCGAACGCGCCGCCGACTTTGCCTGCCGGTTCAGCGTGCCGGTCTCGCCGGTGATGTTCGCCGCCTGCATGGCGGCGTCGAGATTGTTGTGAATGATCGCGAAGGCGCCGGCATAGGCGTCATAGATGCGCCTCTGCTCGTCGGTGAGCCGATGCTCGACCAACTCGTACTCCACGCCGTCATAGGAGAGCGAGCGCGCGGTGTAGAGGCCGAGCGCGCGGAGATCGCGGGCGAGCACCTCCATTGCCGCCACGCCGCCGGCCTCGATGGCCTCGATGAACTCGGCCCTGGTCGCGAACGGGAAATCCTCGCCGCCCCACAGGCCGAGCCGCTGCGCATAGGCGAGATTGTGGACGGTGGTGGCGCCGGTCGCCGAGACGTAGAGGACGCGGGCATTCGGCAGCGCATGCTGGAGCCGCAGTCCCGCGCGCCCCTGTTGCGACGGAGCGACATCGCCGCGTTCTCCCTTGCCGCCGGCGGCGTTCTGCATGGCGTGGCTCTCGTCGAAAATGATCACTCCGTCGAAGTCGGAGCCCAACCAATCGACGATCTGCCGGACGCGCGAAACCTTCTCGCCGCGCTCGTCGGACCGTAGCGTGGCGTAGGTGGTGAATAGGACGCCTTCCCGAAGCGTGATCGGGCGCCCTTGCGAGAAGCGCGAAAGGGGCGTCACGAGCAGGCGTTCCATGCCGAGCGCCGACCAGTCGCGCTGCGCGTCCTCGATCAGCTTGTCGGACTTGGAGATCCAGACCGCCTTGCGGCGTCCGCGCAGCCAGTTGTCGAGGATGATGGCGGCGGACTGGCGGCCCTTGCCGGCGCCGGTGCCGTCGCCCAGCATGAAGCCGCGGCGGAAACGGATGGCCGCCTCCGCATCGTCAGGCGCCGCCGTGACGAGATCGAAGGTCGCATCGACCGTCCACGCGCCGGCGAGATAGTCGGAATGCGCTTCGCCCGCATAGATGACGGTTTCGAGCTGAGCGTCGGACAATACGCCCTCGGTGACGAGGTAAGCCGGCAGGCGGGGGCGATAGCTCGGCCTGGGTGGCGCGACCGAGGCCATGGCGGCCGACTGCACGAGCTTGGTGGGATGCGCCTGAGAGCCGGGAATCCGGATCGTTTGAAGCCTGTACTCCTCATAGATGGCGTCGGTCAGGCGCGTGCCATCGGTCGGCGGCCAGTCGATGGTCTCATAGGTGAGGTCTACGGCTTCGGGCTCGGCCAGGGTGGATTTCGCGGGCGTAGCCGGGCCGGTGCGCGTGATGGCGCCGCGCACGGTCTTCGGCATGAGCGCGGGCACGCTCGGCGTGGCAACAGCGGTGACCGTGCGGAGCCGGGGCGGAACATGCGTCGCGATCCAGCTCATGAGCGTTCCGACATCGGGAGCGAGTCCCGGTGATGCCGGGAAGGCGGCGGGATCGGCGGCGGGCGCCTTGTCGATGACGGTGAGGCGCGTTTCGATGGTCGTGCCGTGCTTGGCATAGACCGAGCCGTCGATCGCCGCGGTGAACACCAGCCGGCCGCGTTCCTGCAGACGGACGAACGCGTCGCGCCAGGCCGGACTCGCCGGCCCGAAATTCGCGCCGGTGATGGCGACCAGCCGCCCGCCGTCGGAGAGCCGGTCGAGCGCCGAGGCGACATGGCGACAGGCCGCATCCGCCATGCGGCCCGAGACGTTCGCCATCGCCGAGAAGGGCGGGTTCATTAGCACGACGCTCGACACCGCCGCGGGATCGAGATGATCGTCGATCTGCGCGGCGTCGAAGCGCGTGACCGGCACGGTCGGAAAGAGAGCGGCGAGGATGTCGGAGCGTGTCCCGGCCAGCTCGTTGAGCACGAGTGAGCTGCCGGCGGTCTCGGCCAGGATGGCGAGGAGGCCGGTCCCTGCGGAGGGCTCGAGCACGCGGTCGGCCGGCGTGATCGCGGCGGCGGTCAACGCCGCCAGACCCAGCGGTATCGGCGTCGAGAATTGCTGGAAGGCCTCGCTCTCGGCGGAACGGCGCGTATGGGTCGGAAGCAGCGCTGCGACCCTGGCCAGCAGCGGCAGCGCGGAGGCCGGAGACCCGGCTTTGCGGAAAAGCGCCTTTCCGTATTTGCGCAGGAACAGGACGGTCGCCGCCTCGCAGGCGTCGTAGGCCGTTTTCCAGTCCCATGCGCCCGACGCATCCGATGCGCCGAAGGCCGATTCCATGGCCGAGCGGAGGATCGTGGCGTCGACGCGCTGGCCGCGTTCGAGACACAGTAGGATCTGGCGGGCGACCGCCATGACGGCGGCGGCCGTGTCGATGGCGGGAGCGGGAGAGATCGGCGCGGCCGGCGTCGCCGCGCGTTGGAAAGCACCATGCATGGAGATGACCTCGGGAGAGCGGGAACGGGACGAGCCCGCCGGCGCTCTCTCTCGACCGCACGGGCTCAAACCCGTCCCGGCCCGTCTCTTCCTCTCGGCGGGCGGGCGCTGACCCACATGAAACAAGCGCCCGGCCGTGGGGCGGGGCGCTTGTCGAGATCAGCCGAACCGACGGCCGGCTTCCGTGAAGGTGTAGTCGTTGGCGACGATCGCCTCGTCGACGGCCTCGTCCGAGGTCAGGTTGTCGTATTCCCGTTCGAGCTGGCGATAGAGCCAGCGGGCGAGATCGCGCAGCGCTTCGATGACGGCATCTTCGGCGTCGGCGGTCATGTCCTGCCAGGCGGGGCTGTCGCGCTCGACGGAAATCGCCATGCAGTACTCGTGGTAGTACCGGCCGCGGTGGGTGACGGCGGCGCGGAGCTGGTAGAAGTTGCGGCGCTGGATCGCCTGCAGAGCATCAGCGATGCGTTGAAGCTCGTGGTCCTTCGGCGCATAGGCGCGCATTCGTCGCGGCGCGGCCTTCGCGTGGCCGTAGCGGCCTTCGAAGCAGGCCCCGTCACCCTGGCTCCAGAAGCCCGAGAACCAGATGCAGGGTTTCGGGCGGGCGCCGCCGCCGTAGAGGCGAACGGTTCGCGTTTCGAGGCTGACGCCGAGGATCGCGCAGATGCGCTCGAAGTCGTCATAGACGAACTCGAACCAGTCGTGGTCGAAGCCGCCCTCGCAATACCAGGCCCGGGCCTTTTCCTTCGCCTCCTCGGAGAGCTCGTCGAGGCGGTAGACGGTGGTTTCGATGATCTCAGGCATCGGGATCGCCTCCCGCCAGCACTTCGGCGAGCCAGCCGTCGGTGTAGATCCAGGCGATCGTCTCTCCCGTGGCGAGGTCGAGCGCATGGGCGCCGCCGCCGAAACCGTCGAGACGCGGCCGCGAGCAGGTGTTGGCGTACTGGAATCCCCAGAGGCCCTTGAGGCCGAACTGCGCGGCGCAACGTTTGACGAACTGGAGCAGGCGTTCCGGATCGCCGGTGACGTCATCGCGCATCCAGAGCTGGGTGCCGCCATGTTCGGGCTGGATGGAGAGGAGAAAACCTTCGGAAGGCGGTTCCTCCGCTGCGCCTTCCTCTGAGAGTTCGTTGTAGAGATCGAGCGCGCGGGCGGCGTTCTCGGGGGTGCCTACGTCGAGCAGGCAGAAAAAGTGCGTGAAATAGTCGGCCATGTCGGTCTCCGAAAAATGCGAAACCCGGCGCGATGGCCGGGTTGAGGGGGGATCGATGGGAAGAGTGCGGGACAGCCGGAGCTGCCCCGCGTCAGTGCGCTATTCGGCCGCGATCGCCGACGGCTCGTCGGCCTCCCCGGTAGCCGCTTCATCCTCGTCACCGGCGAGGTAGTCCGGCAGCGCGTCGGGGTCGTCGCTGCCGACATCCGCGGATGACAGCTCGGCGTCGGCGAGGCGCAGCGGTTCGGGCAGCCAGCCGGTATCGGCCAGGAGCCGTACCGCCTCCTTGGCCATGTCGCCCTTCTTCAGATGGTCGATGAGCTGCGCGGCCCGCTCGCCCGCGCCCTCGCGCACGGCCTCGAGGATGCGGCGCTTGGGCACGCGGCCGAGATAGTTGTCGACCGTGGGCGTCCAGCCGACCTCCACCATGTCGAGGCCGGTTGCGCGGGCGAGCCGGTCGGCCTGAGCGAGACGGCGCTCCAGCCCATGCTGGGAAACCCCGTTGCCGCCATAGGGGTTCGGTTTCTCGAAGAGCGCGTTGACGCCGAAGCTGACGCAATGAGCGAGCAACGATAGGCGGCTCGTCTCGTTGAGCGCCGCGAGCCAGTCCCACAGCGCCTGGTCGTCCTGCGGCAGGTCGGTCGTCCACGCTTCCTGCCGCTCGGCGATCGACCGGGCGGAGGGGGTGTCCTTGAGATCGGGCGCCTGGACCGGGAAGAAGATGTGGCGCACCGAGGCTTCCAGGCATCCGCCGCTCGTGGCGGTGCGCTGGAAGGTGTCAACGACGAGTTTGTGCAGCAGCGCCGTCAGAGCGACATGCGGATTGTTGGCCACTGCATCGCGCAGCGCCAGCGTGCGATGGGCGGTCAGTTCCACCACCAACCGCTCAGGCAGCGGCTTGACGGCATCGTCCTCGTCCTCCTCCGGCTCGGACGGCCGGCCGCCGATCGTGATGACCGCGCGCTGGGCGACAGGCGCTCCCGCTTCGGCGCTGTCCTGGCCGGCGACCGCTGTTTCGCCGTCGGCGTCCTGCCCAGGTCCGACGACGCGAGCTTCGTCCTCGGGACGGACATAGCCGCGATCGACCGAGAGCCTGCCATCGGCGCCGATGCTGACGAACGCGCCAGCGCGGGCGATGTCGGCGGGCTCGAAAATGACCGGGCGTTCGTCGAAGGCGGCGAGCGCCCTCTCGATCTCGCCGAGTCGCTCGTCCACCTCGTCGGGCAGCTCGTCCGCGTCCTCATATTCAGCTTCGAGCTTCTGGTATTCGGCGTTGAGCGCGTCGATCTTCGCCTGCTCCTCGGCTGTCAGGTCCGCCATCTCGCCGTCGAGTTTGCGCAGCCCGTAGCTGTACCCATAGGGGAAGTCGGTCGCGACCTCGATCCATTTCCAGCCTTCGGCGGCAATGGTCTCGGCTTGGGCCTTGAGCTTTTCGGCGACCAGGCTGTCCAGCAGCGCGACGCCCTCGAGCCAGCCGCCATCGTCCTGCTGGAAGAGATCGCGCAGCACGATGCCGCCCGCCGCCTCATAGGCATCGAGGCCGACGAACACCGCCCGACGGTCGGAGGCGCGGACGGTTTTCTCGGTGAGCATGCGGCGGATCTGATAGGGCTCCTTCGACCAGGAGCCCGCGATTGCCTCCCAGACCTGCTCCTGGCGGGCGTGATCGGTGCTGACGGTGAAGGCCATCAGCTGCTCCAACGACATGCCGTCTTCGGCATAGATGTCGAGCAGTTTCGGCGAGACGCTGGCGAGTCGCAGGCGCTGCTTCACGATGTTGACCGTGGTGAAGAACGCTGCGGCGATGTCCTCCTCGGAGCGGCCTTTCTCGCGCATGGCCTGGAAGGCGCGAAACTGGTCGAGGGGATGGAGCGGCGCGCGCTGGATGTTCTCGGCGAGCGAGTCGTCCTCGGCGAGAATGTCGGTCGCCGGATCGCGCACGACGCAGGGCACGGGCGTGGTCTTGGCCAGACGCTTCTGTTTCACGAGCAGTTCGAGCGCCCGATAGCGGCGGCCGCCGGCGGGAATCTCGAACATGCCGGTCTCGGCGCCCTCCGCATTGAGGACGGGCCGGACGTTGAGGCTCTGAAGCAGCGTCCGCCGGGCGATGTCCTCGGCCAGCTCCTCGATCGAGACGCCGGCCTTCACGCGCCGGACGTTGGCCTGGGACAGCACCAGCTTGTTGAAGGGAATGTCGCGCGAGGACGACAGGGTGATTTTCTGAACGGCAGTAGCCATCGCGATAGTCTCCGCGACGGGCGGCCGAAAGCCTCTCTCTCGGCCTCCAACCCGTCACGAAGATCGGCGCAGCCCTCTTCCTCTGTTTCGGCCGTAGAACCGGAAAGCCAGAAAAGCGGGACTGCGCTTGCACGGATGCGCGCGGGGGCCTCAGGCCGCCGCCGTCATTTCATCGACGTCGTCACGGGAGGCCACGGAGACGGATTGATCGTCCGCCGGCAGGAAGCCGAGCAGGAAGTCGGCCGCCTTGCTGGCCTGCGACGCCGCGCGGACGATGGCGCGATTGTCCTCGCGCAGGACCTCGGCCCAGGAGCCGATGTAGTCGGCGTGCCGTACGGTCGGCGCGATGCCGAGCGCCGCGCAGCAGAACGCCGCCGAGATCTCGGCGACCAGCTCCTCGAACGCGTATTTCTTCGAGCCGAAGGATCCGGAGAGGTCGCGGTTCAGGCGATGCGCCGCGCCGCTGGCATGGGAGCATTCGTGGAGCGCGGTTCGGTGCCAGTTGATCGGCTCGAAGAAGGCTTGGGGCGGCGGCACCTGCACATAGTCGTGCACCGGCACATAGAAGGCGCGATCGCCTCCGATACGGAAGTCGATGTCGCTCGCCTTGATCAGCGCTTCCACCTTCGGCTCGATCAGGCCGGGCTCGGGCGGTGGCGCCACAACGGCCACGTCGTCGGGAAGCCCCTCGCATTGCGATGCGTTGAAGACCGTGAAGCGCTTCAGGAAGGGGATCGGCTGCGCGTCCTCGCCGGTCTCGCTGGCGCGTCGTTTCTCATCGTCGGGGATGAAGCGGTCGGCATAGACGACGGTGGTGCCATGCTCGCCGCGCCGCACATGGCCGCCGAGCGACAGCGCCTGGCGGAAGGTCAGCCAGCTCTGACAAGAAAAGCCGTGCTGGACGACGGCGCCCCAGAGGATCAGCACGTTGACGCCCGAGTAGCCGCGCCCGGTAGCGGCGTTCTTCGGCATGGCGAGTGGCGCCTTGGCTGCGGCCGTACCCCACGGCTGGACCCAGGGAAGCCGGCCGGCCTCCAGCTCGGCGAGGATCTTGCCGGTGATTTCGTCATAGAGGCTCGTCCGGTCGGAGCCGGAACGAGCGCGCGTAGCATGTCTGGACATCGCGGGTCTCCGCGACGGGCGCCGGAGGCCTCTCCTCCAGCCCTCAACCCGTCACGGCAAACCCGGTCCGCACTCTCACTCTATAGGGGGCGTTGCGGGGCAGCCGGCCCCGCAGAAGGGGTCGGCAGAGACCTCGGCTCGGCCGCAGGGGAAGGCTTTCCCCTCAATGGCTTATCGGATCGAAATCTACCGGTGACTACCAAAAGGCGGGGCGATGACTACCAATCAGCCGGAGATGCTCGACGGTGCCTGATAGCGGCGCGCGGGGATGTTCGTTGTTCGTGTTGAACCCGAAGGCCATGCATTGACACATGCTGAGGATGGGTATAATAGTTATACGGGCCGCGTCGATATGCCCATCTAGTTTTTAACCGCATGGGCGGCAGAGGCGAAACACGATGCCGGAAGGCGCTGCGGGGTTGAAGTGGGGGGTGGAGCGGCGGCTCGAATTCATCGAGTTTCGGCTCTTCTGGGAGGGCGGCGTCAATCGCGCCGACATCATAGAGATGTTCGACGTGTCTGTGCCGCAAGCCTCGAAGGACCTCACGCTTTACCAGGAGCGCGCCCCGAACAATGCGATCTACGACAAGAGCGCCAAACGCTACGTCGCGAGTGATCGCTTTCAGCCCTGCTTCCTGAAGCCCGACCCGGCGGCCTACCTCAATCAGCTCCGGTCAGTTTCCGAGGGCATACTCGACCGATCCCATGCGTGGATCGGGCAGTCTCTGCCCTACGATGCCGCTCCTACGCCCGTCCGGGGCGTAAACGCGCAGACATTGCGCTCGGTGACGTCGGCAATCCGCCAGTCGCAGGCCATCGAGATTCGCTACCAGTCGCTTTCGCGTCCCGAACCTCGGTGGCGCTGGATTGCGCCGCACGCGATCGGTTTCGATGGCTTCCGCTGGCACGCACGGGCGTATTGCGAGACGGACCGGACGTTCAAGGATTTCCTGCTCTCGCGGATGCTGGAAACGCGCGGCACAAGGCCTTGCGAAGTCGCGCCTGATGCCGATGCTGACTGGCACGAGTTCGTCACGCTCGAGATCGGTCCCCACCCTGAACTGTCGGACACGCAGAAGAAGATCATCGCCCTCGACTACGGAATGCGCGGTGACAGGGCGAAAATCCGCGTGCGGAAGGCCCTGCTTTACTACGCGCTGAAGCGCCTCGGCCTCGACACCGACCCCGCAGCGAGGCGCCCGCAGGATCAGCAGATCGTACTCCTGAACCAGGAGCCGCAACTGCGCGCTGTTGGCGCGACAGCGGTGGAGGGCTGAATGGCGGTCCTCGAAGACCTCAAGCCTGGCGGCTCGATCCGCGGAGTCTTGCCCAACGGCCTCGTGACCGTCGTCAGCGTCCAGTGGTTCGGGTCGGACGCCATCGAGCTGACCTATAAGGACGCGGCCGGCAGGGTCGGCAACGAGCTGCTCTACCGGGATCGGGAAGCGGACCTCGAAGTCGTCGAGGAAGGGCGGCCGTGGAGTTTCGACGGGGACGGAGCCCTCTTCCGGTTGGTGTCCGAGGCCCAGCGCATCCACCTAGCTCATCTGTTCGACCCGGTGCTCGCAGTTCACACCTCGGTCGTCGAGCCGCTGCCGCACCAGATCACGGCCGTCTATGAAAGCATGTTGCCGCGCCAGCCGCTGCGCTTCCTCCTCGCCGACGATCCCGGCGCGGGGAAGACCATCATGGCGGGGCTTCTGATCAAGGAGCTGATCGCCCGCGGCGACCTGCAGCGCTGTCTTGTCGTCTGCCCGGGGAGTCTCGCGGAGCAGTGGCAGGACGAACTCTACCGCCGCTTCAATCTGCCGTTCGAAATCCTGACCAACGACAAGCTCGAGGCGGCGCGCACGGGCAACTGGTTTCTGGAAACCAATCTTGTCATTGCGCGGCTCGACAAGCTCGCTCGAAACGAGGACGTGCAGCTCAAGCTGCAAGCGCCTGATTGCCGGTGGGACCTCGTCGTCTGTGACGAGGCGCACAAGCTCTCGGCAACCTTCTTTGGCGGCGAAGTCAAATACACCAAGCGCTACCGGCTGGGTCAGCTCCTTTCCCAGCTCACACGTCACTTCTTGCTGATGACGGCGACGCCGCACAACGGCAAGGAGGAGGATTTCCAGCTCTTCATGGCGCTCCTCGACGGCGATCGCTTCGAGGGCAAGTTCCGCGACGGCGTGCATGTGGCCGACGTCTCGGACCTGATGCGCCGGATGGTGAAGGAGAACCTGCTGAAGTTCGACGCGACCCCGTTGTTCCCCGAGCGCGTCGCCTACACGGTGCCCTATAAGCTCTCCGACGCCGAAGCCGCGCTCTACAAGGCCGTCACGGAATACGTGCGCGAGGAGTTCAATCGCGCTGAGGCGCTGGAGAACGACAAGCGTGCCGGAACGGTTGGCTTCGCGCTCACCATCCTTCAGCGCCGTCTCGCCTCGTCCCCGGAGGCGATCTATCAGTCTCTGCGCCGCCGGCGCGAACGCCTGGAGAGCCGGCTGCGCGAGCTGGAGGTTCTGCAGCGTGGCGGGCAAGTTGTCGGCGTGCTCGATTCGCGGGCTCCGCTCCTCGATCAGGAGGACGTCGAGGACCTGGACGACGCGCCCGATGCGGAATTGGAGGTGACCGAGGAGGAGGTCCTCGACCAGGCCACGGCGGCGCGTTCGATCGAGGAACTGCGGATCGAGATCGAGACGCTTAAGCGTCTTGAAGCCCTCGCGCTGTCGATCCGGCGAAGCGGAGAGGACAAGAAGTGGCGCGAGCTGGCGACCCTGCTCGGCGAGATCTTCACCCCGGCCTCGATCAGCAACCACCTCGCGGAAGAAGCCGCCCCTTACGATGCGGGCGTGCCGGAGCCTCCGAAGCCCACGCCTTCGCCGCACCAGAAGCTGGTCATCTTCACCGAGCACCGCGACACGCTGAACTACCTGCAATCGCGGATCGGCACGCTGCTCGGACGTGCTCAGGCGGTCGTCGCGATCCACGGCGGCATGGGTCGCGAAGAGCGCATGAAGGCGCAGGAAGCCTTCCGGCACGATCCCGAGGTCCAGGTGCTGCTGGCGACCGACGCCGCCGGCGAAGGCATCAACCTTCAACGCGCTCACCTGATGGTGAACTACGACCTGCCCTGGAACCCGAACCGGCTGGAGCAGCGCTTCGGGCGCATTCACCGTATCGGCCAGACCGAGGTTTGCCACCTTTGGAATCTGGTGGCCGAGGAAACCCGCGAGGGCGACGTCTATCACAAACTGCTGGACAAGCTGGCGCAGGCCCGCAGCGCCCTCGGGGGCCAGGTCTTCGACGTGCTCGGGAAGGTGCAGTTCGAAGGGCATTCGTTGCGCGAGCTGCTGATCGACGCGATCCGCTACGGCGATCAGCCGGAGGTCCGGGCGCGCCTGACCAAGGTGGTCGAGAACGCCTTCGACAAAGACTCTTTGCGGGAACTGCTCGAAGACCGCGCGCTGGCGCACGACTCCATGGACGCCTCGCGGGTCTATCGCATCCGTAAGGAGATGGAGCGGGCCGAGGCGCGCCGGCTTCAGCCCCACTACGTCGAGTCCTTCTTCCTCGAGGCTTTCAAGCGCCTCGGCGGCGCTGTGCGGCAGCGTGAGCCGCGGCGCTACGAGATCACCCACGTGCCGGCGCCGGTGCGCAACCGGGATCGCCTGATCGGCTTCGGCGAGCCGGTGATGCCGCGCTATGAGCGCATCGCATTCGAGAAGGCGCTGGTGGCGCCGCAGGGACAGCCTCTGGCGGCGTTCGTCTGCCCGGGTCATCCGCTGCTCAACGCCGTGATCGACATCAGCCTGGAACGCTACCGCGACCTGCTGCGGCGCGGCGCCGTGTTGGTTGACGAACGCGACCAGGGCACGAGCCCGCGCGTGCTGTTCTTCCTCGAACACGCGATCCAGGACGCAAGCCTCACCAAGTCCGGCGACCGCCGGGTCGTCTCGAAGCGGCTGCTGTTTGTGGAGATCGACGCCCAGGCGACGGCGCGGCACCTCAACTACGCACCCTATCTCGACTACCGTCCCCTCGCTGAAGGCGAACCGGCGGCCGAGGCGATCCTCGCACGGCCCGAATCCTCATGGATCGGCCGCGAGCTCGAAAGCAAGGCCCAGGCGCACGCCATCGCGGAGGTGGTGCCGGAGCATCTGGCCGAGGTTAGGGATCGCAAGCTCGCGCTGCTCGACAAGACCGAGGCTGCGGTCAAGGATCGCCTGACCAAGGAAATCAACTATTGGGACTTCCGGGCCGAGCAGCTCAAGGAGCAGGAGCGCGCCGGCAAGGCTAATGCGCGGCTGAACTCGGGCGAAGCCCGCAAGCGGGCGGACGAGCTTCAGGCCCGCCTGCAGAAGCGCATGGAGGAGATCAAACGGGAGCGTCAGTTGGCCCCGCTGCCGCCGGTCGTGCTCGGCGGCCTGCTGGTCGCGCCCATCGGGTTGATCCGCGCCGTGGGCGGCGCGTCGGAGGCGTCAGAAGAGACCGCAGCCGACACCCAGGCCGCCGCCGCGCGGGCGCGGGAGATCGTGATGGAGGTCGAGCGCAGCCTCGGCTTCGTCCCGATGGATCGGGAGTTCGAGAAGCTCGGCTACGACATCGAAAGTGCGATCCCCGGCACCGGGCGCCTGCGCTTCATTGAGGTCAAGGGACGCGTCGCAGGCGCGGACACCGTCACCGTGACAAAGAACGAGATCCTCTATTCGCTGAACAAGCCCGACGACTTCATCCTGGCGATGGTCGCGTTCGGCGAGGACGGATCACATGAGGTTCGCTATCTGCGCCGGCCCTTCCACGAGAAGGGCGTCACCACCGACTTCGCCGGCGCCACCGTCAACTTCCCCTTCGCGCAATTGCTCGCCGAAGCGGCTTCCCCATCGTGAGACTCATATGACCGTGAAAATAAGAAAGAAACTGATCGAGATCGCGCTGCCGCTGGATGCGATCAACGCCGCTTCGGCGCGCGAGAAATCCATCCGGCACGGTCACCCGAGCAATCTGCACCGCTGGTGGGCGCGTCGGCCATTTGTGTCGGCGCGCGCCGTGATTTTCGCGCAGATGGTGGATGATCCTTCGTCCTTCCCGGACTTGTTCCCGACCGAGAAGGCGCAGGAGAAGGAGCGCGACCGCCTCTTCGAAATCATCAAGGACCTCGCGAAGTGGGAGAACACCAGCAACGAGGCAGTCCTGCAGAAGGCGCGGGACGAGATTTGGCAGAGCTGGCGGCGGGCTTGCGCAGATAATGCCGACGATCCGCGCGCTGGTGATCTGTTTGACCGTCACAAGCTCCCGGGTTTTCATGACCCCTTTGCCGGCGGTGGTGCGCTGCCACTGGAGGCGCAGCGACTCGGCTTGGAAGCCCACGCGAGTGACCTTAATCCCGTGGCGGTGCTCCTTAACCAAGCTATGATTGAGATACCGCCCAAGTTCACGGGCAAATCGCCAGTCAATCCTGCTGCCAGAGCCGAACTCGCTCGCGGCGGTCGATGGAACGGCAGAGGCGCCCAAGGGCTCGCGGAGGACGTGCGTTACTACGGCCGATGGATGCGCGATGAGGCCGAGAAACGCATCGGCCATCTCTATCCGAAGATTGAGATTACGGCCGAAATGGCGAAAGAACGGCAGGATCTTAAGCCGCTAATTGGAGAGAAACTCACGGTCATCGCTTGGTTGTGGGCGCGTACGGTGAGAAGCCCCAACCCGGCCTTCGCGAATGTGGCTGTACCTCTGGCTTCAAGCTTTGTGTTGTCCACCAAGGCCGGCAAGGAAGCCTATATCGAGCCGATGATCGAGGATGGAACATATCGATTCGACGTGAAGATTGGCAAACCGAAGGATGCAGAGGCCGCAAAAAGCGGGACTAAGCTCTCACGCGGCGCGAATTTCCGCTGCCTGATGTCGGGATCACCCATCGCGCCTGACTACATAAAGAATGAAGGAAAGGCCGGGCGCATTGGTGCGCGCCTCATGGCTATGGTAGCCGAAGGGAAACGAGGAAGAGTGTATTTGCCGCCGACGGCCGAACATGAACTAACTGCAACTGAGGCCGCGCCGACATGGAAGCCCGAGATTACGATCTCCGGAAGTACACAGTACCTGGGTGTTAAGCCTTACGGCATGGACCGACTCGACCAGCTTTTCACCGACAGGCAGTTGGTGACGCTTTCGACATTCTCTGATCTCGTTGGTGAGGTAGGTAAATACATAGCCCAGGATGCACTTGCCGCGGGTCTCACGGACGACGGCAAACATTTGCGCGACGGCGGTCACGGCGCCAACGCTTACGCGGAAGCAGTAAGCTCATATCTTGCGTTGATTGTCAGCAAGACCCTTGATTCAAATAATGCGCTATGTCCATGGGAGCCGGTGGCCCAATGCACTCGGCAGCTATTTGGACGCCAAGCCATATCCATGCTGTGGGATTTTGGCGAAGCGAATCCTTTGCATGACAGCTCTGGAGGGTTCACGACCAATATATCTGGGAGCACAAAGGCTTTAGACACCTTTCCGGGAGATGCGTCTCGGGGAATGGCCTTGCAGCTAGACGCTGCAACCCAAGATGTCAGCTATGGAAAAGTAGTTTCTACAGATCCGCCTTACTATGACAATGTCCCTTATGCTGACTTATCCGACTTTTTCTACGTGTGGCTGCGAAGGTCTCTGAAGGATAGTTTTCCAGATCTATTTGCGACTGTTGCAGTACCAAAAAAAGAAGAACTGGTAGCTTTTGCCTATAGGCACGATAGCAAGAAGGATGCTGAGGAGTTTTTTCTAAAAGGAATGACGCACGCTATGCACAGGTTGGCTGAAAATGCGCACCCTGTGTTTCCATTGACTATATATTATGCATTTAAACAGGCGGAGGCTGAAGAAGATTCAGGGGTAGCCAGTACTGGTTGGGAGACATTTCTTGATGCTGTGATCGAAGCCGGGTTCTCGATAAGCGGCACTTGGCCCATGAGAACAGAGATGGTCGCAGCGATGAAGGCTATAAAGAATAATCTTGCATCAAGCATTGTTCTTGTTTGCCGGCCGCGGGCGGAGGGTGTGCCAAACGCAACTCGACGCGAGTTTGTCACCGCATTGAGAGCCGAGCTTCCAGCGGCATTGCGTCATTTGCAAGCCGGCAACATTGCGCCAGTTGACCTCGCGCAGGCTGCGATTGGTCCCGGCATGGCCGTCTACACGAGATATGCCAAGGTGCTCGATGCTGAGGGTAAGCCCGTCTCGGTACGCGAAGCGTTGGCGCTGATCAATGCGACGCTCGACGAAGCCTTGGCCGAGCAGGAAGGCGATTTCGACGCAGATAGCCGTTGGGCGTTGGCTTGGTTCGAGCAGGTCGGCTTCAATGACGGTGAATACGGTGTTGCCGAGACGCTCAGCAAGGCCAAGAACACTTCCGTCGGCGGTCTTGCCAACGCCGGACTTCTCGACTCCCGGCGCGGCAGGGTGAGGCTGCTGAGGCCGGAAGAGCTGCCGACGAACTGGGACCCGGCGACCGATCCGCGTTTGACCTCCTGGGAAGTAGTTCACCACCTCATCCGTGTGCTCGACAGCGGCGGCGAGAGCGCGGCGGCTGATCTGGTCGCCAAGCTCGGCGCTAGGGCGGAAACGGCGCGGGAGCTCGTCTACCGCCTCTACACGATCTGCGAGCGGAAAAAGAGGCCAGCCGAGGCGCTCGCCTATAACGGCCTGGTCCAGAGCTGGCCCGAGATCGTTCGCCTCGCTCAGGAGGGAGGCAAACCGGCGGGAGCCGAGCCGGACCTTTTCGCTGCAGGGGAGCGCTGATCCATGGCCATGACCAATCAGGAGCGTGTCGGCAAGGCGATGGACCTGCTGCGAGCGGGCCTCGCGCCTTTCGTGGAGCGAGAGGTGCAATCGGCCGTGAAGGCCGGCACCGTGCGGATGGATGGGATCCGTCGCTTCGCCGAAGACCCGATGCTGGGCAACAAGCCGATCGCACAGTGGGACGCGGCCGGCCTGCTGAAGCTGATGTGGGAAACCTGGAACGACATCTTCAAGCGCACGCTGGGTTTCGCCGAGCGTAGCCTGGTGAGCGAACTGCGGGACGTGCGCAACAAGTGGGCGCACCAGAATCCCTTCTCCAGTGACGACGCCGACCGGGCGCTCGATTCGATGGGCCGGCTGCTCGCGGCCGTCTCGGCCCCCCAGGCGGACGAAGTCGGGAAGATGAAGATGGAGCTGCGCCGGCTTATCTTCGATGAGCAGGTGCGTGGCGAGAAGCGGAAGGCCGGCGGCTCGCTGATCGAGCCGGCAGCAGCCGGAAACCTGAAGCCCTGGCGCGAGGTGGTGACGCCTCATGCCGACGTCGCCAGCGGCCGCTATCAGCAGGCCGAATTTGCCGCTGACCTCTGGCAGGTGCATCTGGGCGAAGGCAGCGACGAATACCGCAAGCCCGCGGAATTTTTCCGCAGAACCTTCCTGACGGAGAGCCTGAAGCGGCTTCTGGTCGGCGGCGTGCAGCGCCTGTCCGGCCAGGGCGGCGATCCTGTCGTGCAGCTCCAGACCAATTTCGGCGGCGGCAAGACGCACTCGATGCTGGCGCTCTATCACCTGTTCGGCGGCGCAGCGCCCGGCGATCTCGCCGGCATCGACGCGGTGCTGGCCGAGGCGGGCGTCAAGACCCTGCCGAAGGCGCGGCGCGTGGTGCTGGTCGGGAACAAGATCTCGCCCGGCAATCCCGTCACCAAGTCTGACGGCACGGTGGTGCGGACGCTGTGGGGCGAACTTGCGTACCAGCTCGGCGGGGCCAAGGCGTTCGCCCGCATCGCCAAGGACGACGAAAAGGCGACCAGCCCGGGCGACGTGCTGCGCGAGCTTTTCGTCGAATATGGCCCTTGCCTCGTGCTGGTGGACGAATGGGTGGCCTATGCGCGCCAGCTCCATGATCAGAGCGATCTGCCGGCTGGTGGTTTCGAGACACAGTTCACCTTCGCTCAGGCGCTGACCGAGTCGGCGAAGCTCGCCAAGAACTGCCTCCTGGTCGTCTCGCTGCCCGCGTCGGACACGGCCGGGTCGCCGCACACCCAGGCCGACGACGTGGAAGTCGGCGGCATTCGCGGCCGCGAGGCGCTCGACCGTCTTCGCAACGTCGTGGGCCGCGTCGAGTCGTCGTGGCGGCCGGCGACGGCCGAGGAGGGCTTCGAGATCGTGCGACGCCGGCTCTTCGAGCCGATCGCGGGCGATATGTTCAAGCAGCGCGATCTGACGGCGCGCGCCTTCGCCGATTTGTACCACTCGCAGGCGGCCGAGTTTCCGACGGAGTGCCGGGGCGGCGAGTACGAAAAGCGTATCCAGGCCGCCTATCCGATCCACCCGGAGATCTTCGACCGGCTCTACACCGACTGGTCGACGCTGGTGAAATTCCAGCGGACACGCGGCGTGCTGCGCCTCATGGCGGCCGTGATCCACAGCCTCTGGGAGAAGGGCGACCGCAGTCCGCTGATCCTGCCGTCGACGGTCCCGATCGACGATCCGCGTGTCCAGTTCGAGCTGACGCGATACCTCTCGGATAACTGGGTGCCGATCATCGAGAAGGATGTGGACGGACCCAATTCGCTCCCGCTGCGGATCGACGGCGAGGTGCCCAATCTCGGCAAGGTGTCGGCGACAAGGCGCGTGGCGCGCACGATCTACTTGGGCTCGGCGCCGACTGCGGCGGCCGCTCATCGCGGGCTCGAGGACAGGCGCGTGAAGCTCGGCTGTGTGATGCCGGGCGAGACGCCGGCCGTCTTCGGCGACGCGCTGCGGAGGCTCGCTTCGGCGGCCACCTATCTCTACCAGGACGGACCGCGCGCCTGGTACGCGACCCAGCCGACGGTGACGAAGCTCGCCGAAGACCGGGCCGAGCAGCTCAAGCGCGATCCGGACAAGGTGGCTGCTGAGCTGGAAGCGCGGCTGCGCGGCGACCTCAACAAGCGCAACGGCGATTTCTCACGCATTCACCCGATGCCGCGCTCGGGCGCGGACGTGCCCGACGACTATGATGCGCGCCTTGTCGTTCTTCCGGCCGAGCACGCCTACACCAAGGAAAGCGGCAACGTCGCCGAGACGGCGGCGAAGGCGATCCTCGAATCGCGCGGGAACGCACCGCGCCTCTACCGGAACACGCTGGTCTTCCTCGCTGCCGACAAGGTGCGTCTGCAAGACCTCGACGAGGCCCTGCGCAAGTATCTGGCCTGGTCGTCGATCGTCGCCGAGGAGAAAGAGCTCAACCTCGATGAGCACCAGAGGCGGCAGGCCGAAACCCAGAAGCAGGCCGCCGACGGCGCGGTGACGGCACGGCTGCCCGAGACCTATCAATGGCTCCTCGTTCCGGAGCAAACGACGCCGCAGGCGCCGGTTGTCTGGCAGGCTTCCCGGCTCACCGGCAGCGACGCCCTGGCGGTCCGGGCGAGCAAGAAGCTGCGCAGCGACGAGCTATTGGTCGCAAGCCTCGGTTCAACGATCCTACGCAAGCATCTCGACGACGTCCCGCTGTGGCGCGGCGACCACGTCGCGGTGAAGCAGCTCATCGACGACTTCGCGCGCTATCTCTATCTGCCGCGCGTCGCAGGTCCCGAGGTATTGGTGCAGGCCATTCGGGACGGTCTCGCGCTGCTGACATGGCGCGCGGACACGTTCGGCTATGCCGAGAGCTGGGACGAGACGGCAAAGCGGTTTCGCGGGCTGCAAGGGGGGCACGGCGTCAACGTCACCGCCGACAGTGCCGGCGTGTTGGTCAAGCCGGACGTGGCCAGCAAGCAATTGGAGGCGGAAACGCCGCCTCCAGGAGGCCCCGGGCCGTCGCCCAACCCTGGCGGAGGAGATCCCGACCCTCGACCCGGTCCCGGCGGAACGCCTCCGGCTCCGCCTGCCGCCCAGCAGCTTCGGCGCTTTCACGGGTCAGTGCGGGTGGATTCGACGCGCGTCGGGCGCGACGCGGGCCGCATCGCCGACGAGGTGATCGCCCATCTGGCCGGTCAGATGGGTGCAGAAGTCACCGTCACCATCGAGATCGAGGCCAGGCTGCCCAACGGGGCCACGGATCAGCTCGTGCGCACCGTCACAGAGAACAGCCGCACCCTGAAGTTCGACAGCCATGGTTTCGAGACGGAATAGGGGAGCAGCGGTATCGAGCCGAAAATCCGAGTGCAAAGGGAGGAGCCAACAAGATGATAGAAGCTACGAATACCGACCGCCAAGGACGGCTGCTGTAATGCAGCCGATCTGCTGAGGATCACATGGCGCTCACACCTTCCGCAGCCACCATCACTGTGAGTGAAACGCTGGGATTGCTGGATGGGCCATTCCGGGCTTTTGCGGAAGGCGTCGCCGAGGATCGGTATGCGCTCTGGCTAGGATCGGGCATCTCGTTCGGGCGCGTCGACGGTCTGAAGCAAATCATACCGCGCGTTATCGAGTTCCTCCGCGCCCAGATCGACCTCGGCAATCCGAATTGCCGGTTTAGAACCGCGCTAAATCAAGCCCTTGCGCTGGCACAACTCTCACCGGAGGAGCAAGGCCGTGTTGATGTGGCTCGTCCCTTCACGGAGTGGCCCGACGCGGATGCGATTACCGGACGATTGATCGGCAATTACGCGCGTTTGCTCGAAACGACGGTCGACGGAGAGGTGGACGATTTTGTTCTCTGGAACGGCGTGGACATCGCGTCAACATTTGCGAACCCCGACCTCGAACCGGATGTCGAGCACATCTGCATAGCGATCCTGCTGCTCGAGGGCGTATCGTCGGAGATTGCATCGGCTAACTGGGATGGTCTCGTCGAGAAGGCTGTCGAGACACTTACCGGTGGTGTACCAGCCCTGGTCGTGAATGTGCGGCCGGAAGACCTCCGGGAACCGCAACAAAGAGCGCGATTGTTCAAGTTTCATGGATGTGCGGTAAAGGCCGCGGCCGATGAGGCGGCCTACCGGCCGTGCCTGGTCGGCAGACAATCGCAGATCAACGGTTGGGTAGCCAGACAGGACAATGCCCCAATCGTCCAGCGGCTGATCGATCTCATCGCGGCGAAGCCTACGTTGATGGTGGGCCTCTCCGCCCAAGACGCAAATATTCAGGCCGTCTTCGCGGCCGCCGAAGCCCGCATGGCGTGGCCATGGCCCGGCGACCGTCCAAGCTATGTGTTTTCCGAGAATGCGATCGGCGTTGATCAGCGAGGTCTGCTGCAGAACGTCTACCGCGCAGCGTACACGCCCGCCACGCGGCAGCAGATTCTTGATAGCGCCCTCATCCGCGCATATGCGAAGGCGCTGCTGTTGTCGCTGGTGCTGCACACGCTCTGCGCGAAGCTTCGACGGCTGATCGAGCTCGCGCCCGGCGCGCTGGGGCCAGCGGATCGGCAGCACTTGCAGGCAGGCGTTGTAGCGGTTCGCGATCGCCTGGCGGCTGCGGCCGAACCCGACCGCATGGCGTTCGTCCGCGCGTTGGTCGACCAGAGCAGCCGGGCGATCATGATGTTTCGCGACGGCCACGCGCCCGCGGCGGTGCGTCCTTACAATCCCATTTCATCGGTTCCCGTTCAGCAGCTGGCGGCGGATATGGCCCTGCCGGCATCTGGACTGCGCGAAGCGGCCGTGGCGACCGGGATTCTCGGACTGGGCCTCCAGGCCGGAGCCTGGACGCTCGATACCATCGATCCGGCCGATGACACGAGCGGAGTTGTCCGCGTCACCTCAAATGCTGGTGCGGCGAAGGTCTACCTGGTCGCGAATAGCCACGCGGCGTTGCGTCTCCAGCACCACGGGCACCTGCTCGACGGTGATGACGCGATTCTCATTCATAGCCTGGAGACCACCCCCAGCTTGCCACGATCGCCGCGCGGCTCGCCAGGCCGAACGGGGCGCCCCGGTCTACGGGAGGTCAGCATCGCTGAACTTTTCGGTGCGGCCGCAAGCAGCGCCGATTTGCTTCAGCGTTTTCGGGAGGAGGTGGCCCTATGACCGCTCCAACGCCCGTCGACCGTGTCGCCGAGGTGCTGACCGGCGCCGGATACCGTCGTATTTCGACGCCGCTCGACATCGCGGGCTTGCGATTCGACCTGCCCGCCGCGTTCGTCGGCACGAGCCCGTCACCGGACCTCATCGTCGTTGCAGATACCGCCTTCGATCAGGAACAGCGCATCCTGAAAAAGATCGAAGGCATTGCGCGCGCCATGGACGTGGTGCGGTCGAAGCGCCCGCTTACAGCCGTTCTTGCGGGACCAAGGCCAAGCTCGGCCGTGCTGGAGTCCATGTCGCGGGTATGCCGTGTGCTGCCCATCGGCACGATTCTGGACGCGGACGCCGATGCGACCTTGCGGAACTGGCTCGCTGTCCTGATGCCACTTAGCCTGCCAGCGCCCAACGCTAGCATTGCCGATCCCTTGACCGAGATCGCGGGTCAACTCGGCGGGCTCGACCCCGAGATCGCGGCTCTCGTGGAGGTGGCGCCGCAGGGAGCGGACGCCGTCCA
Source organism: uncultured Rhodoblastus sp. (assembly GCA_964634325.1). Classification (GTDB taxonomy): domain Bacteria; phylum Pseudomonadota; class Alphaproteobacteria; order Rhizobiales; family Beijerinckiaceae; genus JAJXWB01. Next base: position 97,684 of record CAZWJF010000005.1, read on the forward strand.
ATCACGCTTGCACACCCTCATCGTTGAGCCGCTGGATGAGGAAGAAGCCGGGGAAGAGCCATGACCCCCTTGCTGAAGTCAATAACGGTGACGAATTTTCGCAGCATCAAAGGATCCGTCACGGTTCCGCTTGATGCGCCTGTCGTCCTCATCCACGGCCAGAATGGCACCGGGAAAACCAGCATTCTCTCGGCGATCGAGCTGGGCCTGACCGGCCAGGTTCCCTCGCTGGCCCGTCTCGACCGGGATTATGTTTCGCATCTGGTTCACAAGGACGCCAATGACGCTCGGATTGTGACCACGGCGGACAACCTCGATGGGGAGACTAAGTCGACAGAAACGCTGGTGACACGCAGCAGTGTTTCAGGAGCGCCACTGCTTTCCCGCGAGCGGGCGCACTTCTACAGCGAGCGCTGCTATCTTGCTCAGGCAACGCTTGGGCGTCTTCTGGAGATTTATGAGGACAAGGACACGCGCCGGAGCGATTCACCTTTAACGAAGTTCGTCAAAGACCTCCTCGGCCTTGATCATCTCGATGCGCTGATCGATGGACTGCATGACGCGGGGGACGTCCGCCGTTTGCGCGGATCCCTCCCGGCATATTGGGAAGTGCGTGAAACGATACCGTCCATCGAGAAACAGATTGCGACCGAGAAGACTGAAGCCGATCGCCTCGACCAAGACTTTCAGGCGATAAACGGCCGTCTATTGGCGAGGATGGCGGAACTCGGTCTTCAGGTTACACCGGCGATGTCCGATAGCGAGCTCCGCCTCGCTATCGAAGACCGGCAGGAGGAGCCCGAACTTCAGCGGCTGGCAGGCGTTCGGCGAGATGTCAGCGCTGCGCGTGAGCAATGGCGGACAGTGCAGTCGCCGGTGGGGGCCACTGAAATGGCAGACGCCGAGCGCGCCGTGTCCACGGCCAATGAGGCCGTCGAAACTTGGCGCTCGACAACCGGCGCAGCGCTCGAAGACCAGTTTGCGCGTCTCGGGGAGTTCTTCCCCGACTTGCCGTCACCGCAATCAGTCGGTCCCGAACGTGCGCGTGCTGAGGCCATGCAACGGCTCAGCGCAGAACTTCAGCGATGCGAGGCGCTTCTGGCTCGCGACAGCGTGGATAGTGCGGCGCTCGAAACGCTGGATCAGGAGATGGCCAGGGCGCGCTCCAGGGCGGCTGTGCTGGACGAGCAGATTGCAGGGCAAGCCGCGCAGGCGGGCACGCTCGCGCAGGTACTCGCGGAAATTCTGCCGCATATCCATTCGGAAGATTGCCCGATCTGCGGACGCGACTATAGCGAGACTTCGAAGGAGCCATTGCAGGCGCATGTATCGAACCGCATCGCCGCGCTAACCGCAAGCGCGGGACGCTTGGAAGCCCTGTCTCGCGAGCGTGCCGATGCCTCCCGGATAGTGGCCGATGCGGAACGGCGGCAAGCGGCGATAGCTGCGAGGCTCCTGGCTCCCGCGGCCCGCGATCAGCTGAAGGACAGGCGTGCCCGGCTGGAGGAACTTCAACGGTCGCTGACCGACATCGAAGAAGCTGCCAAGCGCGGCGAGCAATGCATTTCGGCGGCAGCGGCGGCGTCACAGCGCCTAACCCAGCTTCGCACGCATGATCAGCGCGCCGCCTCCATTCGCACGTCTGTCACGCGGTTTGCCCAGGACCTTGGCCTTGACGCGGTCGGCGAGACGGAGAGTGTCGAGGCCGCGTTAGCGCGCTTCGTTACCCATGTGAGCGAGCGAGAGGCGGCCCTGACCGCGCGCCAATCTGCACGCCGTGATGCCCTGTCGGACCTGAGAGAGCGGCAAAACCTAAGGACAAAGCGTGATGCGATGGCTGCAGCGCTTTCTGAAAAGGAAGAACGGGCCAAGCGGTTGGCTGCCGCCAAGGAAAAGGCGGATGCACGGATCAACCAAGCACGCGACCTTGGCCGGCGGGCGCGTGAGGCTCGAACGAACATCGTTCGCCGGATCTTCAACGATTCACTCAATGCCGTGTGGCGCGATCTGTTCGTGCGCCTCGCTCCAGACGAGCCTTTCGTCCCCGCTTTTGCTCTCCCGGAGAATCAAGGTGGACCCGTAGAGGCCGTCCTCGAGACGCTTTATCGGTCGGGTGGGAAAGGCGGAAATCCGCGGGCGATGTTGAGCGCCGGCAACCTGAACACCGCGGCGCTCACTTTGTTCTTGGCGTTGCATCTTTCCGTAGGTCCAACCCTGCCATGGTTGGTTATCGATGACCCTGTCCAGAGTATGGATGAGGTTCACATCGCACAGTTCGCTGCTCTGCTCCGCACGCTTTCAAAACAACATGGACGGCAGGTAGTCATTGCTGTGCATGAGAAGCCGCTGTTCGACTACTTGAGTCTTGAGTTGGGCCCGGCGTTCCAAGACGATCGTTTGATTACAATCGAGATGGGCCGGACAGCAAGCGGCGCAACGGTGGTGAACTATGAACCGATGATATGGAGGCCAGACACGGCGATCGCGGCGTAGGAGCCGCAGACTGGCTGCGACCCTCATCGTCAGGGATGGCGAAGCGCTGTGGCCGACACCTACAAGGGGGCCTCCGGCGTAGGGGTTCGATTGGATCGTTAGGATAGCTAAAGACCGAACCGCTCTTCTCATGGCGATCCATGGAAGGATTGGACTTGTGAACGTCATCGGACACGGCATTGACCTGGTGGAGGTCGCCGAGATGCGCCGCTGGATCGAGGATCCGCGCGACCCGCTGATTCCGCGTTGCTTCGTTCAGGCTGAGCTCGACGAGATCGGCGATGGGGCCGATCGGATCGAGCGCCTGGCAGGGCGGTTCGCCGCCAAGGAGGCGGTGCTCAAGGCGCTCGGCACAGGTTTCGGCGCGGGCGTCGCATTCACCGATGTGATGATCCACCGCGCACCCGGCGCGGCGCCTGAGGTCCGGCTCACCGGCGGCGCCGCGAAGGCCGCCGTGGCGTTGGGCGTGACTGCTTGGCGGCTCAGCATCAGCCATGCCGGCGGGCTGGCGATGGCGAGCGTTCTCGCTTTGGGTGCGGAGGCTCACGCGCGCGAGTCCTGAGCGGAGGGCGGGCCTAGGAAGGTGATGCGACATGCGTCGAGATCGACGGCGATGCGGCCGCCGTGTGCGGCGAGCACGGCGCGCCATACGTCGAAGCCCTGCAGGATCGCTTGCTCCCATTCGCCGGTGGTGCATTGCCGCACTTCCAGGTGAGACGTCATGTCCTTGATCGTGCGCAGGATCTGGAAGTCGAGGGCGGCGACCCCTTCGAGAAAACGATGGCGACGCGCATAGTCGAACGCGAGCGCCGCTACACCCTCTTCGATGACGGCCGCGCGCCCGCCGTCCTCCACCTCATCGAGCAGTGGCCGGCTCTTGCGCTTGCGCCGGAGCAAGGCGCGGGTGATCGGTGACCAACCCAGGACGGCGGCGTAGGCGAAATGGAAGACATCGTGGAAGCGATAGCCGTCTGGGTCATAGGCATTGTCGGTGAGCTCCGCGCCGAACGGCTTGCCGTCGATCAGGACACGCACGTGCCGGCGCGTTTCGCCGTCAACGTCGATGAGTTCGACCTCAAATCGTCGCGGCAAGCGCTCGCCTTCGGGAAGCTCAGCGTCGAAGGTGAGCGGCTCGGTGCGTTCGCTGGCCCAGCGCTGTTTGACCTTCGCTAGGTTGGCGGCGGCGATGTCGGACAGCGAGAGGTCGAACTTGCTCGCCACATTGGCAATGTACCAAAGCAGATCGCCTAGTTCCTCGGAGACGCGCTCCTTGAAGAGGCGATGCGCCTCGCCGTCGCGCAGGTGCTTCTTGTACTCACTGAGCAGCTGGCCGGTTTCACCGGCGAGGCCGAGCATGGGCACGATCATCGCGGTGGTCTCGTCGGCGCCGTCGCGCGCGGGCACACGATCGGTGCGCAGCGCCTCCTTCTGATAGCTGTTGAAGTCCAAGCGCGCCTCCTTCGGCGTCATCCCGCCACGGCGCGCTGCGGCGCGCCGACGCGGATCTTGTCGTTGAGCTTCCATTTTGGCGGATAGAACAGGTCGATCGGATCGGGGGTCGCCTCGAACTTCTGTTTGATGCGGACACGGCCGGTCTTTCCCGCGATCTGCGGGTGCGCCACACGCGCATATTTGTCGACTTCGCAGAACAGATTCTGGCAGTCGATTAGCTGAAGCCGGCGCCCCCAGAGCGATTGGAAGTCAAGGCCGAGACGCTCGAACTCCTGCTCCTGTAGATCGGCCATCAGCCGGATGAGCTCGGGCTCGTTCAGGCCGCCCGGGTCGAGGAAGCATTTGCGCAGCCCATCGCGCGCGCCCGGTCCGGGCATGACGAAGTCCATCTCGCTGAAATCGGTGAGCTCGCTGTAATTGATGTCGGTGATGAACTGATAGGCGAGGAAGTCGCCGATCGTCGGATAGGCGCGCAGCTTCTCGAAGCCCTCCTGCATCGTGCGGGTTTGCGCCAGCCGCTCGGCCAGCTGGTCGGCCATCATGCGTTCGAGCAGCAACAGGTGGTTCTGGTGCTTCGCCGATCGGCCGAAGGCGCGACTCCCCGGCGGCATGATGTAGGCGGCCGAGTAAATGCGATGGCCGGCCTGCATCGTGCGCGTGAGCACCCCGTCATAGGCGGCGAAGCGATAGTCCTCGAAGGTGATCGGACCGAGGGCACGTTCGAGGAGTTCCCAGGTCTCGATCTTGTTGAACAGCTTGAAGAGCAGGATGCGGAAGAACAGTTCACGCGGCGACTTGGGCAGGTCGTCGCGATAGATGACATGCCGGATAAGATACTGGCTGACCCGGTCAGACGCGCGATAGGCGTTGGTGAACTTGTAGATCGCCAGCACCGGATTGTGCGTCCATGGACGCGCCTCACCGCTGGCGCGGCGAAAGAACACCGCCTGCCGTTCGGCGGCGAAGCGCCAATAGCTCTCATAGACCTCGGACACCTTGGCCGGCGCGAGGTGTCGCAGCACGATCGGCGCGGGCGCCGCCGATGGCTCCGGTGGCCGGACCGCGATGGGGAAATCCATCGGCAGCGATGCCACAGTTGCGCTGGAACGAGACTTCGGTGGGCGGCCGCGTGGACGTTTCGTTGTGTTTTTGGGCGACCTCGAATTCAAAGCGTAGCTCCTGCGGTCGCTGCGGCGATAACCGGGCGTGCTGCCGGCACGGCGGGCGGGGCCACGAGGGTGTGGGCGGCGGCGACTAGCGGCGCGAAATCCGCATCGCTCTTTGTGATGCGCTCGAGCTTGGCGATCCCGACCATGACGTTCAGGCGCGCGAGCGGCATGCCCATCTCATGGGCCATGAACGCGCCGAGCTGAGCCAAGCCGAGATAGTTGCCATAGGCTTTGTCGAAGATCTGCTGGGTAGCGTAGAAGGCGTTGGTGACGAGACCGGTCGCGGTCGGCTCGAAGCTCACCTGCTGCAGGCAGGGAAAGCCGAGTTGGGCGCTCGCGACATGGTCGCGGCCCGGATCGAAGGTGGTCGCCTGAAGCATCGAACGGCGCACGCCCGCCCGCGAATTGAACTGAGACAAAATCCACTCCAGTTGATTGCCGTCGCTCGGGCCGCGCCCGTACATGACCATGCGCTCGAAATACAGGCCGCGGCCATTGGCTTTGCGGTTCATCGCCTGCCAGCGCGGGAATGTCGCGCGATAGAGTGTGAAAAGGCGGGTCCGGTCGCCGCGCGACATCTCCCAGAGGCGCTGTGGGAAGATCGTGAACGCAACATCGTCGACCACGAGTCGCCCCTTGCGCTTGAGCAGCCGATCGAGCGCCTGGCGCACCACTGGGTCTTCGGCTGCGGCACCGTTCTGCGCGAATCCGCTCAGGCTCAGCATCAACGGGGCGACCTCGGTGCCAGCGCCGTCGAGAACTTTCAGCAGCAGCCGCGCCCAGGCGCGCGACAGGTTGGTGTCGTCGATCACCAGGGGCGGCGGTGGTGCGAGCATCTTGGCCTTACTCATCCGGGTCCTCCTCTAGATGCCGGTACTGAGCGAGACCGACATAGCCGTACAGCTCGTTCTTCTGGACGGGAGCGACGCGCACGAAGACGGCCCAGTCACCAGCGCTCGCCTGGAGGATCCCCGGCTTCACCGCCCGGAACAGGCGTCCGGTTGCGAGGTCGCGCTCGAAGGCGAGTCCGCCGCCCGTCACCTCGGTGCCGGGCGGCAGAAGAAGCAGCGTCTTGACCTCGGCATCCAAGGTGGGCGCGGCGCGATGGCGATCGGCGACGATCAGCGGCTCAGGCGTCAGCGCACCGAGGATGTCCGTGCGCAACGCCTTGGGCGTGACCCGCTGCAGAGCGGCGGCGCGGCCGCGCGACAGCATGTTCACGCCGGCCGAGAGGTGAGTCAGAAGCGTCGCGTAGCCGACGCCGAACTCGCAGGCGATGGTGAAGATCTGCGCCGGCGTCGCCGTTTCTGGGGTCCAGCCCCGGACCGAGAAAGCACGGCGCAGGCCGATGATCGGCATGAGGATGAAGCCTGCGAAGGCGTCGGCCAAGAACTCCTTGGGGTCCTCACAAGGCTGTGCCTTGGCATCCTCGCGCAACTCGTCGATCGACGAGCCATGGCCGAATACGTGATGGCCGAGCTCGTGCGCGCAATTGTAGGCGCGCCGCGGCAACGGCCGTCGCGCGGAGAGATGGATGCGGGGCGGAAGGCCGCGCTGATACATCCCTTCCATGTTGATGTTGTTGAAGCGCACCGGGATGCCCAGCGTCTCGCACAGCCCGTAGATGCAGATCGGGCTGGCTTGGTCGAGCTTGGCCTTCGCTCGCGTGGCCGTGGCTGCCTGCATCGCTTGGGTCGCCAGGGCACGGCGGTTGAAGCTGGGCTTGGCGGTGCGCATCACGTTCATCAGCGATCGCCTCCGTTCGCGGTGGAATCGCTGCGCATGGCGGCTAACAGCTTGAGCAGCCGTTCCAGGTCGTCTGGCTTGAGCTTGGAAAGTTCGCGGGCAGCGAGTTCGAGCCGCGGGTCCTGGGCGTCGATTGTGTCGGGCGCCTCGCCTAGCAGCCAAGCGACACTGACGTCATAGACCTCGGCGAGCTTGGCGAGCTCGTCGGCTGAGACGCGCCGATTGCCGGCTTCAATCTCGCTTACGGAGGGGCGATGCAGGCCGAGCAACTTGGCGACATGGCCTTGCGACAGGCCCGCGAGCTTGCGCGCCTCTCTCAGTCGTTCGGCGATCTGAGCGCGCTTGGCGGAATCGATCTCGGTCATGCCGCCGCTGCTTGCTTATCGTCCTGCTTCTTGAGCAGTTCGCAGACGAAGGCGACGGTCTCGTCGATGGAGCGTGGGAGCTTGCTCGTCTCGTCGACGAAGATGTTCACCTCGTTCGGGATCGTCGCGCCGATCTCGGTGGCGAGGATGGTGGTCGCGACGGGCCAGATCTTGCTGTCAAACTTGGGCAGGTTCTCAACTGGCTTGGTGGCGCCAGCTAGCGTTGGGCATTCCAAGCCGCTGTCAGCCTGAATCTGGCCGAGGACAGCGATCAGCTTCTCTTTGATTTCCGTAGCGTCCATGTGAGCCTCCTTGATCTGACATATCGTAAGATAATCTTACCACCTGGAATGTCAAGGGAGCGGTGGCTACGGTTGGCTACGGTATCGACGGCTAAGGTGCGCGAATGCGCGTGGAAACCAAAAAACTCGCTCGAACCACCGTGGACCGACTGAACCCTAGGTGACGGACATCGGGCCTGCTGGTAGGATTATTTCGTGGAATTTGCGGAATGCACGGATGCGCCCAGATCGTCTCCTGCTTCCGCCGCTTGACGAGAGTCCCCGAAAGTACGTTTTTCGGGACCCTCCGAAAAACCCCAATGATTTCAAAGCCCCGCCATTTTGACGGCTAGGCTGACGGTATATTGCTCGCAGAAAAATTTTTATCGCAGTGATTTCAGTATCTTATGATGACCGTTAACCATCGAGTGGGAGTGAGGCGGTTATCCCACCTCGTCCAATACACTTCGATTAGACCTGAGCAGTTTGATGGAGTCGCCCATCGCGATGTTCTTAATCACCTTGTCGTGAACCAGAAGGGGAAGTGCGTCCGCCAGAATTGGAAGCGCAAAAACGCCATTCTCATTCAGGAACGAATGTAGGTGAGATGTCAGCTCTTCAGACCAATAAGGCTCCCGGCCGGCAGGCCAAAGAAAGGTCTGATCAACGTACAGAATTCTCGACCACGGCTCGACGCGCTCTGCCGGCTTGCCCTCACGTAGTCGCCACATCGGCGCATAATCTCGCGAAAAAACGACCCTTGCACCGTCGCGCTCGGTCCAAAAGCCATATGGCAGGTAAAGGCGATGCGGTATGAACAATGCCGGAGCGACTTGAGGCGAGACGTACTCAAAGTCTGCAATTATTGTGATGCCACGTTTCGATATGACCTCGGTCGGCGACCCAAGTTGTCTCAAAATCACAACCTCACCATTTCGGCCAGGACTTTTCAGCTTGCCAACCGCGCCTGGTTCCTTCTTTGGCATTAGTGGCATGGTTGTATCGCGCCAACAGGCAATGCGGATCGAAATTTGTTCTTCGAGCGTAGTGCGACGATCCCCGCTCAATCGTGCTCGCGTAAGTGCGAACTGCACATCGCCATCTGACAAATCGAGCCTCGCACTGATCAAAAGCGTCAAGCGCTTTTGCCGCTCGACATAATCATCGGCTGACAAATCTTGATCGAGAACGAATTGCGATCCGTCAGAGGAATGCTTCTCCAAATCATACCAATCTTTGTAACCGCAGGCGATTGCGACCGCTGCCTGCGTTTGCGCAAGCGGAACTCCTAGATCATTGGCCAGATGCTTGGCGGCCTTCTTCGGCCGAGTGGTGTTTGGAAAATAAAATCGCATAGTGGTCTCCCAAGCGCGCCTTGCAATGGGTGGGTCCACTCAACCCTGCGGCGCACTTAGCGAGTGCCGAGGTGCGAAAATCGTACTTGCCCCGAAGGCTTCACCAATGTGGACGGTGCGGGAGACGGCTCCGCTGAAATCCAGCCTGCACTTGACCCCGAACCAAGTCAACTACCATCGTCCAAATCTTAGCCACCGTGCGTGACTGCCGCTCCCCCTACATCGGATTCAAAACCTCCACCCCCGCAAAATCCCATTCTTTCCCCGTCACCACGACACACCCATTCGCCTCCCCGGCCGCCGCCACCATCATGTCCTGCACGCTCGGCGCGGACGTCACCGCCCCGCCAGCAACGCCCCGAGGATGACGATAGCCGTCGAAGCGGCCGTGGCCGCCAGCGCGCGCGTTTCGGTCCGGCGCGGCAGGTCGAAGAACCCCAGAACGCCCCCGATCACAGCGCCGAGAAACGCCGCGCCGGGCCCCGTGAAAACCACGCCGACGATCGGCGCGATATTGGACTGGGGCATGAGGAACACCGGACCGATGAGGCCCGACAGGAATCCGACGATCCCCAGAACGGTCATCCAGCGAAGCATCGGGACAGGCCCTTGATTGCATCGGCGCGCACGCCGCAGCCCATGTCGCGCACAGCAAGGTTGCGAAGCGGTGAATTCTCGCGCTACCACCGTCCAAACCGCCAGACAGGAGCCGCCGCGTGCCGCACAAGATGACGATCTACGGCATCAAGAACTGCGACACGATGAAGAAGGCGCGCGCCTTCCTCGACGCAAAGGGCGCGGCCTACGCCTTCCACGACTACAAGACGCAAGGCGTCGAGCCGGCGAAACTGAAGTCCTGGGCGAAGCGGGTCGGTTGGGAAAAGCTGCTCAACCGCGCCGGAACGACCTTCAGGAAGCTGCCCGACGCCGACAAGGAAGGGCTGACCGAAGCCAAGGCGCTGGCGCTGATGGTCGCCCAACCCTCCATGATCAAGCGGCCGGTTCTCGAAATCGGCGACCAGCTTCTCGTCGGCTTCAAGCCGGAGGAGTATGGCGCGGCGCTGAAATAGGTCGCGTCGCGCTCGTGGGCGGCGCGTCGCCGCCCGCATTTAGAACGCCTCCAACATCGCCCTGTGTCGCAATGCAGCATTGACCGGAGAAGCGCCCATCCGGTAGCCCCGGGGATAGCCCGGAGGAATGCGATTTGGCCTATGCGACGGACAACGGCGGCAAGCGACCTGTGTCGGCGCTCGCGCGCTTTCTGGCGGTCGCCGGGCCGGGCCTCGTGGTCATGCTGGCCGACACCGACGCGGGTTCGGTCATCACCGCCGCGCAATCCGGCGCGCAATGGGGCTACAAGCTGCTGCTGCTGCAACTGATCCTCGCGCCGATCCTCTATGTCGTGCAGGAGCTGACGGTGCGGCTCGGCGTCGTCACCGGCAAGGGCCATGCGGAGCTGATCCTCCAGCAATACGGACGCTTCTGGGCCTGGTTCTCGGTGGGCACGCTCAGCATTTCCTGCATTGGCGCGCTGCTGTCGGAACTCAGCGGGCTCGCCGGCGTCGGCGCCCTGCTGGGCGTGCCGACGGGCATTACGATGATCGTGGTGGTCGGCGCGCTGCTGTTGATGGCGTTTTCCGGCTCGTATCTCTCGGTCGAGCGCATCGCCATCGCGGTCGGCGCTTTCGAACTCGTATTCCTGATCGTCGCCTGGGCGGCCGAGCCGAAGATCGGCGAACTCGCCGCCGACGCGGTCTCCATTCCCTGGCGCGACCCGAAATATCTCTATCTGGTTTCGGCCAATATCGGCGCAGTCATCATGCCCTGGATGGTCTTCTTCCAGCAGTCCTCGGTGATCGAGAAGGGCCTGAAGGTCGAGGACATGCCGGCGGCGCGGCTCGACACGGCGCTCGGCTCGGTCCTGACGCAGCTCGTCATGGCGGCCGTGGTCGTCGCCACCGCCGCGACGCTCAACAAGACGGGCGCCGCGGGCTCGCTCGATACGGTGCAGCAAATCGCCGACGCCATCACCCCGCATCTCGGCGAGCGTATGGGCAAGCTGATGTTCGGGCTGGGCATGACCGGCGCGGCGGTGGTCGCGACCATCGTCGTGACGCTCACGGCGGCGCGCACTCTGGCCGAGGTGATGGGCCACAAGCATTCCCTCGAACTCGAGCCGCGCGAGGCGCCGTGGTTTTACGGCGTCTACACGGCGGCGCTGGTGCTGGGCGCGGTCATCGTCGCGTCGGGCGCCGATCTCGTGGCGATCAGCGTCGGCGTGCAGGTGATGAACGCGCTGCTGCTGCCGATCGTGCTCGGCTTCCTGTTTCTGCTGGCGCGCAATCTGCCGGAACCCTATCGCGTTCAGGGCGCCTGGGCGTGGATCAGCGGGGTCGTCATCGCCGTCACCGTGATTTTCGGCGTCTATTCCGGCGTCGCCGGCCTGTTCGGCTGAAGCCGCGAAATCTCGCTTTCGCCGGGATCATCTGCTAGACGGGCGGCGGGCCGGAACAGATCCGGCGCGCGAACGAGGCGGGCATGGCCGATATTTTCCGCGAAGTCGACGAAGAAGTCCGCCAGGACCGGGCGCTCGCGCTCTGGAACAAATACCAGAACATCATCGTCACGCTGGCGGTGCTGATCGTGATTGCGGCCGGCGGCTGGAGATTCTGGCAGGCGCAGCAGTTCAAGTCGGCCGTCGCAGCGGACGAAAAGCTGCAGGCCGCGCTCACGCTGGCCCGCGACGGCAAGTCGGCGGAGGCCGAGGCCGCCCTGCAGGACATCGCCAAGACCGGGCCGAAGGGCTATGCCGCCATCGCCGCGCTGCGCGCCGCCGCCGAAACCGCCGTCAAGGACCGCAAGGCCGCCGTCGTCGCCTTCGACAAGCTCGCGACGGACGCCTCGTTCGATCCGCTGCTGCGCGACGTCGCGCGCCTGCGCGCCGCGATCATCCGCGTCGACGATGCGGACCGCAAGGAGATCGAGGAACGTTTGAATCCGATGGCCGCCGCCGGCCAGCCGTTCCGTTCGTCGGCCCGCGAACTCCTGGCGCTCGCCGCGATCAAGTTCGGCGATTTCGACGCAGCGGGGCGCTGGCTCGATCAGATCGTGATCGACGAGGGCTCGCCGGCGCAGATGAAACAACGCGCGGAAGCATTCCTCGGCCTCGTCCGTTCGGACCGCAAGCCGCCATCGAAGTGATCCGAGCGGTTTCGGGCGTGAGCCCGGTTCGCGGTGCCCAGCCATGTCATTCACGCTCGCTATCATCGGCCGCCCCAACGTCGGCAAGTCCACGCTGTTCAATCGGCTCGTCGGCAAGAAGCTCGCGCTGGTCGACGACCAGCCGGGCGTGACGCGCGACCGCCGCGAGGGCGAGGCGAAGCTCGGCGATCTGCGTTTCACCGTCATCGACACGGCGGGGCTCGAGGAGGGCGACGCCGCCACGCTGTCGGGCCGCATGCGCGCGCAGACCGAAGCCGCCATCGACCAGGCCGACGCCATTTTGTTCATGATCGACGCGCGCGTCGGCGTCACGCCTGACGACCGCTATTTCGCCTCTCTGGTGCGCCGCGCCGGCAAGCCGATCATCTTGGCCGCCAACAAGGCGGAGGGCCGCCTCGGCCAGTCCGGCGCGCTGGACGCATTCTCGCTCGGCCTCGGCGACCCCATCGCTTTGTCGGGCGAACACGGCGACGGCATGGCCGACCTGTACAGCGCATTGCTGGAAGCGCTGCCGGACCAAACCGCGCCGGCCGAAGAGGACGAAGGCGAACAGCGCCGGGAGTTCGCCGACGACGAGGACGGGTCGGAACTCGACGTCACCAAGCCGCTGCGCATCGCGGTGGTCGGCCGCCCCAACGCCGGCAAGTCGACGCTCATCAACCGCATCATCGGCGAGGATCGCCTGCTGACGGGACCGGAGGCCGGCATTACCCGCGACTCCATCGGCCTGGATTTCCAGTGGGGCGAGCGCAAGATCAAGCTGTTCGACACGGCGGGCCTGCGCCGCCGCGCGCGCGTGACGGAGAAGCTGGAAAAGCTCGCCGCCGCCGACGCGTTGCGCGCCGTCAAGTTCGCGGAAGTCGTCGTCGTGCTGCTCGACGCGACCATCCCCTTCGAGAAGCAGGATTTGACGATCGCCGATCTTGTCGAGCGCGAGGGCCGCGCGCTGGTGATCGGACTGAACAAGTGGGATCTGATCGACGACAAGGGCGGCGCGCGCATCAGGGAATTGCGCGAGGAAGCCGCGCGTCTGTTGCCGCAATTGCGCGGCGCGCCGGTCATCGCGCTCTCGGGCGCGACCGGACAGGGCATCGACAGGCTGATGCAGGCGATCATGACCGTGCAGGAGACCTGGAACCGCCGCATCTCGACCTCGCGCCTCAACCGGTGGCTGGAAGGCGCGCTCGAACAGACGCCGCCGCCGGCCGTCTCCGGCCGCCGCATCAAGATCCGCTACATCACCCAGCCGAAAGCACGGCCGCCGCATTTCGTTCTGTTCGGCAACCAGCTCGATGAACTGCCGACGAGCTACGAGCGTTACCTCGTCAACTCGTTGCGCGAGTATTTCGACCTGCCCGGCGTGCCATTGCGCCTGTCGAAGCGGATGGGCGAAAATCCCTACGAAAAAAAGCGCCGCTAGCAGCGCTCTATGCGGCGTGCGCCGCCAATTGCGACCACCCGAGCCAGCCCGTGTAAAGACCGACGGCGATGATGAGCGTAGCCGACAGATACGGCGCGCGGCGCGCGATTGCGTCGAAGCCCTCCCAGCGTCGTGAAATGTGGCGCACGCTCAGCGCCGCGGCAGCGCCGACCGACACCATGGTGACGGCGAGGCCGATGCTGAAACACAGAACGAGCGCCGCGCCGAGCGCGAATTGTTTCAGCTGCAGGCAGAGAAGCAGAACGGTGATCGAGGCAGGGCAGGGGATCAGTCCGCCCGTCAGGCCGAACATCACGATCTGTCCGGTCGTCACCTGGCGGTTGGCGAAGCGTCGCTGGATATCGAGCGCGTGAGCGCGCGCGTGGGCGTCCTGATGGCCATCTGATCCAGGATCGAGCGCGCTGTCGTGATCGTGCGCGTGATCGTGCTCCTGAAACTCCAGTTCATAGCTGTGCTCGTGGCCGCCGTGCGCGAGCGTCAGGATCGCCCTGAATGCGTGCGGTTCCGGAATCTCGTCGATCGACTCGAGAATTCCGCCGACGTCGCGAAATGCGAATGTTTGACGCGCGCCGCCAGGCCGGATCGTTTCGATACGCGCGTCCGCCGGGGCGAATGCTCCGCCCTCGAACGCCAGCCGCCAACGCGGCGGAACGCTGTCCTCGACGATCTCGACGCTCGCCGCGCCATGGCCAGTGTCGATGCGCTGCAACTCGTCGTGGCTGTGATGGCGATGCGTGTCGCGCCATGTGCGCCACAGCATCCACGCGGCGACGCCGATGATGAGGACGGCCGAGACGAGTTGCAGGTAGGGCTCGGTCGCCTCAGTGTTCCACTGCGCGCCGAAATGCAGGCCGGCGAGAGCGATCGCCCAGACGATCGCCGTATGCGAGACGGTCGCCGCTAGGCCCAGCAGGACAGCCTGCATCACGGTTCCGCGCACCGCGATGATGAAAGCCGCCATCATCGTCTTGGAATGGCCGGGCTCCAGACCATGCAGCGCGCCCAGCAGAACGGCGCTCGGAACGAACAGCCACGCGTTGGCCGTCCCTTGCTGCAGGAGGTCGGTGAAAGAAGTCATCGCGCACGCCTATTTCATGTACGTCCGCACGACATCGACGAGATGGTCGACGGCGTCCTGGTTCAACGCGTCCGGATGGCGATCGGCGTCGACGAGGTGCGAACGCACATGGTCCTCGACGACCTCGGCCATCAGGCTCGACAGCGCGCCGCGCGCCGCCGCGAGCCGATGCATCACGACTTCACAGCCGGCCTCGCTGTCCAGCGCGCGTTCGATCGCCTCGACCTGGCCGCGAATGCGGCGGACGCGGGCGAGCAACTTCTTCTTGTCGTTGATCGTGTGGGTCATACCCGCAAAATAGGATACCCCTATACCCTATTCAAGCCCTCGCGCGCGCGCCGTCCGTACGGTGCGCGGCGGCACAGTCTCGAGCGCCGGGATCGTCGGATATGTTCGCGGACGGAGAAGCCTGCGGATGACGATTTCGAACGAACTGCGGCAAGCGATCGACAACGCCTACGCGGTCTTCGCGGAGATCAAGTGGCGCGGCCGCAACGCGACAGTTTGTCCGTGCTGCGTCTCTGAAGCGAACGCGCGCGATCTCGCGCGAATTTCGCGCAGGGACCTGAGCGCCGCGTTGATCTCGGAATATCTCGGCTCCGCGCATCACCATTCGGAAGGTTCGGCAGCCGACGAGGCGAAGCATTTCCTGCCGCGCATCTTCGAATTGCTGGCGACCGGCGCAGAGGTCAGCATGTCGGGAAACGAATGTGCGCTGATCCGTCTCGGGCGCGGTCCGCTCGGCTGGGACGACAAGACCTATCGCGATCTCTGGACTCGCGAAGAGATCGCGGCTGTCGAACGCTGCCTGCAAGCGCTCTGGCGCGCGATTCTTGCCGAGACGCCCTCGTTGTTCCGGCGCGATCGCGACGGCCTTTGGCTGTTTCAGGAGAACAGGGCCGAAGAGTTCCTGTGCATGGTCGCGCACGCCGGCGACGACGTCGCGCCTTATCTCGCGATGTGGGAGGCGGACGACAGCGTCAGCGCCTCGTTGCATATGGCCGCACTGGTCAGCGAGGCGATGATCCGGGAATGGCGTCCCTTCGCGCTGCTCGAAGAAGGCAAGCTCGGCGATCCGCATTGGGAGCGCCAGCAATCGTCGATGTGTCGGATCGTCGACTGGCTGGTCGATCCGCGACGCCGCGACCGACTATTCCTCGCCGCTCTCGCAGCCGATGCGGATTCGCCGCAAGCGATCGTGCTCGCCGAGGCGCATGATGAAATCGAGCGGCTCCTTGCGGCGCGCGCAGCCCGCCGCTGAAACGTAGCTACGCAGGCTCGCGGAAGCTCAAAAGTTTCCCCTGCGGGAAATCGTAGAGCTTGCCCGTCTCGCCCCACTCCGGCGCGCACATGGCCACGACGGACGGCGCGGCTTCTTCCGGCGTCTTCAGCGTCATCGGGTCTTCGCCCGGCATCGCCTTGGCCCGCATGGCGGTGCGCAGCGGACCGGGCTGGAACAGGTTCACGCGCACATTCGCGATGTTCTGCGTCTCGGCCGCGTAGAAACGCGCGAGCGTATCCAGGGCGGCCTTGGTCACGCCGTACAGGCCCCAATACGCGCGAAGCTCGGCGCGATGGCCGGCGCCCGACGACATGAAAACGACGCGGCCCGCGTCCGAGCGCTTCAGCAGCGGGTCGAGCGAGCGGATCAGGCGCCAGTTCGCGGTCACGTTGACCGAAAACACCTTGTCCCATTCCTTCGGGTCGATATGGCCGAGCGGGCTCAACACGCCGAGCAGGCCGGCGTTGCCCACGAAGATATCGAGTTTGCCCCAGCGTTCGTGGATTGCGGCGCCGAGCCGGTCGAGCGCGTCGTGGTCGGTGGAGAGATCGCAAGGAACCAGCGTCGCCTCGCCGCCGAACTTGCGAATCTCGTCATCGAGATCCTCGAGCGCGCCCTGGGTGCGCGCAAGCGCGACGACATGCGCGCCCTGACGCGCAAGCTCAAGCGCAACGGCGCGTCCGATGCCGCGCGACGCGCCGGTGACGAGGGCGATCCGGTTGGACAATGGCTGGGTCATACGGCTTTCGATCCTGCTGGCGGCCCGGGAGAGGGCGGGGCGCTGGGCAGCTCGCTTCTAGCGCCTGCGAGCCCGATGCGAAAGCCGACCCGGTTCAGCAGGCGCCGTCCAGGTACCAAGTGCCGTCCCCGCCGCATCTCAACCGCTGCTTCTTGGAACAGACGACCGCGCCCTGCGAATATCTGCGTCCGTTGAAATAGCAGATCGTCGGCGAGCGCTGATCGGCGTGCTGAACGCCGGTCGGCTCCGGTCCTTCCGCGATAGGCGAGGTCGTCTTTGCGGGATCGACCGGTCCAACCTGTTCAAGCGCGTTAGCCATGACCGCCTCCCATGAGGAGCACACGGCTATACTAGCGCCGAACGCTTCCCGGCGTGCTGCGACAAAAAGATGCTCGTCAGCCGGCTTCCGCCAACAGCGAGAGCTGCTGCTTGCCCGTCTCGCCGGCGACGTCGGTCAGCGCCGTCGGATAATCGCCCGTGAAGCAATGGTCGGTGAATTGCGGCCGCGCATCGTTGCGGCCCATTTCGCCCATCGCCTTGTAGATGCCGTCCACCGACAGGAAAGCGAGCGTGTCGCAGCCGATGTACTGACGCATCTCCTCCAGGGAATGGGTGGCCGCCAGCAGCTTGTCGCGTTGCGGCGTATCGATGCCGTAATAGTCGGGATGGGTGATCGGCGGCGACGAGATGCGGAAGTGGACTTCGCGCGCGCCGGCGTCGCGCATCATGCGCACGATCTTCACCGACGTCGTGCCGCGCACGATGGAATCGTCGATCAGCACGATGCGCTTGCCGGCGACCACGCTGCGGTTGGCGTTGTGCTTCATGCGCACGCCGAGTTCGCGCACGTTCTGCGTCGGCTGGATGAATGTGCGTCCGACATAATGATTGCGGATGATGCCGAGCTCGAAGGGAATGCCGGATTGCTGCGCATAGCCGATCGCCGCTGGCACGCCGGAATCCGGCACCGGCACGACGACGTCCGCCTCGACGCCGGACTCGATCGCGAGTTGCGCGCCCATCGCCTTGCGCACGTCGTAGACCGGCCGGCCATGCACGATGGAATCCGGCCGCGCGAAGTAGATGTATTCGAAGATGCACGGCCGCATGGCGACCGGCGGGAAAGGCTTCAGACTCTCGATGCCGTCTTCGGAGATGACGACGATTTCGCCGTTCTCGATATCGCGCACGAAACGCGCGCCGATGATGTCGAGCGCGACGGTTTCGGATGCGAGAATGTAGTGGCCGTCGAGTTCGCCGAGCACGAGCGGCCGGATGCCGAGCGGGTCGCGCGCGCCGATCAGCTTCTTGTTGGTCAGCGCCACCAGGGAATAAGCGCCCTCGATCTGGCGCAGCGCCTCGATGAAGCGGTCGATGATCCGCAACTGCCGGCTGCGCGCCACCAGATGCAGAACGACCTCCGTGTCGGACGTCGACTGATAGATCGCGCCGCCGCGGATCAACTCGCGCCGCAGGGTCAGGCCGTTCGTCAGATTGCCGTTGTGCGCGACCGCAAATCCGCCGGACGAAATCTCAGAGAAGAGCGGCTGCACGTTGCGCAGGATCGTCTCGCCGGTGGTGGAATAGCGGACATGGCCGATCGCGGAATCGCCCGGCAGGCCCTGGATCGTGCTGACGCGCGAGAAGTGGTCGCCGACGAGGCCGAGACGCCGCTCCGAATGGAAGCGGGCGCCGTCGAACGAAACGATGCCGGCCGCCTCCTGCCCACGGTGCTGAAGCGCGTGGAGGCCGAGCGCGGTGATCGCAGCGGCGTCCGGGTGGCCGAAAATGCCGAACACCCCGCACTCTTCGCGCAGGGTGTCGCCGTCGAGATCGAAGTCCGCGGAAATGTCGGCGCCATGCGCGCCTTGGCCGTCCTGCGTCATTCTACCCACTCCACGCGGGCGCGCCGCCCGCAGCCGGTTGCGTTCGCCTCCGGCGTCTCCATCCTAGCGTCGCGTGGGCGTCGCCGAACCGGACACCAGCGCATCGAGGCGCTGTCTGTCGCTGGTTCTGGTCGCCGGCGTATTTTCTGATTTCTGGTTCGTCGTCGGCCGCGCGGGCGGCTGCGGCGACTTCGTGTCTTGGTCGCTCTCGGCCGGCGCGTCTTCCGGCGGCGCCGCTGTCTTCGGCTTCTTGAGCTTGGCGAGAATGCTCTCGGGGTCGTCGGGCAGAAGGCCCATGATCTGCTCGCCGGTGACCGACAGCAGCGGGCGCATCTTCGCGTTCTTCACCCACTCCGGCTGCGATTTGTCCGGCACCAGCCAGTTGAAGAAGATGAACGCCACAGCGCACAGCAGCAGCCCTCTAGCGGCCCCGAACAGGAAGCCGAGCGAACGGTCGAGCGCCCCGACCTTCGAATCGAGAATCATGTCCGAGATCCGGACGGTGATGATCGAGACGACGATCAGCGCAACGAAAAACACGACGCCGGCCGCAGCGGCCAGAGCGATCGTGTCCTTCTGTATGTAGGGTTTGAGGTAGGGCAGCACCAGAGGGTGCAGGTACAGCGCCGCGAGCGCCGCGAGCGCCCACGAGGCGATGGCGAGAACCTCGCGCGTAAATCCGCGCAACATGGCCAGCAAAGACGAAACGAGAATAACGCCGATCAAACCGAGATCGAGATAGGAAGGCATGAACGTTTGGCCTCGGATCGATGAAACGAGTTTGTCGAACGGCTCCGCCCGCCGCTTGCGCCTTGGCCGGATTCGGATTCAGGCGACGGGCGCGATGCCGGCCTTATAGAGGAGTCCACAGGCCACGTCACCATGGCCGGGCGCGCGACAGCGCCAATTGAACGCAGTGTCGCCTCCGCGATACGCTCGCAAGCCAGGGAGAGACAGCATGACGTTCAAACCGGGGTTCGAGACGCCGCTCGTCGTGAGCGGCCCGCTGCGCGCGCCGCGCCAGATGCTGGCCGATCAGGAATACGGCGGCCACGCCTCCATCCACGACGATTCCATGGCCGAGAAGCTGGGCTTTCGCGCCGGACCGATTGAAGGCCCGACGCACTTCAGCCTGTTCCCGCCGCTGCTCGAACGCATTTTCGGGCGCGCATGGTACGAAACGGGCTGCATTTCCGCGCATTACCTCAACATGGCGGTCGAGGGCGAAGAAGTCCGCGCCTTCGCCGAACTGCCGGCGCCCGGCGCGGCGCGCACGCGCGTCTGGGCGCAGAAGGCGGACGGAACGCCCGTGCTCGAGGCTTCCGCCTCGATCGGCCCCGATCACGGCGAGACGCTGCTGGAAGCCCGCATGAAGGCGCTGCGACCGCCCGAAAAGCTGGTGATTCTCGCCGATCTCCGCGTCGGCATGAAGGGCGCGGAAGACGAGCGCGTGCGCATGGACCCCGACCAGAACATGGGCGCGCTCTATCCTTTCTCGCTGAACCAGAAGCTCGCAGCCATCACCGAGAATTCGCCGTGGTATTCGGGCAGGGACAATCCCTGGGGTCGGCCGATCGTGCCCCTCGAAATGGTCTCGGTGCTCGCGGAATATTCCAGCGCGACAGCAAAGTTCCCGGTGAAGGGGCCGGTCGTCGGCCTGTTCGCGGATCAGGAGATCCGCATGATCGACGGGCCGCTCTTCGTCGGCGAAGATTACGTGATCCGCCGCGAGATCGTCGCTCTGTCGGAAAGCAAGCGGACGGAGAGCTATTGGGTGCGTTCGCGAATCTACGACAGCTCGGGCGTGCGGCAGGTCGCCGAAATGCTGCTCAATCACGCCACGCTCAAGCATTCCTACGCGGGCTACGCCGGCGCCGCGGGCGGCTGATCAGCGGCGCGTCTTGCCGACGAGGCCGTATATGGCTTTTGCGCCGCTCCGGATCGTCCGGCGAAGCTGCTCGGCCCGCGTGGCGACGCTGAATTGAAAGCCGGGCGCGCCGACCATGATGTCGGCGACGCGCAGGCGGTCTCGCCAGAGGCTCTCGATCATCCGGTTGCCGGGCTGCGCGCCGGAATCGGTGAAGACGATCGAGCGTTCGGTCAAAAGCGCCTTGGTCAGCTCCAGCGAGAGCTGCACGCCCGGCGAATAGGCCGCATAACGCTCGTCGTAGCCGGTCTTCCAGTAGAGCGCGCGCCCGCCGGACGTCACGACCGCGCTCGCCGCGATCGGCGCGCCGTCGAGCTCGAGCATGGCGATATAGCATCGGCCCTGATGGGCCAGGCGCCGCAGGAACGCGCGCGCGATGTCCGTCGAAACCGGATCGCTCTTCAACGCCGTCCCGCGCTCGCCCTTCCAGCCGGAGGCTTCGACGTCCAGAAAGCGTTCGATGGAGGCGTCTGCGGCCTCGCCTGTCTCCATGCGAAAGGCGAGCGTTCCCTTTTCCGAGAGGCGACGGCGCAAGCGCGCCAGTTGCTTGCGCTTGGCGGGAGAGACCTGGGTCGCAGGATCCGCTCCGGCGATCAGCGCCGCACGCTCGCCGATCTCGAATTCGCGGTAGCGCAGCCGAAGACGCGCCGCCACGCCGCGCATCGCTCGGGCCGTGAAGCCGGAGGTTGGAATCCCGTGGACGAGCAGCCCGGTCGAGCCCATGCGAAACGCCTTGAGCCAGGTCGCAAATGCGGCGATCGCGCTTTCGGCGAAATCGCGATCGAGCAGCGGCGCGCCCAGCGGCATCAACGGCGTTCGCCACGCACGAGCGGGCCCGAAACACAAACGCTGGCCGAGGGCAGCGAGCGGCAGCAGGCCGATGATCCGCATGCGTCCCTCGATCCGGCGGCGCGCGACCAGAATTGCCGGCTGCCGCCGCTTCTGGAGACAGCTCGCCGCCGGCAGCAGGAACTCCGGTTCGAAGAACGGATTTGGTTCGGCGGCGCGCGCGGCCAGGCTCGACCATTCCGCCGCATGCAGCGCGGCGACGCGCAGATCGAGCGCTTCGACATGAACCGCGTCGGCGCACAGGACGCCCGTGCGCGGCGCAGCGCGGCGCTCGCGCGGCCCGGCCCATGGCGTCTGACGACGCTCGCGGACGCCGGCCCATGGCTTCTGTCGTCGGTCTGGCGTCGAGCGCGGCGTCGCGCGGCGGTCTACCAAGCGAAATCTCCGATTTCTGCTTATACAGGAGACAGCCAAATCATTGACGAATCGAATATCAATTTAACTTGATCAGTTGCGCTTAAGCTCAAGCACATCCATGAGGGATTCATATTCGGGCGCCGGAAATTCGAGGCGCATCCTGTCCTTCGACAGGAGATAGACGTAAGCCGCCTGGTCGCGCTGCGGGTCGGCGCCATAGAGCCTCGGCTTTTCGTCGCTGTAGTACAGCGCGCCGAGATAGATCATGCGCGTGTCGCTCGCGTCGTAGAGCAGGCCCTTGGTGCGTTGCGAGCCGGTGGTCTTGTCGAGCCATGGGCCCGCGCCGTCCTCGCTGATCCGGCAATTGAACCAGCCGTAGACGATCAGGCGCGGGTCGGTCTTGCCGAGCTTGATGGTCCGGCAGCGCCATAGGCCGCGCAGGTCGACGCCGCCGTGAACGGAGATCGGCGCGGGCGACATGATGGAGTCGAGCGTCGCGACGTCCGCCGCGGAGCCAGAGGCGCGCGCCTCCGCAAGCGCTTTGGCGCGCGTCGCCTCGTAATCGGCCAGCTTCGCCTTGTCGCGCGCCGTCATGCGCGCGGCGAGGTCGCCGTCGGCGACGGCCGGCGAATGAACAGCCACGAGGAGCGGGATCAGAAGGACGGCGAGTCTCATGCCCGCAATCTTATCGCCTCCAGGCCGGCGCAAAAGCCCGGCTCTCAATAGGCGTCCTCGCGCACGCGTTCGCGTTGCGGGTTCGCGCGCGGCGCGAGCGAAGCGATGTCGGCGACGAGCTTGGAGATGTGGTTGGAGGGGCGCAACCGCATCTCGGGAGGGGGATCCTCGGCCTTCTCGCCGGGCGGCGGCGGCAGGATCGCATTGCGGAAGCCGAGCTTGGCGGCCTCTTTCAGGCGCAGCCCCGTATGAATGACCGGCCTGACGGCGCCGGACAGGCCGATCTCGCCGAAGAACACGCAGTCGGCTGGCAGGACCGCCCCGGTGAGCGACGAGACGAGGGCCGCGGCCGCAGCGAGGTCGGCGGCGGGTTCGAAAATGCGCAGACCGCCGGCGATCGACAGATAGACGTCGTGCTGGCCGAGCCGCACGCCGCCATGCGCCTCCAGCACCGCGAGCACCATGGAAAGGCGCTGGGAATCCCAGCCGACGACGGCGCGTCGCGGCGTGCCGAGGCTGGTCGGCGTGACCAGCGCCTGGATCTCCAGCAGCATCGGGCGCGAGCCCTCCATGCCCGCCAGCACGGCGGCGCCGGGCGCGCCGGCTTCCCGGCCGGCCAGGAACAGCGCCGAAGGATTGGCGACCTCGGCGAGCCCGCCGCCGGTCATTTCGAACACGCCGATCTCGTCGGTCGGCCCGAACCGGTTCTTCTGCGCGCGCAACATGCGGAAGTGATGCGCGCCATCGCCCTCGAAGGACAGCACCGCGTCGACCATGTGTTCGACCACGCGCGGGCCGGCGACCTGTCCGTCCTTCGTGACATGGCCGACCAGAACGACGCAGGCGCCGGTCGTCTTGGCGAAGCGGATCAGCGCCTGCGCCGCGCCGCGCACCTGCGTGACCGTGCCCGGCGCGGAATCGACGGCGTCGGTGAACATCGTCTGGATGGAGTCGATGACGACGAGGGCAGGGCGCTCGCCCTGCATCAGCGTCGCCAATATGTCCTCGACATGCGTCTCGGCGGCGAGCTGCACGCGCGCGTCGACCAGCCCGAGCCGCGCCGCGCGCATGCGCACCTGCGCAGTCGCCTCCTCGCCGGAAATGTAGACGACGCGGCGTTTTCGGCGCGCCAGCGCGGCGCAGGTCTGGATCAGCAACGTCGACTTGCCGATCCCCGGCTCGCCGCCGATCAGCAGCACCGAGCCCGGCACGAAGCCGCCGCCGGTGACGCGGTCGAACTCTGCGATGCCCGACACGATGCGCGGCGCCTCGGCGCTCTCGCCGTCGAGGCCCTCGAGCTTGAAGGGCCGGCCCTTGGAACCGCGCGCCGCCGTCGCCGCGCCAATCCCGGCCGCCGCCTGCTCCTCGACGATCGTGTTCCACTCGCCGCAGGACTCGCACTTGCCTTGCCATCGATTGGAGACGGCGCCGCAGTTCTGGCAGACGAAGGAAGCGCGCGAACGGACCATGAACATTTGTAGCAGATTCGCCTGCCGCGGCAAGCGGGGCGCGTTTGCGCGTGGCCCTGCGAAGGCGGGACTGCGGCGTTTGTTTCGCGCGCGGGACTGGTCTTAAATCGCCGGCGAACGGGAGGAGTCGGCATGGCGCATATCGGCAAGTCGGTCGTGCTGAACGATCCGGCCTATATCCACGAGACCGCGTACATCTATGGCAAGGTCACGCTGGCCAAGGACGTCTCGATCTGGCCCTATGTCGTCATGCGCGCCGAGATGCACGAGATCGTCATCGGCGAGAAGACGAATATCCAGGATTTCGTGATGGTCCACGTCGGCGGCTCCACGCCGACCATTGTCGGCAAGAACTGCTCGATCACCCATCACGTGACGATCCACGGCTGCACGATCGGCGACGACTGCCTGATCGGCATCAACGCCACGATCATGGACGGCGCAGTCATCGGCAACAATTGCATCGTCGCCGGCCATTCGATCGTCACGGAAGGGGCGGTCTTTCCCGACAATTCGATCATCGCCGGCGCGCCGGCCAAGGTCATCCGCACGCGCGACAGCGGCATGGCGAACCGCATGAACGCCGAATGGTATTTTCAGAACGCGCTGCGCTACGCAAAGGGCGAGGATCGCAGCTAGCGCGTGCGCGGCCGCACGGCGCAGGGCCGGCGGTCCGAGCCAGGTGAACGCGCGGCGTCGCGCAATGGGGGCAAGACGATGAAATACGAGCTTTCCGGAACGGTCATGCAAACGGTGTCGATCGACCTCGCCCCCGGCGAGATCGTCTACAGCCAGACGAACTGCATGTGCTGGATGAACGATTCCGTCGAGATGAACACGCACACCGGCGGCGGCTTTCTCGCCGGCCTCAAGCGCTCCTTCGGCGGCGGCTCGTTCTTCATTACGGAGTTCACGTCGCGCGGCGCGGGGCACGTCGCCTTCGCTCCGCGCTTTCCCGGCACGATCATGCCGGTCAAGCTCGCGGCCGGACAATCGCTCGTCTGCCGCAAGGAGACGTTCCTGTGCGCCGAAAAATCGGTGACGCTGGAAATCGCCTGGCAGAAGCGCCTCGGCGCCGGCTTCTTCGGCGGCGCGGGGTTCATCCTGCAGAAGGTGACGGGGCCCGGAACCGTCTTCCTCGACCTCTCCGGCGAGGTGGTGGAGCGCGACCTCGCCCCCGGCGAGCGTCTACTGGTCCACGCCGGCCATGTCGGGGTCATGGACCCGGGCGTCGGCTTCGACATCCAGATGGTCAAGGGCTTCAAGAACATCGTGTTCGGCGGGGAAGGGCTCTTTCTGGCGACCCTCACCGGCCCCGGCCACATCGCCCTGCAATCCATGCCGATCATGAACCTGGCGGAAGAAATCGGCCGCTACCTGCCGAGCCAGTCCGACTCCTCCACCGCCGCCAGCGTCGGCGGCGTGGCGACCGCAGCCGGCGTCGGCGGGTTGTTGGGCGGGTTGTTTGGGGGATCGAGCGATTCCGGCGGCGACGACGCGTGAGGGGCGGCTCCTTCTCCCGCCCGCGGGAGAAGGTGGCCCTTGCGAAGCAAGGGTCGGATGAGGGCCGGCGCCGTCCGAACAGGCTAGCGGGAACTGCGCCAATGTCCGCCCAAGAGAAATGCCCGCCCGCTCCCTACCGTAAGCCGTTGTCTCACACAGCAGACTTCAATCTTCGGCGCGACCTAGAAGTCAGGCGTCGGGATAGTGTGACGCGGGATGCGGTCGGCGCTGACGGTCGGCAGGAGGTGGACGACTTCGCCGGAATCCCACGCGGGGGCAGGGGCGGTCTGTGCCCGCGTGGCGCTGCCGGTCGAAGTGGCTGCGGCGAGCGCGGCGGAGCGCTGGAGGATTTTGCGTGGGTGGGCATGGGTTGCTCTTAATCCGAAGTCTTTGGCCGTCAAATTGCTAGAGGAGTAGCTGATGAGCAACAGGCCACGACTCTCGGCCAGCGAGGCTACATCCCGAGCGTATGTATGAGACGTCGCAGTTGGAATTGAAAGACGGCCGGCCAACGATTACATTTCCGTCCATGAAATCAACGAGACCATACCCGCGCAAATCCATTGCTAGCAACGTTCCCGCGGTGAGCGTGCACGAACATACCATTGCGTTTCACGGGATTATTACCGACGGTTTAAGATCGATAGCGAGGACATTGTACCAAGAAACGATCAAATACGACAACATAATATTAGATTTCCGTGAGTTAAGATTTGTCGATCCGTCTATATCAACGCCATTACTAAGTGAAATACTCAGGTTTAAGGAAGAGTCCGGTAATAAATTTCGAGTGATAGAGCCAATGGCGCGCGACATAAAGCGCGTGTTGATTAGCCAGAATTTCTTCCATTTCATTGACCCGGACAATTTTGAGCCATCAGTCAAAACGTTCGACTACAATCTTCCCATAGCGAGGTTTTACGATTATGATCAACAATATAACGCTGTAGATGAGGCTGTCGAAAGAATAATTCAATGTTTGCCCGATTTAAGGCGTAGTCAGATGTCTGCTCTAGAGTGGGCTTTGACAGAAATCACTGAAAATGTCCTGAGTCACGCTGAGAGTTCGGGGGGAGGTATTCTACAGGTCGTGTCGTTCCCAAATAGGCACAAGGTTGGGTTCTATGTTGCAGACAACGGAATCGGTATTCCAGAAAGCATGCGACGGTCCGGTTTCGTCGGCGAGACAGATACCCAACTAATATATAAAGCTCTTGAGGAGGGAGTGACAAGTAAGAAAGGCGCCCATCAGGGTAACGGGCTATACGGAACGATTCAATGCTGCAAAGTAAGTAAAGGAGAGTTTTCAATTCATTCTAACTATGCAACAGCCGAATGGGAAAACGGACAGCTGCGCGTAAAGAAAGAGACAATACCCTTTCGTGGGACCTTTGTCAAAGCTGTTATACAATATGCGACTGATGAATTATTGTCTAAAGCTCTAATTTTTAAGGGCAAGCCGCATATTCCGAATGATTATATCGATCTAAATTATGGAACCGAGGAAGAAAAAATACTGTTTGTGATGAAAGACGAAGGTTCTGTCTTTGGCTCACGTCCTCAAGGGCGGCGTATCGCTAATAAGATTGAAGTGATAAGTGATCAGTTGACGTCTGGCCTAATTATTGACTTTGAAGGAGTTAATATAATATCGGCTAGCTTCGCGGATGAAGTGTTTGGTAAGATGAATGGTAAATATGGAAAAGATGTATTCGAGACCCGCGTGAAAATGAGAAATATGAGCCAAGAAATTCGAAATATTATTAATAGGGCTATCGGCTTGCGGGCATCAGAGCACGGTGAAAACCAATCGGTCTGATTTTCGCTCAAGTTTCTAAACCCACCGCGATGCGCGCCTCGGCCCCACCTTGCATCGCCGCCCCCTCCCGCCTAAACCCTGCCGCGACCAATCCCTCCCGCAAGGCAGGCCCATGCACCGCTACCGCTCCCATACCTGCGGCTCGCTCCGCGCCGACGACGCCGGCCAGACGGCCCGGCTTTCCGGCTGGTGCCATCGCATCCGCGACCACGGCGGCGTGCTGTTCGTCGACCTGCGCGACCATTACGGCATGACGCAATGCGTCGTTGACCCGGACTCGCCGGCCATGAAGCTGACCGAGACGTTCCGCTCCGAATGGGTCGTGCGGCTCGACGGCAAGGTGCGCATCCGCCCCGAGGGCACCGAGAATCCCGACATGCCCACCGGCCAGGTCGAACTCTACGTCACCGAGGCCGAAGTTCTCGGCCCGGCGTCCGAACTGCCGCTGCCGGTGTTCGGCGACGCGCAATATCCGGAGGAAACGCGCCTCAAATACCGCTTCCTCGATCTGCGCCGCGAGAAACTGCACGCCAACATCATGCTGCGCGGCAAGGTGGTCGACAGCATGCGCCGGCGCATGAAGGAGGGCGGCTTTTTCGAGTTCCAGACGCCGATCCTGACGGCGTCCTCGCCGGAAGGCGCGCGCGACTTTCTGGTGCCCTCGCGCATCCATCCCGGCAAATTCTACGCGCTGCCGCAGGCGCCGCAGCAGTACAAGCAGCTGCTGATGATGGCGGGCTTCGATCGCTATTTCCAGATCGCGCCGTGTTTCCGCGACGAAGATCCGCGCGCGGATCGTCTGCCCGGCGAATTCTACCAGCTCGACATCGAGATGAGCTTCGTCGAGCAGGACGACGTGTTCGCCGCCATGGAGCCGGTGCTGCGCGGCGTGTTCGCCGAATTCGCCGGCGACGACAAGGTGACGCCGAGCCCGTGGCCACGCATTCCCTATGCCGAGTCGATGCGCAAGTACGGCTCCGACAAGCCGGACCTGCGCAATCCCCTCATCATGCAGGACGTGTCCGAACATTTCCGCGGTTCGAACTTCAAGGTGTTCGCGCGCCTGCTGGAGCAGCCGAAGAACCAGGTCTGGGCGATCCCCGCGCCATCAGGCGGCCAGCGCACCTTCGCCGACCGCATGAATTCGTGGGCGCAGAGCGAGGGCCAGCCGGGCCTCGGCTACATCCTGTTCTTCGATCGCGCCAAGGACGAGACGATCCAGAAGGAGCAGCCAGGCAGCACCGGCGTCGGCGCGCGCGGACCGCTCGCCAACAATATCGGCCCGGAGCGCGCCGAGGCGATCCGCACGCAGCTCGGCATGAACGCGGGCGACGCGGCCTTCTTCGTCGCCGGCGATCCCGCCGTCTTTGCGAAGTTCGCAGGCGCGGCGCGCTCGAAGCTGGGGCAGGAACTGAAGCTGATCGACGAAAGCCGCTTCGAATTCGCCTGGGTCGTCGACTTCCCGATGTACGAATGGAACGAGGACGAGAAGAAGGTCGACTTCTCGCACAACCCCTTCTCGATGCCGCAGGGCGGCCTCGACGCGCTCAACACGCAGGACCCGTTGACGATTAACGCCTTCCAGTACGACGTCGCCTGCAACGGCTACGAGCTGGCCTCGGGCGGCATCCGCAACCACAAGCCCGAAGCGATGGTGAAGGCCTTCGAGATCGCTGGCTACGGGCGCGAGACGGTGGAAGAGCGGTTCGGCGGCATGTTCCGCGCCTTCCACTATGGCGCGCCGCCGCACGGCGGCATGGCGGCGGGCGTCGACCGCATCGTCATGCTGCTGGCGCGCGAGCAGAACCTCCGCGAGGTCGCGCTGTTCCCGATGAACCAGCGCGCAGAGGACATTCTGATGGGCGCGCCCTCAGAGGCGACCAACAAGCAGTTGCGCGAACTGCACATCCGCCTGAACCCGCCGGAGAAGGCGTAATCGGCGGCTCGGGCCGCGCCTCTCAGGAGGAGGCGGCCCGCAACGGCACGATCTTGATGTGATCGTATTCGCTCGCCGACAATCCGTCGGTGTCGCGGGCGATCATCTCTTCGAGCGCCGCGCGGTCGTATCCGGGCGCGCCGGGGTTGGTTTCGAGAGTCGTCTCGATCACGAGCACGCTTTTCCACGCCTCGCCTCTCACGACCCATTCCGTCCATTGACGGCTGATGACGCCATGCATAACCGGCTCCCCCCGCTGTTGATTTGACCTGGGGGCAGCTGACACCCGGCGCCGTCGCCGCGCATTGATCGGCGTCAGGCGATCGGCCGCGCCGTCAGCGCTTCGTTCGCTCCAGCCGGTAGATGCGGTTGTTGAGCGCAAACAGCGCGTGATCGGCGTCGAGGAAGTGATAGTCGACCTCGCACCCCGTCAGCAGGGACTGCACATTGCCGGGCGCAAAGTCGAGCGCGGCGGCGTCCTTCGCCGGGGCCTTGAGCCCGCCCTGGAACAGACCTTCGGGCTCGACGGCGACCTGCTCGTAATTCGGCTTCCTGCAGGCCATCGGCTGGGGCGCGGCGATCGCTCTCGCGCCGAATACGATCTTCTTGCCTTGAATAGCGCGCGATTCCGCGCTCGGCGCGCCCAGCGCGCCTTCGGCCCACGGCGCAGCGTCCGACCCGGTCACGACGAAGGTCGCGCCGACCGGCGAGGGCGTCAGGGACTGCGCCTGCGCGCTCGCGCAACCCGCGAGGAGCGCCGCAACGGCGAAAGAAATGGCGTTGAAAGAATTGCGCATGGAACCGAACCTCCGGCCAGCTCCATGCCGCAGATGACGGGGCGGCGCTGTGCCGACCGTCACGCTCAGTAGCAGTAGCGGGCCGAAACCATGCGATAGCGGCCGCGGCCGACGCGGGCGTAGCAGCCGGAATCGTAATAGTAGTAACGACCGCGCCGTTCCGCGTTCGAGCCGATGATCGCGCCCGTCGCGCCGCCGATGATGCCGCCGGCGATCGCCGCGCCCGCGTTTCCGCCCACCGCGCCGCCGATGGCCGCGCCGGCGCCGGCGCCGATCAGTCCGCCGATCAGCCCGCCGTTTTGCGCCGAAGCGGTCTCGACGGGCGCGACGGCCAGGACGGTCAGGAGGGCTGCGGTTCCGATCAGAGCTTTCATCTCGTCAACCTCGCTGTTGGGCAGGAGGCGCAGGATCGCGCTCCCTTCGTAACCTCATGCGTCAATCTATCGCGGCGACCATCGCTTTTCCAGAACCGGCCGCCGCCGGTCAGCGCGCCTTGGCCTCGATCTTGAGCGCACGCGACAGCGTTCCCAATTGGGCGGCGAGCGCGAAATCGACCAGCCCCATGCCGTCCGGCGCCCAGATGCGGACGTCGAGGGTCGGGGCGCCGGTGGCGACTGCGGCGACAGCGTCCGCGAGTCCGTCGACCTGCGCGTCCGATTTGGGCGCGGCGGCGAACAGCGAATGAACGAGCGCGCGGGCGGTCTGGGCGAGCCGGGCGCGCGCTTGCGTCTCGCTCGCGCCGGCCTTTGCCGCCTGAACCTGCGCGATCCGCCCGATCAACCCCTTGTCCATGACTGCGAGGTCGGTGCGCCAGAACAAAATCGACGGCCACGCGCTCCGCGCCGCTTCCCAATCGCCAGAGAATGCGGCGACCGGGATGCGCGACAGCATCAAAGACGCCGCTACACGGCCGATCTGCGCGCTATCCGCCTCGATTTTGTCGACCGACAACTCGCCTTTGGCGGGATCGAATTTCGCTTCCAGCCCGCCGGAGACCTCGACCTTGTCGTATCCGAGCGCAGCGAGCGCCGCATTGCGCCCGGCGCCCGCGCCGGCCAGCGAGACGGAGAGGCGATCGATCCGCGCCGACAATTTCGTCGGTGCGACGGCAAGCCAGTCGGACGCCGCGATGCTGACGCCGGCCGCAGATACGGGTCCGTCCGGTCCCGACGCCGACGCGCCTGCGATGTCGATGCGGTCGAAGCGAGGCGCGGCCGGCCCGCCGGCGGGCGCAGCAGCCGCCTTCAGCGAAGCCGTGAGGTCGAGGCCGGAGAGAGCGATGCGGTCGAGCGCAAAGCGCGCCTCCGGCTGATTGGAGGCGACCCCTTCGACGACCAGTTGAGCGATCCGGCCGTCCGCCAGCCCCTCGAGCGCCATGCGACGCATTTGCAGCTCGACGCCCGGCGCCTGTTCCACGCCAGGCGCGACAAAGCGCAGATCGCGGGCCTCGATCGCCCCGACATCCATGCTCGCGAGCAAATCCGCCGTCATGGCGGCGATGGCCCGTCGGGCCTCAGGGCTCGGCTCCGTGGCGTCGAGTTTCGGCGTCGCCTCGATCAGACCGCCGAGAGGCGCCGCGAGCGGACGGCCCCCAAAATCGCGCCCGCCGATCTCGCCGACCGTGACTTTGCCGCCGCCCTCGATCTCGATTTGCGCGCCGGCCATGGCGAAAGCGCGCGTCGTAATGCGTTTCGGCTCGTCCGCACTCGCCCGCGCCGCGTATGTGAGGCGCAGCAGCGCCGGAAAGTCGACGCCCTCCAGGCGCATGGCGCCGAGATGGCCTTTGCTCGACGAACCGCTCCGATGGGAATCGACCTCCGCACCGCCGATTTCCACGCGGCGCGCGACCCCCTTCGCGACGTCCGAAAGGATCAGGTCGCGATAGGTCACGGTCTGCGCGTAATCCTGCGCGCGCGTTTCGGCGATCAGCTCCGGTATCGAAATCCGGTCGGCGTCGATCTGCGCGAAGCGATCCGAGCCGCCCGTCTTGTCGTCGGCGGCCAGCAGGCGCTGCACGGACTCGCGCGACAGTTTCGATCCCGAAAACTCGATCCGACGCGCCTTGTAACTCGCGAGCGGAGAGCTGACGGCGGCATCGTCGATCCTAAAATCGTCGGCGTTTGCGACGGTCGCCGCCAGAAGCGTCGCCAGCGCGAGCGCCGAACGAAGAAAGGTCACACGTCTCTCCCTGACGGCGTTCATCCGGCGAGCGGATAGTCCAATTGCATCTTTTCGATGTCGGCTTGCGTCGGCAATCCGGCCTCGTTGCCGAGATGTTGGACCTTGTGTGCGGAGGCTGCGCGGGCGAAGCGGAAGTGCTCCGCCCACGGCGCCTGCGGCCGCTCGAGGTAAGAGGCGATGTAGGCGCCGTGGAATATGTCGCCGGCGCCGGAGGTGTCGATCACCCGATCGGGCGGGACGGGCAGGGCGCGCAGGCGGGAAACGACGCCCTTTTCGTCGTACCAGAGCATGCCCCGTTCGCCGGACGTGACGCCGCCGATCTTGCAACCGCGCGACTTCAGATAGTCGAGCATGTCCTGCTCGCTCAATTTCATTTGCTCGCACAGGCGTTCGGCGACGACCGCAACGTCCGTGAGACCCAGCAGTTCTTCGGTGTTGGGCCGGAGGCCGCCGCCGTCGAGCGACGTCAGAACGCCCTTCTCGCGCGCCAGATGCGCATAATGCAACGCCGCGTCGCTCATATGCCCGTCGAGATGCAAGGCCGCGAAACCCGTCAAGTCCAGCCGCGGAAAGTCTTCGAGATAGGTCTCGTCGCGAGCGCGCAGGATCGCGCGCTTCCCCGCCTTCGGCAGGATGAAGGAGAGGGACGAACGCCGGACCTTCCGTGGATGCAGGCGGACGCGATAGGTGGCCGCCATATGCGTGAACATGTGTCCGAGCCAATCGTCGGCGACCGGCGCGATCAGGTCGGCCTTGCAACCGAGCCGCGCGCAGGCGAAGGCCGCCGACACGGCGTTGCCGCCGAACGAGACGGCGTAATCCTTCGCCACCGCCTTGTCGTCGCCGACCGGCATGTAATCGGTCCGCATCGTCACGTCGATATAGGTGTGGCCGATAAAAAGCGCGTTCATCGTTTTGAAGTCTCCACGGTCGCTCGCGTCGGCCGGCCTTTCGACCATCGCAGCGCAACATGTATTACGACGGATGGCAATACTGCAGCTTTCGTAAGCGCTGGTTTCGGGGCCGCCGCATTCAATCGCTGTAGACGCGTCGATACCGCCGTCCGAGGCTCGTCAGGATCTCGTAGCCGATCGTGCCGGCGCGCTCGCCGAATTCGTCGACGCCGATCGTCGGCCCCAGAACCTCGACCGCCGCGCCGCGTTGGACGGCGCCGGCCGGCGCGTCGGTCGCGTCGATGGTGATCAGGTCCATCGACACGCGTCCGACGATCCGACAGCGCACGCCGGCGATGGCGACGTCCGGGCCGGGCTTGCTGTCGACGCCCATCGCGCTGCGCGGAATCCCGTCCGCATAGCCGACCGGAATGACGGCAAGACGCGTCGGGCGTCTCGCGGACCATTGTCCATTGTAGCCGACGCGCGCGCCCGATTCGATCTCGCGGACCAGGAGGATCGGCGCGCTCAACGAAACGACGGGCGCCATGGGATTGGGACGACCGGGGGTCGGATTGCCGCCGTAGAGCGCATAGCCCGGCCGCGCGAGATCGGCCCATGGCTGCGATGGAAGATAAATTCCGGAGGAATTGCAGAGAGATGCCGGAATATTCGGAATCATCGCACGAACCCGTGCGAAGCGCTCAATCTGGCCGGAATTGTCCGGCGAGGCCTGATCTTCCGATGACGTGAAATGGCTCATGATCAGCGCGGGCGGCGCGGCGAGCGCCTGCAACGCCGCATGCGCGTCGGCCGCCGCCAAGCCGAGCCGGTTCATGCCCGTGTCGAAATGCAGGGCCGCCTGACCGCCGCCAGCCGCCGCCCATTCCGCGATCTCGGCGAGCGAGCCGAGCGTCGGCCGCAGGTCGGCGGCGCGCATCTCCGGCGCGGCGCCAGGCGGCACGCCGTCGAGAACATAGATCGCCGCCGATGTGGAAACCGCGCGGGCGCGCAATCCCTCTGAGACCCGCGCGACGAAGAAGGTCGAGCAGCCTTCCGCGGCGAGCGCCCGCATGACCGGCTCCAGCCCGCAACCGTAGCCGTCGGCCTTGATGACCGCCGCACATTCGGCGGGCGCGACCATATCGGCGAGCTTGCGCCAGTTCCGACGCAGGGCGCTGAGGTCGATCGTGAGGGTGGCGGAGTTCATCGCTCGCTCTTCTAGCGCGAGAGCGCGCTGCGCCGCCACCCGGCGCTGCGCGCAAGGTTACATCGGCACCGGCATGTGGTCGGATTCGACCAGGTTCGAGAAGCGCGTGACCTCGTCTTCGAAGGCCAGCGCCACTGTGCCGGTCGGGCCGTGGCGCTGCTTGCCGATGATGCATTCGGCGCGGCCGTGCGCGCGCTCCATTTCGTTCATCCAGGTCGCGTGCTCGGGCGTGCCTTCGCGCGGCTCCTTGTTCTTGAGGTAGTATTCCTCGCGATAGACGAACATCACGACGTCGGCGTCCTGCTCGATCGAGCCGGATTCGCGAAGGTCGGAGAGCTGCGGCCGCTTGTCGTCGCGCGCTTCGACCTGACGCGAAAGCTGCGACAGCGCGATAATCGGCACGTTCAGCTCCTTGGCGAGCGCCTTCAGGCCGGTCGTGATCTCGGTCACTTCCTGCACGCGGTTGTCGCCCTTCGACTTCGAGCCAGACAGAAGCTGGATATAGTCGACGATCAGCAGGTCGAGCCCGCGCTGGCGCTTCAGGCGACGCGCCCGCGCCGTGAGCTGCGCGATCGAGATGCCGCCGGTCTGGTCGATGTAGAGCGGCGCGCGCTGCATCTCCTGCGCGGCGTGCGAGATCGCGCGAAAATCGTCCTCGACGATCGAACCGCGCCGGATTTTGTAGGACGGCACGCCTGACTGTTCGGCGATGATACGCGTGGCGAGCTGTTCCGCCGACATTTCCAGCGAGAAGAAGCCGACCACGCCGCCGTCGACGGTCTTGTTATGCCCGTCCGGCTGGACCTCCGCCCGGTAAGCCTTGGCTACGTTGAAGGCGATGTTGGTGGCCAGCGCGGTCTTGCCCATGCCCGGACGGCCGGCGAGCACGATCAGGTCGGACGGCTGCAAACCGCCCATCTTGTGGTCGAGATCGACCAGCCCAGTCGCGAGGCCCGACAGATGCCCGTCGCGCTGATAGGCGGCGGCCGCCATGTCGAGCGCCGTAGTGATCGCGCTGGAGAACGATTGGAACCCGCCGTCGTAACGCCCGGTCTCGGCGATCGAATAGAGCTTGCGCTCGGCTTCTTCGATCTGCGCGCGCGGAGCGGAATCGATCGGAGCGTCATAGGCGGCGTTGACGATGTCGCCGCCGATGACGATCAGATCGCGGCGAAGCGACAGATCGTAGATCGTGCGGCCGTAGTCTTCGGCGTTGATGATGGTGGTGGCTTCCGCCGCCAGCCGCGCGAGATATTGGCTGACGGTCAGGCCGCCGAGGTCGGCGTCGGCGAGATAGGTCTTGAGCGTGACGACGGTGGCGACCTTGCCGGCGCGGATCAATTGGCTCAGCACCTCGTAGACGCGGCGGTGCAGCTCTTCCGAAAAATGTTCGGGCTTCAGGAAGTCGGAAACGCGGTCGAATGCGTCGTTGTTGACCAGAATGGCGCCGAGCAGCGCCTGTTCGGCTTCGATGTTGTGCGGCGGCGTGCGTTGCCCCGCCTCCGGCTGGGCGACCGCGAACCTTCGGTCGGACAATTGCTCAATGGCGGCCATGTGCGGCTCATCTCGATTGGCGCGAACGGGGCGATCGGGCGGAGGGCGCCGACGAATGTCGGCGGAAGCTTTCTGCCACCCTTCGGGCCGGCAGTCAGCGCCCGAAATTCGATTCGCCCACTGTCCACAGGATGCAAAGAATCTATCCCGAATTGACGATTCGCGCTTGTCTTTGCGAAGCGGCTATCCGGGCGGCGATTTCCATCGCGGCGACGCCGACGAAAGCGCAGGCGATGCAGCCGACGGCGGAAAGGCTCAGCCCCAGTCGCGCGAGGCCGTAAGCCAAGGCCAACGGGCCGATCGCGCGCGCAAACAGACTCGCCAGCGCAAGATCGCCAATGATCGCGCCATATCCGCGCCGGCCGAACAGCGCCAGCGCCACGGTGCCGCGCGCGATGGTCATCAGACCATTGGACATGCCGAGCGCCGCCGAGAAACACAGGGCCAGTGCGAGGCTCATCGAACCGGACAGCAAGAAGAGCAGAGCGGGCGGCAGCAGCATGACCGCGACCCTGCCGGCGACGATCGCCGGAAAACGTCCACCCCAGATCATTTCCGCGAAACGCGCCAGCACCTGCCCGGGACCGAAGGCCATGCCGACCAGAATCGCCTGCTCGCCATTGAGGCCGGCCTGAAGCATCGCGCCGATCATGTGGATCGAGAGCGCGGCGATCACCAGTTGATGGCCGGCGATGGCGGTCGCGAGCGCGACGAAGGCGCTGCGCCGGGCCGAACCCTGCAAAGGCGCGTCCTCGCGATTCTCGGCTTCGGCGTCCGCCTGCTCGATATGCTGGTCCGCGCCGGGCGCGCCGCCGAGCGTGGCGAGATAAACAGGAAGGCAAAGAGCGATCATGCCCGCCGCATAGGCGAAATAGGCGGTCCGCCAGCCCCAGCGCTCGCACAGCCACGCCGTGATCGGCCAGAACGCCGTCGAGGCGAATCCGCCGAGAAAGGTGACGTAGGTGATCGCCCGGCGTCCCTGGCCCCCGGCCACCTGCACGAGGCCCGCAAACCCAGCGTCGTAGAGCGTAAGCGCCGAGGCGACGCCGAGCAGCGCGCATCCAAGAAAGAAGCTGACCGGTCCGCTCGCGGATGCAGCGAAGGCGAGGGCGCCCGCCGCAAACAACACGCCGACCGAAAGCACCTGCCGCCCCCCGCGCCGGTCGATCGTCCGCCCCACCCATGGCGCGACCATCGCGCCGACGAGCAGCATCAGCGAGAAGCCGCCGAACGCCGCTTCGCTCGACAGGCCGAGGTCGGCGGCCATCAGCTTTCCCGTCACGGAGAAAGGGTAGTAGATCACGCCCCAGGCGTAGAGCTGCGCGGCGCCCACGCCGACGACGGCGCGGCGAAATCGTCGAGAGGACGCCAGTTCGCCGGCGCCTGCAGTGGATTCGACCATGCTTCAGCATGGCGGAACTGTCCTGAAATGTCAGTGCCCCGCTACGGTTCCGCCCGTCGAGGCCGATTCGACGCTCGCATGGCGAGCGAATGAGCGAACTCCGACGCCGGACGGCGCGCGTTTCCTTCAACCTCACAAAAAAAGGCCGCGGACTCGCCGCGGCCTTTCGATTGTCGGGTCGAGGGTGCGATCAGCGCTCGTCGCCGCCGGCCTCCGCCAGAGCGGCGCCGACTTCGAGACCGAGATCGTCCATCGACGTCTCCTCGCGCACGGTGACGCTCTCGCCGCGCTCCTGACGCTCGGCTTCTTCCGCCGAGCGGGCGACGTTGACCGTCACATTGACCTCGACCTCCGGATGCAGCCGCACCGGCACGCCGTGCAGGCCGAGCGTCTTGATCGGATGCAGCGCGATGACCTGCTGGCGATTGACGCTGACGCCGCCCGCCGTAATGGCGTCGGCGATGTCGCGCGACGACACGGAGCCGTAGAGCTGGCCGGTCTCGCCCGCCTGACGGATGATGACATAGGTCTTGCCGTCGAGCTTGCCGCCGACCTTCTCGGCCTCGGCCTTGGCTTCGAGGTTGCGGGCCTCGAGTTGGGCGCGTTCGCCCTCGAAGCGCTTCTTGTTGCCTTCGGTGGCGCGCAGGGCCTTGCCGCGCGGCAGCAGGTAGTTGCGCGCGAAACCGTCGCGCACGCGCACGACTTCGCCCATCTGGCCGAGCTTGGCGACGCGTTCGAGCAGAATGACTTCCATGATTTTCTCCTGTTCTTATGAGATTGGGTCAGGGGTCGCGGACTTTCGGGTCCGCAGGTGAAAGGCGGCGTCGACCAGCCCGACGATCGCCAGAAGCATGAAGGGCCACGGAGGCAGCAGAACAATGAAGGCGTAGAGCATAAACAGCAGCGCAGGCCGCATGCTCGAGCCGCGTGTGAGGACGTGCGCGACCGCCAGTCCCTGCAGCGCGAAGGCCGAGCCGAACGCGGCGGCGAAGACGCCCGAAACGGCGCCCGGCAGACCGCCCAGAAACACAAGGCCGCAGGCCGCCGCGAACAGCGCGCCGAACAGCGGCGGGATCGCCAGATCGTCGGCGATGGACGGCCAAGCGCGCGGCAAGCTGCCGGATATCAGCGACACGCGGCCCGCCAGCCAGAGGTTGACGCTCATGGTGATCAGCTCCGACGCCGCCACGCCGATGGGCGCGGCGAAAACCATGTAGCGAGCGAGCTGATCCGCGTTGATCGAGCCCGGCGCGCGCGAGCTCTTGAGCATCTCTTCGATGAGCGGCCGCGCCTCGTTGGCGGCCATGTCGATCATGGCGGCGAATCCGCCGTTGCGCCACGCCATGTATACAATGCCGCCGGATATCGTGACGATCGCTACCAGCGCAGTCGCCAACAAAGCGAAAGTCGGCGCAAGATCGCGTCCGCGCCGGTCGTCGCGGGGCGGCGCGAGAAGCGCGGCCGCGGCGATCAGGGCCGCGGGACCGCCGATCGACGCCAGATAAACCACGGCGAGAACCGGGTGAAAAACGTAGCCGATGAACGCGCCGCCGACCAACGCGGCCGCCGCGCCGATCGAGAGGCCAAAGCCGAGCGCGGCGATCATGACGGGCATCGGCGCGAAATAGCCGAGCGCAAAGGTGATGAAGGAACCGCGCGCGGCGAGCACGAACAGCAACGCGGCCGCCAGGCCGGCGGCGATCGCCACCAGCGCGCCCGCGCCGATCGTCTTGATCTTCGTGTCCGTCATCTCGAGCTGTCCCGCCTTCCAGCGGTTAGGAGCGGATCTCCGACGCGTGTCGGCGTCAGCCGAGGGCGCGTCAGGTCCGGTCCAGCCATATCCGGCGGGACCGTCCCGCCGGACCGATGTTCAGCGACGCGTCAGCGTCGGGTCATCCGCTCAGCGGATGACGTAGGGCAGCAAGCCCAGGAAGCGCGCGCGCTTGATCGCCTGCGCGAGTTCGCGCTGCTTCTTGGCCGAAACGGCCGTAATGCGCGAGGGCACGATCTTGCCGCGCTCGGAGATGTAGCGCGACAGCAGGCGCGTGTCCTTGTAGTCGATCTTCGGCGCGTTCGGGCCGGAG
The DNA here is from genome assembly GCA_964634325.1 of uncultured Rhodoblastus sp. GTDB lineage: Bacteria > Pseudomonadota > Alphaproteobacteria > Rhizobiales > Beijerinckiaceae > JAJXWB01. The sequence continues at coordinate 136,849 of CAZWJF010000005.1, forward strand.
AACGGGCAGGTCTTGCGACGGCGGAAGAAGGGGCGACGAGCTCCAGCGGACATCAGAAACCTCCCTCGGCGCTGTCTTCACGACGCGGACGCGGCGGACGATCGCCGCGCTCGCCACGATCCGGGCGATCGCCGCGCGGGCCACGGCGTTCGCCGCGCTCGCCGTCGTCGTCGCGCTTGCGCATCATCGCGGACGGACCTTCCTCGTGCTCCTCGACGCGGATCGTCATGAAGCGCAGGACGTCTTCCGACAGACCCATCTGACGCTCCATCTCCGCGATGGCGGCATGCGGCGCGTTGATGTTGAACAGCGAGAAATGCGCCTTGCGGTTCTTCTTGATCCGGTAGGCGAGGGACTTGACGCCCCAATATTCGGTCTTGTCGACCGAACCGCCGAGACCGGCGATGACCTTCTTGAACTGCTCGGTCAGGGCTTCCACCTGCTGGGCGGAAATGTCCTGGCGAGCCATATAGACGTGCTCGTAAAGAGCCATGATCTGCTAGCCTTTCCTTTGCTCGCTCGTCCGGCGCGGAGCCCTTCGAGCCCGGAAAGGCTCGACGAGTTACTTCGAAGGCGGGAACACGGGAGGGCGAGGAAACCCCTCTGCGCAGGCGCGCAGCCTCCGTTCAGCCCCCGGCCGGAGCGTCGCGAAGGCGTTCGGATATATGGAACCGCTCAGGAATGCAAGGCGACGCGCGCATTGATGTGGATTTTCCGGCGAAATCCAATTGGCGCGCCCGGCAAAGGCGCAGAATCCCGCCGGTTTCCCGGCTCGAAGCTCCCGGCGCGAGTCAGCTTTGACTTTCTGGAATCCGATCTGTATACAATCTGCACTGTATACAAAATGAATCCGGAGGAACCATGGACGCGCCGACGCTTCGCCCGTTTCCGCTCAACGCATGGTACGCGACGGCGTGGGACCACGAGGTCGGCCGACAATTGCTGGCCCGGACGATCTGCAACCAGAAGCTCGTCCTCTGGCGGCGCGCGGACGGATCGGTCGCCGCCGTCGAGGACGCGTGCTGGCACCGGCTCCTGCCGCTCTCGCTCGGTCGGCTCGACGGCGACGACGTTGTTTGCGGCTATCATGGCCTCGCTTTCGACGGACACGGGCGCTGCACGCGCATGCCCTCGCAGGAACGGCTCAATCCCTCCGCGTGCGTGCGCGCCTATCCCGCCGTCGAACGCCACCGTTTCATCTGGGTCTGGCCCGGCGATCCTGCGCTCGCCGATCCCGCCCTCATTCCTGACCTGCACTGGAATCACGATCCGGAATGGGCCGGCGACGGCAAGCTCATTCACGTGAAATGCGACTACAGGCTGGTCGTCGACAATCTCATGGACCTCACGCACGAGACCTTCGTGCACGGCTCCTCGATCGGCAACGCCGCGGTGGCGGAAACGCCGTTCGTGACCACGCATGGCGAGCGCTTCGCGACCGTGACGCGCTGGATGACGGATATCGAACCGCCGCCGTTCTGGCGTGGACAACTCGGCAAACCGGGAAACGTCGACCGCTGGCAGATCATTCGCTTCGAGGCGCCGTGCACGATCGCGATCGACGTCGGCGTGGCGCCCGCCGGGACCGGCGCGCTGGAGGGCGACCGCAGTCAGGGCGTCAACGGCTTCGTCCTGAACACGATCACGCCCGAGACCGACGGCACGTGCCATTATTTCTGGGCCTTCGCCCGCAATTACCGCATTCACGAACAGCTTCTCACGACGCAATTGCGCGAGGGCGTATCGACGATCTTCCGCGAGGACGAAGCCGTGCTCGAGGCGCAGCAGCGCGCGATCGACGCCAATCCCGGCCGCCCCTTCTACAACCTCAACATCGACGCGGGTTCGATGTGGGCGCGCAGGCTGATCGACCGCATGGTCGCGCGTGAAACCGCGCCGGCCGCGCAAGCAGCGGAGTAGGGCGATGACGCAGGATCGTGACGTCGAAAAATCATTGTCCCAGACCGTGAAGGCGCAACTCGCCTTGCGCGAACTGGTGCTGTCGGGCGCGCTGGCGCCGGGCGAGCGCATCGCCGAACTCGCCATGGTCGACCGGCTCGGCCTGTCGCGCACGCCGCTGCGCGCTGCGCTGCTGCGTCTCGAACAGGAGGGATTGCTCGAGGAGATTCCATCCGGCGGTTATACGGTTCGGGCCTTCAGCGAAGCGGACATTTTCGATTCCATCGAGATACGCGGCACGCTCGAAGGCCTCGCGGCGCGGCTCGCCGCCGAGCGCGGCGTATCGGCGCCCGCCTTGGCGGAGCTCAAGGACTGCGTCGCGGCGCTGGAGGAGATCGTCGAGGCGCCGGAGATGACCGCCGACGATTTCGCGCGCTACGTGCCGCTCAACGAGCGCTTGCATGCGCTTCTCGTCGATCTCGCGCAGAGCGCGCCGCTGCGCCGCGAGATCGAGCGCGCCACCTCGCTGCCCTTCGCGTCGCCGAGCGGTTTCGTCGAGGCCCAGGCCGAGCTTCCGGAATCGCGCCGCATCCTCGTCATCGCGCAGGAGCATCATCGTCTCGTCGTGGACGCCATCCAGAATCGGGAAGGCGCGCGCGCCGAGGCGATCATGCGCGAGCACGCGCGCCTCGCGCATCGCAATCTGCAACTGGCGCTGCGCAGCGCGGCGGCCGCGAAAGTGCCCGGCGTCGCGCTCATCCGTCGGCGCGCGTGAGGGAGGCGCGCATGATCGTCGAGCCGCTCCGTCGCAACGCTCGTCTCGTCGCTGTGCGAGACCTTTCGCACAACGTTCGCGAATTCCTGATCGCTCCGGACGGCGGCGCGACCGCATGGACGCCCGGCGCGCATATCGATGTCGTCGTCGCTGTCGAGTCAGGCGAACAGACGCGCTCCTACTCGCTCGTCGGCGAGGCCGCGGGCGCGTACCGTATCGCCGTGAAGCGCGAGGACGGCGGTCGCGGCGGCTCGCGCGCCATGCATGGTCTCGCGCCCGGCGCGATGGTGAAAGTCAGCGAGCCGAAGAACGCCTTCGCCCTCGATTACGCGCGGCCGGCCTATCTGTTGGTCGCCGGCGGCATCGGAGCGACGCCGATTCTGGGGCAGGCGCTGGCGCTGGCGCGTCACGGCGCCGACGTCCGCGTCGCCATCGCCGTGCGCACGCGCGCCGACCTGCTGTTCGACGACGAATTCGATGCGGCTCTCGGGACGCGCTGCGAGCGCTACGTCTCCTCGGAGGGACGACGCATCGATCCGGCGGCGGCCATCTCACGCCTGGCCGATGGCGGCGAACTCTACATCTGCGGACCGCTCTCGCTGGTCGAAGCGTTTCGTCGCGCCTGGGCCGAAGCAGGACGCCCGCCGCATCTCTTCCGTACGGAAACTTTCGGCTCAGGCGGCGCGCATGCGTCCGAACCTTTCCGCGTCCGCTTGCCGGCGCTCGACAGAACGATCGACGTGCCCGCCGATCGAACGATGCTGGACGCGCTCGAAGCCGCAGGCGTCGAGATCATGTCGGACTGCCGGCGCGGCGAATGCGGATTGTGCGCGGTCGACGTGCTCGAAGCCTCGGCCCCGATCGACCATCGCGACGTTTATCTGTCCGACGAGGAGCGACGTTCCAACGCGCGCCTGTGTGCGTGCGTCTCGCGCGCGCGCGGCGGCGAGATCGCTATCGATACAGGCTACAGGCCCGACTGAACGCTCCGCTCAGCACCGCTCTGCGAGCGCCGCGATGACGGGCCACCCGACAGCGCCCGACGGATCGCTGCGACGCAGCGCGTCGAGCGCTTCGGCTGCCGGCGCCCGCTCGCCGCGCTTCAGGCGGATGAAGGCCAGCGCCTTCAAGGTGTAGAGCGCGAAGCGCGCGGGGCCGTCGTTCGCCGCGTCCGGCGGCCATGCGCGCCAGTCCTGAGGCCAGCCGGCCTGACGCGCCGCCTCCGCGAGCCCACGTTCCGCCGCCGCGAGGGCGCGGTCCAGACGCCCCTGATAGGTGTGGATCTTGTAGAGACAGAAATGGACCGGCAGTTGCGACGGCGCTGCGGCGAGGGCCGCCTCGAACAGCGCTTCGGCGCGGGCGGGGTCCGTGCGATAGGCGAGCACGCCATCTTGCAGGATAGCGTTCGTCGCCTCCGGCAATTCGCCGAAGTCGATCAGATCGTCGGTCATAGCCGGATCGCCGTCATTCTCAGTGTCGCGCATAGCACGCTCCTTGCAGGTCATTTCACAAGCAAGGCGCGCGCCGCGCCGCCCGGGCGGGAACGTCACGACTGATGTCGGCCTTCCGACATTGGCCGTCCATCTCGTCGGCAATTCGACACGTCGCGTCGCGGCCGCAAGCGAAGGACCTGGAATGAGCGAGCCTTTCCACAGCGATATCGAGTTGCCGCAGGTTTTCGTCCGGCATGTCTTCGCCTGCCACACCCAGCGTCCGCCGATGCATCCGCGTGGGTCATGCGCCGCCGCCGGCGCGGCGCCGCTTTGGGAGCGTCTCGGCAAGAAGATCGAGGCTGAAGGGCTCGCCGGCGTTGGCTTTTCCGCCTGCGGTTGTCTCGGTTTCTGCTCGGCGGGACCTTTGATGGTCGTCTATCCAGAAGGCGTCTGGTATCGCCCCCAAACCCCCGAAGACGTCGACGAGATCTTTGAAACGCATCTGAAAGGCGGCCGTCTGGTCGAACGGCTCGCCATGGCGCTCACGCGCTGACGCTTGGCGTCGGACAGGCGGCGTGCGGCGCATCGCCGTGGGCGCAGCCCTGCGCGCCGGAAATATCGGCGTCGCCGACGAGCCGCGCGACGAGATCGTTGTCGAAGCCTGCGCGCCGTGCTCCGCCGACTTCGATCAAGGGACGCCGGATCAGCAGGGGATCGGCCAGCATCGCTGCGATCGCTGTGTCTTCGGTCTGCGCGGCCGGATCGAACGCGCCGCTCTTGATGCGCGGCGACGCCTTGTTGAACCACAGCGCGACCGGCAATCTGTCGAAGAACGTGAGCAACGTGTCGCGCGTCCACGCCGCCGACAGGAGGCTTCTCGCCTCGACCGCATGGCCGGCCGCCGCCAGCGCCGCCTTCTGGCGCGCGTTGGTCGCGCATCCCGGCTTTTCGTAGAAGATCACATCGCTCATCGCCGCACTCCTTGAGCCGCGCCGGAGCAAGAGCCGTTCCAGCGGGATCGCTGGCACGTCGATTGCGAGACATCGGGCGAACGCCGTTCACGCCGCCGCGCGTGTCGGCCTTGCGACATTCGCGACACACGGAGGAGCCGATGAGTTTCGAGATCACCCCGAAAGCCGAACGTTTCATGCGCATGATGGTGATGACCGACGGCGGGCCCGGCGCGGGTTTCCGTCTGTCCGTCAGCCCCGGCGGCTGCTCGGGCCTCAGCGCCGACATGAGTGTGCGCGCCGAACCGGAAGCCGGCGACGGCGTGATCCAGCGCAATGGCTTTCGCCTGTTCGTGCCGGCCGAGAGCCGCATCCTGCTCGAAGGCGTGACCATCGATTTCGTCGACAGCGTCGCCGAGACGAAACTCGTCTTCCACGATCCGAAGGCGACCTGCTGCTCGACCGGCGCAGCGAAACACTGAGGTTGTGCTCATGAGCGAACCGAAATTCATGCTGAACCAGCGCGTGCGCGCTGTCGAGAATCTCGTCAACGACGGCACTTTTCCGGACGTCGCGCCGGACGCGCTGCTCGCGGGCGAAGGCGCGATCGGCGAAATCATCAAGATCGGACATCAGGAAGAGACCAACGCGACCGTTTACCTCGTCGAGTTCGGCGAACGGGCGATCGGCTGTTTCGAGGCGGAAATCGCCGCGGCCTAGCCCTCGCGCTTTTCGATCGCAATGAGTAGTGAAGCGATCTGCGCGGAATGGTCGAACTGGCCGGAGAGAGCGAGCGCGCGCGCCTCGGCGAGCGGCATCAGCTCGACGCTGATGTCCTCGCTCTCGTCGAGGCTCTGGTCGCCCGCGCGATAGGCGCCTTCCGCGAGAACGATGAAAATCGCGTTGGTTTGATTCTGCGGGTTGTTGCAGATCGTCCCGACCAGCCGCGCCCGTTCGCAGGCGTAGCCCGTCTCCTCGCGCAGTTCGCGCAAACCCGCAGCAATTGGATCCGCATCCTGCGGGTCGACGCAGCCAGACGGCAGCTCGAGCGTGATTTTCCGCGCGCCGTGGCGGTATTGGCGAATGACGACCAGATTCTCATCCTCGTCGATCGCCACGACCTGCACCCAGTCGGGATATTCGAGGATGTAGTAGGGCTTGATCTCGAGCCCATCGGCGCGCAGGCAATCGTCGGCGCGCAGGTTGATCCACCTGTCCTTGACGACGGTCCTGGATGCCGTCACGCGCCAAGGCGTCGGAAGCTTGCTCATGGTCTGGCTCTCGCGACGGCGTCGAAGAAATCGAGAATCGCTTCGGGCGCCGAAAACGCTTCGGTCGTCCGACCGAACGCGAATTGCATGAAGGACGTTCCGCCGTAGGACTGATGCCCGGCGTTGTTGACCCGGTAGAGAACGACCGGGGTCGAGGTCTTGCAGGACCATGCGATGCGCGTAACCGACGTGACGCGCGAACCCCCGTCTGCGAGATCGGCGCTCGTCGGCGCGCCGCAGCTGTTCGCGTCGGCGAAGAGCTCCGCCGAGCGCTCGGCGCCCCAGACCTTTCCGTTGCGTCCGCCAAACCCGACGCCGCCTCCGGCGTAGGGCACGATCGGATCGGCCGTTCCGGCGATCACGATCACCGGCATAGGCTTGCGCGGCTTGCAGGTCGCGCCGGTTTCGGCGCCGACGCCCGCGATCACCGTTCCCGCGCCGGCGAACGGCTCGGGCGCGTCGCACAACATGCGAAACGTCATGAACCCGCCATTCGAGACGCCCGCAAGGTAGGTGCGGCGCGGATCGGCGACGCCGTCGTCGACGAGCCGAGCGACCAGCGCCTTGATGAAGCCGACGTCGTCCACGCCCGCGCGAAAGCTTCGCCCGTCGTTCCACACCCGTCCGCGTCCGTCGGGAAAGACGGCGTTGTAGCCGCGCTTTTCGGCTTCCTCCCGGAAGCGCGACGTACGGGCGGTGTTGGCCGCGCCGACATAGGCTCCGTGCAGCACGACGATCGTCGGGCGCGACGCGCCGTCATGGGCGTAGACGATCGCCGTGCGCGGCCCGTCCGCCGTTGCAATGGTCAAAGAACGTTCCGACGCGACTGCGGCGTTCGGGCAAATCGCCAGCGCCAGCGCGCTCAGGACCATTCCGAGAAGTGGCCGTCCGCGTAAATTCGCCACGCCCGCAGTCCCGATTTGGCGATCACCGTGCGCCCCGCCTTGGCCTGCGCCACGAGATGCTTGAACACGAGCGGATGGCGCCAGGCCATGGGCTTCGTCGGCTCGCATACGGCCTGATAATCCTCGTTGTCGGGATCTTCCATCAGGATCGTGCCGACCTTGTCCGGCCGCAGGGTCGGCGGCAGCGAGCGCTCCATGAGCCAGTCGCACTCGAAATCCCGGCAGACCTGCGGACGATGGGCGTAGATGTCGCAGCCGCCGCTCTTCACGCAATGGACGCACAGCACGCCCATCGGCTTCTTGAAATGATCGATTTCGAGGGCGGAGCAGCACATCGTGCAGGAACCGCAGGATTTTCCGGGAATGGCCATTATCGCCGTGACAAGATTCGATTCGCGCAGCCATTGTGGTCACCGACCTGTCACATTCAAGCGCGGGCCCGCGCCTGTCCCCTTCCGAACCACCGACGGCAGGCGCGGCTGAAACTCGTCGCGTCGGAATATCCGAGCGCGGCCGCCATCTCGTCGCGGGACATGCCCCCGGCCCGAACCATGTCGCGCGCCCGTTCCCGCAGGACAGAGGCGAGGATGTCGCGGAAGGCGAGGTTCTCGGCCGCGAGCCGACGCTGAAGCGTGCGCCGGGAAAGGCGGAGCATCTGGCTGGCGGTCTGTTCGTCGATCCTGCGCGGGAGGCACGTCTCGATCAGGCGCCGAACCTCGTCTCCGATCTCCGCGTCGCCGAACACGCGCCTTCGCATCTCCTCCAGCGAGTGCAGGGCTTTGGCGTGGAGGCCAGCGTCGGCGAACGGGCTCTGGCGCTCGATCGTCGTCGCCGGAACCACGAGGGCGAAATCGTCCGCGGCGAAAGTCAACGGACAGGAGAAGTGCGCCCGCAGCCGCTCTGCGCCGTCGGGTTCTGGCCACGGAAAGCGGAAAGCGCAAGTTGCGACATCTTCTTCCAGCAGCGGCTCGAACAGCGCGTGGATATTCAGGACGACCGCGTAACCGATCGCGCGCCATATCGCGCCGTCGAGCGGCAGAGCGGGCTGAAACGTCATGCGCGCGCCGTTGGCGTCGAACCGCAGTTGAACGGACAGGAAGGGCGCCGCAGCGGGCCCGTAGCGGGCGCCGGTTTCGAGCGCCGTACGGATCGTCGGCGCGGTCCGGGTCGCGAGGTCGAGCGCGCCCTGCAATGGACTGGACCAGACAGCCGGAGCATCGAGCGCCCAAAGCTCGCCGAAACGCCGCGTCACGACCGAGGCCAGGCTAGCGAGCGCGCCGACGCTCATTTCGACCGCCGCAGGATCGAACTCCGCGGCCCCGAAACCGACAGAGGAGATGAGCTCCGACCGTTCGGCTGCCGATTGGCCGAAACGGCGCAACAGCGCGCGCGCATAACCTGCGGATACGGGCGCGCGCGCTATATCGGCGAGGTCTCTTGCCATTGGCGCAAAATGCCACATTTTTGTCGCGTGCGGTACTGGCGGTCACAATCGCCTCTCGCCATCATCGCCGGAAACACGACAGAAACTATGGAGGAAGCGCGATGACATTCGTCGGCGTGGCCGCGAACGGGCAGAAGATCGCTTATGAGGACGGCAAGCGCCATCTGTGGATGCTGTCGTTCATTCCGCCGTTCGTGCCGGCCCTGTCGTACTGGCTGTACAGCCAGACGCTGAACCCGCTCGCAACGCTGATCCCCGCGCTGTTCATCTTCGGGCTCATCCCCGCGCTGGATGCGCTGATCGGCGAGGATCGCCACAACCCGCCGGCCGAAGTGGTCGCGGCCATGGAGGCGGACCCGTACTATATGCGGCTGGCGAGGGTGTCCGTGCCGCTGTTGTGGTTCAACTACATCCTCACCGTCGCCTTCGTCGGTTCGTACGATCTGCCGTGGTGGTCGTATGTGGCGCTGTTGCTCGGCGTCGGCACGATCGACGGCGGCGCGTTGCTGGTCGGCCACGAACTCGGGCACAAGGCCAACCGGGTCGATCAGATTTTCGGCATTCTCGCCAACAACGTCGTCGGCTACGCGCATTTTCGCATCGAGCACAATCGCGGGCACCACACCTGGGTCTCGACTCCCGAAGACCCGGCGAGCGCCCGTTTCGGCGAATCCATCTACGCCTTCGCCGGTCGCGAATTGCCGGGCGCGTTCCGGCGCGGCTGGGCGAACGAGGCGGAGCGCCTGACCCGGCGCAGACTGCCGATCTGGTCGATCCACAACGAGATTCTCTTGGGCTTTGCGTTGACCTTCGCAGTGGCAGCGGTGCTGGTCGCCATGTTCGGCTGGAAAGTCGCGCCCTTCATCCTCGCGCACCACTTTCTCGGCTGGTACGCGCTGACGCAGGCCAATTACGTCGAGCACTACGGATTGCTGCGCCAAAAAGGGCCTGACGGGCGTTACGAGCCGGTCCAGCCGCGCCATTCCTGGAACACCAACCACATCGTGTCGAATCTGATGACGTTTCACCTGCAACGTCACTCGGACCATCACGCCAATCCGATGCGGCCCTACCAATCGCTGCGGGATTTCGAAGACTTGCCGCGTCTGCCGAGCGGCTACACCGGCATGTTCGTAATCGCGGCCATTCCCTCGCTGTGGTTCAAGGTCATGGACCCGAAAGCGCTGGCCTGGGCGGGCGGCGATGTTACGAAGCTGAATACCGGAAAGACCGCCTGACGCGGCTGGCTCAGCCCGTCTTGTCCATGACGAGCAGGTCGGGTCGCTTCACCTCGATCTCCACGAAGGCGATCGGATGGGGCGAGCCGTTCTGGATGTCGTGTTCGACGCCCGCCGGCCGCGAATAGCTCGTCCCCGCCGTCATCGGACGGTCCTGAACGACGCCGTCCACCTCGGCGCGCAAATTGCCGTCCGTCAGCATCACCACGAAATACGGCCAGCCGTGCCGGTGCATGCCGGTGACGGCGCCGGGTTCGAAATCCCACCGCGTGATGCGGACGACGTCGTCATCCTGAATTTGCGTGGGCTTGGCGGGGATGTCGCAGACGAAGGGCATACGCGCAGCATGGCTATTCCCGCCGCCTCGTCAACCTGCGGCGGCGCTTGACTCGCACACTCGCCTGCGCCACTCACCCCGCCAATCGAAGGAGGCGCAGATGGCCAGGGCATTCGTATTTCCGGGGCAGGGCTCGCAGGCCGTCGGCATGGGCAAGGCGCTGGCCGAGGCTTTTCCCGCAGCTCGCGCCGTGTTCGACGAAGTGGACGCCGCCCTCGGCGAAAAGCTCTCGACGCTGATGTTCGAAGGCCCGGAGGCGGACCTCGTCCTCACCGCCAACGCTCAACCCGCGCTGATGGCCGTCAGCCTCGCCGCGACCCGTGTGCTGGAGGCCGAAGCCGGCCTCGATCTCGCGCGCGACGCCAAATTCGTCGCTGGCCATTCGCTCGGCGAATATTCCGCCCTCGCCGCCGCCGGCGCCTTCTCGCTGGCGGACGCAGCGCGCCTGCTACGCTTGCGCGGAAGGGCCATGCAGGCCGCCGTTCCGGTGGGCGAGGGCGCCATGGCCGCATTGCTCGGCCTTGATTATGAAACGGGCGTGGCGGTTGCGGCGGAAGCGCAGGCCGCCGCAGGCGGCGTCTGCCAGATCGCCAACGACAACGGCGGCGGGCAGGTCGTCGCCTCCGGCTCGAAGGCGGCGGTCGACAAGGCGATCGAAATCGCCAAGGGCAAGGGCGCCAAGCGCGCCATGCTGCTGGCGGTGTCTGCGCCATTCCATTGCGCTCTGATGCAGCCGGCCGCCGACGCCATGGCGGAGGCGCTGGCTGCGACCAATATCGTCGCGCCGAAGGTCCCCGTGGTCGCCAATGTCGTCGCCAGCGCGGTCAGCGATCCCCAGCAGATCCGCGACCTCCTGGTGAAGCAGGTGACCGGCACCGTGCGCTGGCGCGAATGCGTCGGCTACATGGCCGCCAACGGCTGCGACCGCTTTGTCGAACTCGGGGCCGGCAAGGTGCTGACGGGTCTGCTGAAGCGTCTGGCGGATGGCGCTACCGGCATGAGCGTCGGGACGCCGGCCGATGTGGAGGCGTATAAGAGCGCGTGAGTTTGCTCCGTCTCCTCGCGAGCGGGGAGAGGGAGAGCGACCGCAGGGGCGGCGCTGGATTTCAGGAGGAGCCATTCATGTTCGATCTGACCGGCAAGACCGCGCTGGTGACCGGCGCTTCGGGCGGCATTGGCGCGGCGATCGCCCGCGCCTTGCATCAGCAGGGCGCGACGGTCGCGCTCTCCGGCACGCGCGCCGAGGCTCTGGAAAAGCTCGCGGGCGAACTGGGCGCGCGCGTGCATGTCACGCCCTGCAACCTCTCGGACAAGGACGCGGTGGAAAAGCTCGTGCCGTCCGCTGAAGCCGCGATGGGCGGGCTCGACATTCTCGTCAACAACGCCGGCCTGACGCGCGACGGCCTGTTCATGCGCATGAAGGACGACGATTGGGACACGGTGATCGCCGTCAACCTGACCGCGACCTTCCGTCTGGCGCGCGCCGCCGTGAAAGGCATGATGAAGCGCCGCTACGGCCGCATCGTCTCCATCACTTCGATCGTCGGCGTCACCGGCAATCCCGGCCAGGGCAATTACGCAGCCTCCAAGGCGGGCATGATCGGCATGTCGAAATCGCTCGCCGCCGAAGTCGCTTCGCGCGGGATCACGGTCAATTGCGTTGCGCCCGGCTTCATCGAAAGTCCGATGACGGACGCGCTGAACGACAAGCAGAAGGAAGCGATTCTCGGCCAGGTTCCCGCCGGCAAACTGGGGCAGGGCGCGGATGTCGCGTCGGCAGTCGTCTATCTGGCCAGCGCGGAAGCGCAGTACGTCACCGGGCAGACGCTCCACGTCAACGGCGGAATGGCAATGATCTGAACCGGTTGACGCCGGTTGCGACAAAACGTGGACATCGCCGCGCTACACCGGTCGGCTACTGGCGAGGCCCAAGGAAGTATGTTATCGACGCGCCGGAATTAGTTGGGGCGGGACGCCGCAAGGCGCTGTGAACAAGGCCGTTCGCCGGTCGCGCAAGCGTCACGCCACGACTGTCTGAATAGCCCGAGGCGTCAGCGCCTCTATGATTGTCACCGACCTGATAAGGACAGAACCATGAGCGATGTCGCCGAGCGCGTGAAGAAGATCGTTGTCGAGCATCTCGGCGTCGAGGCCGACAAGGTCGTGGACAACGCGAATTTCATCGAGGATCTCGGCGCGGACTCGCTCGACACGGTCGAGCTGGTCATGGCGTTCGAAGAAGAATTCGGCGTTGAGATTCCGGACGACGCCGCCGAGACCATCGTGACTGTCGGCGACGCCGTGAAGTTCCTCGAGAAGGCCACCGCCGCCTGATCCGCGGCGCCTCGTCGTATCGAAGAACAACAGCGGGCGTTTGCACATGTCGTCAATGCGTAGGGTCGTGGTCACTGGCCTCGGCATGGTCAGCCCGCTGGGCGGCGGTGTGGAGACGAGCTGGCGGCGCCTGATCGCTGGCGAAAACGGCTTCGGCCGCATCCAGGGCTTCGAGATCGACGATCTGCCCTGCCAGATCGCCGCGCATGTGCCGCGCGGCGACGGCTCCAATGGAACCTTCAATCCCGATCAGTGGATGGAGCCCAAGGAGCAGCGCAAGGTCGACGACTTCATTCTCTACGCCATGGCGGCCTCGACCGAGGCGCTGCGCGACGCGAACTGGAAGCCCGAGACCTACGAACAGCAGATTTCGACCGGCGTCATGTTCGGTTCCGGCATCGGCGGCCTCTCGGGCATCGCCGATACCTCTCTGCTCCTGAAGGATCGCGGCCCGCGCCGCGTCTCGCCATTTTTCATTCCCGGCCGTCTGATCAACCTCGCCTCAGGCTACGTGTCGATCGAGCACGGGCTCAAGGGACCGAACCACGCTGTCGTCACCGCCTGTTCGTCGGGCGCGCACGCGATCGGCGACGCCGCGCGTCTGATCGCGCTGGGCGACGCCGAGGTGATGGTCGCCGGCGGCGCGGAATCCGCGATCTGCCGCATCGGCATCGCCGGCTTCGCCGCCTGCAAGGCGCTCTGTACGACATTCAACGACCAGCCGTCGAAGGGCTCGCGCCCCTATGACCGCGACCGCGACGGGTTCGTCATGGGCGAGGGCGCCGGCGCGCTGGTGCTCGAATCGCTGGAGCACGCGCAGGCGCGCGGCGCAAGAATCTACGCCGAACTCGTCGGCTATGGCCTGTCGGGCGACGCCTATCACATCACTGCGCCCTCCGAAGACGGCGACGGCGCCTTCCGTTGCATGTCGGCGGCGCTGCGGCGGTCCGGCCTGTCGGCGGCCGACATCGACTATGTGAACGCGCACGGCACGTCGACCATGGCGGACGGCATCGAGCTCGGCGCGGTCCAGCGGTTCCTCGGCAATTCGGCGTCGAAGACCTCCATGTCCTCGACCAAGTCGGCGATCGGGCATCTGCTCGGCGCGGCAGGCGCGGCCGAGGCGATCTTCACGATTCTCGCGATCCGCGACCAGGTCGCGCCGCCGACTCTCAATCTCGACAACCCGGCCTACGAGACGCCGATCGATCTCGTGCCGCACACAGCGCGCAAGCGCGAAATCCGCGCCGCTTTGTCGAATTCATTCGGTTTTGGCGGCACGAACGCCTCGCTCATCTTCGTCGGCCCGCCCAACTGAGGCCGTCTGATCGATTTTTCGCCACAAAGCCGGCTAGTGTCGGTTGTTTGGATTGGCGCTCGAACGAAGTGGACCGTAACGGATGAGCACCCCCGAGTCGGACCAGCGGGACTTGCCCGCAGCCGAGCCGGCCGCCCGCCGCGGAAGCATCTTCGCGCGGCGGCATAGCCTCAAGAGCCCGAGCGAAGCCTTGCAGCCGGAAGCTGCGCCGCCGCCGCCCGGTCCATCGAAGAAGAAACGCAAGCGCGAGGGCGCGCTCTCCGCGTTTTCAGGCTTCCTGTCGTTTCTGGTCGTGCTGTGCGTCGCCGCAGGCGTGGGCCTTGTCCTGATGCAGGGCAAGATGCGCGAACCCGGCCCGCTCGCCGCCGACAAGGTGGTCTATATCGCGCCGGGCACTGACGTTCCCGACATCATCGCGCTCCTCGAAAAGGAAGGCGTGATCGACAATACGACCCTGCTCAACCTCGAGCTGCTGATCGAGGGCGCGCGCTCGAAGCTCAAGGCCGGCGAATATCTGTTCAAGCAGAGCGCCAGCCTGCGCGAAGTTCTCGATACGCTGGTCAACGGTCGCCAGATCCTCCATTCGATCACCATTCCTGAAGGGCTGACGAGCCAGCAGATCATCGACCGCTTGCGTCAGAACGAGGTGCTCGTCGGCGACATCAAGGACGTTCCGCCCGAGGGGTCGTTGCTGCCCGAAACCTACAAGGTCGCGCGCGGCACCAACGTCCGCGATCTCGTCCGCAAGATGCAGGACAGCGAAAAGAAGCTTCTCGAACGCGTTTGGGCGCACCGCAGCCAGGACTTGCCGCTCCGCTCGCCGTTCGAACTGCTGACGCTCGCCTCGATCGTGGAAAAGGAAACCGGCAAGGCCGATGAACGGCCGCGCGTCGCGGGCGTGTTCGTCAACCGCCTCAACAAGCGCATGCGCCTCCAATCCGATCCGACGATCGTCTACGGTCTCGTGGGCGGCCGCGGCACGCTGGGGCGCGGCATTCTGGCCTCGGAAGTCCAGAAATGGACGCCATACAACACCTACGCCATCGACGGCCTGCCGCCGGGACCGATCGCAAATCCCGGTAGAGCCGCGCTCGAAGCGGTGGCGAACCCGTCGCGCACGCAAGAACTCTATTTCGTCGCCGACGGCACCGGCGGACACGTCTTCGCCGATTCGCTCGATCAGCATTCGCGCAATGTCGCGCGCTGGCGGCAGATCGAACGCGAGAAGGGCGCGGCGAGCGACGTCGACCGCGTTCAGAACGCGCCGCCTGCGGCGCCGGCGCCTGCGCCCGCGCGCAACGGCCAACGCAGCGACATCGATCCCAAGGCCGCGTTCGGGGGCCTCTCCGAAGTCGCGTCGGACACGGAACGGGTCGCGCCGTCGCCGAGCCTCGCGGCCGTCGACGCCGCCAGGGCGATCAATCGCGTCTCGCCGACGCTGCTGTCGCGGGGCGAACTGAAATCGCTTGCGACCTTCGCTCCTGCGCCGTGGTCGAGCGAGCGTCCCGCGGCGGCGACGGCGAAGAACCAGCCGACTGAGAACGAACCGTCGTCGAAACTCGCCGGCGCTTTCAGCGACCCCGGCATACAGGTTCGCGGCGTCGACCCCGACGACACGATCGACGGTCCGATGAGTGACGATCCCGCTTCTCTGCAGACCTACCCGGTGCCGCAGCGGACCCTCGCCGAGCAACGCGCGCAAGCCGCGAAACTTGGATTGCCCGTGACGGCGCAATCGGCGGACCCGGCGGCCGCGCCGGCGCCGCCTGCGCAAGTCGCCGCCGCGCCGCGCAAGCCCGCGGCGTTCGACGCGTCCGAAGGCACGGCGCTCGACCCCTTGCGTAACAAGACCTGGGATCTGAACTCGGCCAAGAACGTGTCGGGCGCTCTATCCTACCATTGAACGCGCCGCGCAGTCGGGCCCAACGAGCGGCTCTCGGCAAGCGGCTCGTTAAGTGCTTTAAGAGCGCGCCAGTGGATTCGAGGCGCGCATGACCATCCAGAGCATGACAGGATTTGGCCGTTCTAGCGGACGCTCGGGCGTCTGGAATTGGTCGTGGGAAATCCGCACGGTCAATTCCAAGGGTCTCGACCTGCGTCTGCGCCTGCCGCCGGGGTTCGACGCCGTCGATATCGAGGCGCGCGCCTTGATCTCCGCGGCGCTCGCGCGCGGCGCCTGCCACGCGACGCTGACGGCCGTTCGCGAGGGCGGCGGCGGCGACATCAAGATCAACCGCGCCGCGCTGGACACGCTGATCGCGCAATTGGCCGACGTCCCGCTCAACGCCAACGTCCGCCCGGCGTCGCTCGACGGCCTCCTAGCGCTGCGCAACGTCGTGGAAAGCGGCGAGACTGAAGAGGATGAGGCGTCGCGCGCGGCGCTGGCGAAAGACGTGCTCGCCGGCCTGAAGAGCGCGCTCGACGCAGTAGTCGCCATGCGTCGCTCGGAAGGCGCCGCGATCGGCGCGGTGCTCGTGGGGCGGGTCACGCGGATCGCGGACCTGGCGCAGCAAGCGGAGGATACGCCCGGCCGCACGCCGGAGGCCGTCAAGGCGCGCATCGCCCGGCAGATCGAAGCGCTCGGCCAGACGCAGGGGCTCGATCCCGCGCGGCTGCATCAGGAAGCCGTGCTGCTCGCCTCTCGCGCCGACATTCGCGAGGAGCTCGACCGGCTGCATGCGCACGCCGCGGCGGCGCGGGAATTGCTCGGCAAAGGAGGCCCGATTGGTCGCCGGCTCGACTTTCTCGCGCAGGAACTCGGCCGCGAATCGAATACTTTGTGCGCAAAGTCGAACGACGCGGCGCTGACGGCGATTGGCCTCGAACTCAAGGTCGAGGTCGAGCAGTTCCGCGAACAGGTGCAGAATATCGAGTGAGACCATGAGCCCGAACGACCCGAAGGACCAGGAACATTCGCCGTTGCGGCGCGGCCTCATGCTGATCCTGTCTTCGCCCTCCGGCGCGGGCAAGACGACGCTCACGCGCATGTTGCTGCAAGCGCAGGGTCTCGATCTCACGCTGTCGATTTCGGTGACGACGCGCCAGCGGCGGTCGAGCGAGGTCGACGGCATCCACTATAATTTCATCCCTCGCGCGCAGTTCGAGCGCATGCGCGACGGCGGCGAGCTGCTGGAATGGGCGGAGGTGCACGGCAATTTTTACGGCACGCCGCGCGCGCCTGTGGAGACCGTGCTGACGCAGGGCAGGGACGTCCTGTTCGACATCGACTATCAGGGCGCCCAGCAGGTCCGCGAGAAGGCGCAATCGGACGTCGTGACCATCTTCATCCTGCCGCCGTCGATGAAGGAGCTGCGCGCGCGTCTCGAACGCCGCGCCGAGGACGCCGCAGCGACGATCGAAAAGCGGCTGGAAAACGCCCGCAACGAAATCCGACGGTGGGTCCAGTACGATTATGTGCTGGTCAACGACGACCTTCAGCGCACCTACGACGAACTGATGTCGATCCTGCGCGCCGAACGTCTGAAGCGCTCGCGCCAGCATCACGGCGTGGAGGCGTTCGTCGGGAAACTGCTGGCGGAGTAGCGCGAGAAGGCGCGTTACAGCGCCGCCTGGATCGCCTTCATCAACTGGAACCGCAGTGCGCTGTTGTCGCCCTGAATCGCGATCACGAAACGCACCTTGCCGTGCTGGGACGTATCGGCGTAGCCCGCCAGCGTGCGCACGCCTTCGAGCGTGCCTGTCTTGAACGCAACGCCCTTGCCCCGCTTGAGCAGGTCGGCGTGGGGCGCGAGCAACGCGAGCACCTTGGCCAGCCCGCGCGCCGTGAAACGGTCGCCTCGGCTGATGCCCGAACCTTCCTCGAGACGGATGGATTGAGCGAGGCCCTGCGCTGCGAGCATCTCGTTCGCCACCTTCAGCGATTTGTCGAGGCCGACCGGAGGGCCGAGACGATGCGCGCCGATCTCCAGAAACACCTGGTTGGCGATGTAATTGTTCGATCCGATGAGCAGCGCGCGCAGGACTTCCGACAGCGGACGCGACTGCTGGTGCACGTAGACCGGCGCGAGGCCCGCAGGCACGGGCCCGGTCGTGATCGAGGCTTTCACGCCGCCGCCGGCCTTTTCGATGAAGGCGGCGAGCAATTCGCCAGCGTATTGCAGGCTGAGCATGGGATCCTGCGCCAGACTGATGCGGTCGCGCCCCCTGGGCGCGCGCTTGCTGAATTGGCTGATCGCCAGCGGCGTGATCGGCGTTTGCTTCTCGGCCGAGACGACGCGCTTGCCGCGATGCACGGCGTAGATGGTGTTGAAATTCACCGCCAGCGCCGAGTTCAGCGCATTGTAGGATTCCGTCGTGTCTTCGATGCCCGGAATGCGCAGGTCGGCTGGATAATAGCTCGCGTCAAGCACGATGCCGGCGAACGGCGCCTTGCCGGTCGCAGCGACCAGTTCTTTCGCGAGCGGCTCCAGCTCTTCGGAAACGAGCAGTGGGTCGCCGCCGCCGCGCACATAGAGCGTCCGCTTGTCGTCGAGGTAGAAGCGGGTCCTGAAGCGGTAGTCCTTGCCAAGCGTTTCGAGCGCCAGCCATGTGGTGACGAGCTTGGCGACCGACGCCGGAACGAAGGGCTTGTCCGCGTTCTGCGCGACGAGTTCATTGCCGTCCGCACCCTCGACGTACACGACCGCCTGCGGGGCCATTGCCGCGATCTTCTCCTTCACCCCGGCCGCGGCTTGGGCAGGCAGGAGGAGCAGGGCGGCAAGGAGCCGGCGTGACCACATCGCGATTTCCACTCGAGGCCGGTCGTGCGCATGCAAAGAAGGTTCCGTGCACATGCGCGCACGTCATTATCGGTCGCCGGTTTCGCGCGCTCAAGAGCGGTCGACGGCCGCCACCCGCGCCAACTGCACGAACCCCGCCACATCCACTTCCTCGGCGCGCCGCGTCGGTTCGACGCCGGCGGCGCGCAGCAAGGCTTCGGCGTCGCCTTGCGCCGCGACGCTTTTCAGCGATTGCCGGAGCATCTTGCGGCGCTGGCCGAAGGCCGCCTGTACGATCGCAAGGAGCGCGCGCTTGTCGCAGTCGAGCGGCTTTTCGCGCGGACGCAACTCGACCACCGACGACGTCACCTTCGGCGGCGGCGTGAATGCCGCGGGCGAGACGTCGAACAGGATGCGCGCCTGCGTGCGCCAACCGCACAACACGCTGAGCCGCCCGTAATCGGCGCGTTGCGCCGGCGTCGCGACAATGCGCTCGGCGACTTCGCGTTGGAACATCAACACGAGTCGATCCCACGTCGGCGGCCAGACGTCGGCTTCGAGCCAGTTGGTCAGCAACGCAGTCGAGATGTTGTAGGGCAGGTTGGCGCAGACGCGCACGGGACCGTCCGCGCCGAGACGAACGCTCAGGGCCTGCAGATCGAGATCGAGCGCATCGCCCTCCACGACTTCGAGCCGCCCTGGATAATGGGCTGAAACCTCGGCCAACGCCGCCAGACAGCGCGAATCCCGTTCGATCGCGACCACGCGCCGGGCTCCTTCCTCAAGCAGAGCGCGCGTGAGACCGCCGGGCCCCGGACCGATCTCGACGATGGCCGCATGTTCGAGCGGCCCGGCCGCGCGCGCGATACGGCGCGTGAGGTTGAGATCGAACAGGAAATTCTGGCCGAGCGCCTTCTTCGGCGCGAGATCGAAGCGCGCGACAACCTCGCGCAGCGGCGGCAGTTCGTCGCTCACGCGCTGGCGTCCGCGCGGGCGAGCCGCGCCGCGAGCTTCAGCGCCGCGATCAGGCTGGCCGGATCCGCGACCCCCTTGCCGGCGATGTCGAACGCCGTGCCGTGATCCGGCGAGGTGCGCACGAACGGCAGACCGAGCGTGACGTTGACCGCGTGGTCGAAAGCGAGCGTCTTGATCGGGATCAGCGCCTGATCGTGGGTCATGCACAACGCCGCGTCGTAACGTGCGCGCGCCGCCGCATGGAACAAAGTGTCTGCGGGATAGGGGCCCTTGGCGTCGACGCCCAGCGCAACGAGATCGGCGATCGCCGGCGCAATCGTTTCGATTTCTTCGCGCCCGATCGTTCCGCCTTCGCCGGCGTGCGGATTGAGGCCCGATACGGCGAGACGCGGCCGCGCGAGGCCGAACCGTCGCCGCAAATCCAGATCGACGACGCGGGCCGTCTCGACGATCAGCTCGCGCGTAAGCCTGCGCGGCGCATCGGCAAGAGAAATGTGGATCGTGACAGGGACGACCGCGAGTTCCTCCGACCACAACATCATGACGGGCCGCGCCTTATCGGCGCCGCGCGCCTCGGCGAGCGCGCCGAGAAATTCGGTGTGGCCTGGATGCGCGAATCCCGCGCGATACAGCACTTCCTTGGCGATCGGGTTCGTCACGACGCCGCCGACGGCGCCAGCATAGGTCAGGTCGACAGCGCGTTCGATCGATTCGACGGTCGAGGCCGCGTCGTCAGCGGCGGGCCGCCCCGCTGCGCCCGCAGCCCGCGCCGTCAATGGCAGGACGGGCAGGGCGCGCGGAAAGACGGCGGTCGCCGATTCCGGCCCGCAGACGACGACGTCCACGCTCGTGCCGATGTCGCGCGCGCGGCGTCGTATGAGGTCGGGATCGGCCAACAGGATGAACGGCGGCAGGCGCGGGTCGGCCTGCGCCGCCGCGTGGGCCATGATCGCCAGTTCCGGTCCGATGCCGGAGGGATCGCCTTGCGTGAGGGCGAGCGCGCCTGTCGAAGGCGCGCTCACTGCGCCTGCTTGAGGCCGTCGTTGAGCGCCACGAAGCCGAGGTTCGCGCCGACCTTCGCCTCGCCCAGCGTACGCAATTGAAGCGTGAACAGGATCGTCTGGTTGCGGCCGGGCAGGCCGGTCGACGAATTGACCTGATAGGTCGACGTGTAATTGACGGTGAACGTCGTGCAATCGTCTTGATAGCCGGCGCCGATGCCGAGGCCCGCCAGCGCGAACACCGGAGACCAGCCATAGAGGCCGTTGATCGCCGCCGTGTTGTTGTACAGGTAGCGCGAGAGGTCGAATTGGACGTTGCCGTTCACGAAGTAGTTCTTCGTGATGTCGTAGCGCGCGCCGAACGACAGGCCCTGCCGACGTACGTCGAAGCCGATGATGGGCTGCGCCGAATAATTGGCGTACTGGGCGGTCGCGGTCAGCGGCCCGAGCGTCGCGCCGGCGACGAGATCGAGGCGGCGCAGATGCATGTTCGCCTGATCAAAACGCGCCTTGGCGACGAAGGACAGCATGCCGTTCGGCGCGAAGGCGATGCGGCCGACGTAGTCCGAACGGCGCGAGTCGAGCCCGGACGAAAGGCCGACGTTGGCCGCGTCAGGCGTGGCGTAGCTGTTGCGGCCGGCCAACTGGAACGACTGGCCAGCCATCACGTTGATGAAGCCGCCATTGTTGAAGTTCAGCGTCGCCTGCCCGCCGTAGTTCAGCCGGACGCCGGTCTCGAACCGGTCGTAACCGGAGAACTTGCTCCACGAGAACAGGTTGGAATCGTCGAACACCAGACTCTGCGAGTCGATGTTCACGAGCGAATTCGAGCCGATCATGTTCGGGCGCGCCACGATCTGCGCAATCGGTTCGAAAGTGATCGTGCCGATGTTGAGACGCGCGAACAGCGGATAGCGATATTCCAGTCCGACGCCCGGCGTGATCTGCGCCCGCGCGATATTGTCGGATCCGAGGAAATTGGACTGCGTGCCGTTGTAGAGCGGCGTGAGCGCGGCGTTGTAGATGCCGAACGCGCGGCTCGTATCGTAATTCAGATAGGTGCCGCTGGCGCGCGCGAACAGGAACGGCGTCCACACCTGCCCGATCGAGTCGATGTAATTGCGTTTCCACGAAAGTTGCGCGGTGCCGCGCGTATAGTCGCCGCCGACGCCGCGCAGCAGGCACATCGACGAGTTGCGCAGCAGGGACGGCGCGTACGTCTGGCAGACATTGTAGAGGCCGTAGATGCTGTCGAACGTCCGCGGCTGGATCGACTCGTACAACGCCGCCTGCGCGGTAGTGTGCGAGAAATTCGCATCGAATTCGAGGTCGCCGCCAATTCCGAAGCTCTTGGACGGCGAAAGCGGAAAGACGCGATTGTAGTCGAGGAGCGGCGCGGCGATCGCCATCTGCGGCTGATAATCGCGCGGCGAGAGACCCTGGAAGTAATAGCCGCGCAGATCGAACCAGCTTCGCTCGCCCTTCCCCGTCAGGTAGGCGGTGGACGAGCTCTCCCGGAAATAGAGGTTCTGGTAGAGCGGATTGCTGATGCCGTAGTCGTTGAAAAAATAGCGGTCCGTCAGCAACGCCGCGTCCCAGCCGACTTTCCACTTGTCGTTAAGTTCGAATTCGCCGTTCGTCGTGATCGCGCCGCGGAACTTGCGGTCGCCGGCGCCGAGCGGCGCCGAGGCGAAAGAAGACGGATTGGTCTGGCGAATTCCCTGAATGCGGAACGAATAGACGCCGGACTCCAGCCGGTGCTTCCATTCGATGTCCGCGAGGAAGCCTTGCTTGCTCAGCACGGTCGGCTTGAACACGAGGTCCATGTTCGGCGCGACGGCCCAGTAGATCGGCACGCCGACGCCGGTCCCCAATTGCGTGTTGTAGGGGATGTAGGTGGGCGCAAGGACGCCCGAACGGCGCTTCACCGTCGGGTCCGGGGCTGTGAAGAAGGGCAGATAGGCGATTGGCGCGCCGAAGAACTCGAGCGTGGCGTCCGTGAAATAGAGCGTCTTTTCGTCCGCGTTGTGGATGATGCGCTTGGCGCGCACGCGCCACAGCGGCGGCACGCTGGCGTCTTCACACGGCTTGCAGGCCGTGTAGGTGCCGTAATCGAAGGTTGTCGTCTCCTCCGACTTCTCCGCGCGCGGCGAACTCATATAGGTGTTCTGCGGAGTCTCGACCCGCAGGCTCTCGACGAAGCCCTGCTTGAGGTCGTCGGTCAGCTCCAGCGTCTCGCCGTAGACGGTTTGCCCGTCGGCCTCGGTCAGGCGCGCATGTCCGATGGCGCGCACGCGATTCGTCTTCCGGTCGTAGACGACCTCGTCGGCTTCGAGCACGCGGTTCTTGTAATAGATCTGGACCGCGCCGCGCGCGGTGACCGTGTTCTTGTTGTCGTCCTGAATCAGTTCCTTGGCTTCGACGACCATACGGGCCGGCTGCTCGGCGCCGGCGCCCTGCGCCGACGCGGCCAACGCCTGCGCGCTG
This sequence comes from uncultured Rhodoblastus sp., assembly GCA_964634325.1. Taxonomy (GTDB): domain Bacteria; phylum Pseudomonadota; class Alphaproteobacteria; order Rhizobiales; family Beijerinckiaceae; genus JAJXWB01. The sequence continues at coordinate 159,934 of CAZWJF010000005.1, forward strand.
TGTCCTGCCAAGATGGAGACGAACGCAAACGCTCCCGCGCGCGCTGCACGCAGGATCGCCGACGAGCCGGACGCGCCCGCCGTCAGACGTTCAACAGGGCCGGTCGACCGCCCCATCAACCGTCCTCCTGATGCAACAAGGCAAGCGCACCCAACAAACTCCCGACCAACGCCGGCGACCATGCCGCGATCGAGGGACTGAGAAGTCCCGTGCCGCCCATGTCTCCGACCATCTTCGTCGCCACGTAAAGCACGAAGCCGGCCGCTACGCCACCCGCAACCATTTTCCCAACGCCACCAAACCTGAAAAATCTTAAGGAAAAGGCCGCAGCGATCAGCACCATGGCGATCAGCATCAGCGGCCGCGCCAGCAGGGTCTGGTAGCGCAGATCATAGGTTCGCCCCTCGAGCCCGGCCTCCTCGGCGCGGTCGCGGAACGCCGGCAATTGCCAGAACGGGATCGAATCCGGCGACATCAGGCTGCGCAGAACGTCCCCGGCCGACAGATCGGTGGCCAGGTAATAGGTCGAATAGACCTGCGCTTCCTCGCCCTGTCGCGCGACGGTGGCGTTCTCGAACTTCCAGGCGCCGGGCGTCAGGGTCGCCGCCGGCGCGTCGATCCGTTCGACGAAATGATCGTAGGAATCGTCGAGATAGGCTGTGACTTTCTCCAGTCGGGCGCCTCGCTCCGAAATCCGGTCGGCCTTGATCGTCGCCCGGCCGTCGACGCTGCGCTGGCGCAGCCAGACGCCGGCGTCGCGGTCCGTGGCGGACCGTCCGAAAACCTCGATCTCCATCTCGTCAGCGCGCTGTTTCATGGCGGCCGCCATCGGATTGTAGAGGAGAACCGAAGCCAGCCCGACGCCCAGCGCGATCACCAGCGGCGGAATCAGAAACCCCCACACCGAAACGCCGGCCGCCCGGGCGACCACCAGTTCGAGCTTGCGGGTCAGGTTGACGAAGGCGACCATCGTTCCGAACAGCACGGCGAACGGCAGAATCTGCTCGGACGCGACTGGCATGCGCATGAACGACATCAGCGCGACGAACCCCGCGCCGGCATGGGAGTCGGATAACCGGCGAAGCAATTCGACGAAATCGATCAGGAACGAGAGCGCGCTGATCGACAGGAAGACGATCAGAATCTGCTGCAGAAACCGGCCGGACAGATAGCGCCCGAGCGTAAGCCCGATCATGTCCGCCCTCCGGCGGTCCGCGATCTGCGAACCCTATGCGTGGCGCTTTTCATGAACTCGGCCGACAGCCTTTCCTTGTTAAGATTTCGGTAACGCTCGAAGCCTGAAACCGCAAGCGTTTCAAACGGCCAGACCCATTTCTCGCCGCCCTGTTGTCTGGGGGACACGTCGCATAATGATACGGCCTTTTCCGGGCGCCGCAGCGCATTGACCCTGCACGACCTGCGGCCGATAGTGCGCAGCTCGCCCGAACGCCCTCCCGACAGATCCTCAAGAGGACCAGATGCCTGTTTCCATGACGGTCGAATTCGTTTCCTTCTCCGACGTCTCCGGCACCGGATCCGCCGCTCGGGGTGGGGAAGAGGGCGCCAACGCCCTGATCGTCCTGGCCGGCGAGGGCCTTGCCATGGGTCCGCAGACCCAAAAACTCGTCGCGCCCGCAGCCGCCGCCATCGAACGCGCCGCGCGCGCCGCCAAGTTCAAGGGCAAGGCCGGCGCCGCTCTCGACATTCTCGCGCCGCAGGGCCTCGGCTGGGACCGCCTCGTCGTCGTCGGCTGCGCGGCAAAATCGGAGGAATCCACGTCCAAGCCCGCCGAACCGTTCGACTTCGTCGGATTGGGCGGCGGCGCCGTCGGACGCCTGTCCGGCGCGAGCCGCGCCACGGTGGTGTTCGAGCCGCCGGCCGCTCCCGACGACGCAGCCGCCGCCGCGGCGGATTTCGCGCTCGGAGCGACCCTGCGCGCCTACAAGTTCGATCTCTATCAGACGAAAAAGAAAGAGGATTCCGAGAAGAACGGGCTCGCCGACCTGACCATCGCCGTCGCCGATCCCGCCGCCGCCCGCGCCGCCCAGGCGCCGCGCGCCGGCCTCGCCGAAGGCGTGATCATCGCCCGCAACCTCGTCAACGAGCCGCCGAACGTTCTCTACCCGGAAGAATTCGCCAATCGCGCCAAGGAACTGGAGAAGCTCGGGGTTTCCGTCGAAATCCTCGACCGCAAGGCCATGACGGAGCTCGGCATGGGCGCGCTGCTCGGCGTCGGCCAGGGGTCGGTTCGCGAAAGCCGCGTCGTCGTCATGCGCTGGAACGGCGCTGCGACCCCGGATCAGCCCGTCGCCTTCGTCGGCAAGGGCGTCTGCTTCGATTCCGGCGGCATTTCCATCAAGCCCGCGGCCAGCATGGAGGATATGAAGGGCGACATGGCGGGCGCCGCCTGCGTAGTCGGCCTGATGCACGCGCTCGCCGCCCGCAAGGCGAAGGTCAACGCCATCGGCGCGATCGGCCTGGTCGAGAACATGCCCGACGGCGGCGCGCAACGCCCCGGCGACATCGTCCGCTCCATGTCCGGCCAGACGATCGAGATCATCAACACCGACGCTGAAGGGCGCCTCGTGCTCGCCGACGTGCTCTGGTACGTGCAGGACAAGTACAAGCCGAAATTCATGGTCGATCTGGCGACGCTGACCGGCGCGATCATGATCGCGCTGGGTCAGGAATACGCCGGCCTGTTCTCCAACAACGACGAATTGTCCGAGCGCCTGAACAAGGCCGGGCAGGCGACGGGCGAGAAGGTCTGGCGCATGCCGCTCGCGCCCGCCTACGACAAGATGATCGACAGCAAATTCGCCGACATGAAGAACACCGGCGGCCGCTACGGCGGCTCGATCACCGCCGCGCAATTCCTCCAGCGCTACGTCGAGAAGACGCCGTGGGCGCATCTCGACATCGCCGGCACGGGGATGGGTTCGCCCTCGAGCGACGTCAACCAGAGCTGGGGTTCTGGCTGGGGCGTGCGGCTGCTGGACCGGCTGGTGAAGGATTTTTACGAGGGGTGAGGCGATGGGGGCTGGTGGCGCTTTGGCGCCGCCGCCCGCGAAGTCCGCTATGGGCGAGAAGCGGACATAGAGTGAGGCTCTCGACCGAGGCTCTTGATCAGGAACAAGGCGACGCGCCGACGGCCGTAATTAATTGTGGCATTGCAACGGCTTGGGGAGATCGCCATGCATACTGCCAGATACCCGACCCTCCTCACGATTGCAGCGTCGGCCTTTTTTGCAGCGCTTATCGCTAGCGCTCCGACCGGCCTTCGCGCGCAGACCGCCGTCACTGAGCAGCAGGCTTACGAGATCGGCATGGAGGCGTACGTCTACCTTTATCCGCTGGTGACCATGGACGTCAGCCGGAAGGTGATGACCAACCTGCCGGCCGGCGTGAAGCCCGGACTCGGCCCGGCCAATGCGTTCCAGCACATGCGCGCTTATCCGCCGGCGGACATGCGCGAGGTCGTCCGTCCCAACTTCGACACGCTCTACTCGCCGGCATGGGTCGACCTGCGCAAGGAGCCGATGATCGTCTCCGTGCCGGACACCCAGGGCCGCTACTACCTGCTGCCGATGATCGACATGTGGACCGACGTCTTCGCCGTTCCCGGCAAGCGGACGAGCGGCACGGCGGAAGGCGCCTATGCGCTGGTCCCGCCCGGCTGGCGGGGCGCGCTGCCGAAGGGCGTGCAGCGGATCGATGCGCCGACGCCGATCGTCTGGATCATCGGGCGGACGCAGACCAACGGTCCCAAGGATTACAACGCCGTCCACAAGGTGCAGGACGGCTACAGGATCACGCCGCTCTCGCAATGGGGCAAGGCCGCAACGCCGATGAAGGCCGCTGTCGATCCGAGCGTCGACATGAAGACGGACCCGCTCAGCCAAGTGAACGGCATGCCGGCCGACGCCTACTTCAAGTATGCGGCGAGCCTCATGAAGACGAACCCGCCGCACATCACCGACTGGTCGACGCTGGCCCGGCTGAAACGGATTGGGCTCGAACCGGGCAAGTTCGACTTCGCCGCCCTGCCGCCCGACGTGCAGGCGGGCCTGAAGCGCGCCAAAGGGGACGCCCTGAAGCTGATGGCGAGCAAGAGTGCCTCGCTGGCGCGCAGCGCCAACGGCTGGCAGATGAACACCGACACGATGGGCGTCTACGGCAATTATTACCTCAAGCGGGCCATCATCGCGATGGTGGGGCTCGGCGCCAACCAGGTCGAGGACGCGGTCTATCCGCTTCTCGGCGCGGACGCCGCCGGCAAGGAACTGACGGGCGAAAATAAGTACGTCCTCCACTTCGCCAAGGAGGAACTGCCGCCGGCGGAGGCCTTCTGGTCTGTGACCATGTACGACGCGGAAGGTTTCCAGGTCGCCAACCCCATCAACCGCTTCGCAATCGGCGACCGCGACGCGCTCAAATACAATGCGGATGGGTCGCTCGATCTCTACATCCAGAACGCGAGCCCCGGCGCGGACAAGGAGTCGAACTGGTTGCCCTCGCCGGCCAAGGGCCTGCTGGGCGTCACCATGCGGCTCTATGCGCCGAAGGCGCAGGCTCTCGACGGGCGGTGGGCGCCGCCGACGGTGAAACGGGTGGAGTAACGAGCAAGAGCAGGTCGTCTCAACGAGGCGACCTGCCTGCGTCCATCATCGAAGTCACAAATCTTGATCGGCTCGCTCGCAAAGAACGCTAAGCGGAGTGGAGCGTTATAGGCGGGTGTCGAGAAGGTCTTCTACCGGTCGCGTGCGGTCGCAAGCTCGCGGCCCGGAAACTGACAATCGGCCGACGCGCTCGGAAGCTGCCGTTGGCTACGAACGAGAAGGGCGGAATAGCCGTAACGGCGAGCGCCCATTGCGTGTACGATTGAGTGGATGCCCCCGCGCCGCTTGGTTTGATCTGAAATCAAGATGATCTGCTGATAGCGAGCTAGAGGTCGCGCAGGAGAGCTGAATGGATTCTGCGCGTAACGCTCTCATTGCAATGGCAGCAGCGATCGTCGCGGGCCTCATGATCGGCGACGGGCTTCACAGCGGGCTTCCGAGAGGGGAGGCGCTTGTCTCCTCAGCAAAAGCGCAGACCCCCTCCGAGACGTGCGCGAGTGCGCGAAGCGCCTGTCTGCGCGCGCATGCTCGCGAAGGGCAGTTCGGGTCTCGCTATGTCCCGCCCGGCGAGGGCGTCGAATGCGAAGCCGCTTATCAACAATGCCTCAAGCCGGATCGCTGCACATTGGCCGAGAAGGCATGCCTTCGAGGCGCGGCGCGCGCCACGAGCACCGGCGCGGCATATGTGCCCCCGGAAGACGCAGCGCGGTGCCATGCGGCATACGAAGCCTGCGTCTCCGACACTGGATCGCAGAACGAGAAAGACTCGCGGCCTCCTGCGGCGACCGATGTGGACATAAGTGGGAGCTGGGGCAGCAATATCGGTGTCGATTACAACATTACCCAGACTGGAAAATCGTTCCGGTGGGTCGTGACGCGCGGAATACCCGGCGAGACGGCAAACGGCAGAATCAACGGCGACCGGGTGAGCGCGACTTGGTCCGGACCAAACAGCCACGGGTCTGCGTCAGGCGTGGTCAAGGGACGCGGTCGCCCGACGAGAATCGAATGGAGCAACGGCGTCGTATTCCTTCGGCGATGATTTCCCCGAGGAATGCTTCGCTTTTCTGGCAACGTCGGGAGCCGGTCGTGAGCCGGGACACCCCCCGGGCTGTGACCCGGGGGGCGGCCATGACGGCGAGGGGTACGTCCGCAGCCGGTCGATAGCCGACGCATCCAATCGCTCGCGCGAACTCACTCCCCCTTGTCCACCAACGCCTGCACCTGCTTGTAAAACGCCTCGCGCGCCTCGGGCTCCGGGCCCTTGTTCGCGCGCGTCCAGTTGGCGTTCGACGCGATCACCAGTTTGCGCTTCGGGTCGATGAAGATGCCTTGCCCGAAAATGCCGCGCGCCGCGACCGAGCCGTCGTCGTAGGTCCACCACTGAAAACCGTAGCCGCGGCCGGGAATGCCGATGTCCTTCTGCTTGGTCGTCGCTTCGGCGAACCAGTCCGGAGGGACGATCGCCTTGCCCTGCGCCACGCCGTTCGCCAGCACGAACAGGCCCATGCGGGCGTAATCGCGGGTCGCCGCCTGAATGCAGCAGCCCGCGATCTCGCGCCCGGTCTTGCCGAGCAGCCAGGTCGCCTTCGCCGCCATGCCGGCGGGCTTCCAGATCTTTTCTTCCAGATATTGCGCGAGCGGCTTGCCGGTCGCCGACGCGACGAGCACGCCGACGAGATTGGTCTCGCCGGTGTTGTAGCGCCAGACCTCGCCCGGCGGGTGAGCGCGCGGCAGCTTGCGCATGTAGCTGACGATCGCATCCTCGCCCGGATCGGGTTTTTCGAGGTTGAAGCGGGAGACGTCGGAATTCGGGTCTTCGTAGTCCTCGTTCCAGCGCACGCCCGAACTCATCGTCAGAAGCTGCCGCACCGTCACGTCGTCGTAGGCCGAGCCCTTGAGGCCCTTCACGTATTGGCTGACCTTGTCATTGAGGCTCTTGATGGACCCGTCCTGGATCGCCGCGCCGACCAGCGTCGAAGTGAAGGATTTCGCGACGGAGAAACTCGTCCAGCGCCCGTTGGCGTCGAAATCGAGACCGTAACGTTCGAGTCGAATCTTCCCATCTTGCAAGATCACCAGCGCCGACGCGTGCTGGCTGGCGAAATATTCGTCCAGGCCGGGGATCGTCAGCGGCTTGCCGGGCGGCAGGGGCGTGGGGGTCGCGGACGGTTCGACAACGTTGGATTTCGCGAGGAAGGTCAGGCGATCCAGCGCGCGGAACGCCGCCTCGCGCTGCGGCTGCGACCAGGTCAGGACGTCGGCCTTGGTCGGCAAATACAGAAGGATGCCGCGCGTTTCCTTGTCTTGGGCGGCGAACCAGCCGCCGCCGGCAAGCAACGCCGCTCCGAAGACGCCGAGTGCTATGGTGCGTTTGCGCATGACGACGTGCGTCCTCCCTTGCGGCCCTTGATGGCCGAGTCCCAAGGCAGGCTAGCAATCGCGCCGGCGCGGCGCCATGGAATGGATCATGGAAGTCTGGTTCTACCATCTCCAGCGCCGTCCCCTCGAAAGCGCTTTGCCGGCGCTGGTCGCGCGTACGCGCGCCAACGGCTGGACCGCCGTCGTCCAGGCGACCAGCCCCGAGCGGCTCGCCGCGCTCGACGATCTCCTGTGGACCTACGACGACCAGTCTTTTCTCGCCCACGGCTCGGCGCGCGACGGCGACGGACCGATGCAGCCGGTCTGGCTGACGCTGGAACAGGACAATCCCAACGGGGCCGCCGTCCGATTTTTCGTGGATGGCGCCGACGCCATCGCGGCGCTCGCCGATCCGGCGGCCTGCCCGAAGGAACGCGCGATCATCCTGTTCGACGGCCGAGACGAAGACGCGCTGAACATCGCGCGTATGCAATTTCGGCAGTTGCGCGAACAGGGATTCGCGCTGTCCTATTGGCGTCAGAACGACGAAGGGCGCTGGGAGAAGACGGCTTGACGGAGGATTTCGCGGCGCGCCGGGCCGCCGCCCGCAAGCGGCTGGACGCCATCGACCCCGCCAAGGCCGGCCGCCTCGACGACCCCTATCGTCGAGACTGGTTCAAAACCGTCTACGATCTCGCCGCTGACGATCCCGCCTGCGTTCCCTGGGCTGACGAAGCGGCGCATCCCTTGCTCGCCGACTGGCTCGGGCGTCATGATATCGCCGGGCTGCGCGCGCTAGACGTCGGTTGCGGTCTCGGCGACAACGCCGAGGCGCTTACCGCAGCAGGCGCGCGAACCAGCGCCTTCGATCTGTCGGAACGCGCGATCGCCTGGGCGAAACGACGCTTTCCCGCGACGACGGTCGACTATCGCGCAGCCGATCTGTTCGACGCGCCCGAACAATGGCGAGGCGCTTTCGACCTCGTGCACGAGTGTTACACGCTTCAGGCCTTGCCGAACCAGTTGCTGCCGGAGGCCGGGCGCGCGCTCGCCTCGTTTCTTGCGCCGGGCGGGCGGATGCTGGTCATCGCTCGCTCGCGTCCGAACCCGGCCGCGCCCAACGGCCCGCCCTGGCCCCTGTCGCAGGACGACATGAAGGCGCTGGCCTCCAACGGCTTGGCTATCGAGGAAATCGAGGAACTCGCGCCGGTCGACGAGCCGATGCACTGGCGCGCGCTCTACAGACGCGCCGCATGAACGAGCCCGCGCGCGCAGCCGATTTCATCGACGACGCCGCACGCGGCGAGTTCTGGCGCATTGCGATCGGCATGTTCCTCGTGTCGTTCATGAACGCGCATTCGACGTTGCTGTCGATCATTTTCGCCCGCAACGGGCAAGACCTGCACTCAATCGGCGTGCTTCTGTCGTCACTGGCCGTCCCGGTCATTTTCTTCGCGCTGATCTCCGGCGAGTTCTCCGCGCGGATCGGCGTGCTGTGGACGTTGCGCCTGGCCATGGCGCTGACGATTCTCGGCTTCGCGTCGTTCTATTTCACCCGCGGCAGTTTCGGGGGCGCGCTGGCGTCGCGGCTGGTGCAAGGCGCGGGGCAGGGCCTGTTCCTTTCGGCGGCGATCACCTACGGACAGAGCCGTCTGACCCCGACGCGATTCTTGTTCCTGCTCGGCGTGTTCTCGGCGATGATGCCGCTCGCGCAGGCGGTCGGGCCGCCGTTCGGCGAATGGACGCTCGCCCGTTTCGGCGATCGCGACATCTTCGCGATCGCGACGGCGCCGGGTCTGCTTGGTCTCGCCCTGACCTTCGGCGTGCGCCCCATCGCCAAGCCGCCGCGCGTCGGACGGCTCGATCTTGTGGCGAGTTGGCGCGCCGAGTTGATCGAACCCTTGGCGGCGGTCGCTGTCGCTGGCGCCATGTTCGGTTTCGCCGTCGCCTATCTGGCGCCTGCGCTCGAAGCCCGCCACATCCCGCTCGCGGCCTTTTTCACCGCATCGACGCTGACAATGTTTGCGACGCGCGCGCTCGGCCTGCGGCGCGTCGAGGAAATCGCCCGCCGCTATCTCGTGGCGGCCGGCCTGACGCTCGAGGCGCTCGGCTTCGTCGCCGTATCGAGCGCGGGCGCGCACGCCTGGATTGTGGCGATCGGCGGCGTGCTGTTCGGCTTCGGCCACAGCATGATCTATCCCGTGCTGGCGGTCTGGGTCGCCCATGGCGTCGAACCAGCGCGGCGCGCGGGGCCGCAGGCCTGGCTCAACGCCTTCTTCAATGTCGGGATCTACGCGACGCCGCTGCCTGAAACCTGGCTGGTCGCGGGCTTCGGCTACGAATGGACGATGGTCGCGCTGTCGTGCCTTTGCCTCGTCACGGCGTGCTTGCTCACACTTCGCGGCTGGAGCGGAAGGCCTAGCTAGAATGTCGGCCGTTCAGGCGCGGTTAAGGTGACCGGCGCGCATGATGCGGCGTCTGAACAAGGAAGGAGACTCGTCATGTCAAAGGCACGATTGATCCTCGCCGCCGCAGCGCTCTCGCTCGGCGCCGCGTTCTTCGCCGCAGCCCCTGCGAGCGCGGCGCCAATGGCCGATCGCGGCGTGACAGAGGCGATCCATCAGGACCAGCTCAAGGCCGAGCAGGCCCGCCTCGTCTGCAACGCCTGGGGTCGCTGCTGGCGAACCGGACCGCGCTACTACGCGCGTCCGATGTATCGCCGCGCCCCGCGCGTGGTCTGCAACGCCTGGGGCCGTTGCTGGCGTCGCTGGTGACAGTCAGGCGCTCTCCGCTTCGACGGAGAGCGCCAGCCATTCTTCCTCGGCTGAGGCCAGTGCGGCTGCAAGTTCGCCGCGCTGGTTCGCCAGCGCCGCCGCTTTCTGCGGATCGCGCAGGAACGCGGAGCCGTCCGCCAGCGTCTCGTCGATCCGCGCGATGAGATCGGCGAACTTTCCGATGCGCTCTTCCACCGCCTGAATCTTTTTCTGAGAGACGCCGCGCTTCTCTCTGACCGGATTCGCTTTTTTATCGTTCGCCTTGACCGATTTGGCGGTCGCGTCGCCCCCGCGCGCCTTTTGAAGCACGAGCTTGGTGTAATCGTCGATGTCGCCGTCGAACTCCTTCACGGCCCCGTCAGCGACGATCCACAAGCGATCGGCGCAGGCCTCGAGCAGGTAGCGATCGTGCGACACGAGGACGACCGCGCCCTCGTAATCGTTGATCGCCTCGACCAGCGCCGCACGTGAATCGATGTCGAGATGGTTGGTCGGCTCGTCGAGGATGATGAGTTGCGGCGCATGGAACGTCGACAGACCCATCAGCAACCGCGCCTTCTCGCCGCCGGACAGGGATTCGACGCGCGTATCGGCGCGCTCGCCGGAAAAGCCCATCTGCGCTGCGCGCGCCCGCACCCGCGATTCCGGCGCATCCGGCATCAGGCGCGCCACGGCGCGATAAGGCGTGTCGGTGAGATCGAGATCGTCGACCTGGTGTTGCGCGAAGAAGCCGACCTCCAGCTTGGTCGCGCGCACGATCTCGCCGCCCATCGGCTGTAGCCGTCCGGCCAGAAGTTTCGCGAACGTCGATTTGCCGTTGCCGTTGGCGCCGAGCAGGCCGATGCGATCATCGTTGCTCAAAGACAGATTGAGGCGCGAGAGCACGACGCGCTCGTCGTAGCCGACCGAAGCGCGCTCCATGGCGATGATCGGCGGCGAGAGTTGCTTGTCCGGCGAAGGCAGGTGGATCGGCAAGACGTCCGTATCGACGACCGCCGTCACGGCCTCCATCTTTTCGAGCATCTTGAGGCGCGATTGCGCCTGCCGCGCCTTGGTGGCCTTCGCGCGAAACCGATCGACGAAGGCTTGCAGATGCTTGCGCTTGTCCTCCTGCTTCTTCGCGGCTTTGGCCTGCAACGCCATCATCTCGCGCCGCTGCTTTTCGAAACTGGAGTAGTTGCCCTTCCACAGCGTCAGTTTTGCGCGGTCGAGATGCAGGATGTGGTCGCACACGGCGTCGAGCAGGTCGCGATCGTGCGAAATGACGATGGCGGTGGCCGGATAAGTCTTGAGATGCTCGACCAGCCAGAGCGCGCCCTCAAGATCAAGGTAGTTGGTCGGCTCGTCGAGCAGCAGAAGATCAGGTTGCGTGAACAGAACGGCGGCGAGCGCGACGCGCATTCGCCAGCCGCCCGAGAATTCCGATAGCGCGCGGTTCTGCGCGGCCTCGTCGAAGCCGAGGCCGGACAGGATTCGCGCCGCCCGCGCCGGCGCGGAATGGGCGTCGATGTCGGCGAGGCGCGCATGGATTTCGGCGATGCGGTGCGGATCGTGCGCGGTCTCCGCCTCGTGCAGCAAGTCCGCGCGTTCCGTGTCGGCGGCCAGCACGAAATCGACCAGCTTCGTCGGGCCGCCCGGCGCCTCCTGTTCGACGCGGCCCATTTTCGCGCGCCGGGGCAGGGTTATGGTCCCGCTCTCCGCCGCGATCTCGCCCGCGATCAAGCGGAACAGCGTCGTCTTGCCCGCGCCGTTGCGCCCGACGAAACCGACGTGCGCCCCTTCCGGAATCTGCGCGCTCGCCGCGTCGAACAGCATGCGGGGTCCGAGGCGGTAGGTCAGGTCCGTAATCGTCGTCATGGCCGCGCTCTTATGCCGACGCCGCCTGCCCGACGCAACGCCGCGCGCTCGCCCGGATCACGCCGGCCAGAACCTCGATCGCCCGCTTGCGCGGCATGTCGCGGCGATAGACCAGCCGCACCCGGCGCGCGACGTTCTCGCCCTTCAGCGGCACGGCGGCGAGCCCGCTCTTGTCACGCCACCCGACGGCGGCCATCTGCGGGGCCAGCGTCAGCCCATGTCCCGCAGCCGCCATGTTGAGCAGCGTCTCGAGGCTCGCCGCGCGCACATCCGCAGAGGCTCCGCCGCCGAGTTCGGGATGTCCGCATAAATCGAGGGCTTGGTCGCGCAGGCAATGGCCGTCGGCCAGCAGCAGCAGGCCGCGCGGATCGATCTCGTCCACCCGTACGGATTTCCGCTTCGCGAATGGATGGCCCAACGGCGCCATCAGCAAGAACGGCTCGTCGTAGAGGTCGACCGCGGCGAAGCGCTCGGAGGGCGGCTCGGTCGCGATGATCGCGGCGTCGAGCTTTCCGTCCGCGAGCAGTGGAAGCAAATGCGCGGTCAGATCCTCGATCAGGCGGATCGGCGCCTTCGGCAGCTCCTGTGCGGCGGCAGGCAATAAACATGGCGTGAGATACGGCCCTATCGTCGCGATCACCCCGAGCCGGATCGGCCCGTCCAGCGGGTCGCGCGAGGCCAGGGCCGCAGCCTTGATATCGTCGGCGGCGCTGACGGCGCGTCGGGCGTGGGCGACGATCGACTCGCCGGCGTCCGTCAGCCGGGCGACGCGGCCGTCGCGTTCGAATATCTGAACGCCGAGCTCCTCCTCGAGCTTGAGAATTTGCCCGCTCAGCGTCGGCTGGCTGACGTTGCAGGCGGCGGCGGCCTTGCCGAACTGACCGAGATCGGCGACCGCGACGAGGTAGTGAAGATCGCGCAGGTTCATCGTTCATCGGCATAACCGATCATCAAATTCGAAACAATCGATTTCACCTATTCTCAATCGCTGACTAACCTGCCCTCGATTTCAGTTCCGACAGAAAGAGGGAGCAGAACATGGAAACCAAGACCACCGCTGGCAAATGCCCCGTCATGCACGGAGGGCTCACCTCCGCCTCGATGGCGAACCAGGATTGGTGGCCGAAGGCCCTCAATCTCGACATCCTCCACCAGCACGACGCCAAGACGAACCCCTTGGGGCCCGCATTCGACTATCGCGAGGAGCTGAAGAAGCTCGATGTCGCGGCGCTCAAAGCCGACCTGAAGGCGCTCATGACCGACAGCCAGGATTGGTGGCCGGCCGACTGGGGGCACTACGGCGGCCTGATGATCCGCATGGCCTGGCATTCGGCCGGCACCTATCGCATCGCCGACGGCCGCGGCGGCGGCGGCAAGGGCGCCCAGCGCTTCGCGCCGCTCAATTCATGGCCGGACAACGCCAACCTCGACAAGGCGCGCCGCCTGCTGTGGCCCATCAAGAAGAAATACGGCAATCGGATCAGCTGGGCGGACCTGATGATCCTGGCCGGCAACATGGCCTACGAGTCGATGGGTCTGAAGACCTTCGGCTTCGGCTTCGGCCGCGAGGACATCTGGCATCCCGAAAAGGACACCTACTGGGGTTCCGAGAAGGAATGGCTCGCCCCGACCGGCGCCGCCGGCAGCCGCTATTCCGGCGAACGCGATCTCGAAAACCCGCTCGCCGCCGTGATGATGGGCCTCATCTACGTCAATCCGGAAGGCGTCGACGGCAAGCCGGATCCGTTGAAGACCGCGCGCGACATGCGTGTGACCTTCGCCCGCATGGCGATGAACGACGAGGAGACAGTCGCGCTGACCGCCGGCGGACACACAGTCGGCAAGGCGCACGGCAATGGCAGTGCAGCCAACCTTGGCGCCGCGCCGGAAGGCGCTGATATCGCGGAGCAGGGCCTCGGCTGGAACAACCACGTCTCGCGCGGCGTCGCCGGCGATTCCGTGACGAGCGGCCTCGAAGGCGCGTGGACCACGCATCCGACGCAGTGGGACAACGGCTTCTTCGACATGCTGTTCGGTCATGAGTGGGAGCTGCGCAAGAGCCCGGCCGGCGCCTGGCAGTGGGAGCCGAAGAGCATCCAGGAAGAGGACAAGCCCCTCGACTCCGAGAACCCGAAGGTGCGTCGAAATCCGATGATGACCGACGCCGACATGGCGCTGAAGCTCGACCCGGACTATCGCAAGATTTCCGAGCGCTTCCACAAGGACCCGGCCTATTTCTCAGAAACTTTCGCCCGCGCCTGGTTCAAGCTGACCCATCGCGACATGGGCCCGAAGTCCCGCTATTTCGGCCCGGACGTGCCCAAGGAAGACCTGATCTGGCAGGATCCGGTTCCCGCCGGTCGCGGGGACTACGACGTCGCGGCCCTCAAGGCGAAGATCGCCGCCAGCGAGCTCAGCGTCGCCGACATGGTCGCGACCGCCTGGGACAGCGCGCGCACTTTCCGCCATTCGGACAAGCGCGGCGGCGCCAATGGCGCGCGCATTCGCCTCGCACCCCAGAAGGACTGGGAGGGCAATGAGCCGGCCCGTCTCGCCCGGGTGCTCGGCGTGCTTCAGCCGCTCGCGGATGCAGCCGGCGCCAGTCTGGCCGATACGATCGTGCTCGCCGGCAATGTCGGCGTCGAGAAGGCGGCCAGGGCCGGCGGCGTCGAGATCGCCGTTCCCTTCGCGCCCGGCCGCGGCGACGCGACCGCCGAAACGACCGATGTCGAGTCGTTCGAGGTGCTGGAGCCGTTGCACGACGGCTATCGCAACTGGCTGAAGAAGGACTACGTCGTCAGCGCGGAAGAGATGATGCTCGACCGCACGCAGCTCATGGGCCTCACCGCTTGCGAGATGACGGCGCTGGTCGGCGGCATGCGCGTGATCGGCGCCAATCACGGCGGCACCAAACATGGCGTCTTCACCGATCGCGAAGGCGCGCTGACGACCGACTTCTTCGTCAACCTGACCGATATGGCCTATGCGTGGAGGCCGGCCGGCGACGGTCTTTACGAGCTTCGCGACCGCAAGACGGGCGCGACCAAGTGGACAGCGACGCGCGTCGATCTCGTCTTCGGCTCCAATTCGATCCTGCGCGCCTACGCCGAGGTCTATGCGCAGGACGACAGTAAGCAAAAGTTCGTGCAAGACTTCGTCGCCGCCTGGACCAAGGTGATGAACGCCGATCGCTACGATCTCGTTTGATCGAAGGTCCCGAGACTGCAAGGGACGGCGCGCCGGGAGACCGACGCGCCGATTTGCCTGTCTGCGCCGGCGCCGGTATAAGCGCGCCGCAATTCAACGGTTTCGAAGAAAGACGAGAGCCCCATGGCGACCGAACGCACCTTTTCCATCATCAAGCCCGACGCGACGCGCCGTAACCTCACCGGCAAGATCAACGCGCTGATCGAGGGCGCGGGGCTGCGCATCGTCGCCCAGAAGCGCGTGCACATGACCCGCGCGCAGGCCGAGACCTTCTACGCCGTCCACAAGGAGCGCCCGTTCTTCGGCGAACTCGTCGAGCAGATGTCGGCCGCCCCTGTCGTCGTGCAGGTGCTCGAAGGCGACAACGCCATCAAGCGCTATCGCGACGTGATGGGCGCGACCAACCCGGAGAAGGCCGACCCCGGCACGATCCGCAAGGAATTCGCGTTGAACATGGGCGAGAACTCCGTGCATGGCTCCGACGCGCCGGAGACGGCGGCGATCGAAATCGCACAATGGTTCTCCGGCAACGAAATCGTCGGCTGAGGCGAGCGTCGCTCGAACGAAAGCGGCCCGGCCTTGCGCCGGGCCGTTTTGTTTTGCAAGCGTCCAGCGCTTACTCGAGGGCCGTCGCCTCGTGCTGCGCGCCGCGCATTTCGTTTGCGATCATGTCGTAGGTCGAATCCCAGGCCGACGCGACCTCCTGCGACCAGTTCTCCTTGAGCCTCTCCGCCAGCGTGGCGAGCAGCGCCTGTTTGAACGTGTCGTAATAGGCGTCCTGCACGCCGAACTTCGCATGCTTGCGGCCAAGGTCGCGAACCATCGACAGCAGACTATCGGGCGCGCGCAGATTGCTGACGACATAGGCCAGCACCTGAATCAGACGCATGGGCTGGCCGGCGGCGTCATGGACGAACAGCGCGCGGAGCGAGGGGTCCATGTCGAACAACCGGTCGTAGAAGCGCTCGCCGATCTCGGCCGTGACCGGTCCGAGCCGCAGAAACGAGTCTTCGACCAGTACGGCCTGTTCCGGCGTCAATTTCGGCTCCCACGGCTTGTGCAGCGTCGCCGCGCCATCCGGGCGATGACCTCCGCAATGTTGCCGCGATAAGCAATTGGCGGAAAGTGCAAAATCTCACGAAATCGGGCAACAGCAGGCTTTTTCCCTGGCCAAATGGCTAAGCTCGCGCCGCTTCCGAGTTGCCCATAGCTGTCCGTGCGGCGATCATGCCGCGCGAAAGGAGCCGCGATGAACGCGCCCCAGCGAATCGAACGCCGCAACTCGACCTGCCCGCACGATTGCCCATCGGTCTGCGCGCTCGACGTCGAGATTCTCGCGCCGGATCGCATCGGCCGTATCCGCGGCGCCGAACAGCAGACCTATACGGCTGGCGTGGTCTGCGCCAAGGTCGCGCGCTACGCCCAGCGCATCCATCACCCAGATCGTCTGACGCGCCCGCTGAAGCGGATCGGTCCGAAGGGGTCCGGCCAATTCGCGCCGATCTCGTGGGAGGACGCGCTCGACATCGTCGCCGAGCGGTTCCTCGCGGCGGAGCGGGCCCACGGCGCTGAAACCGTCTGGCCCTATTATTACGCGGGCACGATGGGGCGTGTGATGCGCGACGGGATCAACCGGCTCACGCACGCCAAGAAATATTCGCGATATTTCTCGACCATCTGCGTCAACCTCGCCTGGCCCGGCTATATCGCCGGCGTCGGCCGCCTGATGGGGCCAGACCCCCGCGAAATGGCCAAGGCCGATTGCGTGGTGATCTGGGGAACGAACGCTGTGGCGACGCAGGTCAACGTGATGACCCACGCCATGCGAGCCCGCAAGGAACGCGGGGCGCGCGTCGTCGTCGTCGACGTCTATCGCAACGCCACGATGGAGCAGGCCGATATGGGCCTGTGTTTGCGGCCGGGAACAGACGGCGCGCTCGCCTGCGCCGTCATGCATGTTCTCTTCCGCGACGGCTTCGCGGATCGCCAGTTCATGGCGCAATTCGCCGACGCGCCGAACGAACTCGAAGAACACCTCCGGACGCGCGCGCCGGAATGGGCTTCGGCGATCACCGGATTGACGGTCGCGGAGATCGAAGCCTTCGCGCGGCTCGTCGGCGAACGCAAGCGCACCTATTTCCGGCTCGGCTACGGCTTCTCGCGCAGCCGCAACGGCGCCGCCAACATGCACGCCGCATCCTGCATCGCCACGGTGACCGGCGCCTGGGCGCTCGAAGGCGGCGGCGCCTTCCACAACAACGGGGCGATCTATCATCTGAACCAGTCGGTCGTGGAGGGGCTCGACGTCGTCGATCGTTCGACGCGCGTGCTCGACCAGTCGAAGATCGGCGCGATCCTGACCGGCGAGGACGACGCGCTGAAAGGCGGCCCGCCGGTGACCGCCATGCTGATCCAGAACACCAATCCCGCCTGCGTCGCGCCCGACCAGAACAAGGTCGCCCGCGGCTTCGCGCGAGAGGACCTGTTCGTCGCGGCGCACGAGCAATTCATGACGGATACCGCGAAGATCGCCGACATCGTCTTGCCGGCGACGATGTTCCTCGAGCACGACGATTTCTATCCCGGCGGCGGCCACCAGCATCTGGGGTTCGGCCCGAAGCTCATCGAGCCGCCCGGCGAATGCCGCTCTAACCACGACGTCATCTGCGCGCTCGCAAGGCGCGTCGGCGCGGAACATCGCGGCTTCGACATGACGCCGCGGGAACTGATCGACTGCACCTTGCGCGATTCCGGCTGGGGCGGTCTCGACGCTCTCGAAAAGACGACCTGGATGGACGTACAGCCGCCGTTCGAGGAAGCCCATTTCCGCAAGGGTTTCGCATGGCCGGACGGCAAATTCCGTTTCAAGCCGGATTGGCCGCGCACGCCGTTCGCCAACATCGGTCCGATGGGCCCGTGGCGCGACATGCCGCGTCTGCCCGACCATTGGCCCGTCACGGAAGAGAGCGACGTCGACCATCCCTTCCGACTGGCGACGAGCCCGTCGCGCAGCTTCCTCAACACCTCCTTCACCGAGACGCCGGATTCCCTTGCGCGCGAAAAGCGGCCGGAAGTGATGATCCACCCGGAGGACGCGGCCGCTTACGACGTCGCGGACGGCGATCTCGTCATGCTCGGCAACGGACGTGGCCAGGTTCGCCTGCACGCGCGGCGGTTCGACGGCGTCCGGCGCGGGGTATTGGTCGCCGAAGGCATCTGGCCGAATTCGAAATTCGTGGACGGGCAGGGGATCAACGTGCTGACGTCGGACGACTCTCCGGCGCCCTTCGGCGGCGCCGCTTTTCACGACAACCACGTCTGGCTGCACAAGAGCGCGTAATCCGACGACCATGACGAAACGCCGCGCCCGCCTGCCCGTCGAACAGGGCGACATCGACGGCCTTTGCGCTGTCTACGCCACGCTCAACGCCTGCAAACTGCTGTTCGGCCATACCGAAAAGCAGGACGAGAAGCTTTTCGAAGTCCTGTGCGCCGGCATCGCCGATCTGTTTCCGCAAATCCTGTGGGACGGAACGGGCGTGCCCACCATGTACCGCCTGTTTCGCATCGCCGACGCCTGGGTCCAGAAGAAGCACAAGGCGCGGCTCGTGTGGTCGGCCCCGTTGATGCGCACGAAATTCTCGCGCGCGGACCGGTTCTTTGCGCGTCTGCGCGGCGATCTGGAGACCGCGCAGGAAACAGGGCGTGCGGCGTGGATCGTCGGATTGGGCGCCCCGTGGGAGCACTGGACGGTGATCGAGCGCATTTCAGGCGGCGTGGTCTGGTTCTACGACAGCTGGGGCATGGGCCATTACCGCTTCGACAGCTTCACCCTCGACAAAGACAAGGCCGGCGAGGGCAAGGGCAAGAAGATCATGATCGACACGCACCAGACGTTCCTGCTGCGCGCCAGTCCGCTCGACCCCTGACGCGCGAGGCTGGGGTCAACCCATCGCCACCTTGCGTGCGCCCTCGCCGTGCTTGCGGCGGTCCAGCTTCAGCGTCCATAAGCCGAAGGCGATCCACATGCCATTGTATACAACGCCGGCCAGCAGCACGGCCCAACCGGGAACCGGCCCCACCGACGCACGCGCCACCATTTCGGAGAAACTTGCGGCCGGCGTCGGATGGATCGCGATCTTGCCGTAATAGGCGACGGTCTGGATCAGCAGAATCCAGGCGTAATTGCGCCTCAGCCGCCGTCCCATGGCGCGGGTCAGGCTGATGTGATGAACCGGCGACGTGTAGTCCTTCGCCAGAACGTCGCGCCAGCGATCCTCGTTCGCGTCGCCTCGCAGGATCGGCGCGTAGAAATGCGTCTCCATCCAGCGCGCTCGCGCGCGCCACACGTTGAAATACCGGTAGCGCCGCGCCTCGAGATTGAGGAATACGGCCAGCAGCAACCCGACCAGGATCAACGGCAGCGGCGAGGCTTCGGGACTGGAGAAGGTCGAGGACAAGGCGATGCCCATGGTCACGATCGACCAGTTCGTCGTGTTGTCGAGCCGCGTCCGCCAGATCGTCGAACGATAGACCTCGCCGCGATAGAGATGCGCGATCGCGCCCATCTCGGCCGAATCGAAATTTCGGCGCGGCGCATCGGCCTTTTGAACAGCGAGCGACATGGCGCACCTCCCGGCCCGGGCGGTCTGCGCCGCCTCGGCCTCGACTATGCAGCCTGCGATCGGACCCGGATAGATGGCCGTTGGTTGAGCGACCTCAGTCGCAACCGAATACGCGATTGCCGACCACACGCAGGCGTCCGCTCGCAGCTAACGCCAGCGCGCGCGGATAGACGACATGCTCCTGTTCGAGCACGCGCGCAGCCAGCGTGTCAGGCGTATCCTCGTCCTTCACGGGAACGGCGGCCTGCAGGATGATCGGGCCCGCGTCCATTTCCGGCACGACGAAATGCACCGTGCAGCCGTGAATCTTGACGCCGTCCTCCAGCGCGCGCTCGTGGGTATGCAGGCCGCGGTAGGAAGGCAGCAGGGCGGGGTGGATGTTGAGCATTCGGCCCGTCCACTGGCCGACGAACCATGGAGTGAGCACGCGCATGAAACCCGCGAGGCATACGATCTCGACGCTCGCGCGTTCGAGGATCCCCTGGACCTCGCGTTCGAACGCCTCTCGATCCTTGCCGTAGATCTTGTGATCGACGACCGCCGTCGCGACGCCGCGCTCTTTCGCCCAGTCGAGCCCCGCAGCCTCCGGCCGATTGGAGAGAACCAGGGCGATTTCCGCGGGATAATCGGGCGCGGCCGCAGCTTCGACCAGCGACTTCATGTTCGAGCCGCGTCCGGAAATCAGGATGGCGACGCGCTTTCGGCTCACAGCTTCAGCGCCCCGTGCGTCACGACGCGTTCGCCCGTCGCCCGGACGACCTCGCCGATGCGAATTGGCCCGAGCCCCGCGGCGACGAGCGCCTGTTCGCCTTCGTCCGCCTTGGCCTTCGAGACGACCACGACCATGCCGATCCCGCAATTGAAGGTCCGCAGCATTTCCTTTTCGGCGACGCCGCCCTCGCGCGCGAGCCACGAGAAGACCGGCGGAACCGGAATGGCCGAGAGATCGAGCGCTGCGCCGAGCCCGTCCGGCAGCACGCGCGGAATGTTCTCGGGAAATCCGCCGCCGGTGATGTGGGCGAGCGCCGCGATCGAGTCGGTCGCCTTCAGCGCCGCCAGCAGCGGCCGCACATAGATTCGCGTCGGGACGAGCAGCGCTGCAGCGAGCGAGACGCCCGGCGCGAAGGGCGCAGGCGCGTCCCAGCCGAGGCCGGCGCGCTCAACGATTCGCCGCACCAGCGAAAAGCCGTTCGAATGAACGCCGGAGGAGGGCAGGCCGAACAGTATGTCGCCGTCCGCCACGGCCTTGGGCAAGAGCCGGCCCCGTTCGGCGGCGCCGACGGCGAAGCCAGCCAGATCGTAGTCGCCCTTGGCGTAGAGCCCGGGCATTTCGGCGGTTTCCCCGCCGATCAGCGCGCAGCCGGCGTCGACGCAGCCGGCCGCGATGCCCTTCACCACGGCCGCGCCTTCCTGCGGGTCGAGCTTGCCGGTCGCATAATAATCAAGGAACAACAGGGGCTCGGCGCCCTGCACGACCAGGTCGTTGACGCACATGGCCACGAGGTCGATCCCGACCGTGTCGTGAATGCCGCTTTCGATGGCGATCTTCACCTTGGTGCCGACGCCGTCGTTGGCGGCGACCAGCACCGGATCGGAAAAGCCGGCGGCCTTCAGGTCGAACAGGCCGCCGAACCCGCCGATTTCGCCGTCGGCGCCCGGGCGGCGCGTCGAGCGCACATGCGGCTTGATGAGTTCGACCATCCGCGTTCCCGCGTCGATGTCGACGCCGGCCTGCGCATAGGTGAGGCCGTCCTTCGGCTTGTCCTGCATCGCGATCCCCGGGGTTTGCGGCCGCATTATCGGGTCGCAGGCGCGCTGGCAAGGCGGCGAGAGGAATCCTTCCGGCTTGACCCCTCGGGGGCGGCGCCTGCTAAATGTGCGCCGGGAGCGAAGCTGTTCGACGACGGCCAGAACGGCGAGGGGAGCAGGTTGAAGATCGATAATTTCGGCAGCCTGCCGAACATCATCACGATCGGACGCCTTCTGCTCGTGCCCGTCATCGTCTCCATGATCGTTGCGGGGCAGTGGACGGACGCCTTCGCCGTGTTTCTCATCGCCGGCCTTTCGGACGCGGCCGACGGCTGGCTCGCCAAGACCTTCGACCTGCGCACGGAACTCGGCGCCTTCCTCGACCCGCTCGCCGACAAGACCCTTCTCGTCTCGATCTACGTCGCGCTGGGCATCGCGCACGCCATTCCGTCGACGCTCGCCATTCTCGTCGTGTCCCGCGACGTGATGATCGTGGGCGGCGTCATCACCTCCTGGCTGCTGGACAATCCGATCGAGATTCGGCCCCTCTACGTCTCGAAAATCAACACGACGGTGCAGATCGCCTTCGCGGCGGCCATTCTTGGGGCGAGCGCCTTCGGCTTCTCCACCGCCTATTGGTACTGGCCCGCCGTCTACCTCGTGGCGGCATTGACGCTCGCCTCGGCGGGCGCCTATCTGGGGCCATGGATCAAGCACATGGGCCATTGAGCGAGACGACGGCCGCGTCCGGTGAGACGCGCACGCCGGCGCTCGCGGATATCGCGCCTTTCGCCGCCGCGCTGGCGGCGGCCGCTCTGTTCCTCTACCTGTTTTCGAGCGTTCTGATGCCCTTTGCGGCCGGAATCGCGCTCGGCTACCTGCTCGATCCCGTCGCAGAAAAGCTCCAGCGCGTCGGCTTCAACCGGCTCGGCGCGGCCTTGTTCATCCTGGCCGTCTTCATCGTCGTTCTCGTCGTCGCGCTCGTTCTGATCGGCCCGATTCTCGGCCACCAGCTTTCTGGCTTCGTCGACAACCTGCCGAAAATCATCGTGCGGTTGCAGACCCTGCTCTCCGACGAGAGCGGCAAGATCCTGAATTCGTCATGGGCCGGCGACCTCGCGGCCAAGCTCGGCCTGGGCTCCGGCAATCCCGGCGACATCCAGAAGGCGCTGGGCGATCTCGCCGGAGAAGCGGCGAAATGGCTCGGCGGCTTCGCGAAATCGCTGATTTCGGGCGGCGCGGCGCTGGTCGGCATCCTGTCGTTGGTTGTGATTACGCCGGTCGTCGCTTTCTACATCCTCGTCGACTGGAACAAGATGGTCGAGTCGCTACGCGCGCTGGTGCCGCCGCGCTACCTGCCTGAGGTGCGGGTGCTCGCGCGCGATATGGATGCGGCGCTCGCCGGCTTCGTCCGCGGCCAGTCGCTGGTCTGCCTGTTCCTGGGTCTTTGGTACGGGCTCGGCCTGACGCTCGTCGGCCTCAACTTCGGATTTCTGATCGGCATTTCAGCCGGATTTCTGAGCTTCATTCCATATGTCGGCTCGTTGAGCGCGCTGGTCGTGTCGTCGATCGTCGCGCTCGTCCAGGGCTGGCCCGAGTGGCAGCTTCTGGCTATGGCGCTCGGCGTCGTGCTGAGCGGTCAATTCCTCGAGGGCAATGTCCTGTCTCCGAAGCTCGTCGGAGAATCCGTCGGGCTTCACCCGGTCTGGCTGATGTTCGCGCTGCTCGCCTTCGGCTCGTTGTTCGGTTTCACAGGTCTGATCGTGGCGGTGCCGGTCGCGGCGGCGATCGGCGTGCTTCTGCGCTTCGCGCTCGCGCGCTATCGCGTCAGCCCGTTTTATCTCGGCGAGGCCGGCGCGCCGACCCAGCCAGTCCCGGCTACGGAAAAATGAGCGCCGCCGATCCGCGCGCGGCGCGGGGAGCGAGTCCCCGACAGCTTGCGTTCGAATTCTGTCCTCAGCCGCGCTTTGGCGACGACGATTTCCTGATCGCTCCGTCGAACGCGGCCGCGCATGAGCTTGTCACGGGTTGGCCGAACTGGCCGGACCCGGCGCTTGTCCTCGTCGGTCCCCCGGGATCGGGCAAGAGCCATCTGGCGACGATCTGGGCCCGCCAAGCGCGCGCGGTCCTCGCGCCCCCGCATGCGATCCGCGCAGCCGGCGAACTCGGGGAGTTCTACGGGCGCAACATCCTCGTCGACGACGCCGACCAGATCGACGACGAAGCAGGCTTGTTCCACCTGTTCAATCTCGCGCAGGAATCGCGGGCCTCGCTGCTGCTGGCGGCCGAAAACCCGCCGGAATCCTGGGGTCTCGTCTTGCCCGACCTGCGCTCGCGGCTGCGTCGCGCGCCGATCGCGCGGATCGAACCTCCGACCGACGATCTGATGCGGGCCGTTCTGGTCAAATTGTTCTTCGACCGGCAACTGGCTGTCGAGGCCAATGTGATCGACTACATCGCCGCGCGCATCGACCGCTCGTTCGAAGCCGCCCGCGCGATCGTCTCGGCGCTCGATTCCGAGGCGCTGGCGCGCGGACGGGGCGTAAGCAGGGCTTTGGCCGCGGAAATCGTCGCGCGACTTGCGCATGACGAGGATTTGTAACGAAACTCGGGCATCAAACGCGCCCGCGAAGAGCCTGACCGGACGGACATCATGAGCAGCGACACCGAAACCGCCGATCCCGCCGATCAAGCCGCCGCCTCGATCCATTCGGCTGCGGACATCCATGTCATGGACGATCTCGGCGACATCGCCGAACGTCCCGACGAACTCGCCGTTTCGCCCGCGCGCTTCATCAACCGCGAATTATCCTGGCTCGAGTTCAACCGCCGCGTGATGCTGGAGGCCTCCAACCGCAACCATCCGCTGCTCGAGCAATTGCGGTTTCTGACGATCTCCGCCAACAATCTCGACGAGTTCTTCATGGTCCGCGTCGCCGGTCTGCGCGGCCAGATGCGGTCGGGCGTGGAGGAACGCTCGCAGGACGGCCTCACGCCGGCCGAACAGCTCGCCAAGATTCACGAGCGCGTCGCGTTGCTGGCCGCCGAGCAGATGCGACGGTGGCGCGAATTGCGCCCCGAACTCGCCGCCGTCGGCATTGTCATCGTGGAGCCTGAAGAATTGACCAAGGGCCAGCGCGCATGGCTCGAAGACTATTTCGCGCTCAACGTCTTTCCCGTGCTGACGCCGCTGGCCGTGGACCCGGCCCATCCGTTTCCGTTCATCCCCAATCTCGGGTTCACGCTCGCGCTGGAACTCGCCGGCGAGAAAGACAAGTCGCGCCGCACGGCGCT
The DNA here is from genome assembly GCA_964634325.1 of uncultured Rhodoblastus sp. Classification (GTDB taxonomy): domain Bacteria; phylum Pseudomonadota; class Alphaproteobacteria; order Rhizobiales; family Beijerinckiaceae; genus JAJXWB01. The sequence continues at coordinate 184,420 of CAZWJF010000005.1, forward strand.
CGTGCGCATGCCGCACAAGATCGAGCGCTTCATCCGCATCCCGGAGATCGTCGGCGGCGGTCCGACGCAGTTCATTCCGCTCGAAACGCTGATCCTGATGCATTCCAAGCGACTGTTTCCCGATTACGAGCTGATCGGCAAGGGCCTGTTCCGCGTCATTCGCGACAGCGACCTCGAAGTCGAGGAAGAGGCCGAAGATCTGGTGCGCCTGTTCGAGACCGCGCTCAAGCGCCGCCGTCGCGGCTCGGTGATCCGGCTCGAAATGGAATCGTCCATGCCCGAGGAATTGCGCGCTTTCGTGCGCGAGGAGCTCGAGGTCGAATCCGATCAGGTCTTCGTGCTCGACGGCATGCTCGCGCTCAACGATCTCTCCGAGATCATCGGCCTCAACCGGCCGGAGTTGAAGTTCCCGCCCTACAATCCACGCTATCCCGAACGCGTGCGCGAAAACGGCGGCGACTGCCTGCTGGCGATCAAGCAGAAGGATCTGATCGTCCATCACCCCTACGAATCCTTCGACGTCGTCGTGCAGTTCCTGCAACAGGCCGCGCGCGATCCGCATGTCGTCGCCATCAAGCAGACGCTCTACCGCACGTCGTCGGACAGCCCGATCGTCCGCGCCCTGATCGAGGCGGCCGAAGCCGGCAAGTCGGTGACCGCGCTGGTCGAACTCAAGGCGCGCTTCGACGAGGAAGCGAACATCCGCTGGGCGCGCGATCTCGAACGCGCGGGCGTGCAGGTCGTGTTCGGTTTCATCGAATTGAAGACGCACGCCAAGCTGTCGATGGTCGTACGGCGCGAGGGCGGGGCGCTCGTCACTTATTGTCACGTCGGCACCGGAAATTATCACCCGGTCACGGCGAAGATTTACACGGACGTCTCGCTGTTCACCGCCGATCCTGCCGTCGGCCGCGACGTCGCGCGCATCTTCAATTTCATCACGGGCTACGCAGAGCCGGCCGGCCTCGACTGCATGTCGGTCTCCCCGATCGGCCTGAAAAAGACCCTTCTACAAAACATCGACGCTGAAATCGCCTTCGCCAAGGCCGGCAAACCGGCTGCGATCTGGGGCAAGTGCAACGCGCTGGTCGACCCCGAGATCATCGACGCGCTCTATCAGGCGAGCCAGGCGGGGGTGGCGATCGAATTCGTCGTGCGCGGAATCTGCTGCCTGAGGCCGGGCGTGCCGGGTCTCTCGGAAAACATCCGCGTCAAGTCGATCATCGGACGCTTTCTCGAGCACGCGCGCATCTACGCCTTCGGCAACGGCCACGCGCTGCCGCACCCCAACTCGCTCGTCTACATATCGTCTGCCGATCTCATGCCGCGCAATCTCGACCGCCGCGTGGAGTCGCTTCTGCCGATCCGCAACCCGACCGTGCACCAACAGGTGCTCGACCAGATCATGCTCGCCAATCTGATCGACACCGAGCAGAGCTATCGAATCCTGCCGGACGGATCGAGCGTCCGCGTCGATCTGCCGCCGGGCGCGGAATCGTTCAACGCGCACAAATATTTTATGACCAATCCGAGCCTGTCGGGCCGCGGCAAGTCGCTGAAGCAGTCGCGACCGAAATCCTTGTCCAAACGCGGGTAGTCGCTGGGGATGGTCATTTCGCAAACCGAGGCGCAGGGCCGGATCGCCGCGGGCGCGCCGGTCGCTATCGTCGACATCGGCTCGAACTCCGTCCGTCTCGTCGCCTACGAGGGACGCACGCGCTCGCCGACGCCGATCTTCAACGAGAAGGCGTTCTGCGGCCTGGGCCGCGGCGTGGTGACCACCGGCGCGCTGGCCGAAGAAGCCATGGAGCGCGCGATCGCCGCGCTGAAGCGTTTCGAGGCGCTCTGCGGCGTCATGGGAATCAAGGACATTCAGGTGGTCGCGACCGCCGCCGCGCGCGACGCCCGCAACGGCCCGGACTTTCTCGACCGTGCGGAGCAGGCGATCGGCGCGCCGATCCGGCTCCTCTCCGGCAAGCGCGAGGCGGAGCTCTCTGCGCTCGGCGTCATTTCGGCCATGTATCAGCCCGACGGCGTGGTCGGCGATCTCGGCGGCGGCTCTCTCGAATTGATCGACGTGGCCGGCGCTGGAACCGGCAGGGGACAAACGCTGCCGCTCGGCGGCCTGGCGCTGATGGACGCGTCAGGCAAGTCGCACAAGCAGGCGGTCAAGATTGCGCGCGAGGCGCTGGCCGGGGTCGACGCGATCAAGAAGCTGCCCGGCCGTTCGTTTTACGCGGTCGGCGGAACATGGCGCGCGCTCGCCCGCCTGCACATGCTCCAGCGCTCCTACCCGCTCAACGTCATGCACAATTACGAAATCCCGGCGCGCGACGCCGAGGATTTCGCCGAACTGGTCGAGCGCGTCGATATCGACTCGCTCAACGCCGGCGACGCCATTTCGGCGCAACGCCGCCCCTTGCTCGCCTATGGGGCGATCGTCCTCGACGAGATCATCAAACGCGGCAAGCCGCGTTCGATCGTTCTTTCGGCGGCCGGCGTGCGCGAAGGTCTGCTCTACGAACAGCTCGATGAAGCGGACCGCCAACGCGACCCGCTGTTGAGCGCGGCCTCCGAATTCAACCTGCTGCGCTCGCGCGCGCCGCGTCACGGCGAGGAGCTGGCCGATTGGGTCGACGCTTTCTTTGCGTCCACCGGTCTCGAAGACAACGCCAACGAGGCGCGCCTGCGCCGCGCCGCCTGCCTTCTGTCGGACATCGCCTGGCGCGCACATCCCGATTATCGCGGCGAGCAGGCCTTCGACATCGTCGCGAATGCGTCGTTCTCGGGCGTCGATCATCCCGGCCGCGCGTTCATCGCGCTCGCCATCGCCATTCGTCACATCGGCCTGAGCGAATCCGTCAGCCCGCAGATCCGCGGCGTAGTCAGCGCGCGGCTGCTCGACCGCGCGCGGATCCTCGGCGCGTCGATGCGCGTCGCCTACATCCTGTCGGCGGCCATGCCCGGCGTCCTGCCGCGCACGCCCCTGCGGGTTCGCAAGAAGGAAGTCGTGCTGGAGCTGCCGGGCGGACTCGCGGCCCTGGCCAGCGAGCGCGTCGCCAACCGCATGAAGGCGCTCGGCAAGATCATTGGCCGCGAGCCGAAAATCACGCTGCAGCCCTGAGCCGCGAGGCGGCTCACGCGTATTGCGCGACGCCCATGCCGAACGACCAGTTTTCCTTGGCGCATTCGACGAGATTGATGAAAACGTCCTGCGGCCGGACGCCCGGATTCGTCGCGAGACGGTCGGCGATGGCCGCAAACAACGCCTTCTTCTGCTCGACTGTGCGCGTGTTGTTCGCCGTGATCTGCACGATCACGAGATCGTCGCTGCGGTCGATTCCGAGATAGTCGGCCCCGAAGTCGAAATCGGCGGCCTCGAACTGCTCGACCGTCATGAAGCGGTCGTTCTCGGGAACGTTGAAGGTCTCGCGCATCGCCAGGTAGACGCTGTCGACGATCGCCCGCCGGTAGGCGGGGCTCTTTCCGGCGCGCAGGGAAATACGGGTGAGCGGCATGTGCTGATCCTCAATGCTGGACTTTCCAGAGGATGACCGCGCTGGTATTATTCGATCAAAATATGAACGAAGATTTCAATTATTCGAAAATAAATGGACGATGGACCGCTCGACATAGGCGGGGTTCGCGCTTTCGTGCTGACCGCGGACCTGCGCAGCTTTACGCGCGCGGCTCTGGCGCTCGACACCCGGCAGGCGGCCGTCAGTTTGAAGGTGCAGCGTCTCGAGGCTCGCCTCGGGCGTCGGCTACTGGATCGCTCGCCGCGCCAGGTTCGGCTTTCGGCGGCGGGCGCGGAATTCATCGAGGAGGCTCGCAGCCTGCTCGCGGCGCACGATCGCGCGCTCGCCGCGTTCGATGGAGAGCCGCGCCAACGTCTGGCTGTCGGCTTGAGCGAGCATGTCGTCGGGGCGACCTCGGCCGCTCTGCTTCGGGCGGCGTCAGCAAGCGATCCACGCGTGACGATCGAGGCGCATATCGGACCGTCGAGCCAGATGATCGACCTTTACGAACGCCGCATCCTCGACGCGATCATCGTGCGCGTCGGGAACGACGGGTCCGGCGAATTCCTGTTCGAGGATCAAGACGGCTGGTTCGCTGCGCCCGACCTTGCCCTTGCGACGGACGCGCCCGTGCCGCTCATCGTGCTCGCCGCGCCTTGTGCGATGCGCGCCTCGGCCGCGGCGGCGCTCGAAGGCGCCGGGCGAACGTGGCGGGAAGCGTTCGTCGGCGGCGGTTTCGCAGCGATTAGCGCCGCCGTGACGGCAGGTCTGGGCGTCGCGCCGCTCGCGCGTCGCCTTGCGCCGCCCGGTTCGGTGGAAATCCGGGCCGGTCTGCCCGAATTGGGAAGAACGGCGGTCGTCTGTATGAGCCGGACGTCGGCGCCGGCGGCGAAAGCTGTATTTTCGGTGCTGAAGTCCGCGCTGGCCGCGCAAGGCGCGCACGCGACGGCGGTTGTGTGATCTGGAGGTTCCCCGAGTCATGGCGTTCATTTCCGAAATCCCGATCGTCCAGGCGCCCATGGCCGGTTCGCAGGGGCCAAAGCTTTGTATCGCCGTCTGCGAGGCGGGCGGTCTCGGCTCCATCCCCTGCGCCATGCTGACGCCTGACGCCCTACGCGCGCAGATCGCGGAAATCCGCGCGGGCGTGCGGGCGCCTTTCAACGTCAATTTCTTCGCCCACACGCCGCCTGAGCCCGATGCTTCGCGCGAAGCTGCGTGGCTTGCGCGGTTGGAGCCTTACTACCGTGAGTTCGGCCTCGATCCGGCCGACGCCGCCAAGGGGCCGGGCAGGGCGCCGTTCGACGACGCGATGTGCGCAGTCGTCGAGGAGCTGCGCCCGCCGGTCGTCAGCTTTCATTTTGGCCTGCCGGCGCCGGATCTGCTGGCGCGCGTTCGTGCGACGGGCGCCCAGATCTGGTCGAGCGCGACGACGGTCGCGGAGGCGCGCTGGCTCCAGGCCCGCGGGGTGGACGCGATCGTCGCGCAGGGCCGCGAGGCCGGCGGCCATCGCGGCATGTTCCTGACCGACGACATTGATGCGCAGCCGGGGCTGTTCGCGCTGCTGCCGCAGGTCGTCGATGCCGTGAAGGTTCCTGTCATCGCGGCCGGAGGAATCGCGGACGGCCGCGGCGTCGCCGCGGCGCTGATGCTGGGAGCGACCGCGGCGCAGATCGGCACGGCCTATCTTCTGTCGCCGCAGGCGACGACTTCGCCCGTCCATCGCGCGGCGTTGCGCGACGCGCGCGACGACGCGACCCGGCTCACCAACCTCTTCACCGGCCGCCCGGCGCGGGGCCATCTCAACCGCTATATGCGCGAGCAGGGGCCGATGAACGCCGCGGCGCCCGCCTTTCCGCTTGCGACGGGCGCAGTGACCCCGTTGCGCGCAGCCGCCGAAGCGCAAGCGTCTGGAGATTTCTCGCCCCTGTGGTCCGGCGAGGCCGGGGCTCTGGCGCGCGAGGAAGACGCCGGCACGATCACGCGGCGCGTCTGGAACGAGACACGCGCGATTGTCGGCTCTGTTGGAAATAAGACACACAGCTGACCCGAGTTTCAGCGCGCCGCAGAAGCAAGGCGTTGATTTTTCAGCGATCTCGCCTCAAATTGGCGAGGTTCGGGATTGAAACGCTTCTAAAAAGGCGGCCGCGCCCTTGCGCATGGTCTTTGCTTTGGGCCAAGAGCAGGGTGGAAATATAGTTCTGAGCCCTGCGCCACGCTGAAAGGATGACACTGGCGATGCTGGCCAACGCTGCGACACATTGGCGGAAGTCTCGCTATTGCGAGACCTTGCGGGATTCCGGACTGCGCCCCACGCGGCAGCGCATCCAGATCGCCGAACTCCTGTTCGCCAAGGGCGACCGGCACCTCACCGCCGAAACCCTGTTCGCGGAGGCCCGCTCCAATCGATATCCGCCCTCGCTTGCGACGGTCTACAATGCGCTGCGCGATTTCGCCGCGCATGGGCTCGTCCGCGAGATTGCGCTCTACGGCGCCAAGACCTGGTACGACACCAAGACCGGCCCGCACTATCACTTCTATCTGGAAGAACGCGACGAACTCTTCGACATTCCCGAAGAATTCATTCCGCTGCTGAACATTCCCGCGCCCGAGGGAACCGATATCGTGGGCGTCGACGTGGTGATCCGTCTGGCGCCGAGCAAGCCCGGCGAACTCGTGCCCGGCGTGCGGCCGACGCCTGCGGAGCTCAGCCCTCCACGTCCCGCCATTCGAGCGTAATCACTTTCGATTTCTCGACCGTCAGCGCCAGCCGTCCGCGCTTGAGCAGCAGCGCCTTCGCGCCGAACAGCTCGCGACGCCAGCCCTGAAGCGCGGCCACCTCGGCCGTATCGGAGGCGGCGATCGCCTCGAGGTCCTCGACATTGGCGATCATCTTCGGCGCGACGCCGTGCTTCTCGGCCACCTGCCGCAGCAGCACCTTCAACAGTTCGACGGTGGCGCTGTCGCGTTGCGGGCGCCGATCCCGCTCGATGCGCGGCATGCTCGCCGGATCGCGGGCGAGACCGCGCTCGACGGCCGTGAGAATCTCGGCGCCGGCCTTCGACTTCTCCATCCCGCGCGGAAAGGCCCTAAGGTTGCCGAGCGCAGCCGCGTCGCGCGGCGCGGCCAGCGCGATCTCGACGAGCACGTCGTCCTTCAGCACGCGCGAGCGCGGCACGTCGCGCGTCTGCGCCTCGTGCTCGCGCCACCCCGCGACCTCCATCAGCACCGCCAGATCGCGCGGCTTGCGCGCGCGCCCTTTGAGACGCTCCCAGGCGTTTTCCGGCTTCTGCTCGTAAGTCGCCGGCGAGGTCAGCGTCGCCATTTCGTCGCCGAGCCACTCGAGACGGCCTGATTTTTCCAGCCGCGCTCGCAACTGCCGATAGATGTCGCGCAGCCAGGTGACGTCGGCGATGGCGTATTCGATCTGCGCATCAGACAGGGGACGGCGGGACCAGTCCGTGAAGCGCGAGGATTTGTCGAGCGCCACGCGGCAGATCTGCTGCACGAGATCGCCATAGGACACCTGATCGCCGTAGCCGCAGACCATGGCGGCGACCTGCGTGTCGAACAGCGGCGCGGGAATGAGCCGCGCCAGATTCCACATGATCTCGATGTCCTGACGGGCGGCGTGGAAGACCTTCACCACATTGGGATCGGCCATCAGCGCGAAGAACGGCTGGAGATCGAGGCCTTCCGCTAGCGCGTCGACGGCGACCGCCTCGTCGGGCGAGGCGATCTGGATGACGCAGACCTTCGGCCAGAAGGTCGTCTCGCGGAGGAATTCGGTGTCGACGGTGACGAATGGATGGCGAGCGAGCCGGCTACAAACGTCCGCCAGCTGTTGCGTGTCGGCGATAAGGGTCATGGCCGCTCCATAACCGAAAGATCGTCGCGACGCGAGCGGTCGCAACCAATTTCATGCAGCGCGCCGGCTCGGCCTTAGTAGAACGATCCCGCAGGCCGAACAGAGGTTCAGCGCGGCGCAGATCGCGAGCGGGGCGGCGTAGGCGCCCGCCATGTCGCGCCCGAAGCCGAGCAGGGCGGGGCCGAAGGCGCCGAACATCTGCGTGACGGACGTCGACAGAGCCACCACGGACCCGAACGACGCCGCGTCGAACTCCCGCTGGATGATCAACGACGGCAGCGTGATGACGTTGCCGACCGACAGGCCGTAGAGCGCCGCCGCGACGAACATCACGCCGGGTTGAGGCCAGAGGGCGAGCGCAGCCATCGCAAACGCCTGGCTGGCGACCAGAACCGCCGTCACGAGCCGCCGGTCGAGCCTGTCGACGACGAGGCCGAGCAGCAGGCGGCCGGCCACCGCCGCAAACGTCGTGGCCGCCACGGCGGCGGCGGCGCCGGCGGCGCCGACGACCGGCGCAAAGATGTTGATCTCGTGCACGAGAATCGCGGTCTGCGTGACCCACACGATCGCGAAGGGGCCGCCGATCGACCAGAAGCCGAACGTCCGCAGAAGCGCGCCCTTGCTCTGGTTCGCCGGCCGCGCGGCGCCGCCGCCGTCGCCGATGGCGGGCGCCTCGATCAGGAAGAGCGCCAGCGGCGCGCCGACCAGCGCGAGCGTCGCGCCCGCAAGCAGCATCGCCGTGGGAAATCCCTGCGCCCCGATCAGCGCCTGCAAAGCAGGAACGACAAGAATGCCCCCGGCGCTGGCGCCGGTCAGCGCGAGCGAGACGGCGAGCCCCCGCCGGGCGGCGAACCACATGCCGACGACGGCGGTGATCGCCGCCAGGCTCGTCGAGGCCCAGCCGAAGGACATCAGGAGATAGACGCCAATCAGCTGCCATGGCGCGGTCGCTACGCCAAGCGCGGCCACCGCCGCGCCGGTCGAGGCCAGGCCGCAAGCCAGAACGCGCGGCGCGCCGAACCGCGCGATCCAGTCGGCGACGAAGGCGACCATGAAGGCGCTGACGAAATAAAAGCCCGTGACCGCGCCGGATACGAGCGTCAGCGACCAGCCCCGCAAAGCGATCAGCTGGGCGAGATAGACGCCCTGCCCATAGAAGCCGAAGCCCCAAGCCAGCGTTGCGATGACGAAGCAGACGGCGACCATGCGCCAGCCGCGGTAGGCGCGCGAATGTTCGTCCGTCACGGGCCGTCCTCCGTTCCGGCGCGTGGCGTCATTCGTCGTTTTCGACCGAAAGCTTCTGGAAGCCGGCCATCATGACCGGCTTCTTCGACGAGAGGATGCGCGAGTTGATTCCGCCCCAGGAAATTTCGCCCGACAGCCGCCCCCATTCGATCTTGGGGCAGCGATTCATCACGACCTGAACGCCTTTCGCCTCGGCGCGCGCAGCGGCCTCGTCGTTGCGGACTGAAAGCTGCATCCAGATCGTCTTCGGCAGCCAGGGAAGGGCGAGAACCTCGTCGACCACGCGGCCGGCCGCCTCGGAATTGCGGAAGATGTCGACCAGGTCGACGGGCGCCGGCAAATCCGCGAGCCGTCCGTAGACGGTCTGCCCCAGAATCTCCTTGCCGGCGAGGCCGGGGTTGATGGGGAGGACGCTGTAGCCGCGCCCCAGCAGATACTTGAGCACGATGAACGAGGTCCGCGCCTCGTTGGCGGACGCTCCGACGAGCGCGATGGTCTTCGTCGTCTTCAGGATCGAGCGGATATAGGCGTCGGAATAGCTGTCGTGGTTCATGGGCGCCGCGCAAATGGGACCGGCACTGTAACTCCGGGGTCGGCGCGCCGGAAGGAGGTCGAGCGAGGAGGACTCGTTCGCAAACGCGACGCTCAGGGCTTTGATCACATCCAATGTTTCGTCCCGAAGCCGCTCCGCGCAGCGAAATTCATTGCAAAACTGAATGAGATAGCCGGTAGCTGAGCCATCAAGACGTTGCAATTACGCAACAATTTGGAACAAGCCGCTGGACACATATGAATATTTGACACTTTCTTGTTCACTCCGGTCGCCGCGCTCTCTACGGTCGCAGATGAAAAGAAAAATCGAACGACAGGAGAGGGTTAATGTCGTCATTGGTTCGTCACCTGGCGGGAGCGGCTGCGCTCTGCGCCATCGCGCTCGCGTCAGGCGCCAGCGCGGCTGACCTGCCTTCGCGAAAGGCGCCTGTTCCGATCGCGCCCGCGCCGATCATGACCTGGACCGGGCTCTACGTGGGCCTCAATGCAGGCTATGGCTGGAACGCCGATCCGAACACGCAGACCAGCGCTTCCGCAGCATTCGTCAATCCCGCGCTCGCCGGAGCGTTCATCAACGTGCCGTCCGCATCTCTGGCCGGCGCGAACGCTGTCATTCCGATGTCGCGCGGCGCGTTCCTCGCCGGCGGACAGATCGGCTTCAACTATCAGTTCTCGACGTATGGCGTCGTGGGCGTGGAGGCGGACCTTCAGGGCCTGTTCGCGAGTGCGAGCAATGGTTCGACGACGACCGCCGTCCCGGTTGCAGCGCCTCCGGGCCCGGCTGGCCGAATCTATATGTCCAGCATTTCGGCCTCGCAGAAGCTGGACTATCTCGGCACGTTGCGCGCCCGGGTCGGCTTCCTCGCGACGCCATCGGTGCTGCTCTACGCGACTGTCGGCATGGCCTTTGGGCACGCGGGCGTGAGCGCCTCCGTCACACAGGCGATCACGTCGCCGCCTGGGCCTGCGATCCTGCCGATTTTCAGCAGTGGAAGCACGTCCGCGACCCGGGTTGGCCTAGCTCTGGGCGCCGGCGGCGAATGGAAATTCGCACGTAACTGGAGCGCCAAGCTGGAGTACCTGTATTACGACCTCGGCAGCGTCGCGAACAATCTGGCGCTCGTTCAGGTCGGACCTCCGGGTCCGGGGCTTCAGTTCATCAATACGTTCCAGGCGCGCACTCGCCTGAACGGACATGTGGTCCGCGCCGGCCTGAACTACCACTTCAACTGCTGCGCAGCGGTGCCGGTGGTCGCAAAGTACTGAACCCAATGCTGATCTAATGAAAACCCGGCTTCGCGCCGGGTTTTCTTATGCGCGCGACAAACGCGGGCGCTACCAGCCGCTCACCCGCCGCGCTGGATCGTCGAAACGATCCGCCACCGTCCGCCCTCCTTGCCGAAGCAGACGGCGGCCGGCGTCAGTTCGTCGAGACCGAGGGCGTCGGTGAAGCCGATCGAGCCGTCAGGCAGGCCGATCGCGTTCCATCCCGACGGCGTATTGGCGGTGAGGTCGGTGACGATCGGAGCGAGATCGCGCGGATCGAGACGCGAAATCTGCGGGGCGTCCGGGCCAGGCCGCGCGCGCAGCCCGATCAGGACCGACGCGACGCGCAAGTTTTCCGGCTCGACGCCGGCCGCCTTGGCGGCGGCCGCGGCCTTGGCCCGGTCGATCCGGGGCAGGGCCGGCGCACACACCTCGCCCTTGGCGTCGGGATTGGCCCCCAAACCGCCGACCGCCAGATCGGCGGCGAGAATGGCGAACATGGTCTCGTTCTGTGCGGCTTCCGGCATGTCGGGCGACGGCTTGCCCTCGCAACAGAAGGCGAGCCGCATGCGTTCGATCGGCCTTCCCTTGCCCAAAGCCTTGGCTTTGCCCGGCGCGCAAGGCTTGAGCGGGCTCGCCGAACATTCGAGCGCGACGAACTTTTCCGACAGGATGGACGACAGCGTGGTTGCGTCGCGCGCCTCGACGATCGCCCGCAGGCTCTTCACCACGGCGGCGAGCTCCGCATCGTCTTCCGCCGACCGGTCGTATGAAGCGGCGACAGGCGCATAGGGCTTGCCCGCAGGCTGCTGGGCGAGGGCGGCCCCGTACGCCGCGGCCCAGACAACCGCGATCGCGATCAGACGACGCATCGCGGCCTCCTCAACGATCCTGCCAGGTCGGCGTCCGCTTTTCGACGAACGCGGAAATGCCTTCGTCGCTGTCGCGCGCCAGCAGATTTTCGACCATCGTGCGGCTGGCGCAATCATAGGCGTCCGCCAGCTTCATCTCCGCCTGCTCGTAGAAGGCGCGCTTGCCGATCCTGACGGTCAGCGCCGATTTCGAAGCGATCCGCGCCGCGAGCGAGAGCGCCCCGTCGAGCGCGGCGCCGGCGTCGACCACGCGATTGACCAGCCCGAAGCGCGCAGCGTCCTCGGCGCTGTACATGTCGCCCGACAGCAGCATCTCCATCGCGTGCTTGCGCGAGACGTTGCGGGTCAGCGCCACCATCGGCGTCGAACAGAAAAGCCCGATATTGACGCCAGGCGTGCAGAAGCGCGCGTCGGCCCCGGCGATCGCCAGATCGCAGGTCGCGACCAGCTGACAGCCGGCTGCGGACGCGATTCCCTCGACAGCCGCGATGACGGGCTGGGGCAGGGCGACGATCAGCTGCATCATCGCCGCGCAGCGCGCCATGGTCTCCTCGAAGAACGCGCGGCCCTTGTCGGCCTGCTGGCGCGCGGCGGTGATCTCCTTCAAGTCGTGGCCGGACGAGAAGGCAGGCCCCTCCGCCGCCAGCACGACGGCCTTCGCCGAACGATCCCCGGCGATTGCGCCGAACGCCTCCGACAGCGCGGCGAGCATGGCCATCGACAAGGCGTTGCGCGCCTGCGGACGCGCCAGCGTCAGAACGCAAACGCCGTCGGCGCGCGTCTCGCGGCGCAGCAGCGGCGGGGCAGGGTCGGCGAGAGTGGCGGCGCTGGTCATGGCGGCACAATCTCGCGCTTTCTCGACGCAGGCAAGGCGGCCTAGTTTTCGATTCGTCCGCCTGCTTTCATCCATGCGTCGAGGTCGCCCTGCATGTGACGGGCCGTCGCGACGCCCGCCTTTTGCGCCGCCTGCACGGCCATGGCGGAGCGCTCGCCGTAGGCGCAATAAAAGACGAGGCGCTTGTTGTCGGCCAGCGCCCGCAGGAACCCGCCGCGCTCGAGGCTCTCCTCCAATTCGGCGTAGGGCGCGTGAACCGATCCCGCGATTTGTCCCCGCCGCGCGCGTTCGGCGGGTTCTCGCAGATCGATCAGCGCGACATCGTCTCGTCCGACCAATGCGCTCGTTTCGGCCGGAGACAGAGCCCATCCGCGCGCCGCGACCTCCTCCTGCGCCAGCCCAATGCGCATGTTCGCCGGTACGGCGATGTCCATCATCTTCGGGTTCGGCAGGTTCAGGTTGCGCATCAGATCGACGTAGGCCTCGGCCGACTTGACCTGGAGGCGGGGGTTGTAGGCGCGCTCCTCCGCGATCGTGCTGACCGTGTCGCCCTTGTAGTCGTGGGCCGGGTAGACGAGCGTCGCGTCGGGCAGTTTCAGGAGCCGGTTGAAGATCGAATCGTATTGCTGGCGCGCGTCGCCGTTCTGGAAATCGGTCCGGCCGGTGCCCCGGATCAGCAAAGTGTCGCCCGTAAACACCCGGTCCGCCATCGCGAACGAATAGGAATCGTCCGTATGGCCGGGCGTGTAGACGACGTCGAGCGAAATGCCCTCGATGGTGAGCTTGTCGCCGTCGCCGAACCGCATGGAGACGACATCGGCCTTCGATTGTTCGCCCATCACGGTCACACATTGCGTCCGGTCGCGCAGCGCGCCGAGCCCGGTGATGTGGTCGGCGTGCAAATGGGTGTCGACCGCCTTCACGAGCCGTAGATCGAGCTCGCGCAGCAACTGGATGTAACGGTCGACCTTCTCGAGCACCGGATCGATAATCAGCGCTTCGCCGCCGGGTCGACTGGCCAGAACGTAGGAATAGGTGGAGGACACGCTGTCGAACAACTGCCGAAAAATCATCGGATCGTCCCGGTTTTACAGTGGATTGAAGCCACATATAGGAAGCCTGCGGCCGCAACCTATGTCTGGCGGCCGATTTGTCGCAGCGCGCGCGATCGAGCGCCCGCGCTAATAGATTCGCGCCCTCGGACTGGAGAATGACGCTGTCTCTTCGCTTCCTGCTGATTCTCGCCGGCTTCGCCGCGCTGGGCGTCCTGCTGTACATGGGGATCGTCCGGGGGACGCCGGCGGTGATCGCTTACGTGCTGCTGGGCTGGATCGTATCGCTCTGCCTGCACGAATCCGCGCATGCGCTCGCCGCCTGGATCGGCGGCGATCGATCCGTCGAGACGAAGGGCTATCTGACGCTCGATCCCATGGCCTATGCGCAACCTGCGTTGACCTTCGGCCTGCCGGTCCTGTTTCTGCTGCTGGGCGGCATCGGCCTGCCGGGCGGGGCGATCTACGTCGACCGGCGTCTGCTGCGCAGCCGGTGGTGGGACAGCCTCGTCTCGGCGGGCGGGCCGCTCGCCAATCTCGCCTGCCTCGTCGCGCTGGCCGCGCCGTTCTATTTCGATCTGCCGATGCGGGGCGGCGCGGACGCCTTCTGGAGCGCCACGGGCTTTCTCGCCTATCTCCAGGCGACCGCCATCGTCCTGAACCTGCTGCCGATCCCCGGTTTCGACGGCTTCGGAATCATCCGGCCGCACCTGCCATACGATATGCAGGCGCAAGCGGACCGGATCGGCGCAGTGATGGGCGTCATGCTTCTCGCGCTGTTCTTCGTGCCGCAGTTCGGAACCGCCATCCGCAACGCGAGCGTCAAACTGACGGATGTCGCAGGCGTCGAGCGCTACTACGTCGGCAAAGGCTACGCGATGTTTCGCCTGTCGATCTAAGAAACAACATCAATATATATCTATAACTATCAGATAAATCGCAAATAATTCTCTTTCACAAAATCATTGGAGCCCTTCCAGTTTCACGTTCACAGTCTGGCCTTCCCGGCTTGCGTCGTAGGTCACGTCGCGCACGCCGATACCCCACGACGTCATGAGCACCATGCGCGCGCGGCAGGAGATTTTCTTGGCCGCCTCGTCCGATTTCACGGTCTCGATGCTCTCCAGCACGAACCGGCCGGCCTTGTAGGCCCGCTCCAGATCCGCCACGGCTTCATTGGCGGCCTTCACGCGCTGCGCCTCGTCGCTGGGATCGAGGTTCTGCTCTTTCAGGACGCGGTTCAGCGCCGCGACGCTGCCACGCTGCAACAAGGCGTTGGACGCGGCGTTGGGATATTGCGTACGCGCGGCCTCGACGACCTTCTGGACCACGGCGTCGCCGTCGCAGGCGATGTCTTCGCCGCGACAGCCCGCCAAGGCCAAAGCGAGGCCCAACGCGCCGATCAAGGGTCTGAATGCTGAGGTCATACGTCCGTTCGGCCGAGTCACGAGCTGAGCCTGATTTAGCGGCAGCCCCGACGTCCGGCAAATACGGCGCTCACGCGCAGGTGGACATTCGGGCGCGCATTCCCTCGAATACCGCGAATCTGAAACGGCGAGGAACCCGAATGAGCAGAGGCGGCGCGCTCCCAGGCCCAGAACAATTGATGAGGCTGCTGGAAAAGGAATTCCCGCAGAGTTTCACCGGCCCCTCGGCGATGACGATCGAACGCGCCGAGCCGATGATCGCCCGCGTGCGCCTGCCGTTTCACGATCGGCATCTGCGGCCGGGCGGCACCATCGCGGGTCCGGCGATGTTCGGCCTGGCCGATTGCGCCCTCTACATCGCCGTTCTCGCCTCGATCGGCTGGGTTCCGATGGCGGTGACCACCAATCTGTCGATCAATTTTCTCTCGAAGCCTGCGCCCGGCGATGTTCTGGCGGATTGCCGATTGTTGAAACTCGGCAAGAAGCTCGCCGTCGGCGAAGTCTACATCCACTCGGACGGCCGCGACGACGCGGTCGCTCACGCGGTCGGAACATATTCGATACCTCCGCGATGAATCGCGGAGCGTTCGGCGAGGTTGACACTCCGCATGGCGGGCGCGATGCTCGCCGCCCAAAGCGAGAAGCGACAAACGCTTCAAACGTCTAGCGCATCAGAGGGAGCGTTTTCCATGGGAGTTTTCGACTGGAGGCGGACCGCGCGCGCAAGCGCGGCGGCCGTCGTGTTCGGCGCAAGCATGCTGTCGGCCGGCGCGGTTCGCGCCGAGCAATTCATCAACATCCTGACGGGCGGCACATCGGGCGTCTATTACCCGCTCGGGGTCGCGATCTCGAAAATCTATTCCGAGAAAATGCAGGGCGTCCGCCCGTCCGTGCAGGCGACCAAGGCTTCGGTCGAGAACCTGAACCTGATCCAGCAGGGCAAGGGCGAACTCGCCTTCACGCTCGGCGACAGCCTCGCGGACGCCTGGAAAGGCGTCGAAGAGGCGGGCTTCAAGAAGCCGCTCGACCAACTGCGCGGCGTCGCCGGCATTTACGCCAATTACATTCAGGTCGTGGCGTCCAGGGAATCCGGCATCAAGACGCTCGCCGATCTCAAGGGCAAGCGGTTGTCGGTCGGAGCGCCAAAGTCCGGCACCGAGCTGAACGCCCGCGCGATCCTCAAGGCCGCCGGCATCGATTACAAGGACCTCGGCAAGATCGAGTATCTGCCCTTCGGCGAATCCGTCGAACTCATCAAGAACCGCCAGCTCGACGCGACGTTGCAATCGGCCGGCCTCGGCGTCGCCTCGATCCGCGACCTCGCCAATTCCGTGCCGATCACGGTGGTCGAAATCCCGACCGCGATCGTCGACAAGGTCGGGCCGCCCTACGTGAAAGTGACGATCCCCAAGGGCACCTACGAAGGGCAGGAGGGCGACGTGCCGACCGCCGCCGTGCAGAACTACCTCGTGACCAACGCCAAGGTTCCCGACGACGTCGTCTACGGCATGACCAAGGCGATCTTCGATTCGCTGCCGGACCTGCAGGCTGCGCACGCCGCCGCCAAGGCGATCAAGCTCGAAGGCGCGCTGGTCGGCATGCCGGTGCCGTTGCATCCAGGCGCGGCGAAGTTCTTCAAGGAAAAGGGCGTCTTGAAGTAATCCGCCGATCCCGCAAGGGGCTGCGCTTCTTGCACGCCGGATCAGCGCATCATGGCGCCGGCCGCTCGGGCCGGCGCGAATTCGTCTCCCGCCATCGGACAAACTCGCCGTGAGCCAGCCTGCGATCAGCGCGACGGATCTCGCACACCCCACCGCGCCGGCCGTCGACGTGGAACACGGACTGCCGCCGGGCATGGGACCGGGGGCATGGGGCGTCGCTCTCGCGATCGTCGCGTTCCTGTTCTCGGCTTTCCAGATTTTCACCGCGATCTATTCGATCCTGCCGTCGGAGGTCGTCCGCGCGGTCCATGTCGGCTTCCTGATGCTGATGGCCTTCGCGCTGGTCGCCAACCACCGCTCGGCGGGCGATTTCGGACGCGCGGTCGGCTGGGCGCTGGGTCTCGCGGGCCTTGCGGTCAATCTTTATCACTGGGTGTTCTACGCCGATCTCATCCAGCGCGCCGGCGAGCTGACGGATACCGACCTCTGGGTCGGCATCGTCTTCATCGCGCTGGTGTTCCTCGCGGGCTATCGGCTTCTCGGCGTTGCGCTGCCGCTCGTCACCGGGCTCTTCGTCGCCTACTGCCTGTGGGGCCATCTGCTGCCCGCGCCCTTCGACCACCGGCCTTTCGATCTGCATCAGGTGGTCGACCAGATGGCCTTTGGCACGGAGGGCATCTATTCGACGCCGATCGCTGTTTCGGCCACCTACATCTACCTGTTCATCCTGTTCGGCGCCTTTCTCGAACGCGCCGGCATGATCGGCCTGTTCAACGACGTCGCGATGGGCGCGGTCGGGCATTCGCGCGGCGGTCCGGCGAAAGTCGCGGTCATTTCGTCGGCCTTCATGGGCATGATCTCGGGGTCGGGCATCGCCAACGTCGTCACCGTCGGCCAGTTCACCATCCCGCTGATGAAGCGCTTCGGCTACAAGTCGGCCTTCGCCGGCGGCGTCGAGGCGACGGCCTCGATGGGCGGGCAGATCATGCCGCCGGTGATGGGCGCGGTGGCCTTCATCATGGCCGAGACGCTCGGCATCCAGTACGCCGAGGTCGCGAAAGCGGCGATCATCCCGGCGCTGCTCTATTTCGCCTCGGCCTTCTGGATGGTGCACCTCGAAGCGGGCCGCCTCGGATTGTTCGGCCTGCCGAAAGACCAGTTGCCGTCGGCCCGCAAGGCCTTGATGCAGCGCTGGCCGTTGCTGCTCCCGCTCGCCGTGCTCGTCTATCTGCTTTTCGCCGGCTACACGCCGCTGTTCGCCGGCGCGCTGTCGCTGGCGCTCACCGTCGTCATCATTCTGGGCATGCCGCTCTCGACGCGCGTGCCGGCGGGCGTCCTGCGCAGCCTGTTCTGGATCGCGCTCGGGCTGATGTGCGGCGCGTTCTTCGCGAAGGAGTTCACGGTCGCCGGGCTTCGCGTTCAGGGCGTCGAACTGGTCCTGCTCATCATCGCGGCGCTGGTGCTTGCCAATTTCGCCATCAAGGGCGGCCGCGACACGCTCATCATGTGCCGCGACGCGCTGATCGAGGGCGCGCGTCAGGCGTTGCCGGTCGGCATCGCCTGCGCTGTGGTCGGCATGGTCGTCGGCACGATGACGCTGACCGGCGTCGCGACCGTTTTCGGCAACTGGGTCGTGTCGATCGGCAAGGCCAGCATCTTCCTGTCGCTGGTGCTGACCATGGTGACCAGCCTCGTGCTCGGCATGGGCATTCCCACCATCCCGACCTACATCATCACCTCGTCGCTGGCCGCGCCGGCGCTGCTGAAGCTCGGCGTCCCGCTGCTCATCAGCCACATGTTCGTGTTCTACTTCGGCATCATCGCGGATCTGACGCCGCCAGTGGCGCTCGCGGCCTTCGCCGCCGCGCCGATCGCGCAAGCGAGCGGCTTCGCCATCGCCAACCAGGCGGTGCGCATTTCGCTTGCGGGCTTCGTCATTCCCTATATCGCGGTCTACGACCACACGCTCATGCTGCAGGCCGACCCCGGCATGTCGAGTTCGGCGTTTCTGCTCGCTGTTGTCTGGGCGGTGACGGAGACGTTGCTGGCGATCGGCCTGTGGGGCATCGCAGCGATCGGTTATTTCAACCGAGCGCTGAGCTGGGCCGAACGCGGCTGGTCGTTCGCCGCGGCGGCGCTGATCGTCGGCGCCGATCCGCTGACGGAAATCACCAAGCGGTTCGGTCTCGGCGCGGGACCAATCCTGACCGTCGGCTATGCGCTCGCCGCCGCTTTCATCGTCTGGCTGTACGCGCGCCGGCCGAAGACGGCATGAGCCTCTGCGTCGTCGGCGCGAAGACGCTCGTCCTGACGGCCTCCGCCTTCACGCTGACGTGGACGCACTCGGTCCAGAAGACGCTTTGGGAAGAATACTGGCGCGTCGAACCGGCCGGCCTGCGGATCGTCGAAGCGCGCGTCGAGGGCTCCGGCGCCGGCATGGAGGCGGGCGAGGGCGCGAAGTTCGACGGCCGCTTCTGGCGCTGGAAACCTCACCTGCCGCTGCTGCCGGAACTGCTGCTGCGCCGCTCGGACGCCGTGCCGCAGGGCTGGCGGTTGTGCGCGGCGGGCAAGTGCCGCGCCGTCGCGGATCGCGCGGAGACAGCCGATGTGGTGGCGCTGCGGCCATGTCGCGCGGCGGAGTCGCATTAGACCGCTTTCGACCGAATGCAGCCGTAACATTGGCGCTCAGTTAACCTAGAGCGCGGGGCGTCACAAAACGTCACCCATAGGACGTTTCAGACGCGTGATTGATTTACGGCAATAATTGCGCGGCTCGGACGCCAGGAACGCGCTGAATGCAGCGGCGCGATCGACCGGCTTAGTCTGCTCCCTGCCATTGCTGGACCTACGTGTTCTCCGTTTGGCGACAACGTCGTGGGGGCGGCAGTTCGCCAGCTACGGCCATACGTGGCCGCCGCTTCGCTTGGAGAAAAAGCCAGCTACTGGCTACATTCCGTAAAGAATTTCCGGAACGCTGCGCGCGCATTGCCGGCGGGCAGTTTCGCCTGAACGCCGTTGACGCCGATCTCGAACGAGTCCGACGCCGCCAGAGCCTCGAATATCGGGTCGTTGTGCGCGGTGTTGAATTCCACGACCGACCCGTCTTCCGTCATCTTGTCCGAAGCCTTGCCCTGGTACCGCGCTGAAACGTCGCCGGCCCGGATCGACACGTTGGCCCTGGCGCCAGCCGCGAGGCGGGCGGGGCTGTCCACGGCCCCGCGAATGCCGCTGCCGGGCGTGCAGAAAAAGACGGCGCCAGTGTATTCGGTCGGCGAATAATCCGGGAAGACCACGCCCACCTTCACGCCGTCGGCGCCTTTGGAGACCGCCCAGTAGCCGTAGGGGATATCGCCCGCGGGCTGCTGGTCAGCTCCGCCCTTGGGCTCTGCGTCAGACGGCGCCGCAGAGACCGGGGCCGCTGCGATCTTGCGCTCGATCTCCTGCATGTCCGCGCCGGAAAACCGCTTCCGCCACGGCGCGAGTTCGCGCTGCGCATCGAAAGTCTCGACGGCCCCGAAGCCTCTCGCGTCGATCCGCACGCGTTGCCCGGCGCGCAGAAGCAGCCTGGCGCCATTCGCCTGTGCTTTCAGTTCGAGCCCGCCCTCGAACAGCGCGGCGACATTGACGCCGCTCGCAGCGCTTTCAAGCGAGAAGACCGTGCCCTTGCCGCCGGCCACCGCCTGCGACATCTCGATCTCCATCGTACCGTCCTTCCACATCTTCTTAATGTTCACCATGATGTTTCCGGCGACGAGTCCCAGCTTCGAATCCTTTTCCGGCGGCGTGAGGACGATGACTTCGGACTCTTCCTTCTGGAGATAGGTGGAAAGGTCCGCGAAGCTGATGATCGCGGAACTGTCCTCGCGTGTCCGGATGTGGTCTCCGACGTAGAGAACCGTGTCGAGCTTGGCGAATTCCCAGCTTCCCGGCTTGTCCGGATCGTCGTCATGCCGGATTTCCACAGTGCCGGTCATCGAACTGAAGCGCGCGCCGGAATCCTTGCGCACCGGCGGGGGCGGAGGCGGCGGTGCGCAAGGATTCCGGCGCGCGCTTCAGTTCGATGACCGGCAC
>CAZWJF010000006.1:0-202335 GCA_964634325.1 uncultured Rhodoblastus sp.
GGCGTCCTTGACGGCGACCGCCGCGCCGCGCTCCTGCGCATCGGCCACGGCGCGGGCGAGCGCGGAATTGATCTTCAGGTCGTCGAGCATGTCTGCGGCTTCCCGCATCTCCGCCGCACGGCGAACGCCATGGGTGCGCACGCGTTCGGCCATGTCGTCGGCGAGCTTTGCGAAGTCCGTTCCGGGAAACGTCCTGCTCAGGCTCGCGAAAACGTCGTCGGCGACGCCCCAGGCCCGCGCGGCGCGCGCGCTGTCGACGATCAAGGCCTCGATGCCCTTGATCATGATCGAGCGCGCGAGTTTCGTCGCGGAGGCGCGGCCGTATTCAGAGGCGACCGACGCAATGTCCATGCCGATCGGGTTGAGCAGCGCCGCCGCAGCGGTCGCCTGCGGGCCGCCGGCGAGGATCGGCGTCGCGACGCCTTTGGGCGCGACCGGCGCCATGACGGCGGCTTCGACGTAGTGCGCGCCGGCCGCCATGACTTCGCCCGCCGCGCGCCGTTTGGTCTCGGGCGCGGCGGAATTGACGTCGATGAAATATTGCCCGGGCTTCAGATAGGCGCGCGCCTGTTTCGCGACTCTTTCCGTCTGGTCTGCGGTGACAGCCGAAAAGACGACGTCGGCGTCGGCCGCAGCGTCGGCGGCGTCGTGCGCCACGCGCACTTGCGCGTCCCCGGCCTCTCGACGTTTGGCGGCGCCGCGCACGGGATCGTCGAAGAGAATGTCGTAGGCTGCGATCGCGTGGACGCCGGCCGCATGAAACTGGCGCGCGAACAATTTGCCGACCTCGCCATAGCCGATGAAAGCAAGTTTGAGTTTCGCGCTCACGACAGGAGTTCCCCTGTTTCAGCCGATGCGCAGAAGGCGCGTCATCCCACGGGCTTCACGTCGACGCTGACCTTCAGCGACTGCTTGCCGGCGATGAGGATGACGCCGTCGAACGGCGCGACGTCCGAATAATCGCGTCCGATCGCGATCTCCACGAAATCGTCGTTGACCTGAAGCGCGTTCGTCGGATCGAGGCCAAGCCATCCCGCGCCGCCGCCGCACCACACCAACACCCACGCGTGCGAAGCGTCGGCCCCTTCGAGGCGCGGCTTTCCCTCGGGCGGAATGGTTCGAATGTAGCCGCTGACATAGGCGGCCGGCAGGCCCAGGCCGCGCAGGCCCGCGATCATGATATGCGCGAAATCCTGGCAGACGCCGCCGCGCGCCTCGAAGGCTTCAGACAGCGGCGTCGAAATCAGCGTCGCCTCGGGATCGTAGCGGAAATCCTTGCGAATGCGCCGCATGAAGTCGATCGCGCCGGCCAGAATCGGCCGGCCCGGCGGGAAGCTGGCGGACGCGTAGCGCGTCGCCGGTTCGTAGAGCGGCGTCGAGCGCGTGGGGTAGAGGAAGTGCGCCGGCGAGCGGGAATCGAGCGTGGCGACGTCGGCGATCTCGCGGCGCACCTCTTCCCAGGCGGGCGTCAGATCGGCGTGCGGCTGCTCCGGCCGCCGCACCTCCACCCGCGACAGCGAAGTGACGCGCAATTCCTTGTGCGCCTTTTCGATGCGCGCGGTCTTGACGAGATTTCCGAAGAAGTCGGCGTGCGACACGGTCTCTTCGGGCGAGGGGGAAATCTCGACGCCGCTGTCGACGACGTGCTGTCCGCGGCCGTCGCGCGGCGTGAGGCGCAAGGTGCACAGCGCCGATGCGACCGGCGCTTCGTAACTGTAGGTCGTCACATGCCTGATGTCGTAGATCACGCGAGCCCCTTCGGCGTTTCCGCCCGCACGGCGTTGGAGCCTTGCAGGAAGTAGCGCGCCTCGATGGCGATGGCGAGCGACGACAGGCTGCTTTCGAATCCTATGATCTTCTGACCGTCGAGCCGTGCGGCCTCGGCGACCGACAATTCCGCGTCCAGCATGCGTGCGATGCGTTGCGGCGCTTCGAGAATTCCGTCCTGCCGCAGCGTCGGCAGTCCCGTCAGATGCTCACTGACGCGCGCGACCTGGAACGCGACCGATCGGGGGTTGTTCGGATCGAGCAGGGCCATGTCGCGCACAGGCGCAAGAGCGACGCCGATCAGATAGCGCGAGCGATATGAAATCTGCGAGTCGATCAGATCGAGCAGGATGTCCAGATTCTCCGCAGTGGCGTCGCGGTCGGCGAAGGTGCGCGCGAGCGCGCATGTCGCGATGCCGCGCTCGACCCTGCGGCCGATGTCGAGAAAGGCCCAACCGGCGACGCGGTTGAAATTCTCCTGAATCAGGCCGGACAGCGCCGAGAGCGAATGCAGCGCGCCCTCGGCGCGGTCGATGAGCTCGGCTTCGGTCGGCGTATGCGCGGGCGCGACGGCGAGCCTCTGCTCGAGTTCGCTCAGGATCTGCCAGATGTCCTGCGACAAGCGCTCGCGAATGATCGACGCCGCGTTGCGCGCCGCGCGCGCGAGCGCCGCGCCAGAGGACAGAGCGCTGGTATCGTGCAGCGCGGCGGTTGCGATCTCCGCCGGCGTCAGGCGTCGCGGTTCGACGTCGTCCTTCTCGCGTCTGGGCTCGAGCAGCGCCTGAAGGCGCAGACGCGCGGCGTTCGACGAGTCGGACGAAGCGTCGGTCACGCGCGCGCAATAGCAACGCACCAAGCGAAGCGTCGCTTCGGCGCGTTCGAGATAGCGGCCGAACCAGAAGAGATTGTCGGCGGCGCGGCTCGGCAGATTTCCGAGCTGACGGACGATGCGGACCTCGTCGATCTTGGGCAGAAGCGTCGTCAGTTCGACCGGCTTGTCCTCGATGACCCACACGTCCGCAGAGGTGACGCCTTCGCCCATGGACAGGGCGCGGGCGTCGATGTTGTCAGACATGCGGCAGAAGCCGCCGGGCATCACCGTCCAGCCGTCCGGCGTCGCGGCCGCGAATACGCGTAGAGTAAACGGGCGCGGCGCAATCGCGCCGTCGATCCAGGCTGGCGTCGTCGACAGGCGCACCACTTCCTGCCCGACATAATCCACGCCGCGTCGTTCGACAGCAGCCCGAAGTTTTTCGCGGCGGTCGGAAGACAGCTCGCCCGGCAGCGCGCTCTTGCCGTCTTCCAGACCTGGCGGATTGCCGACGAAGGCGCCAGAGATCGCCAGATTGTCGAAATTCGCCATGACCGAGGAGTGCGCGTTGGGGCCCCCGCACCACCAGGTGGCGATGTGCGGCAGGATCAGGTCCTCGCCCATCAGGCGCTGCGCGATCGCTGAGAGATAGCCGAGCAGCGCCCGCGACTCGATCAGGCCCGCGCCCGGCATGTTGGCTATGACGACCTCGCCTGCGCGGATCGATTCCATCAGGCCGGGGACGCCGAGCTGCGAGGCCGCGTTCAGCTCCAGCGGATCGCACCACTCTGCGTCGATTCGACGCAGAAGCGCGTCGGCGCGCTTGAGGCCGGCGATGGTGCGCACGTGGACCTTGTCGTCGCGCACGACGAGGTCTCCGCCTTCGACGAGCAGGAAGCCGAGATAGCGGGCGAGATAGGCCTGTTCGTAATAGGTTTCGCTGTAGGGGCCGGGCGTCAGCAGGCAGATGCGGGGCTCGCTGCGGCTGGCCGCCGCCACGAGGCCTGCGCGAAATTCGCGAAAGAATCCGGCGAGGCGGTCGACGTTGAGGTCGCGGTAGAGGCTCGCGAAGACGCGCGTGAAGACAAGCCGGTTTTCGAGCGCGTGGCCTGCGCCGGAAGGCGCCTGCGCGCGATCGCCCAGCACCCACCAGCGCCCGTCGGGGCCGCGGCCGAGATCGGCGGCGTAGAAACGCAGCCAGCGCCCGCCTGCGGGCTTCGTGCCGTAGAGCGGCCGGATGAAATCGGGCGAGCCCAGAACCGCGGAGGCCGGAAGCACGCCGTCGGCCACCAGCCGGCCCTCGCCGTAAATGTCGGAGAGCGTTCGGTCCCACAATTCGGCGCGCTGGGCGACGCCGCGCTCGATCGAGCGCCATTCGGCGCCGTCGATCAGGAGCGGAAGGCGGCCGAGCGGCCAGGTCCGCTCGTTCGTCTCGCCGTAGACGCGATATGAGACGCCGGTCTCGCGAATCAGCCGGTCGGCCGTGGCGAAACGCTGGGCGATGTCTTTCTGGCTGTAGCGGGCCAGAGCGACGAAAAACTTCACCCAATGCTGACGCGCGACGCCTTCGGCGTCCATGAATTCGTCCGGCACGCCCTCGATCGGGTGATAGCCGGCGATCCAGTTCTCGATCTGGCGCGCGACGGACGGTCTTGCGCCCCTGCGTAGGCTGTCCTTCAAGCGGTCGCTCAATTTCGGCCCTCGGCGGCGCAAATCGTCGGTGACGAACGCGCCGCTGGGCAGGGGCGTTCGAACGGGCGTCGAATATATCGCGAATGACGCGCCTGTCTAACCTTTGGGCGCCCTGTCGGCGCCGGGCGTCTTGTCGAGTCCGACAGCCGTGTCTTCAATGTCGACGTCGAACGTCTCCAGGAAGCGGCAGACCATCATGTAATAGCCGATGGTCAGCGTCATCTCCTGCATTTCCTGATGCGACAGCCTTTCGGCGAGGGGAGCGAACGTCGCATCCGACGCGCGAACGTTTTTCGTCACGTCGTCCGTGAAGCGCATCACTCGCTTCTCGAGATCGGAGAAAGCTGCGGCGTCCGGGCCCTCGTGGATCGCGGCGAGGAGGGCGTCGCTCATTCCGAGCTGGCGGCCGATTCGCTCGTGCTGCCAGACCTCGTATTTCGCTCCGGAAAGCACGCCGACGCGAATGATGGCGATCTCGCGGAGCACGGGATCGAGTTTAGTGAAATAGAGAATCTGAACGCCGAGACGATTGAAGCCGTCGACGAGTTCGCCCGAGTGGCCCAGCATGCGGAAGATGTTGAGCTTCGGAAGCTTCTCGTAGGCCTTTTTCGCGCGGCCCTCGGCCTTCTCGATGTCGAAATAGGGAATGCGCGCCACGGACGGACTTTCAGCGATGACGGTTCGAGGGCTTACCGCAGCGAGGCGTTGATTTTCGCGAGCGCGGCGGCGCCGGGAACGAGGTCGGCGTCGGAGAGTTCGTTCAGCGGCCGGTCGACCGTGTTGAGACGGTCGTGCATGTCGCCGGGATCGTTCTCGAGATAGACGAGGCCGGTCGGAATTTCGCCGGCGACGTCGTGCTTCATCAGGTAATTGATCGCGGCGACGCGGTCGTGGACGTCGTAGTCGGCCGCGATCTTGCGCAGCCGGATGGTCGAGCCGTCGTGCAGCTTCACCATCTGCGCCTGTCCCGGTTCGTAGTCGGCGGTGATCGGCGCGCGTTCGGCGATGAAATCGAGCGCGTTGACCGCCTCGTTGTGCGCGCGCACGTAATCGAAGCTCTTGGTCGAACCCTCGTGATTGTTGAAGGCGACGCAGGGCGAGATGCAGTCGATGAAGGCAGGCCCCTTGTGGTCGATCGCCGCCTTGATCAAAGGCACGAGCTGCTTCTTGTCGCCGGAGAACGACCGCGCGACGAAGGTCGCGCCCAGATGAATCGCCATCGTGACGAGGTCGATCGGATCGTCGGTGTTGACGGCGCCCTTCTTGAGTTTCGCGCCCTTGTCGGAGGTCGCCGAGAACTGACCCTTGGTGAGCCCGTACACGCCGTTGTTGGCGACGATGTAGACCATGTTCACGCCGCGACGGATCGAATGGGCGAACTGGCCGAAGCCGATCGAGGCGCTGTCGCCGTCGCCGGAGACCCCGAGATAGAGCAGATCCTTGTTGGCGAGATTGGCGCCGGTCAGAACCGACGGCATGCGTCCGTGGACGGAATTGAAGCCGTGCGCATTGCCGAGAAAATAGGTGGGCGTCTTGGACGAGCAGCCGATGCCCGAGAGCTTGGCGATGCGGTGCGGCGGCAGGCTCAGCTCGAAGCAGGCGTGCATGATCGCCGACGAAATCGAGTCGTGGCCGCAGCCCGCGCACAGCGTCGAGATCGTGCCTTCGTAGTCGCGGTGCGTGAGGCCGATCTCGTTGTGCTCGATCTCGGGATGACGAAATTTCGGCTTCGGCAGAAAGGTCATGACGCCGCTCCTTCCTTGGCCGCTTCCTTGGCGGGCGGCGTCGCTCTGGCGACCTGTTCGGCGATGGCGCGCGCAATGAAGCGCGCCGTGACGGGCGAGCCGTCGTAGTGCAGCACGGAAACCAGCTTGTCCGCCGATGCGCCGTTCTCGACCATCAGCAGCGTGCGCAATTGCGCGTCGCGGTTCTGTTCGACGACGAACACGCGTTCGTGCTCGGCGAGGAACCGGTCGACGTCCTGCGAGAAGGGGAAGGCGCGCAAACGCATCACGTCGAGCGCTATTCCCTGCTTGCGCAACATGTCGACGGCTTCCTCCATCGGCGCGGCGGTCGAGCCGTAATGCAGCACGCCGAAACGCGCGCCGCCTTCGGTGCGATCGACGATCGGCGCCGGCACGTAGGACTTGGCGGTCTCGAACTTGCGCAAGAGGCGGATCATGTTCTCGACGTAGGGGCCGCCTTCCTCCGTGTAGCGCGCATAGGCGTCGCGCGTCGTGCCGCGCGTGAAGAACGATCCGCGGCTCGGATGCGTGCCCGGGTAGGTGCGGAAGGGAATGCCGTCGCCATCGACGTCGAGGTAGCGGCCGAAGTCGCGACTGGAGTCGAGATCCGCCTTGTTCATCACCTTGCCGCGATCCATGCGGCGCGAATCGTCCCATTCGAACGGTTTGGTCAGGTGCGAATTCATGCCGATGTCGAGGTCGAGCATGACGAAGACCGGTGTCTGCAAGCGATCGGCGAGATCGAAGGCGGTCGCGCCGAATTCGAAGGCTTCGCCGGGGTCGCGCGGAAAGAGCAGAACGTGCTTGGTGTCGCCGTGCGAGGCGTAGGCGCAGGCCAGCACGTCCGACTGCTGCGTGCGCGTCGGCATGCCGGTCGAGGGACCGCCGCGCTGCACGTTGAACAGCACGGCCGGAATTTCGGCGAAATAGGCGAGGCCCAGAAATTCCTGCATCAAGGAAATGCCGGGGCCCGAGGTCGCGGTGAAGGAGCGCGATCCGTTCCAGCCAGCGCCGATCACGACGCCGATGGAGGCGAGTTCGTCCTCGCATTGCACGATGGCGACCTTGTTCTTCCCGGTCTCGGGATCGACGCGCAGCCGTTTGCTGTAGGAGGTGAAGGCTTCCGCAAGCGAGGTCGAGGGCGTCAGCGGATACCAGGCGCAGACGGTCGCGCCGCCATAGACGGCGCCGAGGCCGGCCGCCGAATTGCCCTCGACGTAGATGCGGTCGCCGACCTTGTCCGCCTTGCGCACGCGCAGGCCGATCGGACATTGCAAATTGCCCTGCGCCCAATCGCGGCCGATCTTCAGGGCCTGATGATTGGCGTCGATCAGCTTCTGCTTGCCCTTGAACTGTTCGGCGAGCAGCGTCTCGATGACATCCACGTCCATGTCCAGCACGGCTGAAAGCGCGCCGAGCGCCATGATGTTCTTCATGAGCTGGCGCTGGCGGGCGTCGGTGTAGACCTGATTGCAGATTTCCGTCAGCGGCACGCCGATGACCGTCAGATCCTCGCGGAATTTCGAGGCGGGGATCGGGCGCGAGGAATCGTAGAAGAGATAGCCGCCGAATTCGATCGAGGCGACGTCCTTGTCCCAGGTCTGCGGGTTCATGGCGACGACGAGATCCGCGCCGCCGCGCGCGCCGAGCCAGCCCTGTTCGCACACGCGCACCTCGAACCAGGTGGGCAGGCCCTGAATGTTGGAGGGAAAGATGTTGCGGGTCGCCACCGGCACGCCCATGCGCATCACGGCGCGGGCGAACAGCGTATTGGCGGAGGCCGAACCGGAGCCGTTGACGTTAGCGAACCGGACGACGAAATCGTTCACGCTTTCGATCGGCATCACGCCCCCGCTCGCGGAAGTTGCACGGAGAATTTCTGCATGTCCCAGGCGCCGGTCGGGCAACGCTCGGCGCACATGCCGCAATGGAGGCAGACGTCTTCGTCTTTCACCATCACGCGCTTCGTCTTGAGTTCGCCCGAGACGTAGAGGTCCTGCGCGAGATTGTTGGCCGGCGCGGCGAGCCGCTTGCGCAGATCGGTCTCAGGTCCGTCCTGCGTAAAGGTGATGCAGTCCATCGGGCAGATGTCGGCGCACGCGTCGCATTCGATGCACAGCGGCGCGGCGAAGATCGTGTCGACGTCGCAGTTCAGGCAACGTTGCGCCTCGGCCAGCGCGCGCGCCGTGTCGAAGCCGAGTTCGACCTCGACGCGAATGTCGGTCAGCGCGACCGCATTGTCGCGCAGCGGCACCTTCAGACGACGTTGCTGGGAGATGTCGTTGTCGTAGGTCCACTCGTGAATGCCCATCTTCTGGCTCACGAAACGGCCGTCGGCCGGCGGGCGGGCGTCGACGTCCTTGCCCTGGCAGAGCGCGTCGATCGAATAGGCCGCGCCGTGTCCGTGCGCGACGGCCCAGATGATGTTCTTCGGACCGAAGGCGGCGTCGCCGCCGAAGAAGACGTTGGGCAGGCTGGAGCGATAGGTGACGGGATCGACCTTCGGCATGCCCCACTTGTCGAATTCGAGCCCGATGTCGCGCTCGATCCAGGGAAAGGCGTTTTCCTGGCCGACGGCGACGAGCACTTCGTCGCAATCGATCAGCGTGTCGGGCTCTCCGGTCGGGATCAGCGAGCGGCGTCCCTTGGCGTCGTATTCGGCGCGCACCTTCTCGAAGACCATGCCCGTCAGCCGGCCGTCGATGTGCTTGACCTCCTTGGGCACGAGGAAGTTGAGGATCGGGATGCCCTCGTGCATCGCGTCCTCTTTTTCCCAGGGCGAGGCCTTCATCTCCTCGAAACCGGAGCGCACGACCACCTTGACGTCCTCGCCGCCGAGGCGACGCGCCGAGCGGCAGCAGTCCATGGCGGTGTTGCCGCCGCCGAGCACGATCACGCGCTTGGATATCTTCTTGATGTGCCCGAAGGCGACGTTGGCGAGCCAGTCGATGCCGATATGGATGTGAGCGGCCGCCTCCGCGCGGCCGGGCACGTCGAGATCGCGGCCTCGCGGCGCGCCGGTGCCGACGAAAACGGCGTCATAGCCGTCGTCGATCACGCCCTTCAGGCTGTCGATGCGCGTGCCGTGCTTGAAGGTCACGCCGAGATCGAGAACGAAGCCGATCTCCTCGTCGATCACGCTTTCGGGCAGACGGAACCTCGGAATCTGGGTCCGCATGAACCCTCCGGCCTTCGGCTCGGAGTCGAACACCGTGACGTCGTAGCCCAGCGGCGCGAGATCGCGGGCCACGGTCAGCGAGGCGGGCCCTGCGCCGATGCAGGCGACGCGCTTGCCGTTCTTCTCGACAGCGCGCGCGGGCATGCGCGGTTTCACGTCATCCTTGAAGTCCGCCGCGACGCGCTTCAGCCGGCAGATGGCGACGGGCTCCTCCTCGACGCGGCCGCGCCGGCACGCCGGTTCGCAGGGCCGGTCGCAGGTGCGTCCGAGAATGCCCGGAAAGACGTTCGACTCCCAGTTGATCATGTAGGCGTCGCTGTAGCGGCCCGCGGCGATCAACCGGATGTATTCGGGGACGGGGGTATGGGCCGGGCAGGCCCACTGACAATCGACGACTTTGTGGAAATAGTCAGCCGACGCGACTTGATCGGATCTCACGCATCCTCCCTGGCGCGTTTCCCGTGCGCGCCTCCCGCGACCGCACCAAGGACGGCTTCTGGCGGGATATGTGAAATGTTAGGCTGAATTGGCTCTGATTACGCCTGTTCGTCAAGCGTGAGCCCTCAATTACGTCCCAAAGTCGGCTGCAACCTTCGGCCTAATGGTTGACGGGGCGTCTAGAGGCGAAACCGGGCGGCATTGCGGCGCGTCAGGGCGCAATGTGCGGATTGGCCGAGCGGCCGCTTTGAGGTATCAATGAGGACTTGTGCGTTGCAGCATCGGCGACGCCAGAGAATTCGCGCATGAACATGAATGTGATCCTGCCCGATGCGGGCCCGACCGACGCCGCCGGTTTGAACGCCGCGATCGCGCGCGCGACGCTCGCCCTGCTCGACCGCCGCAGGGATGACGGCCACTGGTGTTTCGAGCTCGAGGCCGACGCGACGATTCCGGCCGAATATGTGCTGATGCGCCATTTCCGCGGCGAGCCTGTCGCTGCGGAGCTGGAGCGCAAGATCGCCGTCTACCTGCGCCGCATTCAGGGGGCGCATGGAGGCTGGCCGCTGTTCCACGACGGCGCCTTCGACATGAGCGCCAGCGTGAAGGCCTATTTCGCGCTGAAGATGATCGGCGAGGACGTCGACGCCCCGCATATGGCGCGCGCGCGCGAAGCCATTCTGTCGCGCGGCGGGGCGGCCCGGAGCAACGTCTTCACCCGCATACTTCTCGCGCTCTACAAGCAATTGCCGTGGTCCGGCGTGCCGGTGGTGCCGGTGGAGGTGATGCTGCTGCCGCGCTGGTTTCCGTTCCATCTGGACAAGGTGAGTTACTGGGCGCGCACGGTCATGGTTCCGCTGATGGTCCTGACGGCGTTGCGGCCTGCGCCGGTCAACGCGAAGAACGTCAGCGTGTCAGAGCTGTTCGTCGTTCCGCCGGATCAGGTGAAGAGCTGGCCGGGCGGCGCGCATCAGAAGGAGCCCTGGACGACGCTGTTCGCCGGGCTCGACAAGGTTCTGCACGTCGTTGAGCCGTTCTTTCCGAAGGGTCTGCGGCGCAAGGCGATCGCCAGGGCCGAGGCCTTCACCCTCGAACGCCTGAACGGCGTCGACGGCCTGGGCGCGATCTTCCCGGCGATGGTCAACAGCCTCCTGATGTTCGACGCGCTCGGCTACTCGCCCGACGACCAACATGTCAAAGACGCCCGCGAGTCGATCGAGCGCCTGCTCGTGATCAAGGACGAGGAGGCCTATTGCCAGCCCTGCGTTTCGCCGGTCTGGGACACGGCGCTCGTCTCGCATGCGCTCCTGGAGGTCGGCGGACCGCAGGCCGAACGCTGCGCGCGCGAGGCGCTCGAATGGCTCAAGCCTCTGCAGGTGCTGGATGTGAAAGGCGACTGGGCCGTGCGCAAGCCGGACGTGCGGCCGGGCGGCTGGGCGTTCCAATACGCCAACGCCCATTATCCGGACGTCGACGACACTGCGGTGGTCGCTATGGCGATGGATCGGGCCGGCGGCGATTACGAGCACGCGATCCTGCGCGCGCGCGAGTGGATTGAGGGATTGCAAAGCGAGGACGGCGGCTGGGGCGCGTTCGACGCCGACAACGCCTACCACTATCTCAACAACATTCCGTTCGCCGACCACGGCGCGCTGCTCGATCCGCCGACGGCGGACGTGTCCGCGCGCTGCGTGTCGATGTTGGCGCAGCTCGGCGCGACCGTGGAGAACAGCGGCGTGCTCGCGCGCGGCGTCGCCTATCTGCGCAAGGAGCAAGAGGCTGACGGCTCCTGGTACGGGCGCTGGGGCATGAACTACGTCTACGGGACGTGGTCGACGCTGTGCGCGCTGAACGCCGCCGGCGTTCCGGCCGGCGATCCGGCGATGCGCAAGGCCGTCTCGTGGCTGCTGTCGATCCAGAACGAAGACGGCGGTTGGGGCGAGGACGGCGAGAGCTACAGGCTCGACTATCGCGGTTATGAAAAAGCTCCCTCGACCGCATCGCAGACGGCTTGGGCGCTGCTCGCGCTCATGGCGGCCGGCGAGCGCGACAATCCGGCCGTCGCCCGGGGAATCGATTATCTGACGGCCGGGCAGGGAGCGGACGGCTTCTGGGACGAAGAGCTGTTCACCGCGACCGGGTTCCCCCGCGTCTTCTATCTGCGCTACCACGGCTATTCGAAATTTTTCCCGCTGTGGGCGTTGGCTCGCTATCGCAATCTGTCGGCGAGCAACAGCCGCGCCGTCGCGTACGGGATGTGAGCGTGGCGCGCCTGCTGGTCGTGGCCGGGCTCGCTCGGGAAGCACGGCTCGCAGTCGTCCCCGACGCGGCGTCGATCGTGAGCGGCGGCGATCCGCAGCTTCTCGCCCGCCGCCTCGCCGCGTTTGACCCGGCCGGCGTCGACGGCGTCCTCAGTTTCGGGCTTGCGGGCGGGCTCGATCCGGGGCTGCGGTCGGGCGACCTCGTCGTCGGGACGGCGGTCGTTGCGGAGCAGGCGCGTTTCGATGCGAGCGACGACCTGACCGACCAGCTACGCAAGGCGATTCGCAGCGCGGGCCTCCCGGCGTCGGATGGCGTATTCGCCGGCGTCGACGCGCCGGTCCTCACGCCAGCCGCCAAGGCGGCGCTACGGGCGAAGTCCGGCGCGCGCGCGGTCGACATGGAGAGCCATGTCGCAGGACGCTGGGCGGCGGATCATGGATTGCCTTTCGCGATCCTGCGGGCGGTCGGCGACCCGGCCGAGCGAGCGCTGCCGGCGCTGGCGGCGCGGGCGCTCACCCCCGATGGGGAGGTCGCGCTCGGCCGGGTGCTGGCCGGGCTCGCGAGAGCGCCCGGCGATCTCGGCGCGCTGCTGGCCGCGGGCCGCGACTCGCGCAGCGCCTTCCTCACGCTGGAGAAAGCCGGACTGGCGCTGGCGACAGTGTGAACTCGTCTATTGCTGCGAGCGTGGGCGCACGCATTCCGGCGGGCGGAAATAGCCCGATTCCGCGCCGCAGGTCGGCGTCTGCCAGGGATCGCAATCCAGACCGTGCCGGCGGATGAAGGCCAGGCAGACCTGATGACGCTGCTCGATCGAACCGGAGGCCCTGGCGAGGCCGGTCTTCGTCTTGCGTTTCTGCGCGCGCTTCTTGATTTGCTTCGCGGGAGCCGCCGCCGCGGCCTCGCCGCCGCCGCCGGGCGCCGGCGCAGCGACGGGGGGCGGCGTCGGCTTGTCTTCCGCATAAGCGACGGGGGGCGTCGCCACGCCCATCATCAGGCCGAGAATAACGGTCGGTGCGAGAAATCTGGCGCGCAAGAGCATGTCCGGGGTGGCCTCCTGGATGGTCGGCGCAAGCTACACGCCGACGCGCCGCGCTTCAATCGCCGTTTACCACTTCGGCGCGGGCGGGGACCCGATCGAACAGCCTTTGTTAACCAGAGCGCTCAAATAGTGTCGGAGCGGCGACCCCCGGCACGAGCGCAAGTTGGAAAAGCAGCAGTCAGATTTCGACGACGCGCTTGTCGTCGAGCAGTTCAACGCGATGACCCGCAGCATTCCGATCGTGTTCGTGAATCTGCTGTTCATGACGACGGTGTTTTGCTGGTTCGTCTACGAGCAGACTTCATCGCGGCTGGCTCTGTGGGCGACGCCTCCGCTGATGGCGGCGCAGGCGGCGCGCGCCTTCTACTGGCGGCGGCTGGGCCGGCGTGGCCACGATTTTTCGATCGAGAAGCAGAGACGCATGCTCCGGACAGTCTGGATCATGTGTCTTGCATTGTGCGTCGGATTTTCCGTCATCGCGCTGCTGACGCTGTCCTTGCCGGACATCTTCATCCAGTCGACCATGTCGATCCTGACCATTGCGTGTTCGATTGCGATCGCATTGCAGATGTTCACCGTGCCGCGCGCTGCGCTCAGCGTCTTGTGGAGCGTGACGATTTGCACGGTCTTCGTCTTCCTGCGCTCCGAGAACTCCATTTTGATCGCCGCTTCCGCGGCGCTGATCGTGGTCGCTTTCGCCGTCGCCAGACTTCTGCGCGACAATTTCGATACGTTCCGCAAGCTCGTGCACTCGCGCGTCGACGTCGAGCGAATGAGGACGGCCGCAATCGATCTTGCGATGACCGACGCGCTGACGGGTCTGCCGAACCGGCGCATGTTCGAAATGAAGCTGCGCGCTTGCGCGGCGCAGGGCACGGAATTCTCCGTCGCGGTGATCGACCTCGACGGCTTCAAGCCCATCAACGATCTCTATGGCCATGCCGTCGGAGACCGGTTTCTCGAAGAGGCCGCCCGCCGTATGCGGGAGGCGCGGGACGCCGGACTGATCGCGCGCATCGGCGGCGACGAATTCGCGCTGTTGATCGAAAACGCCGACGGGTCGCGCGCCTCGTCGATCGCGCGCAGCGTGATGGCGCGGATTTCGGCGCCCTATGAACTGCTCGGCGTCAGCGCGAAGCTGGGAGCCTCGTGCGGCGTCGCCGTGTGGAAGGAGCCGGGCGACGAGAACCGCCTCGTCGAGCGCGCGGATATGGCGCTCTACGAGGCCAAGGTGCGAGACCGGGGCGCGGTCGTCATTTTCGCCGCCGCGCTGGAAGACGACGCGCAGCGGCGCGCCATGATCGCCGCGGGCTTGCGCGAAGCCGTCGCGGCGGACGCCTTCGAGCTGCGCTTTCAACCGATCGTCGACATCGCCACGGGCGAGCCGAAATCCTTCGAGGCGCTCGCGCGCTGGCGTCATGCCGAACTCGGGCAGATACCGCCAAATGTCTTCATTCCGATTGCGGAACAGGCCGGGCTGATCGAGGCGGTGACCGACGGACTGCTGCGCAAGGCGGCGCGCACGGCGATGCGCTGGCCCGAGCAGATTGCGCTGTCGTTCAACCTCTCGGCGATTCAGCTCGCGCGATTGGGCGCAGCGCAGAGCATTCTGTCGACGCTCGCCGAATGCGGGTTGCCGCCGCGCCGGTTCGAGGCGGAAGTGACCGAAACCGCGATCATGTCGGATGTCGTTTCGACGACAGCGACGATTTCGGCGCTCAAGCTGTCCGGCGTGCAAGTCGCGCTCGACGATTTCGGAACGGGCTATTCGTCGTTCAGCGAATTGTGCGAATTGCCGCTCGACAAGGTGAAGATCGACAAGAGCTTCGTCGACAAGATTTGTGGCGACGCACGCGCGGCGAGCATCGTGGGCGCGATCGTCAAGATGTGCGGCGAACTCGACCTGAGTTGCGTCGCCGAAGGCGTGGAGCGCGCCGAACAGCTCGAATGTCTGGAACGGCTCGGCTGCGCGCGGGCGCAGGGCTATCTGATCGCCCGCCCGATGACCGAGGACGAGACGCTCGCCTTCCTCGCCGAGCGCTCCGGAGCCGTCCGCAAATCGGCTTAGGTTCCGGCCGGTCCGTCCTACTCGGCCGCCGTCGCCTTGGCGTCGCGCCCGGCGGCTTCCTCTTCGCGCATCTGGGTCAGCGTCTTCTGGACGTTGGCGGAGAAGACGTATTCGGCAGGGCGCGCCTTGTCGATCGGGATGTCGGCGGCGAACGCGCCTTCCGTGCGCACGCCCGCCAGGGCCACTTTCGCCGCTTTCCAGGGCTTCTGTACGGAATCGGCGACCGCGGTCGCCTCGAAACCGCAATGGACCATGCAATCCGAGCACTTGGCGTATTTGCCGACGCCGTAGGCGTCCCAGTCCGTGCCGTCCATCAATTCCTTGAAGGTCGAGACCGTGCCTTCGTTGAGCAGATAGCAGGGTTTCTGCCAGCCGAAGACATTGCGCGTCGGATTGCCCCAGGGCGTGCACTGGTAGGTCTGGTTGCCCGCCAGGAAATCGAGGAACAGGCCAGACTGGTTGAAGGCCCATTTGCGCCCGCCGCGCCCCTTGCGGAACACGTCGCGGAACAAAGTCTTGGTGCGCTGGCGGTTGAGGAAGTGCTGCTGGTCGGGCGCGCGTTCGTAGGCGTAGCCCGGCGAGACGGTGATTCCATCGACGCCGATTTCAGTGACCGTATCGAAGAAGGCGGCGATGCGGTCGGCCTGGGCGCCATCGAAGAATGTGCAATTGATGGTGACGCGGAAACCCTTCGACTTGGCGAGCTTGATGGCCGCCACCGCGCGGTCGTAGACGCCTTCCTGGCTCACGGCGTGGTCGTGCATCTCGCGGTCGCCGTCGAGATGAATGGACCATGTGAAATAGGGGCTCGGCTTGTACAGGCCGATCTTCTTTTCGAGCAGCAGCGCGTTGGTGCAGAGGATGACAAATTTCTTCCGCGCGATAATGCCCTCGACGATCTCCGGCATTTCCTTGTGCAGCAGCGGCTCTCCGCCGGCGATGGAGACGACCGGCGCGCCGCATTCGTCGACCGCGCCGAGCGCGTCCTCGACCGACAGGCGCTTGTTCAGGATCGCGTCGGGGTAATCGATCTTGCCGCAGCCGACGCAAGCGAGGTTGCACCGAAACAGCGGCTCCATCATCAGCACGAGCGGATAGCGTTTGCGGCCGGTCAAGTGCTGTTTGAGCACGTAGCCGCCGATTTTCGCGACATATCGCAGAGGAATGCTCAACGGGGGCTCCTGCTGTGGAAGCGGTCGTCATAAATAATAGGGCAGGTCCGGTCAAATTCCGGCGATTTCACGCGGTGACCGTCGGACGCGCGCGTGTTATCGCTGGGACGCGTCATCGGGGCGGGCGGGCGCCAGTCGCGACGACCCAAAACCTGACGATCCGGGAGATTCATGGCTGGCCAGCTGGAGCGCATCGTCCGATTTTGTACGGAACGGCCCTGGCTCGTCGTCGCGCTCACCCTGATCGCGACGGCCGCCGCCGGCTATTACTCCGTCGCCAAATTCGCGATCGACACCAATACGGCCAGGCTGATGTCGCCCGACATCCCCTGGCGCAAGGACGAGATCGCCTACATCAAGGCCTTCCCGCAATTCGACAACATGATCGCCGCCGTCATCGACGGGCCGACGCCGGAAGCGGTCGACGCGGCCGCCGAACGGCTCGCCGCAGCGCTGAAGGCGCGCGACGAGGCGGTTGCGATCCGCCGGGCGTGGCGGCCCGACCAGGGCGCTTACCTCCAGCGCGAGGGCCTGCTGCTGCTCGACAAGCCGGCGCTCGCGACCACGCTCGACGAACTCGTCGCGCGCAAGGCGTTTCTCGGCGCGCTCGCAGCCGACCCCAGCCTGCGCGGCCTGATGGGCCTTATCAGCGGCGCGATGGAGGCGGCCGAACGCGATCGCTCCGCTTTCGATCCGTTCATCGCGCCCCTTGGCCGGCTGGCGACGACGATCGAAAGCGCGCTGGCGGGCAAGCCGAAAGAATTGTCGTGGCGCGCGTTGCTCGACAAGGGCGAGCCGACGATCGGCGAACTCCGGCGCATCGTTCTGATCGATCCCGTGCTGGATTTCGGCGCGCTGGAGCCGGGCGCCGCCGCAACGAAAACGGTGCGGGAAACGGCTGCGCGCCTGGGAATCGACGAGGCGCATGGCCTGCGCTTGCGGCTGACCGGGCCGACGCCGCTCGCGGACGAAGAATTCAGCACCGTGGCGGAGAATTACGAGCTCAATCTGGCGGTCACCGTCATGGCGGTCGCCGTCGTCCTGTTCCTCGCGTTGCGGTCCGCCAAACTGATCTTCGGCGTTCTGGCGACGCTGTTCGTCGGGCTGGTCGTTACGCTCGGGCTCGGGCTCGCGCTGGTCGAACGGCTCAATCTCATCTCGGTCGCCTTCGCGGCTCTGTTCATCGGCCTCGGCGTCGATTTCGGCATCCAGTTCGCGACGCGCTATCGCGAAGAACGGCGCAGGACGGACGATCTTCGGCTGGCGCTGGTCGCCGCCATCCGGCAAATCGGGTTTTCTCTGTCGCTGGCCGCCCTGTCGTTGATCGCGGGTTTCTTCTGTTTTCTGCCCACCGACTTCAAAGGCGTTTCCGAACTCGGCCTGATCGCCGGGCTCGGGATGATCGTCGCATTCTTCGCGACGGTCGGCTTCTTGCCGGCGCTT
This sequence comes from uncultured Rhodoblastus sp., assembly GCA_964634325.1. Lineage (GTDB taxonomy): Bacteria > Pseudomonadota > Alphaproteobacteria > Rhizobiales > Beijerinckiaceae > JAJXWB01. The sequence continues at coordinate 17,616 of CAZWJF010000006.1, forward strand.
CTCGTTCTATTGCGCCCCGGTCCCGAAACGCGGCCGGTCTCGACTGCGTCTCTCGCTGCGGTCGATCGATGGATCGAAAACCACCGCAAGCTCGTTCTGACCGCGACGGCGCTCGTCGCGCTCGCCGGCCTGCCGGCGCTCGCCAAGCTGAAATTCGATTCCAATCCGATGCATCTGCGGAGCGCGCGGGCGGAAAGCGTCGCGACGTTCCACGACCTCGCGCGCGACCCGCAGACCTCGCCCGACACGATTTCGATCTTGACGCCTTCGCTCGACGCCGCGGGAAAACTCGCGAACCAGATCGGCGGTCTGCCTTCCGTCGCGCGGGTCGTGACGTTGTCGACCTTTCTGCCGCAGGATCAGAGCGAGAAGATCGCGATGGTCGCGAAGGCGCGGGCCGCTCTGGCGGACGTGCTGGGCGCGAAGGCGGCGCCGGCGCCGCGCGACGAAGACAATGTGAAAGCGATCGGCGATACGCTCGACCTTCTCGAACTCGCCGAATCGCAAGGCGCGCCGGAGCCGATGGTGCGATTTACACGCGCGGTCGCGGCGCTCGCGAAGGCGACCCCCGACCAACGCGAGACGGCCCAGACAGCGATCTTTGCGAATTTCGAGCCCTTGCTCGCCACGCTGCGCGTCGCGCTCGATCCAGCGCCGGTTGCGCAGTCCGACATTCCCGAGGACATTCTGCGCGACTGGCTTTCCGTCGACGGTCAGGCGCGCGTCGAGGTCTTTCCAAAGGGCGGCGCCGACCAAAACGCCTCGCTCGAAAGCTTTGCGCGCGAGGTCCGCGCCGTCGCGCCGCACGCGACGGGGGCGCCGATCGTCGTCGCGGAAGCGGGCAAGACGATCGTACGCGCCTTCGCCGAGGCGGGCGCGCTCGCCTTCATCGCGATCTTCGTCATTCTCTACGTCGCGATGCGCAGCGTGAAGGACGTCGCTCTCGCGCTGGGACCGCTGGTGCTTGCTGGTATCCTCAGCCTCGAGGCCGCGCAGATGGTTGGCATGTCGCTCGATTTCGCCAATATCATCGCGCTGCCGCTGATGTTCGGCGTCGGCGTCGCATTCCACATCTACTATCTGATCGCCTGGCGCAAAGGCGTCGTCGACATGCTGGCGTCGAGCCTGACGCGCGCGATCTTCTTTTCGTCGCTGACGACGGGCATCGCTTTCGGCAGCCTATGCCTTTCCAGTCACCCCGGCACCGCCGGCATGGGCGAGCTTCTCGCCATCTCGCTGTTCTTCACGCTTGTCGCCGCCTTCGTCATCGTGCCGGCTTTCCTCGGGCCGCCCCCCGATGTCGAGAAACTCGTGCGCGATCCGCAATTGGGCCGCTGATTCCTGCTCGGCAGTCCAGTAGGGCCGATCGTCGAGCCGGGACCGCCAGGCGAGCGTCATGACAATGACCAGAACGGCCAGGCCGACGAGCCGATCGGCGCCGAGGCCGGTCGCCAGACCGAGCGCGAAGGCGGCTGCAAGCGCGAAGGCCGGTTCGCCTTGCGTGCGCCAGCCGCCGATCGCGGTCGTCGTCGAAAGATACTTCCCGATCGCCACGGCGCAGGCCGCAATCGTCAATGGCCAGAACAGGCGCGCCTCTGTCGCTCCGGAGAGCCGCGTTTCAATTCCGACGACGGCGCCTGCGCCAGCCCACAACGCGCAGGCCGCCCACCCTGCGCTCAGGTCGCGCAGCGTTCTGTCCAGCCCGAGGCCAGCGCCGAGCAGACAGGCCCATACAATCCCCAACGCCATGGTCCGTCCCCATGAATGGTTAGCGAATTGTTAACAGGCGGCTGCGCGTTAAGACATTGTTAACGGATTTTTTGGTTAACCCGCGCAGGACGCGCCTTGGTTTCGGCGCGGTTCTGGGGCTAGTCTCCGCCCGATCCTTGTTCGGGGACTTCGATGAGCACCGCTTCAACGGCTATCGTCATGGGCGTTCTGATGGCCGCGACGACGCCGGCGTCCGCGTTCGAGCCCTACGGAATCTGGGTTCGCGAGGAGAGCGGCACGGTCTTCGATTTCTACAATTGCGCGGGGAAACTCTGCGCGAAGGTCATCGAGGTTTCGAAGGACGAGGAGAAGCCGGCGATCGGCACGGTGATTCTGCGTAGCGCTACGCGCGACACGCATGGAATCTGGCGTGGCGACATATTCAACACCGACGACGGCAAGATCTACAGCGGCGCCGTGACGGTCGAAAAGGCGAACGAGCTGAAGCTCGAAGGCTGTCTGCTGCGCTATCTGTGCAAGAGCGAACTCTGGATGCGCGCGCCCGATCAGGCGAAGGCCTCCACGCCCGGCGGCAAGCCGGCCATGCCGGCGCCGGCCGCCAAGCCCGGGCTCGGGCGCTGAACTCATCGTCTTCGCGCAGAAGGCCGATGCACAGAACGCCGTTGTCGGGATGGATCGTCGGCTGCTCTAATGCTCTCAAAATACGGGAGCGAAACGATGGTCGATCTGTCCGGCAAGTTCGCCGTCATCACGGGCGCAGCCTCCGGCATCGGGCGCGCGACGGCGACGTTGTTCGCCGAGCGCGGCGCGCGCGTGCTCGCGGTCGACAGGCCTGAATCGGAGATCGGCGCGGCCCATCGAGGCAATGGCGCGATCAGCGTTCTTGCCAAGAGCGTCGCCGACGATGATGCGCCCGACGCGATTGTCGCCGCGGCGCTCGCACAGTTCGGAGCGATCGACATTCTCTTCAATAACGCCGGCGTTTCGAACCGCTCCCTCGTGGCGGAGACCAGCGACGCCGACTGGGATCGCGTGTTCGCGATCAACGTGCGCGCGCCGTTCCGCATTTCGCGCGCCGCGATACCGCATCTGGTGAAACGTGCGGAGGAGAAGGGACGCGCGCGCATTATCTGCACGGCTTCGGTGATGGCCTTCGACACCGACATCGGCCTTGCGGCCTACACCGCGTCCAAACATGCGGTCGCCGGACTGACCAAGACGCTTGCGCTCGAACTCGGCAAACACAGTGTGACGGCGAATTACATTCTGCCCGGCGCAATCGAGACGGGCATGACGCAGGCCTCCTTCGCCGATCCCTTCGTGCGTGGCGTCTGGGAGAAGAAGGCGGCGCTGCGGCGGCTCGGCCAGCCGATCGACATGGCGCGCGCGGCGCTGCTGCTGGCGAGCGACGAAGCCGATTTCATCACAGGTCACGGACTGGTGGCGGACGGCGGACTGACGCTGAGAACGTGACGGCCGCGGCGTTCGTCACGCGCTCGCCGCATCCAGCTCCGCAATGTCGGCCGCCGTCAGCGACAGTTTGACGGCGCCGAGCAATTCCTCGAGCTGCGCCGGCGAAGTTGCGCTGGCGATTGGCGCGGTCAATCCTTTGCGCGCCATGATCCAGGCGAGCGCCACCTGCGCGCAGGTGGCCTTGTGGGCGGCTGCGACCTTGTCGAGCGCGGCGAGCACTTGCGGGCCGTTGGCCTTGAGATACTTGCCGGCGGTGCGCGGACCGCGCACGCTCTTGGCGAGGTCCGCCTCGCTGCGGTACTTGCCGGTGAGGAAACCTGCCGCGAGCGAGAAGAAGGGAATGACGCCGATCTCTTCCCGGACGCAAAGGTCCTGCAACTCGCCCTCAAACACCTTGCGTTCAACGAGATTGTATTCGGGCTGCATGCATTCGTAGCGCGGCAGGTTGTTTTTCTCGGAAACGCCGAGGGCTTCCTCGAGCCGCGCGGCGCTGAAATTGGAAGCTCCGATGACGCGCACCTTGCCTGCTTTGATAAGGTCGTCGTACGCGCGCAGAACCTCTTCTTGCGGGGTTTCGGGATCGTCCTTGTGCGACTGGTAGAGGTCGATGCGGTCGGTCTGGAGGCGCTTCAACGACTCCTCCGCCGCCTGTTTGATGTAGCCGGGCTTCAAGCCTTTGATGAAACCGACTTTCGTCGCGAGCACGATCTTGTCTCGCTTGCCGCTTCGCTTGAACCAGTTTCCGAGAACGGTTTCGGATTCGCCGCCGGTATGGCCGGGAACCCAGACCGAATAGACGTCGGCCGTATCGATGAATTCGAAGCCATGATCGACGAAGGCGTCGAGCAGGCGGAACGACATGGCTTCGTCGGCAGTCCAGCCGAACACATTGCCGCCGAAGCAGAAAGGATGAACATGCAGGTCCGAGCGGCCGATGCGTCGCGTGCTCATGGCGTTTCCTCTTTGCTTTTCATTCGAGACCGAAGCCGCGCAGATAGACATTCGCCAATTGCGCGGCTGTGGCGCCGACGTCGATCTTGTCGGCGCGTCGCTGAACCATGGCCGTAAACCCGATGTGTTCCGAACCGCCGAACACAATATCGCGCATCATCGTGGTCGGCGGCCGGTCCGGCGCGTCGGCTGCGACGCCGAATTTCTCGAGAAGCCGCAGAAACTGGTTGGCGAAGCGCGCGAGCGCATCGCGTCCGGCCGAGCGGCGATAGCTCTTCACGCCGCGCACTTCGCGTAACCAGATGCGATATTTTTCGTCGTCCTCGATGATCGCCGAGAGATGCAGAGCGATCAGTTTCTCCAAGCCTTCACGCAGGTTCTGCGCGTCTTTCACCGCTTGCTGAGCCGCAGCGACGCGCCGCTCCAGCGCAGCGAGGCCTGCGCGGATGACAAGATCGTTCTTGTTGCGGAAATAGTTGTAGAGCGTGCCTTCCGACAGGCCGGCGGCGGCTGCGACCGCCGCCATGCTGGTATTCTCGTATCCTTGCTTCAGGAAGAGATGCTCGGCGACCGCCAGTATGCCCGCCTCGCGCTCGCCCCATACTCCGACCGCGGCCTTCTCCGCACCAGAGCGGGCCGTGGAGGTTTTTCCGGCAGTCGATCGAGCGCTGCTGCGTAGTGCTTTCGCCATGCGTCCCCGCCGCGCTGCATCGTGGCGGCCGTTGACAGTAACAAATTTCTGAGGCAACCTCAAATTTAACTGGAGGATTAAAGGCGCGTGGCCGAAAGAGCCGCCGCCAGCGTCGGGGAGGCGCCGCGCGACCGAGCGCGGCCGTGAGCCTCGGCGTCGTCAAGCCGCAGGGGTTCCATGCCGGTCATCGAAAGCAAGATCGACGTCAATTCCGACAGTTTCCGCGCCAATCGCGCAGACATGTTGCGACTGATCGACGAATTCCGCGCGCTCGAGAACAAGATTCGCGAGACGGGCGAAACCAAACGCGAACTGTTCGCCAAACGCGGCCAGATCATGCCGCGCGAGCGACTTGCGCTGCTGCTCGATCCCGGCGCGCCGTGGCTCGAAATCTCGACGCTCGCCGGCCTGCGTATGCACGACGAATTCGGCGGCGGCGGCATCATCGGCATCGGCTACGTCTCCGGCATCCGCTGCATGGTCATGGCCTCCGACAGCGCCTTCAAGGGCGGCACGTCGACGCCGATGAGCGTGAAGAAGGGCTTGCGGTCGCAGCAGATCGCGCTGGAGAACAAGCTGCCGATGGTGCGGCTCGTGGAGTCCGGCGGCGCCAACCTTCTGTTCCAGGCCGAAATGTTCGTGGAAGGCGGGCGCGGGTTCGCCAACCAGGCGCGCATGTCGGCGGCGGGCATTCCGCAGGTGACCGTGGTGCACGGTTCGTCGACCGCGGGCGGCGCCTATCTGCCCGGCCTCAGCGACTACAACATTCTGGTGCGCGGCAAGGCGAAGGTGTTTCTCGCCGGTCCGCCGTTGTTGCGCGCCGCAACGGGCGAGATCGCGACCGACGAGGAACTCGGCGGCGCCGACATGCATGTGACGAAATCGGGCCTTGGCGAATATGTCGCCGAGGACGACGCGGACGGCATTCGCATCGCGCGCGAAGTGATGGCGATGCTGCCTTGGAACGAGCAGATCCAGCGCGCGGGGCCGCGCGCCTACAAGGAGCCGCGCTACTCGCCCGACGAACTGGCCGGCCTCGTGCCTGTCGATTATCGCAAGCCGATCGACGTGCGCGAGGTGATCGCGCGCGTTGTCGACGATTCCGAATATCTCGACTTCAAGGGTCTCTACGGCGTCCACACCGTGTGCGGCCACGGCGCGATCGAAGGCCATACGGTCGGCTTCATCGGCAACAACGGGCCGATCGACGCGGACGGCGCGACCAAGGCCGCGCAATTCATCCAGCTGTGCTGTCAGTCGAACATTCCGATCGTGTATCTGCAGAACACGACCGGCTACATGGTCGGCCGCGAAGCGGAGCAGGCCGGCATCATCAAGCACGGCTCGAAGATGATCCAGGCGGTCGCCAATGCGACCGTTCCGCAGATCACGCTGCATATCGGCGCGTCGTTCGGCGCCGGCAATTACGGCATGTGCGGGCGCGGCTACGATCCGCGCTTCATCTTCGCCTGGCCGAACAATCGCATCGCGGTCATGGGTCCGGAGCAGGCCGCCAAGGTCATGTCGATCGTGACCGAGGGCAAGCTGAAGCGCGAAGGCAAGCCGGTTGATCACGAGAAGCTCGCCGCGATGGAAAAGGGCATCGCCGACCGGATGCAGGGCGAAACGACGGCGCTCTACGCCACCGCCCGCCTGTGGGACGACGGGCTGATCGATCCGCGCGACACACGCAAAGTCCTGGCCTTCTGCCTGTCGATCTGCCGCGAGGCGGAGATCAGGCCCCTGCGCCACACGACTTTCGGCGTCGCGCGCATGTGAGGATGAAAGAGATGAAGTTCACGACGGAACACGAGGAATTGCGCCGCAGCCTGACGAAGTTCATCCAGGCGGAAATCAACCCGCATGTCGACGAATGGGAAAAGGCCGGCATCTTCCCTGCGCATGAGCTGTTCAAGAAGATGGGCTCGCTCGGCTTCCTCGGCCTGAACAAACCCGTCGCCTTCGGCGGATCGGGACTCGACTATTCCTTCGCGATGGTCATGGCCGAAGAACTCGGACAAATCCATTGCGGCGGCGTGCCGATGGCGATCGGCGTGCAGACCGATATGGCGACGCCGGCGCTGGCGCGCTTCGGCTCGGACGAGGTGCGCAACGAATTTCTCGCGCCGTCGATCTCCGGCGATTACGTCGCCTGCCTCGGCGTGTCGGAGGTTGGCGCGGGGTCGGACGTGGCGTCCGTGAAGACGACCGCCAGAAAGGACGGCGGCGACTATGTCATCAACGGCGGCAAGATGTGGACGACCAACGGCACACAAGCCGACTGGATCTGCCTGCTCGCCAACACGTCGGAAGGTCCGGCCCATCGCAACAAGTCGCTGATCTGCGTGCCGATGAAGACCAAGGGCGTCGAGATCGCGCGCAAGCTCGACAAGATGGGCATGCACTCGTCCGACACGGCGCAGATCTACTTCGACAACGTGCGCGTGCCGCAACGCTACCTTGTCGGCGAGGAAGGCAAGGGCTTCACCTATCAGATGGTGCAGTTCCAGGAGGAGCGCCTCTGGGCGGGCGCGAGCGGCCTCAAGGGCAAGGAGCGCATGATCCAGACGACGATCGATTACGCGCGCCAGCGCATGATCTTCGGCAAACCGGTCCTGCACAACCAGGTTGTGCATTTCCGTCTCGCCGAACTGCAGACCGAAGTCGAACTGCTCCGCGCTCTCGTCTATCGCGCGTGCGAACTGATGCTCGAAGGGCAGGACGTCACGAAGCTCGCCTCGATGGTGAAGCTGAAATCGGGGCGGCTCGCGCGCGAGATCGCCGATTCGTGCCTGCAATATTGGGGCGGCATGGGCTTCATGAACGAGACGCCGATCAGCCGCGCCTTTCGCGATACGCGCTTGGGCTCGATCGGCGGCGGCGCCGACGAAGTCATGCTGACGATCCTGTCGAAGATGATGGGCATTGCGCCGGAGGACGAGCGCAAGAAGGAAAAGGCCGGCGCGTGAGCACTTTCTCCAAGATCCTCATCGCCAATCGCGGCGAGATCGCTTGCCGGGTCATGCGCACGGCGCGCGATATGGGCTATTCCACGGTCGCGGTCTATTCCGACGCCGACGCCGACGCGCTGCACGTGCGCGAGGCGGACGAAGCCGTGCGCATCGGGCCTGCGCCCGTTTCCGATTCATACCTCGATGCGCAAGCGATCATCGCCGCCGCGAGAGCGTCGGGCGCGGACGCCGTGCATCCAGGTTACGGCTTCCTGTCGGAGAACGACGACTTCGCCGCCGCCTGCGAGGCGGCGGGTCTCGTGTTCATCGGACCGACGCCCCACGCGATCCGGGCCATGGGGAACAAGGCCGCGGCCAAGCGCCTGATGATCGAGGCCGGCGTGCCCTGCGTGCCGGGGTATCAGGGCGCGGACCAGAGCGACGCGACGCTTGCAGCCGAAGCGCAGCGCATCGGTTTCCCGATCATGGCGAAAGCGGCGGCCGGCGGCGGCGGCCGCGGCATGCGGCTCATCTCGCGCATGGAGGATTTCGCCGACGCCGTTTCGACCGCGCGCTCCGAGGCGACAAATGCGTTCGGTTCCGGCGAACTCATTCTCGAGAGGGCGGTCGTCGACGCCCGCCATGTCGAGGTGCAGGTGTTCGGCGATTCCCATGGCGAGGTCGTCCACCTTGGCGAGCGCGACTGTTCGGTTCAACGGCGCCACCAGAAGGTGATCGAGGAAGCGCCGTCGCCGGCCGTCTCGGCAGAGCTTCGCGCGAAGATGGGCGCGGCCGCCGTCGCCGCCGCCAAGGCCATCGCCTATCGCGGCGCGGGCACGGTGGAGTTCCTGCTCGACAAGTCCGGCGAGTTCTATTTCCTCGAAATGAACACGCGGCTGCAGGTCGAGCACCCGGTGACGGAGGAAATCACCGGACTCGATCTCGTGGAGTGGCAGTTGCGCGTCGCGGCGGGCGAGCCGCTGCCGCTGACCCAGGAGGAGATTCGTCTCGAAGGCCATGCGATCGAGGTGCGCTTGTACGCCGAAGACCCGGCCAAGAATTTCATGCCGCAGAGCGGGCGCATCGATGTTTGGGCGCCTGCGTCGGGCAAGGGCGTGCGCATGGATCACGGCATCCGTTCGGGTCAGGAGATTTCGCCGTTCTACGATCCGATGATCGCCAAGGCGATCGCGTATGGCCGTACGCGCGACGAAGCGCGCCGTCGGCTGATGCGCGCGCTGTCCGAAACCACCTTGTTCGGTCCGCCCAACAACAAGAACTTCCTGATCGCGATGCTGGGCCATCCCGTCTTCGCGGCCGGCGAAGCGACGACGGGATTCATCGGCGCGCATTTCGCCGCCGGCTCCGAGACGATGGCCGAGAAGCAGCCGTCGGCGCGTTTGCTGGCGCTTGCGGCGACGCTGCTCTACGAGCGCAGCGCGAGCCAGCTCGGCGCGTTGATGGCGAGTTGGGATTCGACCGGCGTGTTCGCCAAGCCGCTGAAGCTCGCCGTGGGCGAGAAGGAGACCGGCGTCGTCCTGACCGCGCGCGGCGGCGGCGCATTCGCTGTCGTCGTCGGCGACGAGACGGTGGAAATCGCGCTGACCGAACGTACGCCCGATACGGCGCGCTATCGGGTCGGCGGCGTTGACGCAAAGGCGCGGCTCGCCTTCGACGGCGCCGTCCTGCATCTCGAAGCCGGCGGCGAAACGCTGACGACCCGCGAGACGTCGCACGAGATCAAGAGCGGGGCCGAGCGGGAGGGCGGCGCGCGACTTGTCGCGCCGATGAACGGGCGCATCGTCGCCGTGCTCGCGCAGGCCGGCGATACCGTGAAGAAGGGTCAGCGCGTCGTCGTTCTCGAAGCGATGAAGATGCAGCACGAGATCGTCGCGGGCCGCGACGGCGTGCTGGAGGCGGTGTCGGTGAAGGAGGGCGACCAGGTCGCCACGCGCCACGTTCTGGCGACGCTGGCGGCTGAAGAGTCGTAGACGGCGCGGCCTCGTCGCTATCCCTTGCCGGCTCAGCGGAGGAGGGGGCGGCAGGCGGGGTTGATCACGCGCATCGACGAAGTGACGCATCTCCTTCCTCTCCCGTGAAGCGCGGGAGGGGCGGCAGGGCAGGGGAGCATAATCGCATGACCAGGAGCCCCTATTACGACGAAAGCCACGAGGCGTTTCGCGCGACGGTGCGACGCTTCGTCGACAAGGAAATCGCGCCATTCGTCGATGAATGGGACGAAGCGGGAGGCTTCCCGCGCGAACTCTACAAGAAGGCGGCCGACGTCGGCATTCTCGGCCTCGGCTATCCTGAGGAGTTCGGCGGCTCGCCCTGCGATCAGTTTCATCGCATCGTCCTGTCGCAGGAGCTGGCGCGCGCGGCGTCCGGCGGCGTCGCGGCCAGCCTGATGAGCCATACGATCGGGTCGCCGCCGATTCTGGCGGTCGGACCGGCGGCGATGAAACAGCGCGTGCTTCCGCAGGTGCTCGCTGGCGAGAAAATTTCGGCGCTGGCGATTACCGAACCGTCTGGCGGTTCCGACGTCGCGCAGTTGAAGACGACCGCCAAGCGCGTCGGCGATCATTACGTCGTCAACGGCTCGAAAATGTTCATCACCTCCGGCGTGCGCGCGGATTTCTATACGGTCGCGGTCCGCACGGGAGGGCCCGGCGCGAGCGGCGTGTCGTTGCTACTGATCGAGCGCGGCATGGAAGGCTTCACGCAGCAGCCGCTGCGCAAGATGGGATGGTGGGCGAGCGACACCGCGCAATTGTTCTTCGACGACGTGAAGGTTCCAGCCGAGAACCTGATCGGCGAGGAGAACAAGGGCTTCAGATATGTGATGCTCAATTTCAATTCGGAGCGCCTCGGCATGGCCGCGTCCTGCACGGCCTTTTCGCGGGTGTGTCTGGAAGAGGCGCTCGCTTGGGCGCGCGAGCGCAAGGCGTTCGGCGGGCGGCTGGCGGATCAACAGGTGGTGCGTCACAAGATCGTGGACATGGCCATGCGCGTGAACGCGACGCAGGCCTGGCTGGAGCAACTCGCCTGGCGCGTACAGCAGGGCGAGAGCCCGGCGGCGGAGATCGCCATGCTGAAGAACCAGGCCACGCAGACCATGGCGTTCTGCGCCTCCGAGGCGGTCCAGATTCACGGGGGCATGGGTTTCATGCGCGGCACGAAGGTCGAGCGCATCTATCGCGAGGTGAAGGTCAACGCGATCGGCGGCGGCGCGGAAGAAATCATGAAGGATCTCGCCGCGCGCCAGATGGGAATCTGATCCGCCGGCGTTCCGCTATTTGGCATGATCCCGCATCGTCACTACATCTTGTGAGCAGGTGCGGGGATCGCGCGCAGTGCCCGAATGGATCAAACATCCGAAATGGAGGTGGCTTCGCCCGCCGGTGGGCGTCGCTCTGGTCATACTCGGGTTCTTCGGCTTCTTGCCGGTGCTCGGGTTCTGGATGATTCCGCTTGGGCTTGCCGTGCTGGCGATCGACTATCCCGCGGCCAAGCGAGCGGAAGTCTGGATGATGGAAAGATGGCGCACGTTCGAGGCGCGCTATCGGGGGCGCCGCAAGGAGTGAGCCTGAAGGCTCGCGATCCGTTTCAGCGCATCAATCGGTCCGAAAAGTCTGCAACTTTTCGGATTGATGCGTCATTCGATCACTTTCCAGATGCCGGTGGCCGCCATCACCGGCTTGCCTTTCACCTTCAGGACGCCGCGCAGGAAGATCACCGTCTTGGCTGCGCGCACGACTTCGGTTTCGCATTCGACGAAATCGCCGCGGCGCACGGCGGCCAGAAACTGGTTTTCGAGTTGCATGGTCACGCATTTGCGTCGGCCGCCGGCCTCCCAGGCCACAAAGCCGATGGCGTGATCGGCGAAGGTCATGAGCATGCCGCCATGCACCGCGCCCTGCCGGTTCTCGTGCTTTTCCTCGGCCAGAAACGCATAGCGCCAGGCCTCGCCGTCGCCGGTCGACGCCCGCTTGGCCCAGATCGGGCCGACGAGCGAGGAGAAGCCTGGCCCCTTCATGATTTTCCAGCCGTGCGCGGCCGGGTCGAATGTATCTGGCCCGGCGGTCGCCGCTTCGTCGCGCATGTCGTCCCTGTCCTACAAGAATGTCGCCTGCGGTCTTACCATCAAGCGTCGGGCGGGAGAAAGTCGGCGCGGTTGGCGACGATGAATTCCTGCAGGGCGCGAGCCGCCGGGAGCTGGCGGCGGTCGAGCCGGCGCATGACGTACCAGGTGCGCACCAGCGGAAGGCCGCGGACGTCGAGTTTGACCAGGCGGCCGTCGGCGAGTTCCGCCGCCACGGTGTGCGCAGAGATGAAGGCGACCCCGAGGCCGGCCATGACCGCCTGTTTGATCGTCTCATTCGAATCGATTTCGAGCCCGTAACGCGGAGCGACGCCGGCCTGTTCGAAAAAGCGCTCCATGAGATTGCGCGTGCCGGAGCCGGGCTCGCGCACGACGAATGTTTCCGGCTGGAGCAATTTGGGCTCGAAACGGCGACGGCGCGCCAGCCGGTGGCCGGGGTCGGCGACGATCACATGCGGATGGTCGCCGATCGGGTCAGCCGCGCAGCTCTGGTCTTCCGGCGGGCGGCCCATGATGGCGATGTCGATCGAAAAGTCGCGCAGGGCGCGGATGACCTGTTCGCGATTTCCGACGGTGAGCGAAACGCGCACGCGCGGATGGCTCTTGGCGAAGGCGCCGACGATGCGCGGCGCGAAATATTTGGCCGTAGAGACGAGGCCAACGCTCACATGCCCTGCGGCGCCTCCGCGCAGGGTGGCCAGCGTCTCCTCGAATTCCGCGAACGCGCCGTCGATGGCGCGGCAGGCCCGGACGGCCTCGCGGCCGGCTGCAGTCAGTACGAATTTGTCCCCCGCGCGCTCGAGCAGCGGCATGCCGACGATCTGCTCGAAAAGCTTGATTTGCATGGAGATCGCCGGGGCGGTGACGAACAATTGCCGCGCGGCGGCCGTCACCGATCCAGTGTCGGCGACGGCGCGCAACGCATGAAGCTGCTTGAGGGTGACGCCGCGCATGAGTAGACAATGTTTCAGAAAATCTGAATGTCTGATGCAGATATTTCAAATATTCTGCTGAGACAAGCTCGGCGACATTCGTACGGGTCGCGTCCGCGCCATCGCGGCGGCCGATTTTGAGGAGCGCGCGCGTCATGAATTTGCACGCCTATCTGAACGCCTGGGCAGGCGGCCGTCCGACCGAGACGGCGGTCGCGACGACGATCGGGCGTCTGGCGGAAGCCGCATTCACGCTATCGGAAGCCGTGGGACGCGGGCCGCTGGCCGACGACATGCACGAACTCGTGGCGCATCACGCGGACGGAGACGCGCAACGGCGCCTGGACATTCTGGCCGAGGAGACGGTCGTCGAGCGCATGCGGCACGCGCCCGTGCGTTATCTCGCCTCCGAGGAAAGCGAGTCGGCGATCGAAATGGTGCCGGGTTCGCCGGTCGCCGTGGCGGTGGACCCCCTGGACGGCTCCACGAATATCGACGCCAATGCGCCGGTCGGCATGATCTTCTCGATCCTGCCGGCGCTCGACAGCGCCGGCGCCACGTTCCGTCAGCCCGGCAGAGCGCAACTCGCCGCCGGCTTCTTCATCTTCGGACCGCATTCGAGCCTGATGCTGACCCTCGGCGACGGCGTCGTCATTTTCACGCTCGACCGCACGACGCAGCGATTCACGCTGGCGCGCGCGAAAGTCACGACGCCGAAGGCCTCGCGCGAATATGCGGTCAACGGATCGAACGCGCGGTTCTGGACGGATGGCGTCCGCAGTTTCGTCGAAGAATTGATCGCCGGCGCCGACGGGCCCCGCGCCATCGATTTCAACACGCGCTGGGTCGGCGCGCTCTGCGGGGAGGCCTATCGAATCATTTTGCGCGGCGGGCTGTATCTCTATCCGGGCGGCACGCGGCGCGGGCAGGTGCGCGGACGTCTGCGGCTGCTGTACGAAGCAAATCCGATCGCTTTCCTCGTCGAGCAGGCGGGCGGCGAGGCGACCGACGGCGATCGCCCAATTCTCGACGTGACGCCGGACAGTCTGCATGTCCATACGCCGTTGATTTTCGGTTCGCGCGACGAGGTCGAGCGTTTCCTGCGGCATCTCGGGCTGGCGCATCCGTCCACGTATCAAGCCGGCGAGCAACACGCCGCATTGCGGATGTAGACGGGATCGCTGCCGAATAAATGCGCGTTGATTTAGCGCGTCCAGAGTGTATTCCGGGATCGAAGATCAAGGAGTGCACATGGACGCGCTGACTGGCGGCCGACTGGAATTGAGCAAGTATCCACGACTATCGGCGCTCGTCGACCGCGCCCGCAGATTGCCGGCGATCTGCGCAGCGGTGGCGCACCCCTGCGACACAGCCTCGCTCGCAGGCGCGCTCGAAGCGTGGGCGCTCGGCATGGTCGAGCCGATCCTGGTCGGTCCGCGCCGCAAGATCGAAGCTGCGGCCGCCGCCGCGGGCTTTTCGCTCGACGGCCTGACGATCGAGGACGTCGCGCATTCCCATGCGGCGGCCGATCGCGCTGTCGAACTGGTGCGCTCCGGCGTCGCTCAGGCGATCATGAAGGGCGCGCTGCATACGGACGAGTTGATGGGCGCGATCGTGCGCGACGGAACGGGGCTCAAGACCGAACGCCGCATCTCGCATATTTTCGTGATCGACGCGCCGCTCTATCCCAAACTCATTCTGGTCAGCGACGCTGCGGTCAATATCGCGCCTGATCTCATGGTCAAGCGCGACATCGTGCAAAACGCCATCGACCTGGCGCGCGCGATCGGCGTCGCGAAGCCGAAGGTCGCGATCCTGTCGGCGGTCGAAACCGTCAGCCCGAAAATTCCCTCAACGGTGGAAGCGGCCGCGCTGTGCAAGATGGCCGATCGAGGTCAGATTTCCGGCGGCGCGCTCGATGGGCCGCTCGCCTTCGACAACGCCATCTCGCGGGAGGCGGCTGCGGCGAAAGGCATCGCCTCCGAAGTCGCGGGCGAGGCGGACATCTTGATCGTCCCGGACCTCGAAGCCGGCAATATTCTCGCCAAGCAACTGGTGTTTCTGGCGGGCGCCGAAGATTCCGGGCTGGTGCTGGGCGCACGTTGCCCGATCATGCTGACGAGCCGCGCAGACGGCGCCGCCGCGCGCATCGCTTCCGCTGCGCTGGCGCAACTCTACGTGCACTGGATGCAGGCGCAGGCGACGGCGAAACTGGCGGGCGAATAGACCTCAAGCCGATTTCTATTTTGCGAACTCAAATGTTCGACCGTCGTTTGGGCGGTCGAGCGGTTCCGATTTTTGAGATCGCATTACACTTTTGTGTCTTGTCAGAACTGTGAGCTGCATTCATCATATTTTCGGGCAGAGACGAGTAATCGAATTGAATATCGGGAGGAAACAGGATGTTTCCGATTCCAGTATCTCGCGCTCTTGCCTGGTTCCTGGTCGTAATTGCTTGTTCCGTCGGGTCTATTCGAGACGCCTCGGCCCAGATCGTGGCTTTGGGCGCGAGCAACGTCGAGGGATATGGCGTCTCCTCGTCGGAGGCGTTTCCAGCGCAGCTCGAGGCGATGCTTCGCGCGAAGGGCAGACCGTACTCGGTCTCCAACCAGGGCGTGTACGGCGATACGACTGCGGGCGTCCTCGGCCGCCTTGATTCCGCGGTTCCCTCGGGCACGCAAATTGTCGTTCTCGCCATCGGCGGAAACGATGTCCGGCGTGGGTCGACCGTCGCGGAAGCGAGGGCCGGCGTTCAGGCGATCGTGTCCCGATTGTCGGCGCGACGTATTCGCGTCGTCAACGCCATGCCCTTCGTGCTGGGGGCGTTGCGCAGCGGAATGAGACAAAGCGACGGCATACACCTCAGTCCGGAAGGGCACCGGGCCGTCGCCGCGAAGGTCGCATCGATGATCCGATAGCCTCCGCGAGCATCTCCGCCATGAGCGAAGACGAGAATGCGTCGTCGCCGCCGAGGCCCGTAGCCGCGCCGCGGCGCGGCCGACGGGCCTTCGCCAGCCTCCGGAAAATGGCTGCGCGACGAAAACTGTTGCAGTACTTCGTGCTCGCGAAGACGGTTTTCGTGATCGGCGCGGCGATCTTCCCGCCGCTCGTGGCGACGGTCATCATCGTCGAGGCGATGTTCAAGACGCCGATCCTGATGTCGCCCGTCAAGGTGCCGGAAGGTTTCGAAAAGGCGGGCTATTCGGGCGAGACGGTCAGTCAGCGCCTGCTGGACGAAATCGCCAATCTCAACCGGATTTCGATCGCTGCAAAGCCGAAAACCGAGGTTGGGGACGCCGACGCTCTCGACAATCTGGCCAATGCGCAATTGTCGACCAGCGGACTCGACGTAAAGACGATTCAGACCATCATCCAGACCTTGTTTGGCAAGGAAATCGTTCGGCTCTCGGGCGAGATCACCACGCGGCGGGTCGGCGACGCCGAACTCGCACGGCTTCGTTTGAGGCGTTCGCCGGGTCGGGAATTGTTGATCGATGTCGAGACAGGCGCAGGGCCCGAGGATTTGTTGGCGAAGGGCGCAATGAATCTTCTCGAAAATATCGATCCTGAAATCGCCGCCGGCATCTACTGGCGCGAATATGGCGATGTGGAGAGCGCAACGCGTCTCCTTGCGGCCGCATTCGCCAAGCGGGACCCGAAGATCAGCAAGTACGCGTACAATCTCAAATCATACATACTCGCATCGCAGGGCAGGGTGGAGGAGGCGCTCGCGGCTTCGGAGAAGGCGCGTTCCCTCGGAGGCGACGGGTTCGTGGCCGACAATTCCAAGGTGTTCGCGCTGATCGCCGGAAAACGTCACAAGGACGCGCTGGATATAGCCCAGGCGAACGCCGACAGGCATCCATCCGAGGCGTCCGCGCACAACGTGTTGGGCATGGCCTTGCAGGCGATGGGGCGCAACGACGAAGCGATCCTCGCCTATCGCCGCGCGCTGCAAATCAATGTCAGACTGGGGATGGCCTACAGGCGACTTGCGGCGGTTCAGTCGACGACAGGAGACAGAAGCGCCGCCGTCGAGACGTTGCTCGAAGGCCTGTCCGTGCTGCCGGCCAGTCCGGGCATCCTCTACGATTACGCGGAGGAATTGCGTCGGTCCGGCGACATTCGCGGCGCCGCCACGGCGATGCGCAAAGCGTATCTGGTCAATCCGGACAATTGGGCGATCATCGTCTCGCTCGCCGAGCTGGAAGACAAGCTCGGCCGTCGTGCGGAGGCGGACAGGCTTGGTCAAATCGTTCGAGCGCGCATGGCGGGCGGCGAGACGCCGCCGCCGCGTCTGAAGCTGCGCGCCGAAGGATTGGCGCAGCGCGCGCCGGCTGCAGCTCAGCCTTCGACCGCCGCAGCGCCGCCCGCCGACGAGTAATCGCAATTGTTCGCTGCGAACTGGCGCGTGCTTCTGTGTGCGGACAAAGCAAGCGATCCTTAACGATAAGGCGTCTTTTCCGAGCTTGCGAGATTTCGACAAGCCGATCGAAACCGGATTATTCGGTCGTCTAAAGACCCTGTTCAGAAGTTTGTCGCCCATTGGTCGGACCCCCATTCTCAAGTGCTTGCGAGCGCTTGCTATTCAGGTGCGTCCCATGAAGTGGCTCCGCTTCAGCCCATCGAAGACCGTCAGGTCCGTTCTCGAAAGATTTCGGGGCGACGACTCCGGCGCCGTCGCGATCCTGTTCGGCATCGCGGCCTTGCCTGTCATGCTCGGCGTCGGGGCGGCGATCGATTATTCGTCCGTCGTGCAGACGCAGTCGAAATTGCAGGCGGCCGCAGACGCCGGCGCCCTGGCTGCGGCGCAAAATTCCAGCGGGACGCAGTCGCAGCGCCAATCGGTCGCCGAGAGCATCAGCCTTGGAACGCTCGGCGCGCTCGCGACCAAGATCAACGCGACCGCGACGGAAAGCGAACCCGCCTCGGGCCAGTACAAGGTCACGATCGCGGCAGCCGTGCCGACGGCCGTCATGAAGCTCGCCGGCATTGACGCCATCAGAGTCGTCGCTTCATCGGTCGCCGGGACAGTCAGCGGCCAGACGACGACCACGACGACGACGACAACGTCTGCAGCCAACGTCTGCATCCTTGTTCTGGCCAAGAGCACGACCCAGGCGTTCCTCGGCAATTCCGGCGCGACGATCAATTCGCCGAAGTGCGAGGTCGACGTAGCGTCGACGGCCGCTCCTGCTGCGATCTTGAATAGCGCCGTCAAATTCACGCTGAACGAATTCTGTGTCGCCGGTACGAGCATCATCAACAACGGCGCCACCGTCACGAACGGCTCGACATCGGTTCTGAAGACCGGTTGCGCGGTCGCCAGCGATCCGTTCGCCGGCAAACTGCCGACCGTCTCCGTCGGGGCGTGCACGGTCAGCAACCAGACCTACAGCGGAGCGGTCACGCTCTCGCCCGGCGTCTACTGCGGCAGCTTCAATTTCAACGGAACGGGGTCGCTCACCCTCAATCCGGGGCTCTACATCTTCAAAGGCGCCAGCTGGAATCTGAACAGCGGCTGGACCATGACGGGCAGCGGCGTCACGCTCTACTTCGCGGACACCTCGTACATGCAGTTCAACGGGACGGCGGCCGTCAATCTCAGCGCGCCGACTTCGGGGACCTACGCGAACATCCTGATGTACGAGGCGGCGGGTCTTTCGACGTCGTCGTTCACGATCAATGGCGGTTCAGCGACGCCGGATTGTCTCACCGGTCTCATATACCTGCCGAGCCGCAACCTGACTTTCAACAGCGGGGCGAGCGTCAATGCGGCGGCGATCACGATGGTCGTGAACACGCTGATCATGGATGGCGTGACGTGGAACCTCACGGCGTCGGCCTTCCCGATCCCGTCGGCGTCCTCGACCGTGACGACGACGCAAACGACCACCGTCACCAGCCCGTCGTCAGTGCGCCTGATCCAGTGACAGGGCGGCGCGAAGAGCGATCCCGCGCAGCGCGCCGCTAACCGGAGTAGCGGCGGCCGTCGCAATCCTCGCGCAGTCGGTCAGGCCGTCGTCTCTATCTCTTCGAGGCCCTTTTCCGCTTCCGCCGCGCTTTCGTAGATGTGCGGCGCGACGCCACGCTTCGTCAGCGCGTCGCCGAGTTTCATGCGCAGGAAGCCGGACGTCGTGTAACGCGTGACTTCGGAATAGAAGCGGTCCATCAGCCCGCGCACCATTGCCGAATAGCTGTCCAGCAATTCGGGCGCGATCGTGAAATTGTCGTAGTTGATGATGGCGGCGACGCGCTTGCCGAGCGGCGCAAGCCGTTTTTCCACGATCGCCCCGATCGCGTCGACGTCGGTTTGCGTGCGCACCGCGTAGCGTTCGAGATTGACGAAGAAATGGCCGCTCGCCTCGTCGTAGACGAAGCGCTGTTCGAGCGGGATCGTCAGCATGCTGTCGCGCAGGTTCATCGGGTCCTGTACGAAGATGCGCGCGTCCATCAGCTTCGGCGTCGTCGGCATGAGCGGCGCGAAATCCATTTTCGCGAGTATGTCGCGCTGGATGTCGACGCCCGGCGCGACCTCGGTCAGCTCCATGCCCTCGGCGGTCAGCCGGAAAACGCAACGCTCGGTCACGTAGAGAACCGTCTTGCCCTGCTTGCGCGCCACATCGCCGGAAAAGGTCACATGCTCGACGGCGGCGACGAATTTGCGGATGTCGCCGTCCTTGCGGATGACGAGCGCGCCGTCATTGCACTCGACCTCGAGATCGCCGGCGACGAAGGTGCCGACGAATACGACTTTCTTGGCGTTCTGGCTGATGTTGATGAAGCCGCCGGCCCCGGCGAGCCGCGGACCGAATTTCGAAACGTTGAGCGAGCCGTTCCGGTCGGCTTGCGCAAGACCGAGAAATGCGACGTCGAGGCCGCCGCCGTCGTAGAAGTCGAATTGATAGGGTTGGTCGATCACCGCCTGCGCGTTGACGCCGGCGCCGAAATCCATGCCGCTTGCGGGAATGCCGCCGATCAGGCCGGGCTCGGCCGTCAGCGTGATCAGATCGGCGATCTTCTCCTCGTTGGCGATGGCCGCGACGCCTTCGGGCATGCCGATGCCGAGATTGACGACGCTGTTGGGTTCGAGCTCCAGCGCCGCGCGACGGGCGATGATCTTTCGGGCGCCGTCCGCCATGGGCGGCATCGAGCCGGCGCGTGCGCGGATTTCGGCGGAGTAGGCCGGATTATAGGCAGTGGCGAAGGTCTGCCAGTGGTTTTCCGGTCTCGCCACGACGACGCAATCGACGAGAATGCCGGGAATCTTGACCTGACGCGGATTGAGCGAGCCGCTTTCGGCCACGCGTTCGACCTGCGCGATGACGATGCCGCCGGAATTGCGCGCGGCCATGGCGATGGCCAGCGCCTCCAGCGTCAGCGCCTCCTTCTCCATGGTCAGATTGCCGTCGGGATCTCCGGTGGTCGCGCGAATGACGCCGACGTTGATGGGGAAGCACTTGTAGTAGAGATAGTCCTCGCCGTCGATCTGCATCAGGCGAACGATATCTTCGGTCGTGCGCGCGTTGAGCTTGCCGCCGCCGTTGCGCGGATCGACGAACGTGCCGAGGCCGACGCGCGTGATGTGGCCCGGGCGGTGGGCGGCGATATCGCGAAACAGATGCGTGATCACGCCCTGCGGCAGGTTGTAAGCCTCGATCTGATTTTCGACGGCGAAACGTTGCAGTTTCGGCACGAGGCCCCAATGCCCGCCGATCACTTTCTTGACGAGGCCGGGATGCGCGAGGTGGTTGAGCCCGCGCTCCCTGCCGTCGCCCTGGCCGGCCGCATAGACCAGCGTCAGATCGCGCGGATGCCCGGCCTTGCCCGCTTCTTCGTCGGCGCCGCCGAGGAAACGCTGCTCGATAGCGAGCGCGATTTCCTCAGCAAAGCCGATGCCGACGAAGCCGCCCGTCGCCAGCGTGTCGCCGTCGCGAATGAGTTTTACCGCGTCGGCGGCGGCGACGACCTTGCCTTTCTCGTCGCGCTTGAGGAAGGGAAGCGCGGGATGTTCCATGCAACAGTCCGTTGGCTCGAATGATCAGGCGGCGCGCAGCGCCTCCTCGACGAAATCGAGCCTATCCTGACCGAAAAACATGTGGTCGCCGACAAAAATCGTCGGCGCTCCGAACACGCCGCGCCCGACCGCCTCCTCGGTTGTCGCCTTGAGGCGGTCCTTGGCGTCCTGGGCCTCGGCCTTCGCGAGGAATTCCTGGGGGTCGAACCCTGCCGCCTTCAAGGTCGCGGCTGCGGTCGGCAGGTCGTTCATATTCTTCTGGTCGACCCACATGGCCTTGAACATGGCGTCGACGTAGGGACGGAACTGGGGCGTCCCCTCGAGCGCAGCCGCGCCGCGCATCATCAGCAGCGTGTTGACGGGAAAGAAGGGGTTGTGATTGAACGCGACGCCGTAGCGGCTCGCGAACCGCGCGAGATCGGAATTCATCCATTTGCCCTTGGCCGGCACGTTCGCCGGCGACGCATTTCCGGTCGCCTTGAATACGCCGCCGAGCAGCATCGGCCGCCAGACGATTTCGGCGCCGGCGCGCTTCGCCAGCCCGTCCATCTGCGTGTAGGCGAGGTAAGATGCCGGGGATCCGAAATCGAAGAAAAATTCCGCGCGCTTCATGTTTCTCTCCCGATGGATGTAATTACATCTATCTCATGCTACGATGAAACGGCGATCGAACGAAAGCGGGAGAACGCCATGGTCGAAAGAAAAGCGGCGCTCGTGATCGGGGCCGGCGATGCGACGGGCGGCGCGATCGCACGCCGCTTCGCGCGCGAAGGCTACGTCGCCTGTCCTGTGCGGCGGCATGCCGACAAGCTCGGTCCGCTGGTTGTGGAGATCGAGCGCGCGGGACATGAAGTCCGGCCCTTCGGCGTCGATGCGCGCGACGAGGACCAGATGGTCGCGCTCGTCGCAGACATTGAGCGTGAGATCGGGCCGATCGAGGTCGCCGTCTTCAATATCGGCGCGAACGTGCGTTTTCCGATCGACGATTTGACCTCGCGCGTCTACCGCAAGGTCTGGGAGATGGCCTGTTTCGCCGGCTTTCTCATGGGACGCGAGGTTGCGCGGCCGATGGCGCGGCGCGGGCGCGGCACGATCATTTTCACCGGCGCCACGGCGAGCCTGCGCGGCGGTTCGGGCTTCGCCGCCTTTGCGGGCGCGAAATTCGCGCTGCGGGCGCTCGCCCAGAGCATGGCGCGCGAACTCGGTCCCAAGGGCGTGCATGTCGCCCATTCGATCATCGACGGCGCAATCGACACGGCGTTCATCCGCGACAACTTCTCGGAGCGCTACGCGCTGAAGTCGCAGGACGGCGTTCTCGATCCGGAAGCCATCGCCGAAGCGTATTGGGCGGTCCACATCCAGCCCCGCAACGCATGGACTCATGAATTCGACCTGCGGCCCTGGATGGAGAACTGGTAATCGGGCTTGCCCGTCACAGAATTCGGGCGCATCGTACCGTCGGAAACATTTCGCTGGACTGAGATCGGTCAGCGATGGTTTTCAGGGGGCGAGCATGGAACTATTCTCTGCGACCGTTTCGGTCGAGTCCCAGGATCGTTTTTTCCAGCTTCAACATCACTGCCTCGACATTCTCGATCCAGCGCCCGATTCCTCAGGAGTCGCCGGTCGATCGATTGGCGTCTTCGCGCTGGATCAGCAACTCGAAGCCTTGAGACGCGAAGGCTTCGACGTCGAGCGCGTCGAAGCAAAGCCGGACTTCTTCCAAAAGCGGTTCGACCTCGTCAATCGCGAGCCGTACGAATTTTCCGAAGATCCTGACCATGTTCTGCGCTCGCCGAGCGCTGCGCTCTATTTCACCAGCGCCGGGATAGACCAGATGCTCGACGCATGGGCGAGAGCGTGGCCCCAGTTGATCCATCTGTGGCAATTGCCCGACCGTACCTGGGGAGACGGCGCCTGGCACATCCAGCCGCACTCATGCCGCGCCGCGCTGGTGGGCGCCGGAGCCACGGCCGGACGCAGAACCGTACTGATATCGAGCGGCCTGCATGCGCGCGAATGGATCGCTCCTGACGCTTGCATGACGGCGCTCAACCTTCTTGTCGCAAGCTATGCCGCCAATACGGGCATCAGGCTCAGTCCGAATGCGACGTCGGCGGGAAAGAGTTTCACGCGCGAGCAAGTCAAAGCGGTTCTGGAGCGGCTTCTCGTCATCTTCTATCCCAACGCCAATCCGGACGGGCGCGACTTCTCGCAAGCCGCGCCGCAGAACGTTTTGTGGCGCAAGAACAGACGCTCCTTCCAGGAGGGCTATGGCGTCGACGTCAATCGCAACTTCAATTTCCTGTGGCAGTACCGGGGCGCGCCGTACGACGATTTCAAGATCACCGACCATCTCGTTCCCGGTGGGTCGAGCTACATCAACGATCTTTACAAGGGCACGTTCGCCGGCTCGGAGCCCGAGACGCGCAACATGCAATTCATCATCGATTCCTATCCGACCCTGGAATTCTTCGTCGACGTGCACAGCAACACGCAAACGATATACCTGCCGTGGGGCGATGCGCCGAACCAGCAAGACAAGCAGCCGATGAATTTCTCCAATCCCGCGTACAACGATTGGCGCGGCAGGAATCCGGCGTATGGGGAATATCTGCTGAAGACCGACTACGACAACCGTGAAAGCGTCGCCAAGCAGATGCTGGCGTCGCTCAAGAAGGTCCAGGGGACCACGTACAATTATGGGCAGTCGGCCGTCATATACGGTCACACGGTGGCGTCTGCGGACGATTATGCGCTCAGCCGATCGTTCCTCGATCCGAAGCGCCGGCGGGTTCACACGATGACATTCGAATGCGGCGTCTCCAAAGGAGACTATGCGCCGGATACGAAGGCCGAAAGAGACGTCGTGGTGCGAGATACCTGCGCTGCGCTCATCGAGATGTGCTGCATCGCGGCTGGCGTTCCTTCACCAACGGTCGCCTAGGCCAACCGCCTTCATAGAGCCGGCGGCACCGTCGGCGCCGGGCTCGCCTGCCTTGCCGGCCGGACCCTGCGCTCCGCGAGGGCCGACGCCGCCGTCGCCGATGCACAGGCCCGCCGGCAGGCCTGCTGGTCCGCCCACGCCGCCCTCGCCGCCGGGACCGGCCGCCCCGGCTGCGCCGCCGCGCCCGCCCTCTGCGGAAAACTCGACCCGGCCCGCCGCCTCCTGCGGCTCCTTGGCGGCGAGCGTGAGCTGTCCGCCCGCGCCGCCCGGCGCGCCGTCGCCGCCGTCGCCGCCTTTGCCGCCCGCGCCGCCCGGGCCGCCGGGAGCTGCTGGCTTGAGGCACTTCTCGGGAGCTGAAACTGCGGTTGCGCCGGCCGCGCCCGCGGACCCCGCCAGGCCTGGCCGCCCCGGCGCGCCGGCTGCGCCCGCTTCGCCCGAGAGATCGACGCGCAGCACGCCGGAGATCCGGCCGTGTACGCGCAAGACGACCCGCCCGGCGTCGCGGCCCGCGCCTTTCGCGGCGGGCTTGCCGGTCAATGCAAACGCGCGGATTTCGCTGTTTTCCGCAATGAGCGTCTCGACCTCGATCTCCAGGTCGCCGCCACTGGTGATCAAGGTCGAATCGCGCAGCGTGAGCTTCGACGCCGCGATCCGTCCGGCCGTCCCGGGATCGAAGACAATGGTCGCGCCTTCGATCAGAAGGGCCGGACGCTGGCGCAATTCGTCGATGCGCGAGATTTCGCCGGACGCCGAAAGCGGCGCCTTGACGCTCGCCGGAATCTTGGCGGCGCTCTGCGGCCAGTTTGAGCGGTCGACGCGCTCGATCGCAGCGTTGCCCGCCGGCAGGAAACCGGGCTTTCCAGTCGCATGAGCGAGCAACCGCGCCGCGAAGGGCGGATAGCGATAATAGGCGGCCGAACCGCCGAGCGCGGCGACGGCTGCGCCGACGACGACGAGCGACGTGGCGAGGCTCGCGAAGCGACGCGATTTGGCGGCGGCCTGCTTTTCCTCGGTAATCGTCACGGCGGCGGGTCATTCCGGGCTTGCGGCGCAGGTGCGCGCCGGCAGCGCGGCGCATAGCATTGCCGACGCGCGATAGACCAGTAAATTCGTCTCAGCGTCGCGCGGGAGCGCCGGTCTATGCCCCCCTTGTCCGTTCTCGACCTTTCCTTCGTGACCGACGCGACGCCGCCTTCTGCGTCGCTCCGCAATTCGGTCGATCTCGCGATTCACGCGGACCGTCTGGGCTACGTGCGCTACTGGGTGGCCGAGCATCACAGCCTCGCTTCCGTCGCCTCAAGCGCGCCGGAGGTGATCATCGCCCGGCTCGCGGCGGCCACGCGGCGCATCCGCGTCGGCGCCGGCGGGGTCATGCTGCCCAATCATGCGCCGTTGATGGTGGCGGAGCGGTTCAGGACCCTCGAAGCGTTCTTTCCCGGCCGCATCGATCTCGGGCTCGGGCGGGCGCCCGGCACGGACCAGACGACGGCCTTCGCGCTGCGTCGGCATCAGATTCAGGAGCAGGACGCAGAAGCCGATTTTCTCGAAAAGCTGCAGGAGCTGATCCTCTGGGATACGGGCGAGTTTCCGCCGTCGCACCCGTTCGGGCGGATCGCGGTCATGCCGAGCGATGCGCGGCTGCCGCCGCTCTTTCTGCTCGGATCGAGCGACTACAGCGCGGAGCTGTCGGCGCAGATTGGTCTTGGCTACGCCTTCGCCCATCATTTCGCGAGCTATGACGCAGCCGCCGCGATGCGCGCCTATCGCGCGCATTTCGAGCCGTCGCGCTGGCGCGCGAAGCCATACGCCATTCTGGCCGTGGCGGTGATCGCCGCCGACACCGAGGCGGAGGCCGAACGCCTCGCCTCGAGCGCCGATCTCAACTGGCTTCGGCGATCGCGCGGCGAATATCGCGTCATGTCGAGCCCGGAAGAGGCGCTGGCGCAGGTCTATTCGGACCGGGATCGCGATTACATCCGCCGGCATCGCCGGCAATTGTTCGTGGGGACGCCGGCGAGCGTCAAAGCGCGCCTCGACGACCTCGCCGAGGCGACACAGGCCGACGAAATCATGATAGCCTCGGCTATCTACGATCACGAAGCGCGCAAGCGCTCGTACGAACTGATGGCGAAAGCCTATGCGATCGCGCCGCTCGAAAGCGCGACGCCGGAGGGAGCGAATACATGAGACCGCAGCCGATCGAACAATGGCATCGAGTCGCGGAGACCGGCGACCTGCGTCGGCTCGACGCGCTGCTCGCCGACGATGTGGCCTTCCAGTCGCCTGTCGTCCACACGCCGCAAGCCGGCAAGCCGATCACCATGAAATATCTGGCTTCTGCGATGAAGGTGCTGAACGGCGAGAGCTTCAGATACGTCGGCGAATGGTTCAGCCATTCCTCGGCCGTGCTCGAATTCACGACCGTCGTGAACGGAATCGAGATCAACGGCGTCGATATCATCAGCTGGAACGCGCAGGGCAAGATCACGAATTTCAAGGTCATGGTGCGGCCGCTGAAGGCGGTCAACCTGTTGCACCAGATGATGGCCGCGCAACTCGCGGCGCCGGCCGCCTGACGCGCGGCGCATTCGATGGCGTCCGGTCCTCCGACCATCCCGTTCGAGCTTCAGCCGCGGCAGAAGAATCTCGGCTTCGACCTCGACCGTACGCTCGCCGGCGTGGTCAGCGTGAAGGCGCTCGTTCCGGAGGGCGCTTTCACGGCCAAGACGCTCGGAACGGAGCGGCTCGGCCATGGCGTCGTCATCCGTCAGACGGGACTGGTGCTGACGGTCGGCTATCTGATCATCGAGGCCGAAACGGTGTGGCTGCGGACGATCGACGGGCGCGTCGTGCAGGGGCAGGCGCTCGCCTACGATCAGGAGACCGGCTTCGGTCTGATCCAGGCGATGTCTTCGCTCGATCTGCCGGTGATCCCCTTCGGCGCGTCGCGCGACGTTTCGATCGGCGATGCGTTGACCATCGCCGGATCGGGCGGACGCGAATTCGCTCTCGCGGCTCATTGCGTGGCTCGGCAGGAGTTCGCCGGCTATTGGGAGTACTGGCTGGAGGACGCGTTCCTGACAGCGCCGGCGCATCCGTTCTGGGGCGGCGCGGCCGCGATCGACGAGACAGGACGGCTGATCGGCATCGCGTCCCTGCAAGTCGACCAAGGCAGGGAGAAAGACGCGACCAGTCTGAATATGGTCATTCCAATCGATCTGGCGCCGCCGGTGCTCGACGATCTCGTCAAGTACGGACGCCCCAACCGACCGGCGCGGCCATGGCTTGGCGTCTACGCCTCCGACGTCGGCGAACGGATCGTGGTGGTCGGCGTCGCAGACGGCGGTCCTGCCGAGAAGGCAGGCGTGGAAACGGGCGACATCATTCTGGCGGTTCGCGACGAGCGCCCGTCATCGCTCGGCGACCTGTGGCGACGCATCTGGGCGACGGGGGCCGCCGGCGTCGACGTCGATCTTCTGATCGAGCGCGAGGGACGCATCATTTCCGTGCGCGTCCAATCGGCGGACCGCCTGTCGTTCACGCGCGCCAGCGTGTTGCACTGACGATCAGACGACAGGCTTGCCGCGTCGCGCGAGGCGCGCCGTTACGTAGAAGCAGGCGGCGACCGCCGAGCCGCCGAACAGCGCCGCGCCGGCGATCACGCCGACATAGCCGCCTTCCGCGCCCCAGCGATGGGCGCCGTAGGTGACGAAGGGGATGGTGCCGAGCGTCGCGCGCCCCCAGTTGAACACAGTCGCGAGAATTGGATAGCCGAGATTGTTGAATGCGGTGTTGGCGACGAACAAGCCGGCCAGAAAGAGCCACGCCGCCGAGCCGAACGCGCAGAAGAACAGCACGAGTTCGCGCGTCTCGCCGGTCGCGCCGAACAGCGCGGCGATCGCCGGCCCCGTCAACCACAAGAGCGCCCAGACGACGAGCACGTAGGCGCCCGATATGGCGAAACAGTCGAACATCGCGCGACGGATACGATCGAACAGCCCCGCGCCGTAATTCTGGCCGATGATAGGGCCGATCGAACCGGTCAGCGCGAACAGAACGCCGAAAGCGACCGGCGCGATGCGGTCGATGATGGCGAAGGCCGCGACCGTCTCTTCGCCGAATCCCGCGAATATCCGCATAGCGTAAGTGTTGCCGACGGGCGTCGCCAGATTGGTGAGAATCGTCGGACCTGCGATGGCGAGCATGGGCGCGATGTCGACCATCACCCATTTGCGCTGCGGGCGCCCGACGATGCCGTGAACGTGCACCGCGCCCCACAGGCCGACCGCGGTGAAGACGAGGCGTGAAACGACGGTGGAGATCGCTGCGCCGTAAACGCCGAGACCGAGGCCGAAGATCAGCGCCGGATCGAGAATGGCGGTGACGATTGCGCCGATGAGCGTGACGTACATCGAGCGCCTGGGGTCGCCGACAGCGCGCAGCAGCCCCTGCAATGACATGCCGAGCGCCATCAGCACGTTGGCCGGCAGGGTGATCAGGAGAAATTCGGACGCGACCTGCCGCGCCTCGCCGCGCGCGCCGAACAGATCGAGGATCTGCGTGCGGAATGCGAGCAGCAGAATCGACACGGCGACGCCGAGCACAACGACGTGCATGAGGCCCGAGCCCGCCAGGCGCTGCGCGCGCGGTCGCTTTCCGGCGCCGAGCGCGCGCGATACATTGGCCGAAATCGCAATCGACATCGCGATATTGACCGACATGGCGAAGAACAGAACCTGCGTCGCAAACCCGACGGCGGCAGTGAGCGCCGCGTCGCCGAGCCGCGACACGTAGAGCAGCGAGAGGAAGTCGACCACGAAAACAGCGACGAGGCCGACCGAACCCGACGCCGTCATCGCCAACACATGGCGCAGCGTAGAGCCTTCCGTGAAAACGGGGCGCGGCGGCCGTCGCGGCGGCGCGCTGGAAGCTTCGGTCATGGCGGGATCGTTTGTCCGGGTCGAGCGCGCTTATATGGCGCGCGCGCGCCGGATTGCAAAGCGCCCGACAGGAAGCCGGCTATTCCCCGTAGCGGCCGACGATCGAGATCGAGCACACGTTCTGGTGCGGGAAGCCGCCGAGATTGTGGGTGAGGCCGAGGCGCGGCGGCTCCTTGCGCTGGCGTGGACCCGCCTTGCCCTGCAATTGCAGATACATTTCGTAGATCATCCGCAGGCCCGACGCGCCGATCGGATGGCCAAAGCACTTGAGGCCGCCGTCGATCTGGCAGGGAATCTTGCCGTCGGCGTCGTAGAAGCCGTCCATCACGTCCCTGATCGCCGTTCCCTCCGGCGAGATGTGCAGATCTTCCATCGTGACGAGTTCCGTCACCGAGAAGCAATCGTGCACTTCGATGAGATCGATCTCCTCGCGCGGATTCTCGACGCCGGCTTCCTGATAGGCCTTCTTGGAGGCGATGCGCGTGGTGGCGAAGTAGGAGCCGTCCCAGGAATTGTGCTGCGCCTCGACGCCGTTCGACACGGACAATTGCAGCGCCTTGACGGTGATGATGTCCGTCTTGCCGAGCGCCCTCGCGATTTCGGGCGTCGTCACGATGGCGCAAGCCGATCCGTCCGACACGCCGCAGCAGTCGAACAGGCCGAGCGGCTCGGCGACGATCGGCGCGTCGAGAACCTGCTCCATGGTGACCTTGTTCTGAAGATGCGCCTTCGGGTTGCGCGAGCCGTTGTCGTGGCTCTTCACCGAAACGTGTGCGAGTGCGCGCTTGAAGTCCTCCTTCGAAACGCCGTGCTTGGCGCGGTAGGCGGCGGCGAGCTGCGCAAAATTGCCGGGCGCCGAGGCGTTCGCCCACCACATGGAATTGAGCACGCCGCGGCCCCGCTGCGGCAGGCCGCCATAGCCGGTGTCCTTGAGCTTTTCGACGCCGAGCGCCAGCGCGATGTCGGCGGCGCCGGAGGCGACGGCATAGACTGCGCCGCGAAACGCGTCCGTGCCGGAGGCGCAGAAATTCTCGACGCGCGTGACGGCGATCTGCGGCAGGCGCAGCGCAACCGAGAGAGGCGTGCCAGACTTGCCGACGTGCTGTTCCTCGATCGCCGTCGAGAACCAGGCCGCCTCGATCTGGTTCTTTTCGATGCCTGCGTCCTTGAGCGCCTCCTCGAACGCCTCGACCATCAGGTCGTCGGCTTCCTTGTCCCAGCGCTCGCCGAACTTCGAGCAGCCCATGCCGAGAATGGCGACCTTGTCCTTGATTCCCCTGGCCATGTCAGCCTCCCTGCCTGGCGTCGTCCCCGGCGGGCGTCGCTTTCCAGAAATAGCGCGTGAAGCCGCGCTGCGCGTCGTGGTCCTTGATGCGGAACACCATGTCCATCTTCTTGCCGACGTCGATCTCCTCGGGCGCGACGTCGGTGAAGTCGATCATGACGCGTCCGCCGACGTCGAATTGAACCATGCCGTAGCAGGCCGGCGGATCGGCCGTATACGTCAGGTTGTCGGCGGTGTAGCTCATGATGCGGCCTTCGAGATCGGCGAAGGGCTGCGGCTCCTGGCTATGGAAGGCGTTGCAGTTCGGATTGACGCAGATGTTGGTCTTGGGGAACTGCAAGGTGCCGCACACGTTGCATTTGCCGCCGACGAAGCCGGTGACCGTTTCGCGGTTGCGATAGAGCGACGACAGCGCTGTCGCCTTGTCGACTTCGGAGCGCATGCCGCGCTCGATCTCGATCGTGTCGTTGAAGGCGAGAAATTTCTGGTAGTTCGTCTCCTCGCGACGGCGTGCGAGCCAGCCCGACACGCCGCGCGCCGGCCTTACGGAGCCAATGCGGTCAGTCGCGCGGAACAGCATTGCGTCGCAGCCCTGTCCGAACGCGACGACGAGAATGAGTTCGCCGGGTTTCGCGCTCTCCAGAGCATGGGCGAACATCACCAGCGCATGCGCTGCGCCCGTATCGCCACAAACGGCGGCCAGGTTGTCGCGCACGGCGGCCTCGGAAAGGCCAGCCTTCTTCGCGACCGAGGCCGAGACTTTGGCGAGCGTGCAGGGCATGCAGAAATGCGCGACGTCGGCGGGCGCGACGCCGGCTTTCGCGAACAGATCCTTCAGCGTCGCGGGCACGATCTTGTTGTAGCCCTCGTCGCGAATCCAGCGTTCTTCCCACGTGTAGTCGAACGCGACGCCGTCGCCGCGGTAATGGTCGACGAAGTCGACAGTGCGGTTGGCGTGGGCGACGAGTTCGGCGACCACGTCGCCTTCGCCGACGAGTAGAGCGGCGGCGCCGTCGCCCGAGGAGAACTCAAGCGGGCTCGCCGCCTTGGTGCGGCGCTTCTCCGCCGCGGTCACGAGGATCGGCCCCTTGCTCGCGCCGAGCGCGTCGGCGAGCGCCGAGAGCCCGGCGCGCTGTGTCGCGGAATGATCGTGACCCGCGACGCTTTCAGGCAGGTTCAGCGCGCCGGCGACGATGCCGGCGTTGAGGCGATCGGCGAAGGGCAGGGAGGTCGAGGCCAGATGCAGCGCGGCGACGCCGTCGCGCGCAAAATCCCCGAGGCAATCGCGCGCCGCGGCGACCGCCATGGTCACAGAATCCTCGTCCCAGTTGGCCATGGCGCGCTCGCCCTTGCCCTGCGACCTGAGCGCGCTGTTGAACCAGGAATTCGCCGCCGCCATCGCCTTGCGTTGCAGGCGGCGCATGGGAACGTAGGCGCCGAAGCGAAGAATGCCGTTGACCATGGCGCGCGTCCTACACCGGGTCCCAGGAGAATATGTCGGCCGATCGGTCGAGCTTGTAGAAGCTGCCCTTCATCGCCGGCATGCCATGCTCGGCGATGGTCTGCGGCGTCCAGCCGCCGTCGCGATGCACCGAGCGGATCGGCCGCGACTGGCTCATGAGATAAATCTCGTTCATGCGCACGGCGAAAATCTGGCCGGTCACGTCCTTGGCCAGATCCGAGGCGAGATAGGCGCACAGCGGCGCGATCTTCTCCGGACCCATGGCCTGTATCTTGGCGACGCGCGCCTTTTCGGCTTCGGTCTCCGTCGGGATCGTGCCGATCAGGCGGCTCCAGGCGAAGGGCGAAACGCAATTGGAGCGCACATTGAAGCGCTGCATGTCCAGCGCGATCGACTTCGACAGCCCGACAATGCCGAGCTTGGCGGCGGCGTAGTTGGACTGGCCGAAATTGCCGATCAGACCGGATGTCGAGGTAAAGTGGACGAAGGAGCCCGATTCCTGCTCCTTGAAGTGGTTCGCCGCAGCGCGCGACACGTAGAATGCGCCGAGCAGATGCACTTTGATCACCATCTCGAAGTCGACGATGCTCATGCGATGGAAGATGCGGTCGCGCAGGATGCCAGCGTTGTTCACCACGCAATCGATGCGGCCGAACGCGTCGACAGCCGTCTTGACGATGTTGGCCGCGGGGCCCGGTTCGGCGACCGAATCCATATTGGCGACGGCCTGGCCGCCAGACTTGCGGATGAGTTCAACGACCTCCTCGGCGGGATGGGCGTCGGCGCCCTCGCCGTCGGCCGCGCCGCCCAAGTCGTTGACGACGACTTTCGCGCCCTGCGCAGCGCAGAGCAGGGCGATCTCCCGGCCGATGCCGCGTCCGGCTCCCGTGACGACGACGACTTTGCCGGTGAGGCACTGGCCTTCTGACATGCTGTCTCCCTCGCGTTTGTCGGGCGGGACTGTGCACGCGCCCTCCGAAAGCGTCAATCGGCCGTGCCATGCGCCATTTTGCTTGGTGAAACGCGTGCTTCGCAGAGCAAGTCACGCGCCCGGGCGGCTCCGTCGCCGTCGTTCATGTCCCGTACAGGTTGCCGCGACTAGGTTTCGCCAGCTTCGAGTGGCGGGCTTGTCCATTCGGAGTTGACTTTCGGTTGCATTCGAAGAGCCTCGGAGGGTCCGGGGCCAGAAGGCCGCCGGAACCTTTGGGAGATTTTCATGCGCACTGCCATTCGTGCACTTCTCGTCGCCGCCGCGCTCGGCCTGGCGCCGGGCCTCGCGTTCGCTCAGGCGACCCAGCCCGCGACTTCCACCCCGCCCAAGGCGCCTCCGCCGGCCGCCGCGCCCGCGGCGAAGCCGGCGCCCGCTCCAGCGGCTGCGCCTGCCGCCAAACCGGCCGCCGCCCCGGCCGCCAAACCGGCCGCCGCGCCCGCCGCGAAGGTGGATCTGCTCGACATCAACAGCGCAAGCGCCGAACAGCTCGATGCGTTGAAGGGCATCGGCAAGGCGCGCGCGGAAGCGATCATCAAGGGCCGCCCGTACAAGGGCAAGGACGATCTCGTCCAGAAGAAGATCATTCCGCAGAACGTCTACGACGAGATCAAGGACAAGATCATCGCCAAGCAGAAGTGAGCGGCTGATCCGAACAGGAAGAGCCCCCGTCGAGAGACGGGGGCTCTTTCGCATTTACAGCGTCCGGTAGTCCTCGGTCCGCGCCATGGACCCGATGAGGTCGAGCAAAGGTTGCGGCGGCGTGCAGGACTTGCGCGTCGTCGTGTCGAGCCAGACCAGCATGGATCGGATTTCGTAAACGAAGTCGCCGGCCGCCGTCAGGATGCGGTTGACGATCAGGAAGCGCGATCCGCGCGCATTGGCGCCAGCGCAGAGAATCTGGACGCGAAACCTGTCGCCGAGAAACAGTTCGCGTGCGTAGGTCGTCTGATCGCTGACGACGACGAACGCAACGCCGAGACGCGCGAATTCCTCCGGCGGAAAGCCATGCGCCGCAAAGAAACGCAGCCGGCAGTCGACCGATTTTTCCATATAGGCGACGTTCTTCATATGCCGGTTGGCGTCGAGATCGAACCAGCCGACGTCGGAAGCGAATTCGAAGGGCGCGTTCATGCCTGCGCCCGCTTCGCCTCGAACTCGTCGCGCAACTCGCGTTTCAGGATCTTGCCAATCGCCGAGCGCGGCAAACTCTCGACGATTTCGATCCTGGAAATGCGCTGCGTCTTGCCGAGCTTCGCATTGGCGAACTCGCGCAATTCGTCCGAGGTAGCGCTCATGCCGGGCCGCAGCACGGCGAAAGCGAGCGGCGTCTCGCCCCATTCGACAGACTTGATTCCGACGATCGCGCATTCCTGCACGGCCGGGTGTTTCGAAAGGATCGCCTCGAGGTCGCTGGGATAGATGTTGAAGCCGCCGGAAATGATCATGTCCTTGCGGCGGTCCATCAGCTTCAAGAACCCGTCTTCATCGAACCGGCCGACGTCGCCGGTGCGAATGAAGACTCGACCGTCCGGCGCGATCCATTGCGCTTCGCGCGTCTTGCCGGGCTGGTTGTGATAGCCGTTCATGATCGCGCCGGAGAAGCCGACGATCTCGCCGATCTCGCCGGGGCCGACCTCGACGCCGTTCTCGTCGATCAGGCGGATGTCGTGCCCTTCCGCCGGACGGCCGACCGTATCGACCTTGTGCGGAAATTCATGCGCGACCAGCACGCACGAGCCGCCGCCTTCGGTCATGCCGTAATATTCGACGAGCCCGCCCGGCCAACGCTTCAAGACGTCGGACTTGAGCGCGCCGGAGAAGGGCGCAGATGTGCAGAACTTCATACGGAAATTCGACAGATCGAACGAGTCGAAGTCCGGCTGCGTCATGATGCGATGATATTGCACCGGCACCAGCATGGCGTGCGTCGCACGCAGCGACGACGCGAGCTCCAGGAACTTGCGCGCGTCGAATTTCTTCATCAACGCGACTGTGCCGCCGCCGGCGAGCGTCGGGAAGAAGCTGACAAGAGTCGTGTTGGAATAGAGCGGCGTCGACAGCAATGTGAGCGCGGTTCGATCGTACTGGAAAGCGTTGGCGCGCTGTACATGCGCCCAGCGCATACGGTGCGACTGCACGATTCCCTTGGGAATGCCGGTGGTGCCGGACGAGTAGATGATGTTGAAGGGATCGCCGGGTTCGATCTTCGCCGGGGTCACGGCGGCGCCTTCCGGCGCGAGCCATTTCCCGAACGGTTTTCCGCAATCCGAGCCGTCGAGCGAGATGCGCACCGTATTCGCGTCGCCTGCGCCTTTGAGGCTCTCGGCGGTCGTGGCGTCGAGGAACAGCAAGCGTGCGCCGCAATCCGCGACCATGCCCGCGAGTTGCTCTGGCGTCGATGAGGGCGCGAGCGGCGACATGACGACGCCGATCGACAGGGCGCCGAGAAACAACGTCGCGTATTCGATCGAGGTCGAGGCGCAGCAGGCGATGGCCTCGCGCTGTTTGACGCCGTCGCGCTGCAGGGCCGCTGCGACGCGGTCCATCAACTTGACCGTTTCGCCGTAAGACTGCCTGACGCCGTCGAGTATGAACGCTGGACGATCCGGCAGGTCGCGCGCCGTCAGACGCACCAGGTCGGACACAAGACCGAATTCCCGATCGAGCGCTTCGACATTGTTCATTCGACCGTTTCCTCCGATAACCGCAGTTGCGCGTGATTTGGCCGGGACGTTAGATGAGCGGCGAAAAGCCGGCAAGCGCAGGCGCCGCACAAGAGGGATGCAGGAAATGGGCAAGGATCACGGGCTCGACTTCGCCAAGCCCGCCAAGATCGGTTTGAACACGGATGCGCTCGATCGGCTCGGGGGCGCGTTGAGCCGCGAAATTTCCGAAGGACGGCTGCCGGGCGCGGTTGCGCTGATCGCACGCGAAGGTCGCGTCGGCTATTTCGAGGCTTTCGGCAAGCGCGATCCGGGCGTCGGCGACGAGATGCAAACGGATTCGATCTTCCGTATCTATTCGATGACCAAGCCAATCGTGTCCGTCGCCGTCATGATGTTGGTCGAGGAAGGTCGCCTGACGCTTGGCGATCCCCTGCATAAGTTCATCCCGGCTTTTGCGGATACAAAGGTCGCTCGATTGCAGGATGGAGGTTACGATCTCGTCACGCCCGATCGTCCTATCAGCATCCACGATCTGCTGCGTCATACCTCGGGGCTCACCTACGGCCATGTCAGCGAAGGGCCAGTTCAGCGCTTATACCAGGAAGCGCGCGTCGATCGGATGGACCAGACCAACGCGGAGCAGGCGGAAACTCTAGCCAAACTGCCGCTCGTCTGTTCACCCGGCGCTGCATGGAATTACAGCCGATCCACGGACATTCTCGGTCGCGTCGTCGAAGTCGTGGCTGGTCGCAACCTCGGCGAAGAATTGCATGACCGGATATTCGAACCGCTCGGCATGGTTGATACGGGGTTCGATGCGCAGGGCGTGAGATTGTCGCGCGTGGCCGAGCCTTTCGCCAACGACCCGGAGAGTGGCGCGCCGGTGCGTATGATCAATGTCGCCCGACCCGCACGGTTCGAATCCGGCGGCGGCGGACTCGTTTCGACAGCCATGGACTACGCTCGTTTCTGTGCGATGCTCGCTGGCGGCGGCTTGTTTGGCAAAACGCGCATCATCGGCCGCAAGACGCTCGAATTGATGGCTAGCGATCATCTCGAAGCGAACATGTCCCGTGATTCGAATCCCGATCTCTTGCAAGCGGGCCACGGCTTCGGGCTTGGCTTCGCCGTTCGTACGGCGATAGGAGCGGCGCCGACCGCAGGCTCGGTAGGGAGTTTCTTTTGGCACGGAATCGGCGGCACGACTTTTTGGATCGACCCGTTAGAGAATCTGTTTGCGGTGTTCCTGACGCAGGCGCCAGGACAGCGGCTCTTTTCACGTAATCTGATCCGTAACCTCGTCTACGCCGCGGTGGAGTGAGTCTTGTTCGCTCTCCCGGCGTCGGCCGGGAGAGCGCTCACGCCAGCTTGCTTTCGCGCTGCGCGCCCACCCAGGGTTGATGATTGATCATCTGCACGCGCCAGCCGCGATCGGACTCGTTTTCGAGAATGTCGAGGCGCGAGACGGAGCAATTGTCGGTCGTGAAGGCGAGCATGCCAACCGGCGTCAGCCCGAGCGCCAGGCCGATCGCCGCGCGAATCGTGCCGCCGTGAGCGACGACGACGATGTCGCGCGCCCTGTGTTCGGCGACGAGCTTGTCGACGCCTGCGCGTGTGCGATCGATCAGATCGACGAAGCTCTCGCCGTTGGGCGCGCGCTCCTCCGGCGCGTTGAACCAGTGCCCGGCCGCGGACGGTTTCACATTGCGGAAGAATTCGGCGCGATTGAGCCCCTGCCAGTCGCCGAGATGCTGTTCGGCGAATTCGGCCATGGCGAGCGGCTCGACGCCCGCGTCCGCATGGCCTGCCGCGAATATTGCATTCGCGGTCTGTTTGGCGCGGGTCAGATTGCTGGTCACCCACAACGCGGCGGTCGGCAGAACGCGCGCCAGCGCCTCGAACACATGTGTCTCGCTGCAATCGCAGGGCAGGTCGCGTTGGCCGTAGATGCGCCCGCCGTCTTCGCGGACCGGCGCGTGCCTCACCCACCAGAACCTGGTCGAAACGAATTGCTCCAGCCCGAGCGGCTTGTGTGTCGAACTGAAGGCCGTGCCGGTCGCCTGAGTCACGCGCTTCTCCCTCGCATCCGGCATCCGGTCTATGCGCGCGACGCGGGCGCGGCAAGCTTCCACCGCCATTGCGACCCGTCTATTCTGACGAAAAGTCGGGAGGAAACAAATGACGGGACGGCTGAGCGGCAAGGCGACGATCGTGACCGGAGCGGCGAGCGGCATCGGACGCGCCAGCGCGCTCCTGTTTGCGAAGGAAGGCGCGCGACTGCTGATCGCC
Organism: uncultured Rhodoblastus sp.; assembly: GCA_964634325.1. Lineage (GTDB taxonomy): Bacteria > Pseudomonadota > Alphaproteobacteria > Rhizobiales > Beijerinckiaceae > JAJXWB01. The sequence continues at coordinate 55,044 of CAZWJF010000006.1, forward strand.
GATCGCGCCGAGGAAGGCCTCAATCAGACGCTCGAGATGATCCAGGACGCCGGTCATGCGGCGAGCGCTCTGGCGATGGACGCTGGCAGCGAACCCGACGTCAAGAGACTGGTGGACACCGCGACCCGGGAGTTCGGCCGGCTCGACGTGGTCTACGCCAACGCGGGAATCAGCGGCGGCATGACGACGCTCGGCGATGTGACAGTCGAAAACTTCGCGGAAATCTTGCGCGTGAACGTGATCGGCGTGTTTCTCGCCATCAAGTACGCTTCGCCGATCATGGTCGGGCAGGGCGGCGGGTCGATCATCTGCACCGCATCGGTTGGCGGCCTTCGCGCGAATGCGGGCAACGTTCCCTACAGCGCGAGCAAGGCGGCGGTGATCAGCCTCGCGCAGACGAGCGCCAATGCGTTGATCGGCACCGGCGTCCGCGTCAACGCCATTTGTCCGGGCCTGATCGAGACCGGCATGACGAAGCCGCTGTTCGACCATGCGCGCTCGCGCGGGACCGAGGGCAAGATTGGGCAGCTCAACGCGCTGCAAAGGTCAGGGCGTCCAGAAGAGATCGCCGCCATGGCGCTGTTTCTGGCGAGCGACGATGCGTCCTACGTCAATGGACAGGCTTATGCGGTCGACGGTGGATTATCGTCGACGCATCCGTTCGCGAAGCCGCGGAAGTGACCCGTCGGCGTCTGCCGACGCCTCTCTTTTGAGCCGCGTTTCAGAAAATGCGCGCGTGCGTCGCGATAGCGGCCAGCCGCGATCATCAGCGCGACGTCGGGGTTGCGTGCAAGGTAAGCGCGCTCGTCGAACGTTTCCCGGGTCGCTAGCGGATCGACCGGTCGGAATTGGGCGCGCTTCTCCGCAAGCCCGTACAGCAGAAAATGACTCCACCCCGATGTAAAATGGCCTGCGCGCACGGCTTCGGCGACATCGGCGTTCAGCAACAGGTAGCTGTCCTCGTCGAAATTCTCGCGCGTCGCGCGCTCCATGTCATTCGACAGCGCCACCTCCGCTCCTGCAGCGTTCCCCGCCGGAATTCGCCGGATGCGCCCAATCGCGCGGCGCACGGCGCGGATTGCGCCAGTTGTCGCCTGTTCTGGTTGCGGGACTTCCACGGCTCGCCAGTCCACGCGCAATTGAGCCTGTCCGCTCGGCGTCGGATTGGTTCGGGCGGCGATTTCCGCGAGGCGCGTATAATAGGCGTAGCCCTCAGGCGACTGACCGAAGAGGCGTCGATAGACCTCCGGCGTTTCCGCCTGCGCATGCGAATTCGACAACAATTCTCGCGCGTGCCGTGGCTTGGGGCCGTGAAAATGGACAATACGGGCGCCAGGGTTTACGCCCCAATACGGCTTCCAGTGGTCGCGCAACTCCAGCCTGTCCCAGCGACCGCTGAAATAGACGTTCAATGCGTCCTGATCATAGTTCGGAGTCTCGCCGAGCATGCGGCGCGCGCATTCCATCAACGGCCCGTACTGCTCGCGCAACGCGGTCACGTTGATCAGCATCACGCCCGCGCAGAAGTCGCGCCAGTCGTGACGGTTGTCGCCCGGCGCAGCCGCCAGGAAGCGCGGCTTCAGATGAGCGAGGTCGATGGGACTGACGAACAGCGTGTCGATGTCGCTGTACAGGACATAAGGATCGTCATTCTCGATCCATCCGACTTCCAACCGCAGATAGGTGCCGCGCGCGATCGCCTGCGACCAGCCGCGCTTGTCCGGTATGCGCGCGATGTCCGCCGCCAGCCCGCTCGAGCGCTGATGCAGCGTGAACCTGTCGTTGCCGATCGTGCGATACAGATCGGCAGGCTCGCCGTCGAACAAGACATGCGGTTCGAGCCGTCCCGTCGCCAGCGCGGATGAGATCGCCGCGCGAAGATCTTCGGCATAGGCGCCGAGCGCCGCGGCGTTGAGCGATGTAAACCACTTCATGCAACGCCAACCGCCGACAGGGCGTGAACCACACTGGACCGTCTCATCGGCGTCAGTATGTCAGAACCCACGCCAGCGCGCGACTTTGTCGCCGTGAAAATTGGCGTCCCCGAACAACTCGATCAGCGCACGCGCGCGTTTCATGAAGAGCCCGATGTCGATCGCGTCGGTCATCCCGATGCCGCCATGCATCTGCACGGCTTCCTGGACGGCGAGGCCAGCCGACCTGCACGCGCGCGCCTTGGCGACAGCGACGTGGGCGCGCGCCTTCTCCGCATCCGCGTCGAGCATCTGCAGCGCCTTGAGGACTGCGGCGCGAGTGACTTCGAGCTCGCAGTAGAGATGCGAGACGCGATGTTGCAGACCCTGGAATTCGCCGATGACCTTGCCGAACTGTTTGCGTTCCTTGAGGTAGGCGACGGTGCGGTCGAAGGCCTCCTCGCTCAGTCCGACAAGCTCGCTGGCGACGCAGGCGCGCCCGATGTCGAGGACGCCCTCGACCAACTTCGCTCCACCGTCGATCTCGCCGAGCACCGAGTCGGAATCGACCGCCACATTGTCGAACGAGATCCGCGCGGCGTTGTGCGCGTCGACCATGACCGTGCGCTCGATCGAGACGCCCTTGGCCTTGGGGTCGACGAGCAGAACCGTGACGCCGTCCTTGTCGTCGACGCCTCCGGCGGTGCGCGCAGTGACGATCAGGAGGTCGGCGACGTGGCCATCGACGACGAAGGTCTTGGCGCCGGACAGGACGAAGCCGTTGCCGGCGCGCTTGGCCGTCGTCTCGATGTGCCTGGGCGTGTGCTTGGGCTTCTCGTCCAGCGCCAAAGCGAGCAGCAGATCGCCCGCCGACACCTTCGACAGCAGATCGCCAGCGCGCGCGCCGCCGGCCCGTTTGAGCGCGGTCGCGCCGAGCACCGCGGTGGACAGGAAGGGCGAGGGCGTCAGGTTGCGGCCGATTTCCTCCATCACGACGCCAGCCTCGACATGGCCGAGACCGGAGCCGCCGTTTTCTTCAGGCGCGAGAATGCCGGCGAATCCCATCGCGGCGAACTCTTTCCAGAGGTCGCGCGAAAAGCCTGTCGCGTCGCGATCGTCGCGCAGTTTGCGCAGATGGGCGACCGGCGCGCGATCGGCGACGAGGCCGCGCGCGGAATCGCGAAGCATGGATTGTTCTTCGGTGAGGACGAGAGCCACGGTTGAACTCCGGATGTCGACGACGCTCAGGCGCCGGGAAGGTCGAGGATGCGCTTGGAAATGATGTTGAGCTGCACTTCGCTCGTTCCGCCTTCGATCGAATTGGCTTTCGTGCGTAGCCAGGCGCGCGGCGCCTCGCCTTCAGTCGAACGGTCGCTTTCCCATTCGAGCCCGTCGGAGCCGAGCGACGACATGACCAGCTCGTGACGACGCTTGTTCAGTTCCGTGCCGTAATATTTCAGGAATGACGAATAGGCGGGATGCGCCTGCTTCGCCTTGGCCATGTCGCCTGCGCGCTCCATGGCCAGCGAGAAGGCGAAAGCGTCTACGTCGAAATTGGCGATGTCCGCGCGCAGCAGGGAGTCTGCGAGCGCGCCGTTTTCGATCCCTACAGATTGCGCGGCGATCTGTCCGAGCGGTCGACCGCCCCCGCCGAGGCCCATGCCGCCGATCATGTCGCGCTCGTGGGTCAAAAGATATTTCGCGACGTCCCAGCCCTTGTTGAGAGCGCCGACGAGATTTTCCTTAGGGACCTTCACATTGTCGAAGAAGGTTTCGCAGAACGGCGACTTGCCGGAGATCAGCAGGATCGGCCGTGTCGAGACGCCTGGCGTCGTCATGTCGAATAGCAGGAAGGAGATGCCTTCATGCTTCCTGGCGGCCGGGTCGGTGCGCACCAGACAGAATATCCAGTCCGCGTAATTCGCGTAGCTCGTCCAGACTTTCTGGCCGTTCACGAGATAATGGTCGCCCTTGTCTTCGGCCTTGGTCTGGAGCGAGGCGAGATCGGACCCGGCGCCCGGTTCCGAATAACCCTGACACCACCGGATTTCGCCGCGTGCGATTTTCGGCAGGTGCTCCTTCTTCTGCGTTTCGTTTCCGTATTTCAGGAGCGCCGGCCCGAGCATCCAGATGCCGAAACTGTCGAGCGGCGTGCGGCACTTCAATGCGCGCATTTCCTCACGCAGAACCTTCGTCTCGTCCTTCGAAAGGCCGCCGCCGCCATATTCCTTCGGCCAGTCCGGCACGGTCCAGCCGCGCGCGGCCATGCGTTCGAGCCAGAGCTTCTGCGCCTCGTTCTTGAACTTCCAGTTGCGGCCGCCCCAGCAGCGGTCCTCGTCATCCTCGGGCGGCGTGCGCATCTGCGGCGGGCAATTCGCCTCGAGCCAGGCGCGCGTTTCGCGCCGGAAGGTTTCGAGATCGGTCATTGGTTTGCTCCCTCGATTCTCTTGGCGGCGTTGCGTCGCTCCTGGACGACTTCGCGACAGCCGAGTTCTGTCAGGCTCCCGGCTGAGGCTAGCCCATCGTGACCACGACTTTGCCCATCGCCTTGCGGCCCGACAACCAGTCGATCGCATCGCCGGCCTTCTCCAGCGGGAAGCGCTCGGAGACGTAGGGCTTGATCTTCCCGGCAGCGTAGAGATCCATCAGTTCCCTGAGGTTCTGCTGGTGGCCCGCCGGATCGCGCCGGACGAAATCGCCCCAGAAAACGCCGCAGACGTCGCAGCCTTTCAGAAGCGCGAGATTGAGCGGGAGCTTGGGAATTCCGGCCGGGAAGCCGATGACCAGGAAGCGGCCCTCCCAGGCGATGGCGCGCAGAGAAGCTTCGGCGTAATCGCCGCCGACGCCGTCGTAGATCACGTCCGCGCCGTTCGGGCCGCAGGCCTTCTTGAACAGGTCGGCGAGCGCCTTCTGTCCATCCTTGTCGAAGGGGCCGGTCGGATAGACGATCGCCTCGTCGGCTCCGTGCGCCTTGACGAAATCCGCCTTCTCCTGGGACGACACCGCGCCAATGACGCGCGCGCCCATCGCCTTGCCGAGTTCGACCGCGGCGATGCCGACGCCGCCGGCGGCGCCCAGCACCAGCAGGGTCTCGCCCGCCTTGAGCTTGGCGCGGTCTTTCAGCGCGTGATGCGACGTTCCGTAGGTCATCAGGAACGCAGCCGCCTCGTCATAAGGCATGCTGTCAGGGATTTTCACGGCGCGGGTCGCGTCGAGCGCGAGCTTTTCCGCCATGCCGCCCCAGCCGCAGGAGGCCAGGATGCGATCGCCCTTGGCGAGGCCGGTCACGCCATCGCCGACAGCCGAAATCACGCCGGAAATCTCGCCGCCCGGCGAGAAGGGGCGGCCCGGCTTGAACTGGTACATATCGCGAATGATCAGCGCGTCGGGATAGTTGACGCCGCACGCCTTGACGTCGACCACCACATGGCCCGGGCGCGCCTCGGGATCAGGCAAGTCTTCGTAGCGCAGGGCTTCCGGGCCGCCGACTTCGCGGCTGATCACGGCTTTCATCTCTTCCTCCAACGGGCGTGTTTCATTTCGATTGTCGGACAAGATAGTGCGAAGCAAGACGCGAGGGAAGTGTCGCCGCTCGTCTCCCGCCAAGCGAACCGGTCAATGGCGCCAACGCTTGGGATGGCTGTTCTTTGCAATGTTTCAGAGGGTCGCCAGTACGCGACGATCGGAATTTGTCGCAGTGCGCAAAATCCGTTATGCCGAATCCACGGGGCCTAAATCCTCGTCATTTCATGAATTCATTTGCTGGGAGGCCCGGGGCCTTGTCACCCAACAGGGACTTTTCGTCCGGCGCGCGCGTTCTCGTGACTGGCGCGAGCGGGTTTGTCGGCGCCGCCGTCGCGAAGGCGCTGCGTGAGCGGGGTTTTCGTGTGCGCGCTTTCGTCCGCGCCACCTCGAACCGCACAAACATCGATCCGCGCGACGAGGTGTTCGAAGGCGATATCCTCGACCGTGGTTCGGTGGCGGCGGCGCTTGCGGGCGTCGATCATCTGGTCCATGCGGCGGCCGACTATCGTCTCTGGGCGCCTGATCCCGCGCAGATCCTGCGGACGAATGTCGAAGGCACGCGGATCGCGATGGAGGAGGCCGCGCGGGCGGGCGTTTCGAGGATCGTCCACACCAGTTCGACCGCGACCATTGCGCTCCGCGACGACGGCCCGGCCGACGAGACGAGACCGCTTTCTCCGGACGACGCGACGGGCGCGTACAAGAAGAGCAAAATTCTGGCGGAACGGCTCGTCGAGGACATGGTTCGACGCGACAGCCTGCCAGCGGTCATCGTCAATCCTGCGACGCCTATCGGTCCACGCGACATCCGCCCGACCCCGACCGGACGCATCATCGTCGAGGCGGCTTGCGGGAGGATGCCGGCATTTGTCGACACCGGGCTCAGCCTTGCGCATGTCGACGATGTCGCGCAAGGATTCGTCGCGGCGCTCGAAAGGGGGCGTATCGGGGAGCGCTATATTTTGGGCGGGGAAAATGTCGCACTGGCGACAATGCTGGCGGAAATAGCGGGCGTCGTCGGTCGTCGCGCGCCCTGGGTGCGCCTCCCGATTCCGGCGGTGTATCCGTTCGCGCTCGGCGCGGAGGCGGTCGCGCGCTTCACCGGTCGGCCTCCGTTCGCGACGCGGGAGGCGCTGCGGCTGGCGCGCGGCTTCATGTTCTTCAGTTCGGACAAGGCTCGGCGTGAGCTCGGTTATGCGCCGAGGCCCTATACCGATGCGTTGCGCGACGCGATCGAATGGTTCCGCTCGGCGGGCATGCTGAAATGATCGCATTCGGCTTCGCCGCGATTACGCTTGCAATCTGGCTGACGCTGGTTCTTGCGCGCGGCTATTTCTGGCAAGCGTGCGAAAGCGACGACAGCCTGCCGATCATCGCCGACGCCGAAGCCCGCGAATTGCGCGTCACTGCGATCGTGCCGGCGCGCGACGAAGCCGAAACGATCGCCCGCTGCGTGACGAGCCTGCTGCGGCAAGAATGCGCCGTTCGATTCGACGTCGTCGTGGTCGACGACCAGAGCAGCGACGGCACGGGCGATATCGCTCGCGCCGCCGCGCAGGCGTTTGGCGCGGCGGATCGGCTGACGGTGCTGCGCGGCGAGGACCCGCCGACGGGATGGACCGGCAAGTTGAACGCGATGCGGGCTGGTCTGGCTCTTGTCGACGCCCGTCCGATCGGGGAGCGCGCAGACTACATTCTGTTCACCGACGCCGATATCGAACATGCGCCTGATGTGCTCGGGCGGCTCGTCGGCGGCGCGGAGCGCCAAGGCTTGACCCTCGTCTCGCTGATGGCGAAGCTCGCCTGCGTCAGCCGCGCCGAGCGATGGCTGATTCCGGCCTTCGTGTACTTTTTCCAGATGCTCTATCCTTTCGCATGGGTGAACGATCCGCGTCGCCGCATTGCAGCTGCGGCGGGAGGCTGCATGCTGGTGCGACGCGACGCGCTCGCGCGCGCCGGCGGGCTCGACGCGATCCGCGCCGCGTTGATCGATGATTGCGCGCTGGGCGCTGCGATGAAGGCGACAGGCCCGATTTTCCTCGGCCTGACCCGACGCGTGACAAGCTTGCGGCCTTATCCGCGCCTGGCGGACATACGTCGCATGATCGTGCGTTCGGCCTACGCGGAACTCGATTATTCGCCGCTGAGATTGGCCGGCGCGACGCTCGGCATGGCCGTGACTTTCCTCGCGCCCGTGGTCCTCGCCGGCCATTCCGATCCTGCGACCGGCATGATGGCGCTCGGCGCCTATGTGATGATGGCGCTATCCTATCGGCCGATGCTTCGGTTCTATGGGCTTGGCGCGTGGCGAGGGTTGTTCCTGCCCGCGATCGCGGCCGTCTATATGGCGTTTACGCTGGAATCCGCGCTCGCCCACTGGCGCGGCGAAGGCGGGGCCTGGAAAGGCCGCTTTCAGGCGAGCGCCGGGAGCGGCGGAAAATGAGCGAGGTCTCGGCCGCGGCCTCCGGCAAGTCGCACCGCGACGAGAATTTTCCCGTCGCCGCCTTGCTTGCGCCGCGCTATCGCGCGCCCGTGCTCGCCTTCTATCATTTCGTGCGTGCGGCCGACGACGTCGCCGACCATGCGACGTTGCCGGCGGAGCGAAAGCTCGCCTTGCTCGAAGGCCTCGCAAGAGCGTTGACCGGCGAAGCCCCTGCCGATCCGGTCGCGGAACCCTTGCGCCGCGCGCTCGCAGAGCGCGGCTTGACGCCGCGCCATGCCCTGGACCTGATCGAAGCGTTCAAGCTGGACGTGACCAAGACGCGCTATCGCAACTTCGCCGAACTGATCGACTACTGCCGTCTGTCGGCGATGCCGGTCGGCCGCTTCGTCCTCGATCTGCATGGCGAAAGCCGCGACACATGGGCCGCTTCGGACCAATTGTGCGCGGCGCTGCAGATTATCAATCACCTGCAAGACTGCGGCGAGGACTATCGCGCGCTCGATCGCGTGTACATTCCGGCGGATGCGCTTTCGGCGCAGGGCGCAAGCGTCGACATGCTGGGCGAGCCGAAGTCGCCTGCGCCCTTGCGCGCGACGATCGTCGACCTTGCGCGGCGTACGCAGGAGCTGCTGCGACAGAGCGCGGTCTTTCCGTCGCAAGTGCGCGATCTGCGGCTGGCGATGAACGTCGGCGCGATCCAGAAGCTCGCCGAAAGGCTGACGGAAAAGCTGCTGACGCACGATCCATTGTCGCAAGAGACGCACGCGTCGAAGGGCGCGTTCGCCGCGACCGCGCTCGTCGCCGCTGTTTCGGTCGCATTGCGTCGACTGCCGTTGTTTCACGCGCTTGCGCCCGAGCAAGGACATCGCCGATGACCGATGTCGTCGATGCGCCGGCGCGCGCGGCCTCCGGCTCTTCGTTTTACGCTGGCATGCGCATTCTGCCGCGCGACAAGCGCGAGGCGATGTATGACGTCTATGCGTTCTGCCGTGCGGTGGACGACATCGCGGACGGCGATGCGGCGACCGACGATCCGGCCGCCGCCATGAATCGCTGGCGCGCCGCGATCGACGCGATCTACGCTGGCGGCGATGTCGGACAGGCCTCGCATCTTTCGCCGCATGTCGCGCGATACGGATTGAAGCGCGACGATTTCCTCGCCGTCATCGACGGCATGGAGATGGACCTCGACGGGCCGGTCGTCGCGCCTGACGCGGCGACGCTCGATCTCTACTGCGATCGTGTCGCAAGCGCTGTCGGCCGTCTGTCGGTGCGCATATTCGGTCTGGAGGACAAGGCGGGCGTCGATCTCGCATATCATCTCGGCCGCGCCCTTCAGCTCACCAATATTCTGCGCGATCTCGACGAGGACGCCGAACTCGGACGTCTGTATCTGCCGCGCGAAGCGCTGGTCGCCGCCGGTATCGACGATCTGTCGCCGCGCGCGGTTCTCGCGCATCCGGGGCTCGCGCAAGTCTGCGCTGGCCTGATCGCGCAGGCGAAGACGCATTATGCGGCGGCCAATGCGATCATGGACGCGTCGCCGCGCGCCGCGGTCAAGGCGCCGCGATTGATGGCGGCCGCCTATGGCGACGTTCTCGCGCGCCTCGAAAAGCGCGGGTTTACAGCGCCGCGCGCGCGCGTCGGCGTTCACAAGCTCAAGTTGATCGGGGCCGCGCTTCGCTGGGGCTTTTTTTGACAGGCCTCGTTCATATCGTGGGCGCGGGCCTCGCCGGTCTCGCCGCGGCGACAGCGCTTGCAGGCGAAGGTCGCCGCGTCGTCGTCTACGAAGCCGCGCGCATGGCCGGCGGGCGTTGTCGGTCCTATTTCGACCAGCAGCTCGGCCTGACCATCGACAACGGCAATCACTTGCTCTTGTCCTGCAATCACGCCGCGATCTCCTACCTCGAGCGCATCGGCGCGCATGGCGCCCTCGCGGGGCCTGACACGTGCGTGTTCGACTTCGTCGATTTGCGCGGCGGCGCGCGCTGGCGGCTTCGTCCCAACGAGGGGCGGATTCCCTGGTGGATATTCGCGGGAGATCGACGCGTTCCGGACACGGCAGCGTTTGACTATCTTTCCGGTCTTCGGCTGTTGCGCGCAGGCGCGGATGAGACGGTCGAGAGAGCGATCCGTCAGCGCGGCGCGATCTGGGACCGGCTCTGGCGTCCCGTGCTTGTGTCCGCGCTCAATACGCCGCTCGACATCGCCTCGGCGCGGCTCGCTGGCGCAATCGTACGCGAAAGCCTCGGCGCGGGGGGCGCAGCGGCGCGCCCGCGCGTTCCCAAACATGGGCTCGGCCCGGCGTTCGTCGATCCAGCGCTCGCCTATCTTGCAGCGCGCGGCGTCGACATTCAATTCGGGACGCGGCTGCGCGGGATGACCTTCGATGGCGACCGCGTATCGTCGCTGCTGTTCGCCGGGCACGAGACGGCGATCGGCGCAGACGAGCCGGTCATACTCGCTGCGCCGGCGTGGAGTGCGCAGGAACTCGTGCCGGGGCTGCGCGCGCCGAGCGAGCATCGCGCCATTTTCAATGCGCATTTCGCTATCGCGCCGCCGGCAGGAACGCCGCTGCTGACCGGCGTCGTCGGCGGGATGACCGAATGGCTCTTTTCTTTTCCTGACCGACTTTCCGTCACGATCAGCGCAGCGGACGACCTGATCGACGAGGGGCGCGACGATCTCGGCGTTGCGATCTGGCGCGAGGTCGCCTCGATCGCCGGGCTCGATCCGGCGCGCCAGCCGCCGACGCGGCTGGTGAAAGAAAAGCGCGCAACTTTTTCCGCGACGCCCGCGCAGGACGCGCTGCGGCCCGATGCGTCGACGCAGTGGCGCAATCTGCTGCTCGCAGGCGACTGGACGCAAACGGGCCTGCCGGCGACGATCGAAGGCGCAATCCGTTCCGGCGAACGCGCTGCGGCGCTCGCCAGACGTGCGTGAAAATCAGATCGTTCGCCCCGCTTTCGCCCAATAGGGATCGCGCAGACGCCGCTTGAAAATCTTGCCGGAATCCTCGCGCGGCAATTCGCGCGCGATCTCGATGTGCTTCGGCACCTTGTAGTCGGCGAGATGCAGCTTGAGATAGGCGCGCACCATATCGGGATCGAGCGCGACGCCCGGCTGCGGCTCCACCATCGCCATCAACGCCTCGCCGAATTCCGGATCGGGAATCCCGAACACAGCGCAGTCGTGAACACCGGGCATGTGGATCGCCACGCTTTCGATTTCCGCGGGATAGATGTTGACGCCGCCGGAAATCACCATGTCGCGCTTGCGGTCGGAAATGAAGAGATAGCCGTCTTCGTCGAGATAGCCGACGTCGCCCGAGGTGATGAGGCCGTTGTAGTCGATCTCGGCGCGCTTCTCCGGTTTGTTGTGATAGGTGAAATCCGGCATGCCCTCGATGCGCGTGAAGATTTCGCCGTGCTGGCCCGTCGGCAGCTCCACGCCGTCGTCGCCACGAATGACGATCCGCGCGCCTTCCACCGGACGCCCCACAGTGCCGGGCTTCTTCAACGCATCGGCGCTGGTGGCGAGCGTGACCGCGCTCGACTCCGTCGAGCCATAGAATTCGTGGATGATCGGTCCCCACCATTCGATCATGCCGCGCTTGGCTTCCGGAGGGCAGGGCGCTGCGGCGTGGATGATGTAGCGCAGCGACGACAGATCGTACTTGTCCTTGACAGCCGCAGGCAGCTTGAGCAGGCGCACGAACATGGTGGGCACCATGAACATGTGCGTGATGCGATAGGCCTCGATCGCCGCCAGCAGCCCTTCAGGCTCGAAACGCGGCAACAGGACGACGCCCTTGCCCGTCTGCGAGGCGCGCAGGCCGAAAGAATTCGGGGCGGAGTGATAGAGCGGACCGGGCACCGCCGCGACCATGTCGGGCGCGAAGCCATAGACCGTGCGGCGAACCCAGGCCGATTTCTCGGCCTCGGCGGGCGTCGCCGGAAAGCGGCGGACCGCCTTCGGATGTCCAGTCGTGCCGGAGGTGTAGATCATGCTGTCCGTCGCCGGCGCCGGCAGGTTCGTCGCCGGATTTCGCGCCTCGATCCATGTGTCCCACGCGACCGCGCCGCCCGGAACAGCGCAATCCTGCGGCGCGACGCCGTAAGCGACCGCGATCTCCGGCGGCGTGGGGACGACGAAGACGCGCGTCCCCGGCGGAACGACGCCAGCCACGCGCGGCCAGAGATCGGCGTGCGCGATCAGAACTTTCGCGGCGCAGTCGCGCAGGATGTATTCGACTTCCTCGGCCTTGAAATGCCAGTTGATCGGCACGGCGTAGGCCGCCAGCCGCTGGGCCGCCAGCGAGGCTTCGAAAAATGCGAAATCGTTGCGCATGAACAATGCGATCGAATCGCCTGCGGTCACGCCGATTTCCATGAAGCCTTGCGCAGCGTGCGCTGCGCGATCGTCGAGTTGCGTCTTGGTCAAGCGACGCTCGCCGCTGACCAGCCCGTCGACAAATCCTCCCGTCATCTTTTTCTCTTTTCCAGTCGGCGCCGCCGGCGCTTCGCGTCGCCGTGCAGCGAGTTTCACATCCGCTTTCGCATCTCCTTCCAGGCGTCGACGAGTTCGCCGCGCGCCTCGGGCGCGGCGATATTGATCAGCGCTTCCGCGCGGGAGTCGAGATCGAGGTCGCGCAATGCAGCTATGCCGTGTTCGGTGACGATATAGTCGGCGTCATTGCGCGGGCCCGTCGCGATGGGCGAAGTCAGGCGCGCGACAATGCGACTCGCGCCGGCGGCCGTCGCAGGCAATGCAACGATGGATCGCCCGCCTGTCGAGCCTGCCGCGCCGCGCTGGAAATCGTGAAAGCCGCCCGCGCCGCTGATCTGCCGTCCACCGAGAATCTCGGCGTTGCATTGGCCGAACAGATCGACCTCGATGGCGGAATTGATCGCAACGAAATTGTCTTGCGCCGCAATGGCGGCGGCCGCATGCGTATAGTCCGCACTGCGAAATCGAATACGGCTATCCATCGAATAGGCCCAGGCCGCCTCGGCGCCGATCGTCATGCCGGTCACGGCGAGGCCGCGGTCGACCGACTTGCGGCTATTGTCGAGCGCGCCGCTATTGGCGAGCGCCGCGATCGCGTCGTCGATCATGCCGGAGTGCAGGCCAAGACGCTTCCGATCGAACAGATTGGCCAGGACGGCGGACTGAACCTTGCCGATGCCGATCTGAATCGTGTCCTCGTCGCGGATAAGGGCGGCGGCGTTCGCGCCGACGCGCGCGAGCGTCCCGCCGGGCGGCGCTGCAGGAAAGGGCCGGAGTTGCTCCTCGATTTCGACGATGACGTCGCAATCTTCCCTGCGCAAACCTGGCTCGCCGGCGACCCCGGGCATGGCGTGGTCGACAAAGGCGATGACGCGTCTGGCGTGGCGCGCGGCGATCGGCGCATAGTCCTGATTGATCCCGAAGGACATGCGCCCGTCTGCGTCCGGCGACGCGACACGAAGGACAGCGACGTCGAGCGGGTTGGCGGCGAGCCAGCGCGCGAAGCCGCTGTACGACTTCGGCAGGAAACTGACCCGCCCCGCCGCGAAACTCTCGGCGAGCGACGGCGTCACGAAGGTGCTGGTGACGCGCGCCTCGGGCGCCAGGACGGAATAGTCCGTCGTGTTGACGCCCGGAATGAACACGCCGACAAAGTCCACGCCGCGCGCCCGCTCCGGGTCCGCCTTGATCGCTTCGACGAAGGCCATGCATTCCGATGGACCGGCATGCACGAACACACGCTGGCCGGGAGCAAGCAGCGAAAGGGCGGATGAAGGCGTGAGAGGTCGCTGTGTCGGCACGGGACGATCGTTCAAGGGAGTTCGACGAGCGGAGTCGAGCATCTCCACAATCGCATAGCGGAACGCCGTTTCGCAACTGGCCTGCCGCGGCGCGCGCTGCTAATCAGAACGGATGAGCTCGAGGTTGCTGGAATATGCGCGCGATCAGGCGGCCGTTCTGCTTGCGATCGTGCTGGTCGGCGCGATCGCGCACGCCTATACCGGGTCGACGTTGGCCGGATACGCGGCGGCGCCGGCTCTGGTGCTGTTCGTCGTCGTCGAATGGACCCGGCTTCGCGGCAACGCACGTCTTCTGCTGGTCGTGTGTCTGGCGCTCGGTCTGTGGACCGCGGTCTCGAAAGGCGCGTGGCGCGCGGTTGGCGACGGCATCGTCGCGGCGTGTTTCTATCCGGCCTTTCTGGCCTCGCTCGGCTTTCTGCGCGACGCGGCGGCCTCCTCGCCGATGGTCGAACGGGCGGGGCGTTACCTCGTCGACCAGCCGCCTGGACGACGTTATGTGGCGCTGACCTTCGGCGGTCACGTTTTCGGCATTCTGCTCAACATCGGCGGCCTCGCGCTGCTGGCTTCGATGCTGAAGCACGTGAACACGCTGGAATCGGCGGGCGGCGACGCCAACAGGCTCGAACTCCGCGAGAAGCGGATGACGCTGGCGGTGTTGCGCGGATTCCACTCCATGGCCATGTGGTGTCCGCTGTCGATCACCATGGCGCTGCTCTTCTCGCTCACGCCGGACGCGCATTGGCGCGATTACGCGCCTTACGGCATCGGGCTGACGGTCGTCTATCTCGCGTTCGGCTGGCTGTTCGACTTCCTGCAATTTCCGCGCGGGCGCGCCAATCCGGTTCTGACCGATCAGCAAGGTTGGCGCGCCGCCGTAGCGATGATCGCGCAGGTGACGGCGATCACGCTCATTGCGCTTGCGCTCGAACGCGCCACCGGCGTGCGATTCACGATTCACATTCTGATCGTCGTCCCGGTTTTCGCCTTCGTCTGGCTGGCGATCCAGAATGCGCGCGACGGCGCATTGACGGCGGCCCGCGACTCCCTGCGCACGCTGGTCGTTCGCTCGTCGCGCGCCTTTCCGACCTACGCGAACGAAGTGACGCTATTCGCGACCTCCGGGTTTCTCGGCGCGCTGGTGCCGCTGCTGCTGCCGGCGGACGCAGTGCCGGAGCTCTTGTCCCGGCTGCAATTGTCTCCCTCGGCGCTATGCGTCGCCATCGTGCTCGTGATGGCCGGTTTCAGCGTCGTCGGCGTCAATTCGATGGTGACGGCGACGTTGCTCGTCGGGTCGCTCGCCCATTCGCCGGTTGCGGGGCTTTCGTCGCTCAAGCTCGTCATCACGACGGTCGGCGCATGGTCGCTCAGCAACGGCGTTTCGCCGCTCAATAGCTCGATGGTCATCCTCGGCAGCGTGATGCAGCGGCCCTCGGAAACGATCACCATCAAATGGAACGGCGTCTTCGCCGTCACGACGCTCGCGCTGTTCTGCGTGGCGATCTACTTCCTGCCGGTGTGAGGTTCATGCGACCGTCGCAAGACCGTTGTTGAGCACGATGATGTCGCGCTCCACGACGCGCGCGCGGAACGACACATCTGCGCCATCGATCCACATTTCCGTGCGGATCGTTTCGCCGGGGTAGACCGGCGAGGAAAACCTGAGTTTCAGCGACTTGAATCGCGCGGGGTCGTAATCGCAGGCTGTCCTGAGAATAGCGTGGCCGGCGACGCCCAGCGAGCAGAGGCCATGCAGGATCGGTTGCCGGAAGCCGGCGTGCGTCGCGACTTCAGGGTCTGCATGCAGCGGATTGTAGTCGCCGCTGAGGCGATAGATCAGCGCCTGCTGTGGCAGGGTCTTCTGCTCGAAGACGGCGTCCGGCGCGCGGGTCGGCAATTGATGGGGTTCAGGGGTCGGGCCGCTCGGGCCGCCGAAGCCGCCGTCGCCGCGCAGGAAGCTGGTCGACGTCAGGGACGCAATCTTCTCGCCGGTCGCCGCGTCGGAAATGGTCCGCTCAATGAAGGCGAGCGCGCCCTTGTCTGCGCCCTTGTCGACGATCTCCGTAATGCGGGTGCGGCCGATCAATTCGCCCTCGGCGGGGATGGGCTTGTGCAGCACAAAGCCTTGCTCGCCGTGCAGAAGTTTCTTCCAGTCGACGCCGACGTCGGCCTCCTTCCAGAAGAACCCCACCGGCGCGAGCACGACCGCCATGGTGGGCAGGGCCAGCAGGTCATGTTCGTAGACGAACCGCAATTGTCGCTGGTCCAGCGGATCGGCGCCCAGCCCCAAGCCGAGCGCGTAGAGCATCGTGTCCTTGGCCGTGAGTTTCTGCCGGACTTCCGGGAATTTCCAGTTCTTGATCCTGTGGTAGTCGAGCGCCATCCGCCGCGGTTCCTCGTTTCGATATCGAGCTGGCGCGAGATTACACTGCGTCCGGCGAGGGTCAATTTGCGGAAGAGAAATTCCGCAATGCGGAACCACTTGATCTTTACGCGAAATTGCGCCTAGTTTGCCGAACGCCGGGGGAGGCCAATGATGGACGCGCATCTCGACAAGCCGGAGCGCGCACGAGGGAGCGATCGCCAATTCGTGACGGCGCTCGCGCGCGGGCTCGACATATTGCGGGTGTTTCGAGCGGAGGACGGGCCGCTCGGCAATCAGGAGATCGCGCGTCGGACCGGTCTGCCGAAGCCGACCATTTCGCGGCTCACCTATACGCTGACGCAACTCGGCTACCTCAATTACGATCGCAAGCTCGGCGTCTATTCGCTCGGCGGCGGCGTGCTTGCGCTCGGCTACGTCGCGCTGGCGCATCTCGACGTGCGGCGCATCGCCCGGCCGTTGATGCAGGAGCTGGCGGACGAATGCGGAGCGAGCGTCGCTCTGGGCGCGCGCGACCGTCTCAACATGGTCTATGTCGAGAACTGCGAAGGTCAGAACATCGTCGCTCTGCGCATATCCGTCGGGTCGCGTATCCCGCTTGGCGTTTCGGCGATGGGCCGCGCCTATCTCTCGGCGCTGTCGGAGCGCGAGCGCGCGCCGCTCATCGACCAGATCCTGCGGAAATATCCCGACGACAAGACGAGAATCCTGCGCTCGATCGAGAAGTCGTTCAAGGACATCGAAAAACGCGGCTTCTGCGTCGCGATCGGCGACTGGCGCAAGGACGTCAATGGCGCAGGCGCGGCGCTCGCGCTGCCGAACGGCGCCGGGCTCTATGCGCTCAACTGCGGCGGGCCGGCGTATCTGCTGAAGGGCAAGGACATCGAAGAGATCTATGGGCCGAAGCTCGTCGACATCGCCAACAAGGTCGTTTCGCTGATCGGCGTCAAGAACAGAAAGTAGATCGAGAGCGCATGATGGGAACCGAGGACGCCGACGACATAAGAGGGATGTTGCGCGACAGCGCGGCCGATTACGTCAAGAGATCCGATATCGCGCGCGACGTGCGCGCATGGCGCCGCAAGCCGGAAGGGTTCGATCCGAAACGCTGGAGCGAGATGGTCGAACTCGGCTGGGTCGGCCTGCGCGCGCCCGAAGCCTGCGGCGGCATGGGGCTCGGCGTGCAGGAATCCGTTGCGTTGCTCGGCGAGACCGGACGCGGAATCGGACCGGAACCGCTGGCGGCGGTCGGCGTGCTGGCGTTGCGCGCGCTCGCCAACGGCGAGAGCGACGCCAATAGCGATCTGATCGCCGGCCTTTGCGAAGGCGGGCGCATCGTCGCGGTCGCATGGCAGGAGCGCGCCGGCGCGATGCAGGCGGACGAATGCGAGACGCTCGCGACCCCGACGCCAACGGGTTGGAGGCTCACGGGCGCCAAGGATTTCGTGCATGGCGCAGGGCAGGCGAACGGCCTCATCGTTTCTGCGCGCGCGGCGGCGGGCGTCGGCCTGTTCTACGTCCAGCCCGGCGACACGGGCGTGACTTTGGAGACGCGTTACTTCACGGACGGGACGACTTGCCACCGCATGACGCTGCGGGACGTGGAGGTGTCGAACGCGTTATGCGTCGCGTCGCCTGGCTCCGGCGCGTCGGCGCTTGATGACGCGCTCGACGAGACGCGGATCGCGGCGTCCGCCGAAATGCTCGGCTGCGCGCAACAGTCGCTCGACATCACGCTCGATTACCTGAGGCAGAGAAAGCAGTTCGGCAAGGCGATCGGCTCCTTCCAGGCGCTGCAACATCGTGCGGTCGATCTGTATGTCACGACGCAGATGATGCGCGCGGCCGTCGATCGGGCAGCGCGCGCGTTCGAGCCGGCCGATGCGCGTGAGCGCTCGCTGATCGCGTCCGCCTGCAAGGCGCGCTGCTCGGACGGCGCATTGCTGATCGCCAAGGAATCGATCCAGATGCACGGCGCCATCGGCTATACGGACGAGCACGACATCGGACTTTATGTGCGGCGCGCGCTGAAGCTTGCAGCCTGGCTCGGCAACGGGGCGCAGCACCGCAAACGTTACGCCGCCCTGTCGCCCGCGCTCGAACTGGTGTGAGACTCCATGACCTCTCCTGTCGAAGATTATGACGCGATGAGCGACGCGGACTTTCGCAAGATGGTCCGCGATTTCATCGAGGCGGAGTGCCCGCCGGACATCCGCCATCTGCCGCGGCGCATCCGCTGGCATGAAGTCAAGCCGTGGAGCCTGAAGCTGTCGAAGCGCGGGTGGCTCGCGCCGGCCTGGCCGAAGAAGTACGGCGGCATGGGAATGTCGGTCGCCAAGCAGATCGCCTATCTCGAGGAGCTCGATCGCGCCGGCGTTCCCCGCGCGCCGGACATGGGCATCGTCATGCTCGGTCCGCTTCTGATCAATTACGGCTCGGAGGAACAGCGCCAGACCTATCTGCCGCGCATCATCGCCTGCGAGGACGTCTGGTGTCAGGGCTATTCCGAACCGAACGCGGGGTCCGACCTTGCGTCGCTCAGGCTGGAAGCCGTGCTCGACGGCGATCATTGGGTCGTCAACGGCCAGAAGACCTGGACGACGCTGGCGCAGGACGCCAACTGGATCTTCCTGCTGGTGCGCACCGACAAGCAGGCCAAGAAACAGGAGGGCATCTCCTTCCTTCTGGTCGATCTCTCGACGCCCGGCGTGACGCGCCGACCGATCATGACGCTCGGCGGGCACGAAGAATTCTGCGAGACCTTCTTCGACAACGTTCGCGTGCCGAAGGAGAACATCGTCGGCAAGGTCAACGAGGGCTGGACGATGGCCAAGGCGCTGCTCGGCTTCGAGCGCATCTTTCTCGGCAGTCCGAAGCTCTCGCAGGTCGCGCTCAACCGGCTGGCGCTGCTCGGGCGCGCGACCGGCGCTTTCGAGGACGACCGGTTCCGCGACAAGTTCACGCAATTGCGGATCGACGTCGCCGATCTTACCGAAGCCTATTCGCGGTTCGCCGACATTCTGCGGCGTGGCGAGGCGCTTGGGCCAGACGTTTCGATTCTGAAGATATTCGCCACGTCGACCTATCAGAAGATCACGGAATCGCTCGTCGAACTGTCGGCTGAAAACGGATCGATCGACGAGCCGGTCTCCTACGGCAACGAGCAACTCGATGCGCTCGCGCATTACTGGCTCTCGCGCCCGGCGACGATCTATGGCGGTTCGAGCGAAGTCCAACGCAACATCGTGGCCAAGCAGGTGCTGGACTTGCCGGGCTAGGCGTCGTCATTGCGAACGAAGCGAAGCAATCCTTCCACTTGAGATCATCTTGTAACAGAGATGGCTCGCTTCTCGCCTCGACGAGGAGGAACAGATGCTTTTCACCCAGGAACACGAAGAACTCCGCCGCTCGCTGCGAAAATTCGTGCAGAGCGAGATCGATCCCTTCGCCGGCGAATGGGAGGACGCCGGAATATTTCCGGCGCATGAATTGTTCAAGAAGGCCGGCGCCATGGGCTTTCTCGGCATCAGCAAGCCGGAGGCGTATGGCGGGCTTGGACTGGATTATTCCTATTCCATGATCGCAGCGGAGGAATGGGGCCGGGCGCTCGCCGGCGGCGTCGCGACCGCGCTCGGCGTGCAGACGGACATGGCGACGCCCGCGCTCGCCAAGCACGGCTCCGACGAATTGCGCAGCGCTTTTCTTGCACCGGCGATATCGGGCGAGATGGTCGCGTGCGTCGGCGTCTCCGAGGAGGGTGCGGGGTCGGACGTGGCGTCAATCCGTACGCGCGCCGTGCGCGACGGCGACGACTACGTGATCAATGGTTCAAAGATGTGGATTACCAACGGCGTGCAGGCCGACTGGATGTGCCTGCTCGCCAACACGTCCGATGGGCAGCCGCACCGGAACAAGTCGCTGATCATCGTGCCCATGAAGACCAGGGGCGTGTCCGTCGCGCGCAAATTGCGCAAGCTCGGCCTGCATGCATCCGACACCGCGCAAATCTTCTTTGACAACGTGCGCGTGCCCGTCCGCAACCGGATCGGCGAGGAGGGACGCGGCTTCGTCTATCAGATGGAGCAGTTTCAGGAAGAGCGGCTGTACGCCGCCGCCAAGGCGGTGAGCATGCTCGAGACAGCGATCGCGATCACCGTCGATTATGTACGCGAGCGCAAAGCTTTTGGGAAAGCGTTGATCGACATGCAGACGATCCAGCACAAGCTGGCCGCGATGCACAGCGAGGTCGAGGCCTTGCGCGCGATCACCTGGACTGCCGTCGATCACTATGTGACAGGCGGCGACGTGACCGAAAAGGCGTCGATCGCCAAATACCTCGCCGGCAAGCTCGCGCTCGACATTCCCACCGCCTGCCTGCAGTTCTGGGGCGGGCAAGGCTATATGTGGGAATCCCGCATCTCGCGCATCATGCGCGATATTCGCCTGACGGCGATCGGCGGCGGCGCCAATGAAATCATGCTGCAGGTCATCGCCAAGCAGATGGGCCTGTCGAGCGGCGGCGGGCGCAAGGCGCAGGCGGCGCAGTAGCCGCCGCGCCCGTCCGCCCGACGGAGGGCGCCTTCGCGCTATTTGTACGTGCGCTCCTCCCACCACGGGAAGTAGGGCGGCATGTCTTGCGAGACCTTGTCCGGGAAGCGCGGGGGACGTTTTTCGAGAAAGCTCGTAACGCCTTCTTTCACGTCGGCCGAACGGCCGCGCTCGAAAATGCCGCGCGAGTCGATCTTGTGCGCCTCCATCGGATCGTCGGCGCCGAGCATGCGCCAGATCATCTGACGCTGCAGCGCGACGGAGACAGGCGCCGTATGGTCGACGATCTCCTTTGCGAGACGGCGCGCCTCGGGCAGCAGTTCATCGGGCGGCAGCACGCTGCGCACGAGTCGGCCGCGCAAGGCCTCATCCGCGTTGAAGACGCGTCCGGAGAACACCCATTCCAGCGCCTGTTGCGGGCCGACGAGGCGCGGCAGGAACCAGCACGACGCCGCCTCCATCACGATGCCGCGGCGCGAAAAGACGAAACCCATCCGCGCCTCGCTTGAAGCAAGGCGAATGTCCATGGGGAGCGTCATCGTTGCGCCGATGCCGACCGCCGGGCCGTTGATGGCGGCGATGACCGGCTTCAGCGACTTGAAGATGCGCAGGGTCACCCGACCGCCGCCGTCGCGGATCGCTTCGTCCGAATAGTCGGGCTTGCCGTCGGCGCTTTCCTTGGGTTGCGCGCGGTCCTTGCGCTTCGACAGTTCGAACGTGCTCGCGCCGGCCGACAGGTCTGCGCCGGCGCAGAATGCGCGGCCGGACCCGGTGACGATGACGACGCGGACATCGTCGTTCGCATCGGCGGCGTCGAACGCCGCAATAATCTCGTTCATCATCTGCGTTGTGAAAGCGTTGAGCTTTTCCGGCCGGTGCAGAGTGATCGTCTGAATATGATCCGTCACGTCGACGCGGATCGTTTCGTAGGCGCTCATGGGACGTTTCCTGTTTTCCGTTCTTGCCGGAGTCTGGCGGAAGATGCGCCAAATTGTCAAACAATCTTGTGGGAGGGTTGTTGCGACGGGCGACAGTCCGGCTATGCTGAGCGCCAACGATTTTGGAGGAAACGATGGATCTGTTCGATCTCACGGGCCGCGTCGTCATCGTCACCGGCGGCAATGGCGGCATCGGGCTTGGCATGGCGCAGGGCATGGCGGCGGCGGGCGCAAGCGTGTCGATCTGGGGACGCAACGCCGAGAAGAATGCGGCTGCGTTGAAGACGCTGGCCAACGGCAAATGCGAAGCGCGGCATTGCGACGTCAGCGACCCCGCATCGATCGAGCGCGCGTTCAACGAGACGCTCGCGAAGTACGGCCGTGTCGACGGATGTTTCGCAAATGCGGGGATCGGCGGGGGCGGCCGTCGCTCGTTCCTCGACAGGACGCAGGCCGAGTGGCGGGAGATGTTCGCCACAAATCTCGACGGCGCCGTTCTGACCCTGCAGCACGCTGCGCGCCATATGCGGGACCGCGCCGAAAATGGCGACGCCTTCGGTCGGCTGGTGGCGACGTCAAGCCTCGCGTCGATCTCCGGCACGGCGCGCAACGAGCATTACGCGGCGACCAAAGGCGCGCTCAATTCGATCGTCCGCGCGCTCGCGGTCGAATTGTCACGCTATGGCGTCACGGCGCATTGCGTGCTGCCCGGCTGGATCGAGTCGGAGATGACGCAGGGCCTGTTTCACAACGACAAGTTCGTGGCCAACGTCATGCCGCGCATTCCGATGCGCCGGTTCGGCGCGCCGGAGGATTTCGCCGCGATCGCCGTCTACATCATGAGCAAGGGCTCGTCCTATCACACGGCCGGCATGTTCCTCATCGACGGCGCATATTCGATATTCTGAGCAGAAAGTCGTCGCGCGCCGCCTCGTATTCGGCGCGCGTCCTTTCCACGAGGTCGGCCACGGTCGGCACGCCGTCGACGCCGGAGACGCTGTGGCCGGCGCTCCAGATGTCCTTCCAGCGCGCCGGCCGGTTCTCGCGACCTTCGACGCTGATGTCCTTGGCGATGTCGATTGCGCCGCGCGCGGGCAAGTTGTCCGGGTCGAGGCCCGCCGCGACGATCGAGGGGCGCAGCATGTTTGTTTCAAGTCCCGTGAACGCGCGCGTCAGCAGAATGTCGTCTGCGCGCGCGCCGACGAGCATGTCTTTATAGTCCTGTTTCGCGAGGCTTTCACGGGTGGCGATGAATTTCGTGCCCATATAGGCGAGGTCGCAGCCAAGGGCTTGAGCCGCAAGGAGCGCCGCGCCGTCCGAAACGCCGCCGGCGAGCACGATCGGCCCGTCGTAGAATTTCCGCACCGCGCGGACGAACGCCAGGGGATTGAGCCAGCCAGTCTGGCCGCCGGCGCCGGCGGTCAACAGAACGAGGCCGTCGGCGCCAGCCTCGAGCGCACGCTCTGCGTGGCGGATGGTCGCGACATCGACAAGGACATGGGCGCCGACGTCGTGCAACGGACCGATGATCGGCGCGGGCGAACCAACCGACGCGATGACCAGTTCCGGCTGGTGACGAACTAGGATCGCGACGTCGCTCATCAGGCGTGCGTTCGACCTGTGGACGACGAGGTTCGCGCACCAGGGCGCGGCCTGCCGGCCTGTCGCCTGCTCATGCGCCGCGACTTGCGTTCGGATTCTCGTTAGCCACGCATCGACTTCTTCGCTTGTTCGGCAATTGACGGTCGGAAAAGATCCGATCACGCCGCTGGCGCAGGCCGCGGTGACCAGCTCCACGCCCGAGACGAGAAACATAGGCGCGGCGATCAGAGGCAGAGCGAGTCGTGCGGCCGTCTGCCCGAACCAGTCGTGCGCCATGATCATCCTCGTCTTTTCCCGCGTGTCCGGCGATTCTAGTCTACGGGAGCGAACAATCGGACGCTACGGCGGCGGACGGGAGGAAAGAATGCGGGACGCGATTCACAATGGACCGACCGTCGGCAAGCAGGCGCTGCGCGCGCTCGCCCGCTATCCCGAACGGATCGCTTTCGTGCGCGACGGCGAGCAGATGAGCTATCGTGCGGCGCTCGATCTCGTCGGGCGGATGCAAGCCGTCTTCGCGGCGAAGGGGCTCGGCCGCGGCGACCGGCTTGCGATCCTGACCTCCAATCGCGCCGAAGCCTGGTGCGCGAGCGTGGCCGCGCAAGCGTCCGCGATCAGCATTACCTGGCTGCATCCGTTGGGATCGCTCGAAGATCAGATCGATCAGATCGTCGACGGCGAATGCAATGCGGCGCTGGTCGATGCGGAAGCATTTCTCGAACGCGGCGGCGACCTCGCCGTCGGCGCCTACGCCAGTCTGCGCGTCGTGTTCTCGCTCGGAGCGACGGACTACGGGGTCGATCTTCTTGCGGCGGCGGACGGACGCGGCGCCTCCCAGGCGCGCGACATCGCGCGCCCGGACGATATCGCCATACTCAACTACACCGGCGGCACCACCGGAAAATCCAAGGGCGCGCTTCGCAACCACGCACAGAACGCCAGCTACACGACCGCCATTCTCGCCGATTTCGAAATTCCCACGGCGCCGCGCTATCTCGTGATCGCGCCGATGAGCCATGTCGCGGGAACCAAGATCCTGCCGACGCTGATGCTGGGCGGAACGATACATCTGATGAAGGGCTTCGATCCCCAGGCGGCGTTGGCGACGATCGAGCGCGAGCGGATCAATTTCGCTCTGCTCGTGCCGACGATGATCTACATTCTGCTCGATCACCCGGACCTCGACCGTACAGACCTGTCGTCCTTGGACCTGCTGCTCTACGGCGCCTCGCCGATGTCGCCGGCGCGCCTCGAAGAGGGGCTGAAACGGATCGGCCCAGTGTTTTCGCAATTGTACGGGCAGACCGAGTGCTATCCGATTTCTGTGTTGCGCAAGGCGGACCACGATCCGGCTCGGCCCGAGCTGTTCGCGTCCTGCGGTTTTCCGATCGCCAGCGTGGACGCTGCGATTCTCGACGATGACGACCAGCCCGTGCCGGCCGGCGAACCCGGCGAAATCTGCGTGCGCGCCGCCCATGCGGTTCAGACCTACTGGAAGCGCCCGGAGCAGACGGCCGAGCTTTTCCGGAACGGTTGGCTGCATACCGGCGACATCGCCCGCATGGACGAGCGCGGCTACATGTTCATCATGGACCGCAAGAAGGACATGATCGTGTCCGGCGGGTTCAATATTTATCCGCGCGACGTCGAGGACGCGCTGTCGAGCCATCCCGGAGTGGCGATGGCGAGCGTGATCGGCGCGCCCGACCCGAAATGGGGGGAGGCCGTGGTGGCGCTGGTCGTTCGAAGGCCGGGGGCGCAGCCGGCGGCGGAGGAATTGATCGCGCTCGTCAAGGAGCGCAAAGGCGCGGCCCATGCGCCGAAGCGGATCGAATTCGTCGAGAGCCTTCCGACGACCGCCGTCGGCAAGGTCGACAAGAAGGCGCTGCGCGCCCGGTTCTGGGAAGGACAGGATCGGCAGGTCGGGTGACGGTCGCCTCGGTTAACGCGTTTTTATACATATCGATTGATCGCAAATTTGAATTAACTCGCTTCTTACGCACAGGAACCATGCTGCGGCGCAAGGGAAAGAAAGGCGTGCGAACGCCTCTCTTCAGGAGCGTCGCGTCATGCGTTCGGGTGCGGTCATTCTTTCGGTTTTGTCGGTCGTCGCGCCCTGCGCGGCGGAGGCGGCCGAGTGGTATACGGGCGCGCCCGATTCCCAGTCGCCGGCTCCGACGGCCTACATCGCGGCTTTCCCGCCGCAGACCGATCCGGTCTACACCTCCTACGGCCCCTCGAAATCCGCCGATTACGCGCCGACCCGTGCGCCAACCCGGGAAAAGTTCGGCGCGGCGGTCGATCTGGCGGTTACGGCGGACACCAAGGGATCGAAATTCGCCACGTTGATCGGCACGATCGCGCCGTTCAGCGGCCTGGATGAATCGGGCATTCGCCTGCGTCTCGGCGGCGTCGTCGGACAGTACTCGTACACCAACACGAACCTCGGCAAGGTGACGGGCACGCAGACCGACGGATCCTTCATGATCGGTTACGAATGGGTAACCAAACGCGCATCTTTCGGCGTCTACGGCGGCGCCAATTACGACGACAACAAGATCGACAAGAACGACACGGCCAACACGTCGGTCGGCAAAGGCACCGGGCTGAAGATCGCGGTCGACTTCAACTATCGCCCGACGGACTACACGATGTTCGCCGGCGTCGCGTCCTTCTCAAGCATGCATAGCTCCTACTATGCGCGTCTGAAGGCCGGTTATGCGCTGGCGCCCGACGTCTACGTCGGCCCCGAGGCGATCTTCATGGGCGACGAGTTCTTCCGGCAGTGGCGCATCGGCCTGCATCTGACGGGCGCGAAGTTCAGCATGCTCCAGCTCGGCGCATCGGCGGGCGTTTTGGTCGACAAGGTCCGCGGCAGCGGCCTCTATGGCATTCTCGACGCGCGCATCGGCTTCTGAGCTGCAAGTCTTAATGAATTCTTCACAGCTCGCCTGTAGGCGAGGCGCTGCTGCGCCTCGCATCGCCTGCGAACCAATCCTTAACGCGCAGATCCCATCTCGCCCCGAGACGTTCAGCCTCCGGTTACGTTAACCGAAGCGTAAATCGTCGCCTTTAGATTCGTCCCCAGCGTCAGGGAGTAGCGTTTGATGTCGGCGACGGTGCGCGCCATAGCGTGGGGGATATCGGGCCTTCTGGCCCTTGTTCTGCTCACGCAGCCCGTGAGCGTGCACAGCCAATTGGCGCTCAGCGGCACGGTGATCGTCGGGTTGATCGCGGTCTGGACGTTCGGCCGCGGCATTGTCGCGCGCCAGCTTTTCCTTGCCATGGCGAGCTTCGTGGTCATTCGCTACCAGTACTGGCGGTGGACGAGCACCTTGCCGCCGGCGAGCGATCCCCTGGCCTTCGCCATCGGCCTCATCCTGATTATTGCAGAAACGTATTGCGTGGTGATCCTGACGATCAGCCTCGTCATCAACGCCGATCCGCTGGTCCGTCCGCGTCTCGAACGCGACGACGATGAAAATCTGCCCGTCGTCGATGTCTTCATTCCGACCTACAATGAGGACGAATACATCCTCGCTACGACGGTGGCCGCCGCCAAGTCGATGGATTATCCCGCCGACAAGCTGAACGTGTGGCTGCTGGACGACGGCGGCACCGATCAGAAGTGCAACGACAAGGACCCGGTCAAGGCGGAGGCCGCGAGGCAGCGGCGCATCTCGCTCCAGGCTCTCTGCGCGCGTCTCGGCGCGATTTACCTTACGCGCAAGCGCAACGAACACGCCAAGGCCGGCAATATGAACAACGCGCTGTCGCACGTTAAGGGCGACATCATCGTCGTGTTCGACGCCGACCATGCGCCATTCCGCGCGTTCCTGCGGGAAACCGTCGGCTATTTCGCGAAGGACCCGAAGACGTTCCTCGTCCAGACGCCGCACGTCTTCCTGAACCCGGACCCGATCGAAAAGAACCTGCGCACCTTCCACGAGATGCCGTCGGAGAACGAAATGTTCTACGGCGTCACCCAGCGCGGTCTCGACAAGTGGGACGGCTCGTTTTTCTGCGGCTCGGCGGCGTTGCTGCGCCGCACCGCGCTCGAGACGACAGGCGGCTTCTCCGGCATCACCATCACCGAAGATTGCGAGACGGCGTTCGAACTGCATTCCAAGGGCTGGAACAGCGTCTATGTCGACAAGCCGCTGATCGCCGGCCTCCAGCCCGAGACGTTCGCGTCCTTCATCGGCCAGAGATCGCGCTGGTGCCAGGGCATGTTCCAGATCCTCATGCTGAAGAACCCGGCCCTGAAGAAGGGCCTGAAGTTCATTCAGCGCGTGGCTTATCTGTCGAGCATGACCTTCTGGTTCTTCCCGGTGCCGCGCATGATCTTCATGTTCGCGCCGCTGACGCACATCTTCTTCGACATCAAGATCTTTGTGTCGAACCTCGACGAGGCGATCGCCTATACCGCGACGTATATGATCGTGAACATCATGCTCCAGAACTACCTGTTCGGCCGCGTCCGCTGGCCATGGGTGTCGGAGCTGTACGAATATGTGCAGGGCGTGTTCCTGGCCAAGGCGATCGTGTCGGTCGTCATGAGCCCGCGCAAACCGACGTTCAACGTGACGGCGAAGGGGTTGACGCTCGACCAGGACCATCTGTCCGAACTCGCCTGGCCCTTCTTCGCCATCTATGGGCTTCTGTTCAGCGCAGGCCTCGTCGCGGCCTACCGCTACATGTTCGAGCCCGGCGTCGACAATCTGATGCTCGTCGTCGGCTTGTGGAACCTGTTCAACATGATGATCGCGGGCGCTGCGCTCGGCGCCGTCGCCGAACGGCGGCAGCCCGACCGTCATCCTCGTCTCCACATCACGCGCGAAGGCACGCTGACGATCGGCGAACAGAACATTCGGGTGAAGATCAAGGACGTGTCGGCTGGCGGCGTTTCCTTCCGTCATTCCGCAGAACTGGCGGCCCTCAATCTCGAGGTCGGCGCGACGGCCGGCCGTCTCGCGATCGATCCGATGGGCGAGATCATCAAGAACGAAACGCTGCCCATTACCTTCGTTCACGTCAGCGGGTCTGGCGACAACGCTGTGTACGGGTTCGAGTTCGGCGCGATGGAGCCCGACGAATATTACGTTCTCGCCGACCTCATGTACGCCGATTCGGATGCGCTTCCGCGCTTCCTGCAAACCCGTCGCAAGCACAAGAACGTGTTCGCGGGGTCCGGCCGCTTCATCTGGTGGGGACTCACGGAGCCGATCCGCGCTGTCTCTTATCTGCTCAAGCGCGAAAAGGAGAAGAAGGGAACTCCAGCAGCCGAAAGTCCGCCGAAAACATCTTTGTCCTGGCTGCGACGCTTCGCAGCCATGGGCAAGCAGCCCTCGCCTCAGCCCGCTTCGGCGGGCGGCGCGATTCAAAAGCAGTCCGCCTGAACCGGGACAGTCGAAGAGTACGCATGCGTAAGAGCGTCCAATTCCTGCTGATGACCGTCGCCTTCGTGGCGGCGCAGGCGGACGCTTGCCTTGCGCAGGCGATCTTCACTACCGCGCCGTCCAGCCTGACGCGCGTCGTCCCGTACGGTTCGCGCCCGTCGCCGGCTCCTTCCGCACCCGCCGATGCGCCGCAAGCGCCGCCAGCGCCCGTCTATTCGCGGCCGGCTCCTGTCTCCTCCGCGCCCGTCGCACCGCAGCCGCCTGCGCCTGTCATGGTTCAGTCGCCGCCGCCGACGGCGCCGCAATCCGTCCTGACGGCGCCGCCTCAGCCCGCCCAATTCGCGCCGCGCGCGCCGGTTGCAATCAGCCCGGCGCCGACATTCGCGCCCGCCGTCGCCGCCGCGCCCATCGAAGCTGCGACGGGTTCGACGCTGCGTCATCTCACCAACAACATTCAGGGCTTCCGCCTGTCGGGCGAGATCGCCTCGTCCGAATGGCCAGTGTATGTGACGGCCGAACAGGCGCGTCTGCCGATCAAGTTCCAGGTCGGCTACCTCTCGGCCATCTCGGTGATGCCGGAAGCGTCCTATCTGACCCTGACGATCAACGACGTCATGGTCGGACGCGCGAACATCCGCGCGACGCATTCCGTGCGCACCTTCGAATTCGACATTCCGCCGAACGTGCTCCAGGCGGGCTTCAATTCCATTCGTCTGACCGCCGAGCAACGCCATCGCGTGGACTGCTCGCTGCAGGCGACCTACGAACTGTGGACGCAGATCGACCCGTCGCAGACCGGGCTGCTGCTGCCGCGCAGTTCCGGCGTAACGCGGCTCGCCGACCTGCCGGCCCTGTCGCCGGACGCGCAGGGCGCTTTGCCCATTCGCGCCGTCGTTCCGGGTCGGACGAATCTCGCCAATGTCGAGCGCATCATGCGCGCAACGCAGATGATTTCGCTGTTGGGCCGTTTCGAGCAGCCGGTCGTCGATATCGGCGCGCTCGCCGACGGCGAATACGGGGTCAATCTGGTGGTCGGCGCGGCCGCCGATCTGTCGAGCCTCATCGATCTGCGCGCCTTCGGCCCCATTTCCGGGCCGCGGGTCATCGTCATTCCCGCCAGCTCGCGCCTGCGTACGACCATCGTCGTCACAGGCCCGACCGATGCGCAGGTCAACGAAGCTCTGGCCGAGTTCGATCTGAGCAAGCACGCGCTCGGCGCGACTGCAGGCCTGCGCGCCGCGGCCGCGTTTCCCGGATTGCGCATGGAAGGCGGCCAGCGCGTCAAGCTGCGCGATCTCGGCGTCGCCAGCGAAGAGTTCAGCGGCCGCCTGTTCCGCGCCGCCTTCAACGTCATCATGCCGCCGGACTTCTACCCGGCCGATTACGGCAAGGCCGTCGTCGATCTCGCGGGCGGTTATGCGCCCGGTCTGACGACCGCCGCGCAGATCGTCGTCAGCGTCAACGGACGCAACGCCGTCAGTATGAAGCTGCCGAAGTCGGCGGGCGACGTCTTCACGAAAAATCCGATTCCGTTGCCGCTCGGCGCAATGCGGCCGGGGCTCAATCGCGTCGAGATCGAGGCGCAGGTGCCGATCGCCGGCGACGCCGCCTGCGATCCGCTTGCGGCGATTTCGGGCGCCAAGCGCTTCCTGCTTCTCGATTCGACCGAAATCGAACTTCCGCGCATCGCGCGCATTGCGCGCATGCCCGACCTTTCGGTCACCACGACCGGCGCCTTCCCCTTTGCTGTCGAAGGCGCGCGGCCGAAGATCGTCGCGCCGGCGCCAGACCGCGAGACGATCGGCGCGGCGGCGACCATCGCGGCCCGCATGGCGATCATGGCCGGTCGGCCGATCGATTTCGAATTGACCGGCGCTATACCGCAGAAGGGCTCCGGCTCGGTCCTTGTCGTGGGCGCCGCGAACGTCCTCGACCCTTCATTGCTGCGCGCCGCCGGGCTCGATCCGCAAGCCGTGCAGAAGGCCTGGGTCGGCCGGTTCGACGCGACGCGTCCGCCCAAGGACGAGGCTCTGTCGCGCTACGAAGCGATCGCCCGCAATCGTCTGGTGCTGGAACGCAACTTCCCGGCCGCCTGCCGCATGCCCAAGCCGCCGGGCGGTTTCGAGCATGCGATCAATTCCGCATGGCGGCGTGTCGACGACGTTTCGACCGCGAGCATCGTGCAGTCACAGTCGCGCGGGATATTCGTCGGGCCCAATCGCAAGTCGGGCTACGATTACGCGCCCGTCGGATCGCTGCAGGTCACCGGTCAGGCCTCCGGCGCGCTGTTCGACGAATGGAACGCCAAGGTCCGCAACAAAAACGTCGTGTCCGGCTATGTGCAGCGCGTCTACGACGGCGTCAAAGACTGGACGTCCTCGCGACTCGACGGCCTGGTGTCGTGGTTCGGCGCCAAACTGACCTCCGGCCCGGGCGAACCCGAGTTGACGGCGCGCGCTTCGCTGGTCGTTTCGCAGAACATGCTCGGCGATACGATCGACGACGTGTGGACGCTGGTGACCGCGCCGACCTCGACCGATCTCGCCGAATCCGTTCCGTGCCTCGTCGACCCGCGCGTGTGGAACCAGATTTCCGGCCGCATGTCGATCCTCGACGCCAGCGAAGGCTCGGTCCAGACCGCGCCGGCGCGCGCGCAGCGTCTGATCGTCACGCAGCCGCTGACCATCGAGAACTCGCGCCTGATCGCGGCAGGCTGGCTCTCGATCAATAGCCAGATATACGTCGCCATCGCCCTGGCGATCGCGCTCATGCTTGCGGTCACCACGAGCCTGTTCGTGCGCAACGTCGGACGGAGGCAGCCATGAGCCGCATCCGTTTCGCACTGGCCCTGATTGTCGCCACGGCCTCGCCGGCCGTCGCGCAGACGTTCGCGCCGGTCATTCCGCTCGGCGCCGGCGTGCAGGCGCAGATGGCGGCCCAAGAGGCCAAGCCGATCGAAAAGCCGCCGCTGGCGCTCGACGCGCGGCCGCTGTCGCTCGGCGGCGCGCTGAAGACGCCCGAGATGTGGCAGTCATACAAGGCGAGCTACATCACGCAGAACGGCCGCGTCGTCGACACCGGCAACAATCGCATCAGCCATAGCGAAGGGCAGGGCTACGCCATGCTGTTGGCGGTCGCCGCCAACGATCGTCCCACTTTCGATCTTCTGTGGGGCTGGACGCGCGCGAACCTGATGGTGCGCGACGATCAACTGCTCGCGTGGCGCTGGGATCCCGCGCATCGGCCGGCGGTCGCCGATATCAACGACGCCTCGGACGGCGATATTCTCGTGGCCTGGGCGTTGACCGAGGCGGCGGAATTCTGGGGCGACGTCGCGCTGAAGGTGACGGCGCGCCGTATCGCGGTCGAGATCGGCCGCAAGCTTGTCGTCTACAAGACCAAGAACGGCGCGCTGCTGCTGCCGGCGGTCGCCGGGTTCGCCGCGGAGGATCGCGCCGACGGCCCGGTCGTCAATCTCTCCTATTGGGTGTTCCCGGCCTTTGCGCGTCTGCCGCTGGTCGCGCCGGAGATCGACTGGCGCGGCATCGTGCAGAGCGGTCTCGACGCGCTCAAGCTCGCGCGTTTCGGCGCCGACGGCCTGCCGACCGAATGGGTGTCGCTGCGCGACGGCAAGGCCAAGGCCGCGGACGGCTTCCCTGTCCAGTTCGGTTACAACGCGATCCGCATTCCGCTCTATCTCGCGTGGGCCGGCATCGGCGAGCGCGAGCATTACGAACCCTTCCTGAACTGGGCGACGCGCTATCGCGGCACGGCGATCGTCGATCTCTCGGCGGGGCGCGAAAGCGGCGCCTTCCGCGAAGGCGGTTACGCGGCGATCGGCGCGCTGACGCAGTGCGTCGTGGAAGGCCGGCAGCTGGGACACGATCTGGTCGCGTCGCGCACGCCGGAAAACTACTACCCTGCGACTCTGCGGATCATGACCGTGCTCGCGGCGCAAATGAGGTTCCCCTCATGCCTGCGCTGACGAGAACTTCCTTCTTGCTTGCGAGCGCGCTCACGCTGGGAGCGCCTGGCGCCGTTTTCGCGCAGGCTGCGGGCAATTCGTTCATCGTCGACATGCCGACCAAGGCGCCGGAGGCGCGCGAGGCGCGCCCGGCGGCGGCGCCTGTCGCGCCGCAGGCCCCCGTCATTCCGAAGGCGGACGAGCCCAACGGCCGCACGCTGAGAGCCGCGCCGATCCTCGGCGACAAGGAGGGGCCGGACGAATCCGCGCTGCGCTATTACGCGCAGCTCGGGCAGATGGAACGCGTCAACACCGAGATCGAGCGCCTCGTGCGTCTCTATCCCGGATGGACGCCGCCGCTCGACCTGTTCAACGGGGAGCCCCCCGGCGATCCGAGCGAAGACGCCTATTGGGAGCTGTTCGCCGCCGACAAGATCGACGAATTGCGCGCGGCGATGGCTGCGCGCAAGAAGGAAGAGCCGAACTGGGAGCCCTCGAAGGACCTCGCCACCAAGGTCCGTCGCAAGGAATTGCGCATCCGGATCATGGACTTCTGGAAGAAGGGCAAGTGGCAGGATCTCGTCGACTACGTGAAGGCGGACAATTACAACGCCGACGACGCCGACGTCGAAATGCTATGGACGATCGCGGAGGCCTTCGCGAAGACCAAGCAGACGAACGACGCCGTCTCCGTCTATCTGTCGATCCTCAAGTCGAACGCCGACCAGCCGGCGCGTCTTGCGACCATCCAGAAGGCGATGGCCAATCTGCGCATGGCCGACGTCGAGAAGCTGATCGCCGCCGGCCGTTATGATGCGCAGGGGCGCAGCGAATTCGCGCCGATCATGGTCGACATCGTGCGGGCGCGCATCAGCGCCTATTTGCACGACGAGCGGTCCGAGAAGATTCCGGCCAACGAACTCGACGTGTTCCAGAACTACGCCAAGGCGGCGCAGGACCCGAACCAGCCGGGTCTCGTCGCCTGGTACTATTACAAGACCAAGACGTTCCGCGACGCGCTCGACTGGTTCAAGATCGCGCTCGAGCGCGGCGGCGACGCGATGATCGCGCATGGTCTGGCGCATTCGCTGCGCGAACTGGACATGCGTCGTGAAACGGAAGAGGTCGCCTACGCGTGGCGCGAGCCGTTGGTGAACAATCTCATCCTGTTCATCGACATTCTCGAACGCGACCTGACGCTCGAATTCCCTCCCTATGTCGAGCCGGAGCGTCTCGCCCGTTACGCCAAGGTGACGATGGACGTCGCTTCCGGCGAAGGCGCGCAGGCGCTCGCCTGGTACGCCTACAATTCGTGCCAGTACGACGTCGCCCTGCAATGGTTCCAGCGCGCGGTCGCCTGGTTCCCGAAGGAGGCGACCGTCTACGGCTACGCGCTGACGCTGGAGAAGACCAAGCACACGAAGGAATTCTGGGATCTGATGAACAGGTACGACGGCCTGTTCGGCAAGGTGCTCGAAATCATCTTCCCCGACGGCCGCTATCATCCGCCGACGCCGTGCGACGAACTCGCCAATTCCAGACTGAAGCCGCTCCAGCAGACGGTCGGCGGCTATACGGTTCCGGGCTCCTATCCGGTCGGCGCGCAGGCGGCTGCGCAGATCAACCCCGGCTTCACGGCGGCGCAGGCGGCCGGCTACAACCCCAACGCCCAGTACGGAACGGCCTACGGCTATCAGCCGCCGCGGCAGGAAATGCCGAAGATCGACCGCAAGCTGTTCCCGGCGGCGGTCGATCCGGAAAACCTGCTGCGCTTCGCCGCCGCCGCCGCGCCCAATCCGCGCAGCCCGTCGCAATTCGCGCAGGCGGCCGCGCAGGCCGGCCTGCAGGGCGAACCGTTCCGCGGCCCCTATCCGCTCGTCGCCTCGCGCGTTCCCGGCGTCGGCCGCATGCCATACGAGCGCTACGGCTTCGCGCTTCTTCCCGGTTGGAACGGGGTCAACGGCCCGACGTCGCCGACCTACGCCGCGCAGATCGCGCCGGCCGGCACGCTTTGGGCGACCGAGCTGCCCGAAAAGGATCGTCCGAAGACGGCCATCGAAGCCGGGGGCGCGGGACCTTCGGCTGGAGCGGCGCCGTCGGCGGCCGGCGCGTCGGTTGCGCCGAATTCGGTTGCGCCTACATCCGTTGCGCCGACCTCGGTCGCGCCGGCCGGCGGCTCCGCCGACGCCGGGGCGCCCGCCGTCCGCGTCGTCGGCGGTCCGATCGGCGTGCAGACCGCCCAGCCAGCCCTCGTCGCGCCGCGGCCGTCGCCGACGCAGGTCGCTTACGTTCCGCCGCCTCCCACTCCGGCGACGGCTTCGGCCGATGCGCCAGCGCAACTCGTGCCTCAGGGCGGATACGCGCCGCAACTGCCGGACGCCGCAGACGCCGGCACGCTGGCCCAGCGGGCGGCGCAATACTTCAACGAAAAGAATTATGCGGCGGCTCTCGACGCACTCGAACGGCGCGCAACCATGGCGCCCGAGACGACGGAGCTACGCATGATGCGCGGATGGTCGCTGCTGCACCTCAACAGAAGAGAGGAAGCGCGGAAGGCCTTCGCGACGCTCGGCAAAGCTGCGCCGGGCCAATCCCTGCAAGGGGGCAAGTAAGATGCGTCACCCGATTCTCATTCTCCCGTTCCTCCTCGCGCTCGGCGGTTGCGCGTCGAGTTCCGGGCCCGCCGCCTTCGTCTCCCGCGCGGATACCTCCGGCGCGCCGGAAACCATGCCGGTCGCCGGGGCCGACGCCTCCATGATGCTCGCTCAGATGCCGGCGCCCGGCGGCGTCGTGGCGAATGTGCGGGAGAAGAATTATTCGAACGGGCTCAATCAGCAGGCGGTATTGGCCGGCGAGGTGTCCGGGCTCGGCGAAAACCGTCTGGAGATCAGCGTCCAAACCGCTGCGGCCGTGGGCCCGGGCTCGCTCAACCTCAGCCCGCCGTCGGAGGCCGGCGTCAAGCGCGAGATTCTGGCGCGTTATCCGAAAGTGCCGATGCGGATCGTGACGCAGCCGCGTCAGAATGCGCTCGGCGTGTTCGGGCTGGCGATCGGCCGTGCGCCGAGCGGGGCGCGCTGCGTGTTCGCATGGCAGTGGGTCGACGACATCCATCGCGGCGCGAACTCGGATTCAGGTTTCTCGATCCTCGGCAAGCGCTTCGGCGGTTCGACCACCGCAGGCGCGCCCGCTTCGATCCGGGTGCATTTGTGCCGCAAGGACGCCACCGTCGACGATCTGGCGGCCACGGTGGAAGGCATGACGCTCGCCGCGCCGGCTATCGTGGCGCGCGCGCTCGATCCGGCGCGCCGCGTCGAAGCGACGACGCCCGTGCGCGGCGTCGCCGGCGGGAACGTCGTGATCGCGAGCTCTGCGCCGGAGGGCAGCCTCGAAAGCGCGCTCGGGCCGCAAAGACCCGTCGCGGTCGCGCAGGCTGCGCCCAAGGCGCGTCGCGCGACGCGCGTGGCGCGCCGCAAACCGCCGGTGGAGGCGGGGGACGAAGGCGTCGTCGTCGCGCGTCAGGCGCCTGTCGCGGAACAGACCTATGCGGGCGGACCGCGCTATCTTGCGCCGGTTGCAGGCATGCCGGCCTCGCCGCCGGTCGTCTACAACAATCCCGCGCCGGTGGCGTCCGCAGCGCCAAGCACGGCCGGCCTCGATCCCAGCCTGCCGGCCGCCGCCTATCGCGGTCCGAGCTCCCGGAGCTATTGAGCTGGCTTCCCCGGCGTCCGACGCTGGGGAAGAATTCTGTGTTTGTCGAAAAATTGCGTGTTCAGCGCAAAGCTCCGTCAGCGGGTCTGTGTCACTCTTCTGTCATCGACAGGGAGACGCCGATGTCGCCGTTGGAAGTTGAACGCCTTCTGGAAGCCGCGATCCCCGCCGCTGGCCGGACGACTCTCACCTTGACCGAGACGCCCTCCAGCGTGGACGAGCTCATCCGCCTGCTCGAGCGCGCGATGGTCGTGGGCAATCGCCGCGGCGCTCCACTGGCGGAGATTCACGCGCCTTTCAGCGAATATCCCAGTCTGGCGGCCAGCTATTGGCACGTGCCGATCGAAGACTCGAGCAGCGAAGGGGTGGTGCGGCTGTCCTTCGAGAAGCCTGAATTGCCGCACGCGGCCTGACGCGCCTCCGAATCCACACAAAACAATTGCCAAATCCGGCGACCGATTCAGAATGAGTTGCGAATCAGCCTGAGCGTAGCGGCGGTACGAAGTTCGCGCGCGTTCAGACCCTTGCAACCGGCGGCGCGGGAGGCGGACTTGCCCGGCAAGCGCAAAAGCAAAGGAGGCGACGCCGCCGCTCCGGCGGCCGCCGCGCCGCGTCGGCAATTCGCCGCGCTGCCCTTTCGTCGCGACGACGGCTTGCAGGTCATGCTCGTGTCCTCCCGCGAGACGCGCCGGTGGGTGCTGCCCAAGGGGTGGCCGATCAAGGGGATGAAGCCGCATTCGGTCGCCGCACGTGAGGCGATGGAGGAGGCTGGCCTCACCGGAAAGGTTTCGAAGGAGCCGATCGGCTCCTATCACTATGTCAAACGGATGCGGAACGGCGCGGCGCTAACCTGCGAGGTCGGGGTCTTTCCGCTTGCGGTCGAAAAGCAGCGGCGCAACTGGCCCGAGCGCGATCAGCGCACGACAGGCTGGTTCGACGCCCATGACGCTGCGAGCCTGGTCGACGAGCCAGAACTGCGGGATCTCATCTTGAGCTTCGCAGCGCCCGCGAGCGGCGGGCCGGTTCCAGCGCCCGAAACCGAAAAAGCCTGACGGCCGACGCCAATCGATTTGGCCTGAGGGAGACGAGGCCGCGTTGGGCCAGTCCCGAAACGCCCGTCCTTGAGATGTCGCAATCCGCGGGCGACCGTCCTATTGTATGCGAGAGGCGTGGTCAGCGCGGAGCGGCCAAGTCCTGCGCGGATCGGGCTGTCGAATTCCAGGGGCTCTGGGCCGAAGGGAGATCGGATGATGTGTTCGGTATGCGGGTGCGGGACGGCGACGATAGCGAAGGGCGGCGATGCGGGCGAGCAGGGTGCGCGGAGCCATTCGCACGCACATTCGCACGCGCACGCGCATTCGCATGCGGATGGTGAGGTTCATGCGCATGCGCACTCTCACGAGCATGGCGAGGACCA
The DNA here is from genome assembly GCA_964634325.1 of uncultured Rhodoblastus sp. Lineage (GTDB taxonomy): Bacteria > Pseudomonadota > Alphaproteobacteria > Rhizobiales > Beijerinckiaceae > JAJXWB01. The sequence goes on from CAZWJF010000006.1 coordinate 92,691, forward strand.
CGACCACGCGCATGACCACGACCACGGCCACGCGCATGACCACGGCCACGACCATGGGCATAGCCACGAACACGACCACGATCATGTCCACCATCACGACCATGACCACGACCATGACCATGGCCACGGCGAGCATCGCGATCACGCGCATGGGGAGTCCGGGGCGATCGATTTCGGGGCGGGGATCGCGGGCGTGCATGTTCCCGGGCTGAGCCAGGAGCGGATTGTCCGGATCGAGCGCGACATTCTCGGCAAGAACAATGCGCACGCCGCGCAGAACCGCGCGCGTCTGGCGGACAAGGGGGTCCTGGCGCTGAACCTGGTGTCGAGCCCGGGGTCGGGCAAGACGACGCTTCTGGTCCGGGCGATCGAGGATTTGAAGGGCCGGTTTGCGATCGCGGTGGTGGAGGGCGACCAGCAGACGTCCAACGACGCGGCGCGGATCCGGGCGACGGGCGCGCCGGCGGTGCAGATCAATACGGGCAAGGGCTGTCATCTGGACGCGCATATGGTGGGCCATGCGCTCGACGATCTGCCGCTGGAGGGCGGCGGTCTGCTGTTCATCGAGAACGTCGGCAACCTGGTCTGTCCGGCGGCTTTCGATCTCGGGGAGGCGCACAAGGTGGTCGTTCTGTCGACGACGGAGGGCGAGGACAAGCCGGCCAAATATCCCGACATGTTCGCGGCGGCCGATCTGATGCTGCTGAACAAGGCGGATTTGCTACCGCATCTCGACTTCGACGTGGGAGCGTGCCTTGCGGCGGCGCTGCGCGTCAATCCGCGGTTGCAGACGCTGGTCGTCTCGGCGCGCACGGGCGAGGGTTTGGCGGCTTTTTACGCCTGGATCGAGGCGCGGGCGGCGCGCGCCGCGCGCCAGGCGGGTTGAGGGTTCGGCCATGTGTCTCGCCATTCCCGTCAAAATCGCCGAACTGCTCGACGACGGCATGGCCCGCGTGACGATCGAGGGCGTGTCGAAGATCGTCTCGGTGGCGTTGGTCGACGGGCTCGCCGTCGGCGACTATGTGGTGTTGCACGTGGGCTATGCGCTGAGCCGCATCTCGCCGGAGGAGGCGGAGCGCACGCTGGCGCTGCTGCGCGAGGCCGACGCCCTGGCTGCGGGGGCGCCGGCATGAAATACGTCGACGAATATCGCGATGGGAAGCTCGCGCGCGGGATCGCCGAGGCGATCCGGGCGGAGGCGCGGGCTGGCGTCGACTATCGGTTCATGGAGTTCTGCGGGGGGCATACGCATGCGATCTCGCGTTACGGGGTCGAGGATCTGCTGCCGGCGAACGTGCGGATGATCCATGGGCCGGGCTGCCCTGTGTGCGTTCTGCCGATCGGCCGCATCGACGATGCGATCGAACTGGCGCGTCGGCCCGAGACGACCCTTTGCACCTATGGCGATTTGATGCGGGTGCCGGCGTCGGGCGGCGCGAGCCTGCTGAAAGCCAAGGCGTCTGGCGCCGACATCCGCATGGTCTATTCGACGCTGGACGCGGTGCGCATTGCGGAAGCCGAGCCGGACCGCAAGGTCGTGTTCTTCGCCATCGGCTTCGAGACGACGACGCCGCCGACGGCGATGGCGATCCTGGCGGCGCAGAAGAAGGGGCTGACGAACTTCTCGGTGTTCTGCAATCACGTGCTGACGCCGGCGGCGATCCTGGCCATATTCGAGAGCCCGGACGTGAAGTCTCTGGGGACGGTGCGGATCGACGGCTTCGTCGGCCCTGCGCACGTCTCCACGGTGATCGGAACGAAGCCTTACGAGCCGTTTGCTGCGGGCTATCGGAAGCCTGTGGTGATCTCGGGCTTCGAGCCGCTCGACGTGATGCAGTCGATCCTGATGCTCGTGCGGCAGATGAACGAGGGCCGGGCGGAGGTCGAGAACCAGTACATTCGCGCGGTGACGCGCGAGGGCAATGTGAAGGCGCAGGCGATCGTCGAGGAGATGTTCGAGCTGCGCGAGAGCTTCGAGTGGCGCGGGCTGGGCGAGGTGCCGCTGAGCGCGCTGCGGTTGCGCGAGCGATATGCGCAGTTCGACGCCGAGAGATTGTTCTCGATCCGGACGAAGCAGGCGCAGGACAATCCGGCGTGCGAATGCGGCGCGATCTTGCGCGGGGTGAAACGGCCGATCGATTGCAAATTGTTCGGGACCGCCTGCACGCCGGAGACGCCGATGGGCTCGTGCATGGTGTCGTCGGAAGGCGCCTGCGCGGCGCACTGGACGTACGGGCGGTTCCGCGACCGGGCGCAGCCGCACGCTGCGAGGGCCGCCGAATGAACGCGCCAGCGCGCATCCTCAAGCGCAAGCTCGATCTGAAGAACGGGCGCGTCGATCTCTCGCACGGCTCCGGCGGGCGGGCCATGGCGCAGCTGATCGCCGACATTTTCCACGCGTCCTTCGACAACGAATGGCTGCGCCGGGCCGACGACCAGGCGGTGGTCCATGTTCCCCACGGGCGTCTCGCCATGACGACGGACGGCTATGTGATCTCGCCGCTGTTCTTTCCCGGCGGGGACATCGGCTCGCTCGCCGTGCACGGCACGATCAACGACCTGGCGATGTCGGGGGCGAGGCCGCTTTATCTGACGGCGAGCTTCATCCTGGAGGAAGGCTTTCGGCTGGCCGATCTGAAGCGGATCGCCGACAGCATGGGCGCGGCGTCGCGCAAGGCGGGCGTGCCGGTGGTGGCGGGCGACACGAAGGTGGTTGAGCGCGGCAAGGCCGACGGGGTGTTCATCTCGACCGCCGGCGTGGGCGTCGTGCCGGAGGGGCTCGAGCTGTCGGGCGACCGCGCGCGGCCGGGCGATGCAATCGTGGTCTCCGGCTCGATGGGCGACCATGGCGTCGCGGTGATGTCCTGCCGCGAGAACCTTCAGTTCGAAACGGATCTGCTGTCGGATTCCGCGGCGCTGCACGAACTCGTCGCCGAGATGGTCGCCGCCTGCGGACCTTCGCTGCGGCTGATGCGCGATCCCACGCGCGGCGGGCTCGCCGCGACGCTCAACGAGATCGCCCACCAGTCGAACGTCGGCGTCGTCATCGAGGAGGAGGCGGTGCCCGTGCGGCCGGAAGCGGCGGCGGCCTGCGAGCTGCTCGGCCTCGATCCGCTCTACGTCGCCAACGAAGGCAAGCTCGTCGCCGTCGTCGCAGCCGACGCCGCGCAAACCCTGCTCGCCGCCATGCGCGCGCATCCCCTCGGCGCGCAGGCCGCCATCATCGGACAAATCGTCGCCGACCAACACAACTTCGTCCAGATGAAAACAGCCTTCGGCGGAGGACGTATCGTCGACTGGATAGCTGGCGAACAATTGCCAAGAATTTGTTGAGACGACGACGCTCAGCGCGACGCCGCCTTCAATATTCCCATTCCACGCCAACGCCGACCGACGTCTTGCCGTCGACGCGCGTCTCGCTCTGCACGCGAAAATTCTTGAACACGTCGACGCCGACATTGACCGATGTCTGATCCGGTTTCGTCCCTGTGCGGACGCCGACGCTGACGCCGTTCATGATGTAGCGCGAGACGCCGACGCTCGGGCCGTTCGCGCCGCCGAGGTCGAGATCGAGCGAATCGACGCCCAAAGCGCGTCGCATCTTTTCAAACGCGTCGGCGCCGGCGGAGACGCCGGAGAATTGCGCGAGCGCCATGGCGAGTTGCACCGCCTGGAAAGGCGTGAGCGAGCCGGAGGCCTTGGCGAACAGCAGTCGCGACAGAACTTCGTCCTGCGGCAGCTCCGGGGTCGAAGTGAATGTGAATGTCGGCAGCGACGCCGGGCCGGTCACGCCGATCTTCGCGGTTACGCCGCTTGCTGTGGTCTGCGCCGAAAAATCGAGTTGCGGCACGAGGCCTCCTGCGAAGGTCAGCTTGCCCTGCGTGATGTCGATGCGCTGCGTCAGCAATTGCATGCGGCCGCGGCGCAGGTCGAAGCCGCCGTCGACGATCGGCTTCTGGATCGAGCCCGAGACTTTCAGCTCGCCGCCGAATTCCGCGTCAATGCCGCGCCCGCGCACGAAAATGCGATTGGGCGCCGCGATCTTCAGATCGATCATCGCATCGAACGCCGTCCGATGCGCGGCGCGGGCCTTCTCTTTCCTTTCCACCGCCAGCATCTGAGCGGCGAAGCCCTTGGCGTCGATGTGGCGAGAGCCGGGCAATGGCTTCAGGTCGACGGGCAGGCGATCCGGCACGTTGACGTCCATCGTTCGCAACGTGACGCGGCCGGATGTGCGCGGGGCGCGCAGCAGCGGTCCGCTGATCACGAGATCGAGATCGCCGGTCGCGGATGCGATGTCGCTGTCGACGAATTGCGCATTGGTCGATTTGACGATCAATGAACCGGGCATGCCCGCAGCGAAATCCGCGGTCGCGCGACCAACGACGTTGATGCGCCCGCCGTTTTTCGTCTGCGCGCTCAGACCGACGATGTCGACCTCACGTCCCTTGCCGACAAGGCGACCCACGATCTTGGTGAGCGCGACGCCGTTCAACGGAGCGGCGAACGCGCCGTCGACGACGTCGACCGCGCCGCCGACGAGCGGCGCTGCGATCGGCCCTGAAACGCGCAGGTCCACGACGGCTTTGCCGGCGACAGATTGGCCATTGACGGACAAGGTTGGATTGGCGAGCGCAGCGTCGATCGTTCCCTTGATTGCGAGATCGAGCGCGCCCGCGCCGAGCGGCGCTGTTCCGGCGAGCGTCAGTCGGCTTTTGGCGCCGATCGCGACGCTTGCGTCAAGGGTCGTCCTGTCGCGTTGCACATGGCCGCGCGCGGCGATGTCGGTCGGCGGAAGTCCGGCTGATCTTGTCTGCGGCGCTGTCAAGCGAGAGACTTTCATGCGCCAGTCGCCCGAGGGCGAAGCCGCGTCGCCTTCGATCTTCGCCTCGGCGTCGGCCAGCCCATCCAGCGCGAGCTTCGGGTCGAGAATGGCGACGAGCGAAAGCGGCAAGGCGCGCGCATTGATGTTGAGGGCAAGACGAGGTCCGACGAGCCCATCGATGCTCAAACTCCCGGACCCTGCGGCGATCGTGACGCCTTTCACATCCGCGCCGCCGTCGCGGAGGATTACGCTTGCCGGACGCGCGAGCGCGAATCGTCGACCGGCGCGGTTCGCCGAGAATTGCGCAATGTCGAGCCGAAGCGGGTCGCTCGCATTCAAGGTTCCGCGCGCCGTCAGCTCGTAGTCGCGCGCCGCGATCGACAGGTCGAGCGCCGTGGCGCCGTTCGCGTCGGGTTTGGCGAGGAGGCGCGCTCTTGAAATCGCCTGTCCCGCGACACGCAGACCGTCCGCCGCCGCCTGCCCCTCCAGCGCAGGGCGTCGATAGACGTCCCGCGCGCTGATTTGCGCGTCCAGCCGATCGAGCGTGGCGTCAGCCGCGCGCAGGCCGGCGCCATGCGCTTCGACGCGGATCGTCTGGCCGCCGCTGTCATTCTCGAATGTCACGTCGGCGTCGAGCCGGCCCGAGAGCTTCTGAAGCGCGAAGGCGGAGAGGTCGTCGAGGTCAGGCGCCGCGATCCGGACGCGACCGCGCGCCCGCATGTCCTTGTCTAGGATAAGCGCTCCAGCAGCCTGGGCCTTGCCGACCGAGAGGTCGAGCGTATCCAGGCTCCAGTTCTGACCGGCGCGGTTTGCGCGCAGAGCGCCGCGCGCCGGTTTGCCGTCGATGATCCCTTCGATCGATGCCGAAACAGCGGTCGCGCCGGTCACGTCGCGCGCCGCGCCGGTGAGCGCCAGATGCGGGATCGGCCGACCGATCGCGGCGGCGTCCTGCACGCGCGCGGCAAAAGTCGCGTCCAGTTTCTTCAGCGCGCCGGCCAGAGCGATATCCGCATGGGCGCGGCCCTTGAGCCTTGCGTCTGCTTTCGCGAGGTCCGGCGCGTCGACTGCAATCTTGAGGTTTGCGAGATCGTTCGTCGCCTTGCCGTCGAGCAGCGCATCGACATGCGCGCCCGCGATCGACAATCTGTCGAAGCGTACGCCGCCGTCGTCGGTTGCGACGACGCCTTTGACCGACGCCTTGCCGCCGAGCAATCCGTCCAGCGCCGGGACGCCGAGACGGGGATCCTTGACCCCGCCGTCGAGTACGGCGGAGACGCGTCCTTCGCGCGGCGAACCGGCGATCGCTACGGCGAGAGTCAGCGCGCCTCTCAGATCGCGTTTCGCCAGCGACGAAAATTGGTTGAGCTCGGGAATGGAGAGTTGGGCGCGGCCGTCGATCTTGCGCGGTCCGGCCTGGCCCGTGAAAGTCAGACGCCCTGCGCCGCTTTCGAGACTTGCGGCGCTGACGTTCATCGAGTCGAGGTTCGACGCATGCGCGAGAAAGTCGAACTTGGCGCTATCGCCGACAGCCCGCGCCAGCGCAGCGTCGGCGAGCGTCAGCCCTGACGCGCGGGCGTTGGCGCGCACGGTGAAGCCCGATGCAGCCGCGCCGACGTCGCGCGCGACGCTCGCGTCCATGTCCAGATGTCCGATCCTGCCCACGGGGGCGCTCGCATCCTCCACGAGGAGCCGCAGCGCGCCTTCGGGCTCTGTCGATGAACCGGAAATCTTGGCCCGCGCCTCGAGTCTTGCCGCTGCGAAGGATGCGTTGGGCCTGGGCGTCGCGCCGACCGCCGCGAACTGTCCCGCAAGCCCGCCGTCCGGCGCGAGCTTCGCGTCGCCTGTCAGGCGAAACGCCGAAGTCGAGAGTTCGATGGCGTCGAGCGCAACAGCCTTGTCATCGCCGAACCAGCCGACCGCCTTGACCTTCGTCTGATCCTCGAACAGGGCGGCGGCGTCGCGGGGCAAGAGCGCGGCGATGTGCGCGGCGAGATCGAGCGATGCGCGCCGACGGGCGCCGTCGCGGATTATGGAGAGATCGCCGACTGCATCCGCCGCGCCGCCGGCGCGGGCGTCGAGACGGGCCGCGAAATTGTCGAGCGGTCCGTCGCCTTTCAGATGGACTTCGACCGGCGGCAGGTTCGGCAAGGACGCCAGCCGCGCGACCAGTCCGCCAGCCGGCTCCGACGCGTCCACAGAAAGGGCGATGCGTTGTCCATCAGCGGCGACGTCGACGGTCGCTGCGATTGATCCCGGCCCGTCGAGCCGCTTGATCGCCAGCGCAGCGCGCGCCGACGCGCCGGTCGCGCCGAGATCCGCGTTTCCCTCGATCGCGATCGCCGCTGGCGCATCGAGAACAGGTTTCGCGAGATCGATCCTGCGCACGGCGAGCGCGCCGACGCGCACCGGCAGGGGCGGGCGCCAAGCGAGCGCAGCCTGCGCCATTTCGAACAAGCTGCGTTTGTCGGGCTGCGCTTCGGGCGGCATCAGCGGCTTACGCAGGATTTCGACAGCGCCCGCGTCGAGCGCTTCGATATCGACTGCGCCGCGCAGCAGCGCGCGTTGGCGCCAGCGCATCGTCGCCCGGTCGAGCTTCAGCCAGACGCCGGCGTCGTCTGCGATTGTCACGTCGCGCACGACCGGCTCGCTCGACAGCAGATTGTCGATCCCGCCGATTGCGACTTCAGAGCCGGGCGCGGAGGCCGCGCGCGCGATCAGTCCGGCCAATGTGCGGCCGCCGAGGCTCGAATTGGCGAACACGGCGGCTGCGCCGAGCATCAGCGTCAAGGCGGCGGCGGTCAGGCCAACGATGCGCATCTTGCCGGCCGCCATCAGAACGCCTCCCCGACGCCGATGAGCACGCCGAACTTGCTGTCGCCGGGCTTGCGATTGACAGGCAACGCGAGATCGAGCCGGATCGGTCCGATCGCCGTGTAATAGCGCAGGCCCAACCCGGCGGCCATGCGGATCGAAGACGTGTGGAAATCCGGGTAGGGTGAAGAGAAGGCCGAACCGGCATCGACGAAGGGGACGACGCCGATGTCATGCGTGATCTTGATGCGCGCTTCGACGGAGGTTTCGAAAAAGCTCAACCCGCCGGTCGGCCGCCCGAAACCGTTCTCGGGACTGAGCGAGCGATAACGATAGCCGCGCACGGAGCCGCCGCCGCCGGCGAAGAAGCGGCGGTTGGCGGGAACGTCGTCGATCTTCGCGCCGACCGTCGAACCGGCGGCGACGCGGGCGGCGAGAACGTAACGCGCGTCTTCGTCGAGCGCACGGTAGGCGGAAACCTGCGCCTTGGACTGCACCATGCCGACGCCATGCGGCAGCGCTTTCACATAGGGCGCGATGCGCAGATTGGCGCGTACGCCGCGGGTTGGCGCGAGGCGGTCGTCGGTGGAGTCGTAGTTCACAGCGAGCGGGACGCCGAGTAGCGAATAATTATGGCCGCCCCAGGCGTCGACGGTGCGCCCGGCCTCCAGCTCGAGCCCCGCCTGAGCCGAGAGATATTCGTCGAAGCGATGGCGCACTGCGACGTTCGCCGAGCCGTAGCTCGCATAATAATAGTCGGTGCTCTCACGAATGAAGGCCGCATCGACCAGAAGATCGTTGCGCGTGCCCCAGAGCGCTGGCTTCACGAAACTCGCGCCGACGCGTCCGACCGCGTCCTGCCAGCGCAGCGACGAGAACCCCTTGAACGTCGATGCGCCGCCCAGTCGCGCGACGCCGGCTTCCACATCGAAGCGAAGGCGCTCCGCGCCGCCGAACAAATTTCGATGCGTCCACGACGCGCGCGCAGATGGGCCGTCGGTGTTTGAAAATTGCGCCGACACGGCGACAGCGTGCAGCTTGCGTTCACTGGTGGTTACGAGCAGCGGCAGATTTCCATTGGCGTCGAGCTTCTCGCTGTCCTCGATCCGAACGCCGCCGATCGCCTCGATCTGTGAGATGGACTTGCGCGTGTCGGCGATCTTCTTCGGGCTGTAGGCCTCGCCGTTTTCGAGATAGATGAAAGAGCGAATGACCGAAGGATCGACCCCCGGCGAGCCCTTCAGCGCGATCTTGCCTATGCCCGCGCGCGGACCCGGGTCGATCGTCACGGCCACGTCCATGACGTCGAGATCGTGGAGGATCACGGGACGCATGTCGACGACCTTGGCGAGCGGGTAGGATTGCGCACGCAGTTGATCGACCCATGCCGCCTGCACGGCGCGAAGGGCGCCCGCGCGCGCAGGCCCTGCCGGATCGGCGCCAGGGCGCGTCCGGTCGATCAGCGCGGAGTCCATTTGCGCATGCGTGCGCGCATCGTACACAAGCACGTTGCGCACCTTGAAGAGAGGGCCGGGCGCGATGTCGTAGCGCACCGGCGCGAGCGATTTTCCGCGCAACGCATCGACGGCGCGCGCAGCGGCGTCCGCGCCGGCGCCGTCGGGCGAGACCGGAACGCCGGCGACGGTCGCGCGCACTTGCGCGTCGAAGTAGCCGCTCGCCCAGAGCGCGTCCGCGATCGCGCCGAAATCCGAAACGACCCGTCGTGCAAGACCAACGCCGGAGGAAGGCGCTTCGAGCCTGAGACGCCAGACTTTCGATGCGTCTCGGATCGCCTCCGCCAATCTGGAATCGTCGTCTATTCCGGAAAAGACGACATCATAAGCGGCCGCGTCGGCCGAAGGGGCCGCCTGGTCCGGCTTTCCGAACAGACCGAAAAAATCGAAGGCGCGCGCGTCGGTCGCGCCGCCGGCGGCGACGATCAGCGCGAGAGCGCCCGGAAGGATCTGTCGTAACGCCCCAACCACCGTCTCGAAGCCGTTCCTCGCAGCGAAATAGTCGAGGACAGCGTAACGCAGGATTCCTTGGCATTAGCGAAAAATTCATGGTGAATTTTTCGTTTCGCGCCTTTGTCAGGTAGATTTTTCTATCGCGCCCGCGCCGTTTGATCTGTCTGGCTTGCGCTTCGATTTTGCGTCGACGGCGTTCATCGCTGTTGCATCCGTAGGCAGTCTTGCGTCGAGAACGGCGTTGCAGGCTGCGCCGGCGAGATCGGCGGTCGCAGGTTGCCGCGTGACCATCGCGGCGACGATGGCGCCGTCCATCAGCAAGCCGATCTGATGGGCCAATTCATTTGGCGATGAAGCGCCTGCTTCCGCGGCGAGCCTCTCGATTTGGTCGAGCACGGCGGTCTTGTGCTCGATCGCCAGCGCGCGCAAGCGGGTGTCGTTCTTGTCGTGCTCGCCGACCGCATTGATGAACGGGCAGCCGTAAAAGCTCTCCTGCTCGAACCACTCGCGCAGCATGGGGAAGACACGGCCAAGCTTGATGCGCGGCGGCGCCTCGCCACGCGTCAGCTCCGTCAGGAACCAGTCGCGCCAGCGACGACCTTCCTGTTCGAGCACGGCCTCCACCAGACGATCCTTGGAGCCGAAGATCTTATAGAGCGTCATCTTGGCGACGCCGGACTCGCGCAGAACCGCGTCGACGCCGGTGGCCGATATGCCGTAGGCGCAAAACAGCCGGGTCGCGGCCCTGATCAATCTCTCGCGTGGCGGCGCGGCCGCTTCCGCGGGTTCGGTCGCGCAAGACAGTTCGTTCATTCCGGCGCCCTCTCGTTTTGCACGCTCCGCGACAGCGCGAAGCAGAATGACGTTCCATGAGGCAGATCGGCAAGCTCGACTGAGCGCGCCGCATGGGCTGGAGGCCCATCCGTTCCGGGAATCTGGCGATTTAGCCCCCGGGAGCGGTCTGGCACGGCTCATGCAAGAGACAGACCGGTCAGTCTCCACCTGGGGGCGACGAAACGCTCGGAGGACGCAATGTCTGCGGTCAAGGAAGAAGTCGTACTCACCGGTTGCCTCGCGCCGATCGACAAAGGCGGTCTCGACAACCTCATCGCCTCCGGCAAGGCGAACCCGAAGGCCATCAAGACCCTGAAGTGCAAGACGGTCGCCGAAGGCCGTTTCCGGCACCTCAACTTCATTCGCAGCCTGCCGCCCTACATCGTCGACGAGCCGCCGGCGCTGCTCGGCGACGACACGGCGCCGAACCCGTCCGAGGCCTCGCTCGCCGCGCTCGGCTCATGCCTGGCGGTCGGTCTGCACGCCAACGCCGTGCATCGCGGCTGGGTCGTGCGCAAGCTCGAGCTCGCGCTCGAAGGCGATCTTAACATCACCGCGGTCTGGGGTACGGGCGACACGAGCGAGAAGCCGGTCGGCTTCACCGACGTGCGCGTCAAGGTCGACATGGAATGCGACGGCGTTCCGCAATCGGAAATCGAAAAGCTGATCGCGCACGTCACCAAGTGGTCGCCGGTCGCCAACACGTTCACGCGCCCCGTGGCGCTCGTCGTTTCGGTCTGATCGCGAGCCGGATGGAGATCGCCATGTCCTTGCAGGAAGCCATAGTTCCCAACCCCGCCGGCGCCGCGGCGGGCGGGGTGCGCGAAGCGGTCCAGAAGATCGTGTCTCGCGAGCTCGCGCCGCAGACGACCGCCATCGACAAGGGCGTTCTCTATCCCGCCGATATTCTGCGCAACCTCGGGGTCGTCGGCGCATGGTCGACCCATCTGGCCCGAGACGGCAAGGCCGACCTGCGCGATGCGATCGCGACGATGTCGATCGTCTCGCAGACGTGCACGGCCTCGGGCTTCATGGCGTGGTGCCAGGATACGCTCGGTTGGTATGTGCTGAACACCGACAATACGGCGCTGCGCGACCGGCTGCTGCCGAAGATCGCCACCGGCGAACAGCTCGGCGGCACCGGCCTGTCGAACCCGATGAAGACCTTCTACGGCATCGAACAGCTTCGGTTGAAAGCCAAGCGCGCGCCGGGCGGCTATGTCGTGCGCGGGCTTCTGCCGTGGGTGTCGAATCTCGGTCCCGACCATCTGTTTGGCGCCATCATGGAGCTCGAGGATGGCGCGGGTCGCGTCATGTTCGTGGCGGATTGCGCCGCGCCCGGCGTGACGCTCAAGGCTTGCGAACCGTTTCTCGCGATGGACGGCACAGGCACCTACGCGGTGCAATTCCGCGATGTCTTCGTGCCGGACGACATGGTGCTGGCGCACAACGCCATGCCTTATGTCGAAAAGGTTCGCGCGGGATTCCTCCTTCTGCAGTTCGGCATGGCGTTCGGGCTGATCCGCGACTGCATCGCCATGATGCGCGAGGTGAAGCCGGCGCTCGGGCACGTGAATTGCTTCCTTCCTGACCAACCCGAGCACTTCGAGAAAGCGCTCGAGACGATCGAGACGGAAGTGATGGAGCTCGCCAGTCGGCCCTACGATCCGAGCATCGCCTACTGGCGACGGATCATCGAGCTGAGACTCGCCGGCGGCGACGCCTGCGTGGCGGCCGCCAACGCGGCCATGCTCCATTGCGGCGCGCGTGGCTATGTCATGGCGCATCGCGCCCAGCGTCGCCTGCGCGAAGCGTGGTTCATCGCCATCGTTACGCCCGCGACCAAGCAATTGCGCAAGATGCTCGCCGATACGGCGCACTGAGATCCGACTGGCGTCGGATGACGGCCGCGGCTGCGGCCGTCCCCGGAGAGAATGGAGTTCGATATGACGGAAGTTCTGATCGCCGCGCCTGAACTTGCGACTTTCATGAAATCCAATCCAACGGTCCTCATCGATACACGCGCACCAGATGCTTACGCCGCCGGGCACATTCCGGGCGCCGTGAACGTCCACGAGATCTTCACCTATCTGGCGACCTCCACGCCCGAAGGAATGAGCGAGCTGAAAGCCAAGTTCGCGGCGGCCTTCGCCAAGGCGGGGTTGACGGGCAAGGAGACCGCCGTCGTCTACGAGCAGTCGATGAACTCCGGCTTCGGTCAGTCGTGCCGCGGCTATTACCTGCTCACCTTCCTCGGTTATCCCGAGGCGAAAGTTCTGCACGGCGGCTTCGACGCATGGAAAGCGGCCGGCCTGCCGGTTTCGACAGAAGCGCCTGCGCCGGCGGCTGGCGGCTTCGCAATCGACCCCGCTGCGGGCGGCATTCTGATCGACGCCAAGACCATGCTCGCGGCCGTCGACGATCCGAAGATCACGATCCTCGACGTGCGCGACGTCGACGAATGGATCGGCGACAGTTCTTCGCCCTATGGCAAGGATTTCTGCCCGCGCAAGGGCCGTATCCCAGGCGCCGTCTGGCTCGAATGGTACCGCATGATGAAGCCGACCGCTGAGGGGCCGCGCTTCAAGTCGAAAGACGAAATCCTCGCGGAATGCGCCACCGTCGGAATCACGCCCGACACGACGGTCTACCTCTATTGCTTCAAGGGCGCGCGCGCCTCGAACACCTTCGTCGCCCTGAAGAACGCGGGCGTCAAGGACGTTCGCATGTACTTCGGCTCATGGAACGAATGGTCGCGCGATCCCGCCTTGCCGATCGAAGAAGGCCTGCCCCTCGCGCAGCCCAAGGCGGCGTGACGCTCATGCTCGAGATCGAGCACTTTTTCGCGCCGGTCTCGGGATACGCCTATCTCGGTCATGAAGCGCTTCTCGGTCTCGCGCGCGACATGGGCGCCCGCGTGCAGCAGCGGCCGGTCGACATCGGCGCCGTGTTCTCAGCCGGCGGCACGACGCCGCCGGCCAAACAATCGGACGCGCGACGCGCTTGGCGCACGCTCGACATGCGGCGCTGGGCGCGGCGACGTGGATTGCCGCTGAACGACAAGCCGCGCTTCTGGCCGACGGACGGCGGACCGGCGGCGCGCGCGATCGTCGCGCTCGAGGGATCAGGCGGTCCGGTCGATGCGTTCGTGTCCGCCGTGCTCGCGGCGGTATGGGCGCGCGACCTCGACATCGCCGCGCCTGAAACGATCGAATTGCTGTTGCGCGAATGCGGAGCCGACGTGTCTGCGACGCTTGCGCGCGCAGAGAGCGCGCAGGCGCAGGAGACCTACGAGGCCAACACGCGCCACGCCATCGCCGCGGGCGCATTTGGCTCCCCGTTCTATCGGGTCGGCGACGAAGTGTTCTTTGGGCAGGACCGCCTCGATTTTGTGCGATCTGCCCTCGCGAACGGCTCCTGATCGGGCCAGTCCGCGCGCAACAAGGTTCAGGCCGCCTGTTTAGGTGGCGCCGTGCTTGCAAAGCGTTCGACGGTCCGTCCGTTCGAACGCGAAACGAGGAGAAGAGGGATGACGCTGTTTCGCAATCCGTTCGATGCAAGCAAGAAGCTACGGTCAGGCTGCTCCTGTGGCGCTCATGCGAGCGAGGAAGAACATCGCCTGGCGGCGACAGCGGTGGAGGCGCCCTGTGGGAGCGACGAGGCCGTCATGCGCGGCGTCGTCGAAAGCGCGGTCATGCGCGCGATCTTTCCCAACGACGCTTCGCGCCGCGCCTTTCTGAATGCGGTCGGTTCGACGACGGCGTCCGCTGTCCTCTCCTCCGTCTTTCCGATCGCCACGGCCACGGAAGTCTTCGCGCAAACCGGACCGGTCGAGAAGAAGAACCTGAAGGTCGGTTTCATTCCGATCACCTGCGCGACGCCGATCATCATGGCGGCGCCGATGGGTTTCTACGCGAAACAAGGCCTCGACGTGGAAGTCGTCAAGACCGCCGGTTGGGCTGTCGTCAGAGACAAGACGATCAACAAGGAATACGACGCGGCCCACATGCTATCGCCGATGCCGATCGCAATCTCGATGGGTCTCGGCTCGACGCCGACGCCGTTCGCAACGGTCGCGATCGAGAACATCAACGGTCAGGCGATCTGCCTCGCCACCAAGCACAAGGACAAGCGCGATCCGAAGGACTGGAAGGGTTTCAAGTTCGCGTCGCCCTTCGATTATTCCATGCACAATTATCTGCTGCGTTACTATCTGGCCGAGCACGGGCTCGATCCGGACAAGGACGTGCAGATCCGCAACGTTCCGCCGCCGGAAATGGTCGCGAACCTGCGCGCCGACAACATCGACGGCTTCCTTGCGCCCGACAACATCGTCCAGCGCGCGGTCTATGACGGGGTCGGCTTCGTCCATACCCTGTCGAAGGAATTGTGGGACGGGCATCCGTGCTGCGCCTTTGCGGCCAGCAAGGAGTTCATCACGCAGGCGCCGAACTCCTACGCGGCGCTGCTGCGCGCGATCGTCGAAGCGACGGCCTTCGCCTCGAAAGCCGAGAATCGCAAGCAGATCGCCGAGGCCATCGCGCCGGCCAATTACGTCAACGCGCCCGTCACCGTTCTCGAACAGGTGCTCACCGGCACCTATGCCGACGGACTGGGCGGCGTGAAGAAGGATCCGAACCGCATCAGCTTCGATCCGTTCCCGTGGGAGAGCTTCGCTGTGTGGATGCTCACGCAGATGAAGCGTTGGGGACAGATCAAGGGCGACGTCGATTATCAGAAGATCGCACGCGACGTGTTCCTGACGAGCGACGCCGCCAAGGCGATGAAGGACGCCGGCCTCACGCCGCCCACCGCGACATCCAAGACGTTCGCGGTCATGGGCAAGACCTTCGACCCCGCAAAGCCCGACGAATATGTCGCGAGCTTTGCGATCAAGCGGAGCTGATCATGTCGGACGGCCTGCGCAGCGCCGCTCTGTCGCTCATCATCCTGGTCCTGTTCCTTGCGGCCTGGCAGATCGCCACGCAGGGAACGGGGCCGACCCAGGCGATGGATTCCGAGTACGCCAAGCTCATGGGAGCGACCGCGACACAGGGCAAATCGGCGATGCCCGGGCCGCTCGATATCGGCGCAAAGCTTCTCGAGCATTTGCGTCGTCCTTTCTACGACGCGGGTCCCAACGACAAGGGGATCGGATTGCAGATCCTCTATTCGCTCGCGCGCGTCGGGGCGGGGTATCTCATCGCGGTGCTGGTCGCGATACCGCTCGGATTCCTGATCGGCATGTCGCCGCTCATCAGCCGCGCGCTCGATCCCTTCATCCAGGTGCTCAAGCCGATTTCGCCGCTCGCGTGGATGCCGCTTGCGCTCTACACGATCAAGGACTCGGGGATGTCGGCGATCTTCGTGATCTTCATCTGCTCTGTATGGCCGATGCTGATCAACACGGCCTTCGGCGTCGCATCGGTTCGCAAGGAATGGATCAATGTCGCGCGCACGCTGGAGGTTGGGCCATTCAGACGAGCGATTACGGTCATTCTGCCCGCCGCTGCGCCCACCATCGTGACGGGCATGCGGATTTCGATCGGCATCGCGTGGCTGGTGATCGTGGCCGCCGAAATGCTCGTGGGCGGCACCGGCATTGGTTATTTCGTCTGGAACGAATGGAACAATCTGTCGATCTCGAACGTGATCATCGCCATTCTGGTGATCGGCCTCGTCGGCATGGCGCTTGATCAACTTCTTGCCCGCGCCGGGCGTGCGACGACGTATCCGGAGTGAGCGCCATGATCGACAAGTTCATCTCCTTCGAGTCGATCGCGCGCCGCTATCCCGCCAAGGGCGGTTCGACGACGGTGTTCGAAGACCTCTGGCTGTCGGTCGAGCGCGGCGAATTCGTCTGCATCGTCGGCCATTCGGGGTGCGGCAAGACGACCGTGCTCAATATCCTCGCCGGGCTCGACGCGCCCGACGACGGCGTGGTGATCGTCGACGGCAAAGCCATCGACGGACCGTCGCTCGATCGCGCGGTCGTGTTCCAGAGCCATGCATTGCTGCCCTGGCGGACAGTGCTCGGCAACGTCGGCTACGCGGTGTCGTCGCGCTGGCCGAAATGGAGCCGCAAGCAGGTGCAGGATCATGCGCGCAAGTTCATCGCGCTCGTCGGCCTGGCCGGCGCGGAGGCGAAAAAGCCTGCGGAGCTTTCCGGCGGCATGAAGCAGCGCGTCGGCATTGCGCGCGCGCTGTCGATCGAGCCGAAAATCCTGCTGATGGACGAGCCGTTCTCCGCGCTCGACGCGCTGACGCGAGGAACTTTGCAGGACGAGGTCCGGCGGATCTGCGTCGAGACGGGCCAGACGGCGTTCATGATCACGCACGACGTCGACGAGGCGATCTTTCTCGCGGACAAGATCGTGCTGATGACCAATGGGCCGCAGGCGATGATCGCGGAAATCGTACGCAATCCGCTGCCACGCGAACGCAAGCGCCTCGATCTGCACAAGCACCCGTATTTCTATCCCGTGCGCAACCATCTCATCGACTTTCTCGTCGAGCGGTCGCGCACGTTCAGGGACAATCTGCCGCCCGGCTACGATCGGCGTCATCCGCCGATCATCGATCCGGTTCCAAATGGCGCGCCGGAGGCGGCGCAGGTCCGGCTTCTCAAGATCAACGCCTGAAGGAGAAGAAAATGAAACGCGAACAACTCACCGAGAAGCTTCTCGACATCAAGCGCGAGAAGGGATGGAGCTGGAAGTACATCTGCGGCGAGATCGGCGGCATGTCCGACGTGCTGGTGGTCGGCGCGCTGCTCGGCCAGATGAAGCTCGTCAAGCCGCTGGCCAAGAAGGCGGCCGAGCTGTTCGGTCTCAGCGCCGTCGAGGAAGCCATGCTCAACGAGGTTCCCTATCGCGGCCTGGGAACGCCGATGCCGCCGACCGATCCGCTGATCTACCGCTTCTACGAACTGGTCATGGTCAATGGACCGGCGTGGAAGGCGCTGATCGAAGAGGAATACGGCGACGGCATCATGTCGGCGATCGACTTCGACATGCAGATGGAGCGCCTGCCAAATCCGAAGGGCGACCGCGTCAAGATCACGATGTCCGGCAAGTTCCTCCCGTACAAGTATTACGGCTCGACGCAGGGCACGCCGGAATACGGGTTCAAGGAAGGCTGAGGCGTCCGGCCGGACGTCCAAAGTCCCGCAATCAACGACCGACGCGGGTCACCGTGTTGGTCGTCGATTTCGCCGTTTCGCTCGCGCTCGTTTGAAGATCGTCGATCTGGTCGCTGAGCGTCTCGCGTGTGCGGCCGTCGATGATGGCGACGGGCGCCGATACTGCGACGCCGGCCGCCTTGCCCACCGTGGAGGCGACGCCAGTGGCGATCTGGCCGAGCTTTTCGCCCATGCTGGCTTTCGAATCCGACAGCTTCTGTCCAGTCGCGAGCTTCTGTCCGATCAGCCGAACCACGGCCGGGGATTCGGCGAACTTGCCGTGATTGAGCGGATCGCCCGATTTTGCGTCGGTCAGGTCGAAGGCGGCGATGCGGTCGCGCTCGAACTCGCTGCGATAAGGTTCAGCCTGCGGATCGATCGCGCCGACGCGCGCGCGGCTTCCCCAGACGATACGCGATATAGCGAGCGCTTCGTCGTCACGCGACACGAACAGGGTGAAGGGCGGGCGATTATCGCCGATCTCGGCGATCTGGCGGCGAAAGACGTCGACGTCCACGTCCGGCGCGGCCAGCATGACGTCCTTGATCTTCGGCGCGATACGGCCCTTGCGGATCGCCATCTGGCGCAGGGCTTCGAGCGTCGCCCAATTGCCCATCGAATGGGCGAGTACGTGGACTTCGGCGATGCGCTTGTCGTCCGCCAGGCTCTGCAACAGCGCTTCCAGCGCGTCGCGCGAATAATTGGCGCTTTCGCGGTCGTAGGTGTAGGCGAGCAATTTGCCGCGCGACGGCCAGGTGAACAGCACCGGCAGCAGCGGCGCCTTCGAATCGTGAATGAACTGCGCGAAGCGATAGACCGCTTCCTCGAAGCGCGTATTGTAGCCATGCACGAATACGAGAACGCGGCGGCCCGCCGGTCCAGCCGCGCGGGCGCCGAGTTCGGCGAGCGCTGTCTTGAGATCGATCCTGTTGGCGTGGAGCGTCACGAATTCCTTGTTCGGATCGCCGGGCGCGGTCGACGGCCACTGGACGTCGCCGATCGTGCGCGCCGAGTCCGGAGGGATCGAAACGGCTATGTCGGCGAACGCCATTTTCTGACCGCGCTCGCCGGTGAACATTTCGCCGGCCGAGGCGTGTCGGTCAGAACGGGTCGTCGCGACGAGCATGTCGACGCGCGACGCGCCGGGCGCGAGCGCGTCCGAGCCGATCGGCACCAGAAAGTCTTTCGGACGCCCGCCGCAGCCGGCGAGCGAGACCGCGGCGATGACGAGCGCGGCAGAGACTACGCGGCGCGACCGTTTCACTGACTGCTCCCTGCGACGCCATCGCGAGACGTCGCTTCCCAGCATTTCAAGACACGGAATTGCGCCCGGACGCAAGCCAGAGGCGGAAATGAGCGTCTAATCAACCATGCCGGCGAGCGCGCGATAGGCGCGGATGACCTGGCTGTCGTCGGCGGCGCCCAAGCCCCGGCCGGACACCGACACGAACAGTTGATGGGCGAGCGCCGCCAGCGGAAGGGCCGCGCGGCTGTCGCGGCCGGCCTCCAGAACGAGACCGAGATCCTTGACGAAAATGTCCACGGCGCTCGTTACTTCGGGATCGCTCTGCAACATGCGCGGGCCGCGGTTCTTCAGCATCCAGCTGCCGGCCGCCGTATCCTGCACGATCTCCAGCACGCCCGCCGGGTCGACGCCGATCTTCTGCGCCAACGCCAGCGCCTCCGCCGCCGCGGCGATGTGGACGCCGCACAGGAGCTGGTTGATTGTCTTGACGATGGCGCCCTGGCCTGGCCGCTCGCCGACGTGGATCAGCCGACTGCCCATCGCTTCGAGCGCTGGCCGCGCGGCTTCGAAGGTCGCGGGCGCGGCGGCTGCCATAATTGTCAATGCGCCGGCCTCGGCCCCGACCGTCCCGCCGGAAACCGGCGCGTCGACGAAGGCGCAGCCGCGCTCCGCCACGCGCGCAGCGAGCGCTTCGACCGTCTTCGGCGGGCAGGTCGCCATCAGGCAGACGATTGCGCCCTTGGGCGCGGCGGCGAGGGCGCCGTCGTCGAACAGGATGCGCTCGGCCTGCGCCGCGTTGACCACCATGAGAACGATCGCATCTGCGCCGGTCGCTGCTTCCGCGGCCGAGGCGGCGACCTGACCGCCAGCCTTGCGCAGATCTTCGAGCGCGGCGGCGCTGAGGTCGTAGCCTCGGACGTCGAACCCGCGCTTGACGAGGTTGCGCGCCATTGGACGGCCCATGGCGCCGAGGCCGATGAATGCGATCTTCTTCATGTTACGGGCTCCGGCGGCGATCCAATTCTCATAGCGCGTCCCTGATCGACGTGGCTACGGCCCGCGCCGACAATCCGTACATGTCGTGCAACGTCGGCAGGGCGCCGGCTTCGAGGAACTGGTCCGGCAGCGCGATCTGTTGGAAGCCTGCCGGATGGACGCCGCCGCGCAGCAGCGCGCCGGCGACCGCTTCGCCCAGTCCGCCGATGAGCGTGTGGTTTTCCGCTACGACGACGGGGCGCCCCGTCTTGCCGGCTTCCTTCAGGATCGTCGCTTCGTCGAGCGGCTTGATCGTCGGTACGTGCAGCACGGCGGCCGACACATTGTCTTTCCTCAGAAGTTCCGCGGCTTCGAGCGCGCGCATTGTCATGAGGCCTGAGGAGATGATCAGCGTGTCCGCGCCGTCGCGGAGCATCTTCGCTTTGCCGAGTTCGAACCTGTAGCCATATTCGTCGAGCACCAGCGGCACATTGCCTCGCAGCAGCCGCATGTAGACCGGCCCCTTGTGGGCGGAGATTGCAGGGACGGCCTGTTCGATCTCGTGCGCGTCGCAAGGATCGACAATGGTGAGGTTCGGCATGCCCCGGAAGATCGCGAGGTCTTCGGTCGCCTGATGGCTTGGTCCATAGCCGGTCGTGAGGCCTGGCAGCGCGCAACAGATTTTGACGTCGAGATTTTCCTCTGCGATCGCCAGACAGATGAAATCGTAGGCGCGCCGCGCGGCGAAGACGGCGTAGGTCGTCGCCCAGGCCTGAAAACCTTCGCGCGCCAGACCCGCCGAGGCCATCATCAACAACTGTTCGGCCATCCCCATCTGATAGAAGCGGTCTGGATGCTTCTGCGCAAAGACGTGCAGGTCTGTGTATTTGGATAGATCGGCGGAAAGACCGACGATCTCCGGCTTGCTTTCGGCGAGTCTTGCGAGCGCGGCGCCGAACGGCGCAGGCGACGTACGTTGATCCGGTCCCGCGATCGAGGCGATCATCGCCGACGTCTTGGCGTTCGGACGCGGCAGGTTTCGGTCGTCGAGCCAGGCCGGCCGGGTGGATTTCGGTCGTCTCATTGGCGCGGCTCCGCGTCGACGATATTGAGCGCCATTCGCCATTCGTCGGCCTCGACGCGCAGGAAATGATTGCGCTCGCGAGCTTCGAGGAAGGGAACGCCGCGCCCCATCTTGGTGTCGCAGATGATGATGCGCGGCTGCTTGCCAGGATGATTGCGCGCCTTGTCGAAGGCGTCGACCAGGGCGTCGATGTCATTGCCGTCGACACGTTGCGCGAACCAGTTGAACGCGTCGAACTTCGGCTTCAGCGGCTCGAAATTGAGCTGCTGGGTCGATGGCCCATCGGCCTGCATGTTGTTGACGTCGACAATGCCGATCAGATTGTCGAGGCCGAAAGAGCCGGCCGACATGACGGCTTCCCAAGTCGACCCCTCGTCGAGTTCTCCGTCTGAAAAGAGATTGTAGACGAAGCTCGTCGACTTCTTGCGCTTGAGCCCGAGCGCCATGCCGACGGCGATGCCAAGTCCATGGCCCAGCGAGCCGCCGGTGATCTCCATGCCGGGCGTGCAGGCCGCCATGCCGGACATCGGCAGGCGGCTGTCGTCGCCGCCGTAGCTTTCGATCTCGTCCTCAGGAATGACGCCAGCCTCGATCAGGGCGGCGTACAGCGCAATCGCGTAGTGGCCGACCGACAAGAGAAAGCGGTCGCGCCCCTCCCATTCCGGCTCCTCCGGACGGGAGGCGAGAGCATGGAAATAGGAGACGGCGAGCACGTCGGCGATGCCGAGCGCCTGCGCGATATAACCCTGCCCCTGCACTTCGCCCATGCGCAGCGCATGACGGCGGATGCGCCGGGCGCGTTCGCGCAGGCTGACGTTGTGACCCGGCTTCGTCATCGTTTCAAACCCGTCGATCAATGGATCAGCATGCCGCCGTTGACGTCCAGCGTCGCGCCGGTGACGTAGGACGACAAGTCGGAAGCGAGAAACAGGCACGCCTTCGCCACGTCTTCGGCCTCGCCGAGACGGTTCAGCGGGATGCCCTTGAGGATGTCCGCTTTCATCTCATCGGACAACTTGCCTGCGGTGATGTCGGTTTGTATCAGACCCGGCGTCACACAGTTGACGCGCACGCCGACTGGCCCGAATTCGCGGGCCATGGCGCGGGCGAGACCGAGAACGCCGCCCTTCGAGGCGCTGTAGTGCGGGCCGCCGAAAATGCCGCCGCCGCGCTGCGCGGACACCGAGGAAATGCACACGATAGCGCCCGAACGCTGCTCGATCATGGCAGGCAGCGCAGCCTGGCTCATGTAGAGCGTTCCGCGCAGATTGACGTCGGTCACTCGCTCGTAATCGGCGGGCGAAATCTCCAGCGTCTTGATCGGCTGGGAGACGCCGGCGTTGTTCACCAGGACGTCGACGCGGCCGTAGCGCGCGAGGATCGCCGCGATCGCATCCTCGCAGGCCGCCTTGTCGGTCACGTCGCAGGCAAGGCCCATATGGCCCGCGCCAATTCCGGCGGCTGCGGCTCTTGACGCGTCCGCGTCGAGGTCGAGCACCGCCACATGTGCGCCTTGCGCGGCGAAGGCGCGAGCAGCCGCGAGGCCCAGGCCGCGTTGCGACGCGGCCCCGGTGACGACGCATATCTTCCCCGTCATCAACATGGGCTTCTCCCGAACCACCATTCTTCTTGTCCGCAGCGCGAGCGCCGCGCCAAAAATGAATCCGTTGCGACGGCGAGACAAACGAATAAACTCGCCGTCAGGATGAAATGAATTCATCGAAACGACATCATGCGAAAACTGCCATCGCTCAAGGCCGTACAGGCGTTCGAGGCCGCCGCGCGCCTTACATCGTTCGTCGCGGCCGCGGACGAACTGGCCGTGACGCCCTCGGCGATCAGCCATCGCATCCGCGCGCTCGAACACGAAATCGGACTGGCGCTGTTCCATCGGACGCACCGCGCCGTGCAACTGACCGATGCCGGTCGTCGCTACGCCGAACAGATCGGCGAGGCGTTCGCTATTATCGAGGCCGCCACCCGCGTCGTCGACAAGACCGCGAAATCCGACATCCTCACCATCCACTCCGCGCCGAGTTTCGCAACCCAATGGCTCATGCCGCGTCTGGCCCGGTTCAGCGTGCTGCACACGGATATGGATATTCGTCTCAATGCGTCGGCCGATCCGGTCAACCTGGCTGCGGGCGAGGCCGATTTCGACATTCGTTACGGCGCGGTTCTACCAGCGTCCAATGTGGTCGCCGCGCCTTTCCCCGAGGAGACGTTCATCGTCGCCTGCGCGCCGCAGTTGAACCGGGGAAGACGCGCTGTCCGCAAAGCGCAGGATCTGAAGCGCCACACGCTCATTTATTCCGAGGTCAATCTCGTGACCTGGCGCGATTGGCTCGATGCTCGCGGACTTTCGAGCGTGGAGACAGTGCGGGGTCCGCGCTTCGACCGCACTTTCATGTCGATCAGCGCTGCGGTGGACGGCGCAGGGGTGGCGCTCGAAAGCCGCCTGATGCTTCAGCGCGAACTGGACGCCGGGCGGCTCGTCGCGCCGCTGGGAACGGACGGGCCGCGCCTGATATGCCACAATCTCCTGTACCTCAGGTCGAAGGCCAATCTCGCGAAAATCCGGACCTTTCGCGACTGGCTGTTTTCAGAGCTTGCGCAATGCGAGACCTGATTGCATGACGAACGGAAGCGAGCGTCCGATGAATGTGCTGATTGTCGACGCGGATGCGCCAGAAGCGTTCATCGTCGCTCGCTGTCTGGCGGCGAGCGGCGCGGTCGCGCTCTATGGCGTCGGCGAGGCGATCGGACCTGTCCAGAAGTACGGCGGAAGCTTTAAAGCCGTGCGCGACGTCGGCGTCACCGGCGAGAGCGAAGCGTGGCTAAGCGCCGTTCAGGACGCCATCGAAGGCTGGCGCATCGACGTGCTGCTGCCTATCAGCGTCCGCGGCCTCAGGCGGCTTGCCGAATGCAAAGCCCGCGGCGCGCTCGCACAGGTCGCCGCGCCTCCATCGCCGCCTGCGTTGGCGATCGAGGCGGTCGCGGACAAATGGCGTTTCGGAGAATTCCTGCGCGCGCAGGGGTTGCCGCACCCGGAGAGCTTCTTGCCCGGGCGCGACGGTCCGTCGGTCCTGAGCGCATTGCGCCCGCCGCTGCTGATAAAGCCCGCGCGGTCGCGGGGCGGCGTCGGCATCGAACGGAGCCTTGACGCGACGCAAGCTGCAGCGCGCCTGGCGGAACGCGACGATGCGGTCGACGCTGTCGTTCAGAGCGAAATCGTCGGCGCCGATTACGGTGTGAACGTTTTGTGCCGGGATGGGATCGTTCTGGCCGCGACGGTTCAAAAGACCATCAAGTCGTCGTCAGCGCCATTCGAATTCGCCCTGGGCGTCGAATTCGTCGACGAACCCGAGTTGTTGCAGATCGCCGCGAAGCTCATCGGCGCGCTACGGTGGTCGGGCGTGGCCAATATGGACGTCCGTCGCGAGGCGACCACGGGCCGGTTCTTGATCCTGGAATTCAACGCAAGATATTGGGGCAGTCTTCTCGGCTCCCTGTCAGCCGGCGTGAACTTCCCGCTGCTCGCCTGCCGGCTGGCGCTCGACGAGCGTGTCGAAGCTACGCAAGCGCACAATGTGCGCTATTTTCGAGGTCCAGGACCGGTCGTCGCAGCGCTCACGGGAGGCGGCGACATGCGCATTCGCATAGGAGAAACAGACTGGCGCTACTATCGTGGCGACTGGCGCGGCGTGAGCGTCTGGCTTGCGGTATCGTTGTGGCGATCCATCGTCGGCCTTTTTGGGCGGAACATGA
Source organism: uncultured Rhodoblastus sp. (assembly GCA_964634325.1). Lineage (GTDB taxonomy): Bacteria > Pseudomonadota > Alphaproteobacteria > Rhizobiales > Beijerinckiaceae > JAJXWB01. The sequence goes on from CAZWJF010000006.1 coordinate 117,381, forward strand.
GTTCCCCGCGGGAGTTGTCGCCGTGAGATGCTGCAATTGGAACAAAGCGGCCGACGTTGCTGCCGCAGACGGAGATCGATGAGCCAAGCGAGATTGCGCCCGACCGCCAGACAAGAATGGGTTGTTCGTCTGTGCCGTCGCTACCGGCCGAGCGACATGCGACTGCGATTCTGGACGCTCGCCAACGCCATCCGCCTGTGGCCGCCGCTGGACGAGAGCCGCCTCGCGTCGGCCTATCGCGCCGTGCTCGACGCCAATCCTACACTGCGGTCTTCGTTTTTCGAGAGAGACGGCGGCATCGAGGTGCGATTGCTCCCGAGCGAGAGCTTCGCTGTCGAGCAAATCGATGCGATGCGATGGACGGCCGAGCACACCAGGGCTGCTGCGAGCGCGATCGCCTACGATCTCGCCGATCCTGAAAATGGTCCTCTGGTCTCGCTGACGCATTATCGTGAACGGGACGCTTCAGTGCTGCTGCTGCGGTTCAATCACGCGATCGTCGACGGCACGGCCGTGTTGCTGATGATCCATCAACTGATCGCCGCCTATCTTTCCGGACAGGCGCCGAACGCCGCGAGGACCGGAAATTTCCGTGAATTCGCCGAATGGCAGAGCGCTTTCGTCAACAGCGACGCCGGAGCCCGGCAATTCGCCTATTGGAAACGCCAGCTCGCAGGCCTGCCGCCGCCGTTGCCGCTGCCCTACGATCGTCCATACGACAAGTCGTTTACCGACGGACGATTTGTCTCGCGTGCGATAGAGCCGCAAATCGCGCGCGCCGTCCGCGCGTCTGCGCGTCGGTTCGGAACGCCGCTCTTTCGAATCCTGTGGGCTGGATTCAATATTGCGCTGACCGCGATGACGGGCGTCGACGACGCGCCGATCGCCTGCTCGATCGTGAACCGCACGCGGCGCGCTTTCCGCGAGACGATCGGGTGGCTGGCCAATGGCGTCAGTCTGCGATGCGACATTCGTCCCGAGGACAGCGTGCGATCCTATTGTCTGCGCGTGTCGACGATGATCGACGAGGCTCTGGCGAATCAGGACTATCCTCGCAACCTGATCGACGATTCCGTTCGCGCGGAATTTCCGGATATGCCAAGCGCGCTCGACCAGATCGGTTTCGCGGTCAGCATGCCCCTGTGGGAGGACGAACTCGGCGTCAATCCGCTGATGGCGCAGTCGGCCGGACGGTGGGGCGATTTCGCATTCGAGATGTTGAATCTGGATCTGCGCGAGTGCGTGCGCGACCTGACTGTCACGGTCCTGGACGTTCCCGATCCGGCGGGCGAACCGGCTATGTCGATAGCGCTCAATTATCGCGCCGACGCGTTCGACGAATCGACGATCGAACGCGTCGGCGCATTGTATGAGCGCGGCCTCCTTCTGATGACCGACGCCGACGATCGACCAGTCAGCGGGATTGTTCAGCAATTGCGCGATGAATTCAGCGATCTGAGGCCGGGCCGCCATGCGCGCTGAGACGAAATCCGGCGTCGGGGAGGCCGGCGGCGCATGGCGCGCGAAATTGATCGTCCCCCAGACCGGGTGGGCCGCGCCGGAATTCCACGAGAGCGTGGACAGATTGGTCGAAGCGGTAAGATCGGAATCGTCGCGCGCGTTCATTTCGAACGTGACGACGACCATCGCGCGGCTCGATGTCGGCCCAGTCTGCGTGCCGATCATGGTGAACGACGCGGAGTTCGACAATGCGTTGAACGGCTCGGAATACGCTGGCCTGACCGTATCGATCCGGCAGGAGCTCGAGAACGCGCCGCCTGGATGGCGTCGTGCGCTCGTGCGCCTCCTTCTGGCGGTGGGCGCGCCTGTGCTGCGGCTTTTCGCGATCGACCGCATGGTGCGCCTCTATCCCGGACTGTTCGATTTCGAACCGCCGCCGGATGCGTCGACCGATTTCGTGAAAGCGGCGACTGCGGCCGCGATCGCGCGCTATCCGACGCATACACTTAAATTAACGCCGCTCAGTTCGGTTCTCGAGGCGGGAACGCTCAAGGCGCTGACAGAAGCGGGCTATCTGATCCGGGTCGCCCGGCCTTCCTACATCCTTCGTGCGGGATCGCGCATCAATCCCAACGTGTCGTACAGCGCCAACAAGTATCGCCGGACTTCGGGCCATCTCCTCGAGCATCTTGTTTCCGGCGACGATGCCGCTTTCGCCCGGATCGCCGAACTCTACGCCGCGATCAACCTGCGTCCGGATCGCGCCGACAATCCTGCCGTTACTGCGGCGGGCTTTCGCGAAATGCACCGCGCCGGGCTAATCCGCGTATGCGTGGCCCGCGAGATCGCCAGTGGCGCAATCAACGCGTGCTGCATCTACGTCGCGCGCGACGGCGTCGCGTCCCTTCGATTCGTCGCCTATGATCCCAACGATCCCATGGGACACGACCACTATGTCGGAATCACCAGCACGCTGATCCTCGAGGCGCTGCGAAACGGATGGGCGGTCAGACTCGGATACGGCGGGGGCCGCGCGAAGCGGAATCGCGGCGCCGAAGGGCAGATCGACTACAGCGCATACTATGTCGACCATCTTCCCTGGCCGCGCCGAATAGCCTGGCGGATCCTGAACGCGGTCTTCAATCGCCAGGGGGAGCCGATCATGCGCGCGATGCTCGAGGCCGACCGCGCACGCGCACGGGGGACCAGCGCGTCAGACGCGTGAGGCCTGCATTCTCGAGTCACGCATGGCGGCCCGAAATCGTTCGCACGTCGTTCAAACGACTCGCACGCGCGCGGCTCCAGGCATTACGCGCCCGATGACACGCGCGAACGCATAACCCTCCGAGACGATCGACGCGGCGATCTCAACCGCGCGTTCGGGAGCGCAGGCGACGAGCAAGCCGCCTGAAGTCTGGGGGTCCGTCAGCAAATGGCGCCGCCATTCCGGCCAGTCCGCCGGCAAAACGACATTGTCGCCGTAATTCGTCCAATTGCGGTGCGAGGCGCCGGTCACGCAGCCTTTCTGAACGAGCGCATCGGCGTCTGCGAGAAAAGGAAGGTTTGCCCAATCGATCTCGATCGACGCGCCGGAACCCTGCGCCATCTCCAGCGCATGCCCCAGCAAACCGAAGCCGGTGACATCGGTCATGGCGTGAACGTCTGCGTCGCGCGCGAGCGTCGCGCCGATCTTGTTCAGCTTGGTCATCGAGCTGACCATTTCGGCGTAATTGTCGCCGGTCAGCAAGTTCTTCTTGACCGCCGACGAATAGACGCCGACGCCGAGCGCCTTGGTGAGTATGAGCGCATCGCCGGGTCGCGCTTCGCTGTTGCGGCGAATGTTCTGCTCCTTGCACACGCCGATTACGGCCAGGCCGTACACCGGCTCCGGGCAGTCGATCGAGTGGCCGCCTGCGACCGGGATGCCTGCTTCCGCGCAGATCGCGCGCCCGCCTTCGAGAATCTTGCGCACCATGTCGGGCGCGATCTTGTCGACGGGCATGCCAAGAATGGCGAGCGCCATGATCGGCGTTCCCCCCATGGCGTAGACGTCGGAAATGGCGTTCGTCGCCGCAATGCGTCCGAAGTCGAAGGGATCGTCGACCATCGGCATGAAGAAGTCGGTGGTGGCGACGATGCAATTTCCGTCGTCGAGCTTCCAGACGGCGGCGTCGTCGCCGGTCTCGGTGCCGACGAGCAGATTGGCGTAGGGGCTGACAGCGGGCTGGCCTGCCATCAGTTCGCGCAGCACCGCCGGCGCGAGCTTGCATCCGCAGCCGCCGCCATGCGCAAGGCTGGTGAGGCGAACGATCGGCGCGTTCATCGGGCTTTCCTCCTCTCGTCGGCCCCGTCAGGCGGACGTCGTCTCTTTGGTCTTGATTGTGTAGCGGAAATTGTCGGGGTCGAGCGGGTCGAGCCGCGCGCCGCCGGTTTCGGCTTCCGGATACATCAGGAATCCGACCTTGCCGACTTTCGAGCCGGGAAGCGCGACGTCGTGCGCGCAATTGTATGCAAGCCAGTTCGTCTCCCATGCGCCGAACAATGTCTTGCGCGCTGCGACGACTTTTGAATCGCTGGATTGCAGATTCCCCGGAGGCTCTTCGAGCATCACCTTGCGGACGTCGGCGGGATCCATCGGAACCCAGCCGTAGCCGTCCAGATAAACTTCCGCGCGGCAATGCTGCGCCTTTGTGATCGTCTCGGAATTGGCTCCGAGGCTCTTGTAGCCGAAGCGCGAGGGCGCGATCCGCAACCCGTAGACGTCGCGGGCCGGCACGCCGGCGGCGCGGGCAAGTCCGACAAACAGCGCGTTGAGATCGGCGCACTTGCCGCCGAGGTCGCCGGACTTCAGCATTCCGGCTACGTCGCCGCTGCCGCAGCCGCGCGTCGTCGCGCGGCGGTAGGAATTGTCGACGACCCATTCGTAGATCGCGCGCGTCTTGTCGAGATCGCTTCTGGCGCCGGCGACGATCTTGTCGGCGGTCGCTTTCACGATCCCGTCGGTGGGAACGAGATCGGTCGCCGCCAGAAATCGTTTGTGCTCGGCGGCGGTCAGCGGCGCGGCCTTGCCGGGTCTGCCGAGATCGACTGCGCGATCGCGCGTCGCCACACGGCTGACCACTTCGACGTAGGGCTGCTCGCGCGGCGATCGCCATTCGATGCGTAATAGACCGGCGGCGTAACGGCCGTCCTTGAATACCGTCGCTTCGCCGTTGGTGCGCCAATCCGCGCCTTTGGACTGGAACCAGGCCGGCGCATCGAACGAGGCGAGCGGAATCCACGCCTGCGAGGCGCCTTTCGGCGATAGAATATCTAAGCGCGTCGTCACGTCGAATGTGCGCCAGCCGCCAGGCGTCGGCGCGAAGGCCGCATCGGCGCACGCCGTCCGCGGAACGAGCGAAGCGGCGCCGGCTGCAAGGCCTGTCGCCATGAAATGTCGCCTGTCGAATTTCATTGCTGCTTCCTCCCCGTATGTTGCGTCAATGCGCTTGTATTGATCGTTCGCGCGAGTTCGTCGGGAGCAACGCCGTCCCAATCGACGCTGCGCTCGGCGACCAGATGCGGCGCGAGCCGTCCGTCGAGCACGAAACTCGTCGGCAGGACGGAGACGCGCCAGGCGCGCGCAGTTGCGCGGTCCCGATCGAGCAGGATCGGAAAGTCGATGTCGGTCGTCGAAACGAAGCGGCGGACGCGCATGTCGGGCTCGGCCACCGAGATCGCGATCACGCGCACGGAGGGACCGGCCCGCCGCGCCATGCGGGACAGGGCCGGCAGTTCTTCGCGGCATGGTTCGCACCAGGTCGCGAAAAAATGGACGATGACGATGCCGTCGGGACCGGGTTCCAGACGACGTTTTGCGCCGGTGGAATCCTCGAGCGCGAACGCCGGCGCAGGTCCGGTCCAGCGCGCGAATTGTGAAAATTCGGCCGCGAACGATTTTGCGCCCAGCGCAAAGATCGACAGAAGCGCGAGGCCCAGGAAACTGCCGCCCCGACACGCGGGAGCGATCCGACCATCCATTGGCGCAAGGCTAGCTCAGGCTGAACGAGCACGTCAAACGCGCTATCCGAAGCCTACAGCTAAACAATAGTGTGCGGCGCACACATGCAAACTGTTGAATTTGACAGCCATTGAGGCGCCGCTTAGCTTTTCATCAAGCTGAAATGTCAGCTACGAGTCGAAGGTCGCGCGGCCCCCAACGAGAGCGACAATCTTAAACTGCCGCGCGCCTTCTGTCGGGAGGGCAACCTATGAATGTCGAGCTGTCTCGGCGCCAATTCGTGATTGGCGCCGGCGCGGGAACGGCAGGCACAGCGCTCGGAGCGTTTGGTTTTGGCGAGGTCGAACAGGCCTATGCGACGACCATTCGGCCGTTCAAGCTGGCGAGCCTGACCGAAACCCGCAATACCTGCACCTATTGCGCCGTTGGCTGCGGCATCATCCTGTATTCCAAGGGCAGCCTTGCGAACGGCGAGAAGGCGACGATCACCCACATCGAGGGAGATTCGGATCACCCAACCAATCGCGGCACGTTGTGCCCGAAAGGCGCGGCCCTGCTTGACATGGTCCACTCGGAAAGCCGGCTGACGCAGCCGATGATCCGCAAGCCGGGCTCAGACAAGTTCGAACCGATCAGCTGGGACGTCGCGCTCGACAAGATCGCCAAGGCGATGAAGGCCGATCGCGACGCGAATTTCGTCGCCAAGAACAAGGATGGCGTGACCGTCAACCGCTGGCTGACGACAGGCTTCCTTGCTGCTTCCGCCACCACCAACGAGACCGCTTGGACGACCTACAAGGTTGTCCGCGGCATGGGGATGCTCGCCTTCGACAATCAAGCGCGCGTTTGACACGGCCCAACGGTAGCCAGTCTGGCTCCAACATTCGGCCGTGGCGCGATGACCAATTCGTGGACGGACATCAAGAACACAGATCTCGTGCTGGTGATGGGCGGCAATGCCGCCGAAGCGCATCCTTGCGGGTTCAAATGGGTCACTGAGGCGAAGGCCAATCGTGGCGCGAAACTGATCGTCGTTGATCCGCGGTTCACGCGCACGGCCGCGGTGTCGGACTACTACTCGCCGATCCGGCAGGGCACGGACATCGCCTTCCTGCTCGGTGTGATCAATTACTGCATCGCCAACGACAAGGTGCAATGGGACTACGTCAAGGCGTTCACCAATGCGCCCTATGTAGTCAAGGCTGGCTTCGGTTACCAAGACGGCCTGTTTACGGGATACGACGAGGCGCGTCGCGACTACGATCGTTCGACGTGGGATTACGAGCTCGGAGCAGACGGTTACGTTCAGTCCGACATCGATAATCCTCGCAGCGTCTGGAACCTGCTGAAGGCGCATGTCGCGCAGTACACACCCGAATTGGTCGAGCGGATCTGCGGCACGCCGAAGGACAAGTTCCTGAAGATATGCGCCTCGATCGCCGAGACGTCTGCCAAGAACAAGACGATGACGTCGATGTATGCGCTCGGCTGGACGCAACATTCGAAGGGCTCGCAGAACATTCGCTGCATGGCGATGCTGCAGCTGATCCTCGGCAATATTGGCGTGCGCGGCGGCGGCATGAACGCCCTGCGCGGGCACTCTAATATCCAAGGTCTGACCGACATCGGCCTGATGTCCAATCTGATCCCGGGCTATCTCACGATACCCAACGAGAAGGAAACGACGTTCGAGCAATACATGTCGACGCGCGCGTTCAAACCGATGCGTCCCAACCAGATGAGCTACTGGCAGAATTACAACAAGTTCTTCGTCAGTTTCCTGAAGTCGATGTGGGGCGATGCGGCGACCGCGGAAAACAAGTTCGGTTACGATTGGCTGCCCAAGCTGGACGTGGCGGGCTACGACGTGTTGCGCGCCTTCGAGTTGATGCACCAGGGCAAGATGAACCTCTACTTCTGTCAGGGGTTCAATCCGCTGCTCGCTTTCCCCAACCGGAAGAAGCTGACGGAAGCCCTGTCGAAGCTGAAGATGCTGGTCGTCATGGATCCGCTGCAGACGGAGACGGCGCGGTTCTGGGAGAATCACGGCGAGCACAATGACGTGCAAACCGCGTCGATCCAGACCGAGGTGATCCAGCTGCCTTCGACCTGCTTTGCGGAGGACACGGGTTCGCTGACCAATTCGGGCCGTCAGCTGCACTGGCACTGGGCCGGCGGTACGCCGCCGGGCGAGGCAAGGCACGACACCTGGATCATGGCGAACATCTTCCTGCGCGTACGCGAGCTGTACAAGAAGGAGGGCGGCGTCGTTCCAGAGCCGATCCTCAATCTCGACTGGCGCTACAAGGAGCCTGAAGAACCTTCGCCGGAGGAACTGGCGAAGGAGCTGAACGGATCGGTTCTGGCGGATGTGCTCGATCCAAACGACCCCAACAAAAAATTGCTCGAAAAGGGCAAGCAGGTCGTGAGCTTCGCCGCCCTGCGCGACGACGGCTCGACGGCCTGCGCGTGCTGGATCTATTCGGGTTGCTGGAACGAGGCGGGCAACAACATGGCCCGCCGCGATCTCAGCGATCCCGACGAAACCGGCGCTTACGCCAAGTGGGCGTGGTCGTGGCCCGTCAATCGGCGCATTCTCTACAATCGCGCTTCCGCCGACATCGACGGCAAGCCATGGGACGATACGCGCAAGCTGATCTGGTGGGACGGCGCCAAATGGACGGGGTACGACGTGCCGGACATCGCGCCGACTGCCAAGCCGCAGGACGTTGGTCCGTTCATCATGAACGCCGAAGGCACAGCGCGGCTGTTTGCTCGCGCCGGCATGCGCGAGGGGCCGTTCCCGGTTCACTATGAGCCGTTCGAATCGCCGGTCGCCAACGTCGTCGCGCCGAAAATTCGCGGCAATCCCGTCGCACGCATTTTCAAGGACGACCTCGCGCAACTCGGCGACAGCAAGGAGTTCCCTTATGCGGCGACCTCCTATCGCCTGACCGAGCACTTCCACTACTGGACCAAGAACGTCCGCATCAACGCCGCGCTGCAACCGGAATTCTTCGTCGAGATCGGCGAGGAACTGGCCAAGGAGAAGGGCATAACGGCGGGCGGCATGGTGCGCGTGTGGTCGAAGCGCGGATCGGTCAAGGCGCGCGCTGTCGTCACCAAGCGCATCAAACCGCTGATGTGCGACGGCAAGAAGGTGCATGTCGTCGGCATTCCCCTGCACTGGGGCTTCGTCGGCGCGGCGAAGAAGGGCTGGGGTCCGAATTCGCTCACGCCGTTCGTCGGCGACGCAAATACCGACACGCCTGAGTTCAAGGCGTTCCTCGTCAACATCGAGCCGATCTCGGCTCCGGTCGCCTAACGGGAGGAGGAAGACATGTATCCACCGCTTCCGAATCCCTCGACGGCGCCCGGCGCCCCGAAGTTCGGCGACGCCGACATTCTCAGAAAATCCGCGTCGACGGTCGTTCCGCCGGCGCAGCGCCAGACGCAGGTCGCCAAGCTGATCGACATCTCGAAATGCATCGGCTGCAAGGCTTGTCAGTCGGCTTGTCAGGAATGGAACGACCTGCGCGAGGAGGTCGGCTTCAACAATGGCAGCTACAACAATCCGAACGACCTGACCCCGGCGAGCCTGACGGTGATGCGATACACCGAATGGGACAATCCGGAGACGGGCAATCTGGAGTGGCTGATCCGCAAGGACGGCTGCATGCATTGCGAGGATCCGGGGTGCCTCAAGGCTTGCCCGTCCCCCGGCGCGATCGTGCAATATTCGAACGGCATCGTGGACTTCGACCACACCAAGTGCATCGGCTGCGGCTATTGCGTGAAGGGATGCCCGTTCAATGTTCCGCGCATCTCCAAGGTCGATCAGAAGGCCTACAAGTGCACCTTGTGCTCCGACCGCGTCGCCGCGGGACAGGGCCCAGCGTGCCAGAAAGCCTGCCCGACCCAGGCGATCGTGTTCGGCCCCAAGGACGACATGAAGAAATGGGCCGACGGGCGTATCGCGGACCTGAAGTCGCGCGGGTACAAGAACGCTGGCCTCTACGATCCGCAGGGCGTGGGCGGCACGCACGTCATGTATGTGTTGCAGCACGCCGACAAGCCGGAGATCTACGCCGGTCTGCCGGCCAATCCGCGGATCAGCCCGATCGTCGAGCTCTGGAAGGGCGCGACGAAATATGCAGGTCTGGCGGTCATGGGCGCGGTCGCGGCCTTCGGTTTCGTGCATCACATGATCGCGGGTCCGAACAAGGTCTCGGCTGAAGACGAGGCGAACGCCAGCAAGCTGGCCGGAGGCAAGTCATGAGCGCCTACGACCTCCAAAGCGGCGACCGGGTGCATCCGGGCGAGCCGGTGATCGTCGACCGCTACACGTCGAGCGCGCGCGCCAACCACTGGGTGACGGCGATCTGTCTGATCCTGCTCGCGGTGTCCGGGCTCGCGCTGTTCCACCCGAGCCTGTTCTTCCTGACCGGCCTGTTCGGCGGAGGACAGCTGACGCGCACGATCCACCCCTTCATCGGGGTGGTTCTGTTCTTCTCCTTCTCGGGCCTGTTCTTCCGCTTCTGGAAACTCAATCTCTGGAAGCGCGAGGACAGCGACTGGATCGCCCATGCCGGCGATCTCGTCGCGGGCCATGAAGAGAAGATGCCGGAAGTCGGCAAATACAACGCCGGCCAGAAGATGGTGTTCTGGCTGATGTCGCTGCTGATCCTCGCGCTGATCGCTTCGGGACTGACGATCTGGGACGAATATTTCGCGGCCTGGACGACCATTCCGACAAAACGCATCGCCCTGCTCGTCCATTCGGTCGCGGCGGTCGTGATCATCTGCGTGTGGATCGTGCACGTCTACGCGGCCATCTGGGTGCGCGGAACGATGAGCGCCATGACCCGTGGCCAGGTGACGGGCGGCTGGGCGTGGCGGCATCATCGCAAGTGGCTCAAGGAACTGGTGACGGGTCGTTCCTGACCAGATAGAAATAGCGGGCGCGCGCCTTTGCGCGCGCTCGTCCCTCCGTGGCCCGTGCGGTTCGTGAGACATGTCGATAAGTGAAACGGGCGCGCCGCCCCAGAACATCATCGGGTCGGTCGCCAATCCGCCCGCAGCCCGCGTTCCAGATCCTTCAACCCACTTCAGGCAGCGTGCGCAGCGCTTCGCGATGCTGGCGCAGACGCACGAACTCGCGCCATACCTGCATTTCATGGCCGGTCTCGCCGAGGCGCAACACCGCACGCAGGAATCTCTGCCGCCGCCTTCGCGGCTGTCGAGCGAGGAGGTCGGGCGGGCGCATGCGCACGGCATGCCGCCGATCGATCGCGACCGTATGGCGGACGACGCCGCGCTTGCGGCGACCTTCGACCGGTTGTTCGACCTCGCACGCCAGATCGATATGCCGGAGCAGGCGCGCGCCGCGCTCGGCAATGTCGGGAGCATGGGCGCAGCTCAGCGCGAAGCGCTCGCGCGCGCCGCGTTCGAGCGCCGACACGATCCTGCGCTCATCGCCGAGCACGGTTTTGCAGCGGCGGCCATGCAGGTCCATGCCGCGCGTCTCGCCGCGCATCTCGACCCGGAGAGGCTCGAGCCGGTCGGGGTCGGCATATGCCCGGCCTGCGGCGGACCGCCGGTCGCCAGCCTCATCGTCGGCTGGCAGGGCGCGCACGGAACGCGTTTCGTGTCCTGCGCGCTTTGCTCGACGCTCTGGCATGAGGTGCGCGTGAAATGCGTATGCTGCGGCGCGACCGAAGGCGTCTCCTATCAAGAAATCGAAGATGGACCGGGCGCGGGCCTCGTGCGGGCGGAAGGCTGCGCGCAATGCGCGCGTTACGTGAAAATCATGCTGCAGCACAAGGAGCCGGCGCTCGATCCGGTCGCCGACGACGTCGCGACGCTCGCGCTCGACTTGTTGCTGCGCGACGGCGACCGAAAGCGCGGCGCGGTCAACCCGTTCCTGCTCGGATATTGAGGCGGGCATGTCCGCCGGAAGCGCTCCGCAGGGCTCCGTAGATCGCCGCCGTCTGCCTGCGGTCGATGAAGCAGCGCGCGATCCCGCCGCTGCGACATTGATCCAGACCTTTGGTCGCGTGGCGACGATCGAAGCGATCCGCGCGGTGCTGGCCGAAGCGCGCGATGGCCGCGCCGAAGTCGCCGGCCTCGCGCAGGTCGTAGCGCGCGCTGGAGGCCGGCTCGAGACCGCGAATCGGCCGAGCCTGCGGCCGGTCTTCAACCTCACGGGGACCGTCCTGCACACCAATCTCGGTCGTGCATTGCTCGCCGAAGCGGCCGTCGAGGCTGCGACGCGCGCCATGCGCGAGGCGGTGGCGCTGGAGTTCGACATAGGCGGCGGGCGGCGCGGCGAACGCGACGACCATCTGCGCGGACTGCTGCGCGAATTGACAGGCGCGGAAGATGCGACCGTCGTCAACAACAACGCCGCGGCGGTGCTGCTGACCTTGAACACGCTGTCGAAGGGCAAGGAGGCGGTCGTCTCGCGCGGCGAGCTGATCGAGATCGGCGGCGCCTTTCGCATGCCGGACATCATGGCGCGGGCGGGCGCGAAGCTCGTCGAAGTCGGCACGACGAACCGCACGCATCCGAAAGATTATGCGGAAGCCATCGGACCGCGGACGGGCCTCGTGCTGAAGGTGCACACCTCCAACTATCGGATCGAAGGGTTCGTGAAGGAGGTCGCGGCGAGGGAACTCGCCGCCATCGCGCACGCGAAAGGCGCGCCGCTGGTCAACGATCTGGGCTCAGGCATTCTGGTCGATCTGGCGCGTTACGGCCTCAGACGCGAGCCGACGGTCGCTGAAGCCGTCGCCGAAGGCGCCGACCTCGTGACCTTCTCCGGCGACAAATTGCTCGGGGGGCCGCAAGCAGGCTTCATTGTCGGTCGCAAGGATCTGATCGCCCGCATCAACAAGAACCCGATGAAACGCGCGTTGCGCGTCGACAAGATCAGGATCGCGGCGCTCGAAGCGACGTTGAAACTCTACCGCGATCCCGAACGGCTCACCGAGCGGCTGCCGGCCCTGCAGGCGCTCGCGCGCGCGCCAAGCGAGATCGAGCAGCAGGCGCATCGGCTCGCGCCGGCGATGGCGGCGGCGGTTGGCTCGCAGTTCTCCGTCGACATCGCGCCCTGCGCGAGCGAGGTCGGCTCGGGCGCAGCGCCGACGGACAAGATTGCGAGCGTTGCGCTCGCGATCCGTCCGCGCAAGGCGCGCGGCGCGCGTGCGCTTGCGGCGCTTGTGGAGGCGTTTCGCGCGCTGCCCGTTCCGGTCGTAGGACGCGTCGAGCATGGCGCGCTCGTGTTCGATCTGCGTTGCCTGCGCGACGAAGCGGCGTTCCTCGCCAATCTGGCCGCGCTCGAAACTCCTGCGGAGAAGGCTTCGTGATCGTCGGCACGGCCGGCCACATCGACCATGGCAAGACGTCGCTCGTGCGCGCTTTGACCGGCGTCGACACGGATCGCCTGAAGGAAGAAAAGGCGCGCGGCATCTCAATCGACCTCGGTTTCGCCTATCTGCCGACGCCGGCCGGCGATGTGCTCGGCTTCGTCGATGTGCCGGGCCATGAGAAGTTCGTGCATACGATGCTCGCGGGCGCGAGCGGCGTCGATTTCGTATTGTTCGTCGTCGCCGCCGACGACGGCGTCATGCCGCAGACGCGCGAGCATCTGGCGATCGTCGAATTGCTCGGCCTGTCGCGCGGCGTGGTCGCGCTCACCAAGATCGACATGGTCGCAGGCGAGCGCGTCGAAGAGGTTTCGCGCGAGATCAAGACCCTGCTGGCGACGTCCGTGCTGGCCGGCGCCGAAATAACGCTGGTCTCGACCGTCACGGGCGAAGGCGTCACAGCGTTGCGCGACGCTCTCTTCGAAGCCTCTGCGGGGACGCGCGCACGCACCGGCGAGGGCGCCTTTCGCTTCGCAGTCGACCGGTCGTTCACATTGTCGGGCGCGGGCACCGTCGTGACGGGCATCGTAATGTCGGGCGCGGTCGGCGTGGGCGACCGCGTCTTGATCAGCCCATCGGGCCGTCCGGCGCGCGTGCGTTCGATCCACGCGCAGAATCGTCCTGCCGATCGAGGCCGCGTCGGCGAACGCTGCGCGCTCAATCTGGCGGGCGAGGGCATATCCAAGGAAGCGATTTCGCGCGGCGATTTCGTACTTGCGCCGGCGCTTCACGCGCCGACCGATCGCATCGACGCCTCGCTCCGTCTCCTGCGATCGGAAACGAAAAGCATTGGCCAATGGACGCCGGTCCGCTTGCATCATGCAGCCGCCGACATCGGCGCGCGCATCGTGTTGCTCGGCGACGAGACTATCGCGCCGGGCGGCGAGGCCTTCGTGCAACTCGTCCTGGAGCGCCCGATCGCCGCGGCCGTCGGCGACCGGTTTGTGTTGCGCGACACGACGGCGCAGCGCACCGTCGGCGGCGGCGCGTTTCTCGACCTGCGCGCGCCCGCGCGCAAGCGGCGGACGCCCGACCGGCTGGCGGCGTTGCGCGCGGCTACGAAAAAAACTCCGTCCGAAGCGCTGGCGGCGCTGCTTGCGCTGCCCCCATGGTTCGTCGATCTCGGCGCCTTCGCGCGCGACCGCGCTCTCGGCGAGGCGGAGGCGAATATCCTGGCCGCCGACCCCGGTATTGCGACAATAACAGCCGGCGGCGCGACAATCGGTCTCTCAGACGAGACCTATAGCGGCGTGGCTGAGCGTACGCTTTCGACGCTCGCCGATTTCCACGCCGAGAATCCCGACCTGCCGGGGCTCGGCTTCGAGCGGCTGCGCATGTCGCTGGAGCCGCGTCTGCCCGCGCCATTGTTTCGCGCGCTGCTGCAGGGGCCGAGGCTCGCCGGCGAAGTTGCGCTCGATGGCGCGTGGGCGCGTCTGGCGGGGCATGTGGCGCGGCTGACGCCCGAGGACGAGATCCTCTGGCGGCGCATCTTGCCGCTCCTGTCCGACGACGAACGTTTCCGGCCGTCGCGCGTGCGCGACATCGCCGCGGCGATGGATCTGGGCGAACCGGACGTTCGCCGCCTTATGAAACTCGTCGGACGCATGGGGCGGGTCCACGAGGTCGCGCACGATCATTTCTTCCTGCGGACGACGGTCGCGGAAATGACGGGCATCGCCGCTTCGCTGGCCGCCCGCGCGCCGGACGGGCAATTCACGGCGGCGCAATTTCGCGATCAGCTTGACAATGGTCGCAAGGTCGCGATCCAAATCCTCGAGTTCTTCGATCGCCACGGCGTGACTCTGCGTCGCGGCGATTTGCGGCGGATCAACCGGCATCGGCTTGACCTGTTCGGGTTGGATGCGCGTGACGCGCGCAGGGACGCGGTGTCCTGATGGAAGAGAATCGTCCCCGGTGGGGCGTCCGGACTTCAAATCCGGGAGGGGCCGCGAGCCGGTCCTTGGTGGGTTCGACTCCCTCTCTCTTCCGCCAGGTCGCGAGGCGGCGGGGCGCGCGATCAGGATCAATCGAACCTCTCCGCACACAAGGCGTCGAGCCATGATAGACGTCAATCCCGCCGCAAGACTCGTCGTCGACGAAGCGCCGCGTTTGCTTGGCGTCCTGCGAGAACGTCGGCCCTTGGTGCAGGCGGTGACCAACTTCGTTTCGATGGACATCGCGGCGAATGTGCTGCTGGCGCTCGGGGGCTCGCCCGCCATGGTCCATGCGCCCGAGGAGGCCGAGGACTTCATCGCGCTCGCCGATGCGCTGGTCGTCAATATCGGGACGCTGTCGCAGCCCTGGGTCGTCAGCATGGAGGCGGCCGCGGCCGCCGCGCAGCGGGCCGGCAAGCCATGGACGCTCGATCCGGTCGGCGTTGGCGCGACGCGCTTTCGCGACTCCGCGGTCGAGAAGCTGCTGGGCTATGGTCCTGCGATCATCCGCGGCAATGCTTCCGAAATCATGGGCGTCGCGCGCGTCGCTGGCCTCAGTGAAGAGGCGGCGGCGCCCAAGGGCGTCGACAGCGCGCACGCGACCGACGCCGCGCGCCCGGCCGCGCTGGCGCTCGCCCGCCAGCTCGGTTGCGTCGTGGCCGCCACCGGCGCCGTCGACCTCGTCACCGACGGCGAGCGCATCGTCGAGGTCGCCAATGGCTCGCCGCTGATGGCGCGGGTGACGGCGGTCGGCTGTGCGCTGTCGGGCGTCGCGGCTGCTTTTTCCGCAATCGCGGCCGATCGCTTCGCGGCAACCGCGGCAGCGGTCGCGATCTACGGCGTCGCCGGCGATATAGCCGGCGAGCAGGCGCGGCGTCCCGGTTCGTTCCGAGTCGCCTTTCTCGACGCGCTGGATGCTTTGGACGCGCCGACCCTCGCGCGCAGGATGGAGATTCGCTGAATGGCGTTCGATCCGGCGACGCTGCGTCTCTGCCTGGTCACGGATCGCGATATCGCAGACGGTCGTTCGCTGATCGACATCGTCGCCGCAGCGGTGCAGGGCGGCGCGACGATGGTGCAGTTGCGCGAGAAGCTCGTGTCCACGCGCGACTTTCTCGAACAGGCGCGCATGCTGAAGGCGATGCTCGCGCCGCATGCGGTTCCACTGATCGTCAACGATCGCATCGACATTGCGCTGGCCGTGGATGCGGACGGCGCGCATGTCGGCCAGAGCGACATGCCGGTCGACGAAGCGCGCCGGCTGCTCGGCCCCGACAAGATCGTCGGCCTTTCAATCGTCGAAGAAGGCGACATGGCGCGCGCCGACGCCGCGGCGGCCGATTATCTCGGCGTTGGACCGATCTACGCGCAGACCACGAAGCCGGACGCCACGCCGCCGCTCGGCGTCGAGGGCTTCCGTCGAATTCGCATATTGGCGCGCAGGCCGGTCGTCGCCATCGGGGGATTGACGCCATCCAACAGCGGGCCGCTGCTGGCCGCCGGCGCCGACGGTCTTGCCGTCGTTTCGGCGATCGTCGGCGCGGCGGACCCTCGCGCGGCCGCGCAATCTTTCGCAGGGCTCGTCGCGACGCGGCGATAGGGTCGACGTCGGGCCGTTGTGCGAGCGGAGCGTCGCGGGTATGCGTCTGCAAGCGTAGGCGCGTGGTCGAATTCGGGGATGCAGAGAATGAGGCTGGAAGGGAAAGTCGCGCTGGTCACCGGGGCCGGCCCCATGGGCGCAGCGATCGCGCACAGGTTCGCTGAAGAGGGCGCCAGCCTCGTGCTGACCGATATTTCGGGATCGCGGTTACAAGCTGCGACGGACCGGATCGGCGACAAAACACGCGTCGTGGCGCGCCGTGCCGATGTCGCCAACCGCGAAGAAGCGCTCGCCGTCGCCGAAGCCGGGCTCTCGGAATTCGGCCGCGTCGACATTCTCTGCAACATCGTCGGCGGCGTCCGCGATGCGACGCTGTATCAACCCGTTCTGACGATGAGCGAGACGCGCTGGGACGAGACGTTCGCGCTCAATCTCAAACCGGCGCTCTATCTGATCCAGCGGCTGGCGCCCGGCATGGTCGAGCGCGGCGCGGGCAAGATATTGAACGTCTCGTCGGTCAATTACGCCGGAGAGGCCGGCAGCGGCGACTATGGCGCCGCCAAAGCGGCGGTCGCTTCATTGACCCGGTCGCTGGCGATCGAACTTGCTCCGGCGATCAACGTCAATTGTCTGGTTCCA
The DNA here is from genome assembly GCA_964634325.1 of uncultured Rhodoblastus sp. GTDB lineage: Bacteria > Pseudomonadota > Alphaproteobacteria > Rhizobiales > Beijerinckiaceae > JAJXWB01. Next base: position 134,442 of record CAZWJF010000006.1, read on the forward strand.
GGCCTCATCGAAACGCGCGCGACGGAAAAACTGGATGACGCGCTGAAGGAAAGCTACCGCGCGCGAACCCTGCTGAAACGGCTTGGACGGCCGGAAGACATCGCCAATGCGGCTTTGTTCCTGTGCAGCGCGGAGGCGGACTTCATTACCGGCCACCTGTTGCCGGTTTCGGGCGGCATGATGGCCAGCCTCTGACAGGTTCGGCGCGCGGAGGACCAATCTCCCGCTCTAAGGCTCGGACGCATCGTCGTCGCCGGCGCCGTCGGGCGCGCCGCCGTCGATGCGCTTCATGTTCTCGAGTATCTTCAGCAGATAGTGCAACGTATGCACGGTATCGTTGACCGAGAAGTCGGCGAGCACCTGATCGTAATAGTCGCGGATTTTCGGTTGGGCGAGGTCGCCCCATACGTGCCGGCCAGTATCGGTCATGGTCACGAGGCGGGACCTGCGATCGCGTTCGTCCTGAACGATCGCGACATGCCCGTCGCGCTCCATGCGGCCGACGAGACCCGCGAGGTTCTGCCGGCTGACCATCAGATATCGGGCGAGATCGCCGATGCTCATCCCGCCGCGCGCCTCGGGTCGGGACAGCGCGCCCAGCACCGCCCATTGCTGCGTGGTCAGGCCCTCGGCCTCGACGGCGCGCGAGCCAGTTTTATGCAACATATTTGCGCACTGATAAAGCCGAAAAAACAACCTATTGGCCAGTTTGATCTTGGCGATGCGCCTCGATTCCTCCTCTTGCGGCTCATTTTTCATGGAAACTCCGCTTGCGCGCCTGCGCGCCGCATGGTAGATAGGACAATATCTTGCATAAATAGCAAGGGCCGGCGTCAGGATCGCGCAAAAGCGGTCTGTCGGCAATGCGATGAGCGGGGAGGAGTTGAAGATGGCGCGCTTCGAGAACCGGACAGTGGTCGTCACCGGAGGCGGCGGCGGGATCGGCGGCGCGACCTGCCGGCGATTTGCGGCCGAAGGCGCAAAGGTCGCGGTCTGCGACGTCAATCTCGATGCGGCGAAGAAGGTCGCGGCGGGAATTGTCGAAGCCGGCGGCGCGGCCGAAGCCTTCCAGTGCGACATCACCAATCGCGCGAGCGTGGATGCGGCGATCGCTGCCATCGAAAGCGCGCTCGGCCCGATTTCGGTGCTGGTCAACAATGCAGGCTGGGACATGTTCAAGCCCTTCGCCAAGACCGAGCCCGCGGACTGGGCGAAAATCATCTCGATCAATCTGACCGGCGCGCTGCATATGCATCATGCGATTCTGCCGGGCATGGCGGCGCGCAAGTACGGGCGCATCGTCAACGTGGCGTCGGATGCTGCGCGCGTCGGCTCGTCGGGCGAGGCGGTCTACGCTGCGTGCAAAGGCGGGCTCGTGTCATTCTCCAAGACGATCGCGCGCGAACACGCCCGGCACGGGATAACCGTCAACGTCGTCTGCCCCGGTCCCACGGACACTGCGCTCCTCGGCGACGTCGCCGCGACGGCGGCCAATCCGGAAAAACTGATCGAAGCCTTCGTTCGCGCCATTCCGCTCGGCCGTCTCGGACAACCGGACGACCTTGCAGGCGCCATCGCCTTCATGGCGAGCGACGATGCGGGCTTCGTGACCGGGCAGGTGCTGAGCGTATCCGGCGGCCTGACGATGAACGGCTGAACGACACAGACAATAAAGGGAGGCGAAACATGCAGTTTCAGGATCTGATTTATGAAGTGCGCAATGGCGTTGCGTGGATCATCATCAATCGTCCCGACAAGATGAACGCGTTTCGTGGAACGACCTGCGACGAGTTGATCAAGGCCCTCTATAAAGCCGGCTACGACAAGAACGTCGGCGCCATCGTGCTCACCGGCGCGGGCGACAAGGCGTTCTGCACGGGCGGCGACCAGTCGGCTCATGACGGCAATTACGACGGGCGCGGCACCATCGGCCTGCCGATGGAGGAATTGCACACGGCGATCCGCGACGTGCCCAAGCCCGTCATCGCGCGCGTCCAGGGGTATGCGATAGGCGGCGGCAACGTGCTCGCGACGATCTGCGACCTGACCATCTGTTCCGAGAAGGCCATATTCGGCCAGGTCGGTCCGAAGATGGGATCGGTCGATCCGGGTTACGGCACGGCCTTTCTGGCGCGCGTCGTCGGCGAGAAGAAAGCGCGCGAAATCTGGTACATGTGCCGCCGCTATTCGGGCAAGGACGCTGAGGCGATGGGGCTCGCCAACCTCTGCGTGCCGCACGAGGAGCTGGACAAGACCGTGCAGGCCTGGGGCGAGGAATTGTGCGAGCGCAGTCCGACCGCCATCGCGATCGCCAAGCGTTCGTTCAATATGGATACGGCGCATCAGGCTGGCATCGCCGGCATGGGCATGTATGCGCTCAAACTCTACTACGACACGGACGAGTCGCGCGAGGGCGTCAATGCGCTCAAGGAAAAGCGCAAGCCTGAATTCAAGAAATACGTGAAGTAACGAACGCTTCCAAAGATGAATAGACGCGCCGAAAAGTTTCGGCGCGCCTCGCCAAGTCAGGGAGGCTGACAGGTGAATCCGTACCTCGACGAAGATCTCATCGCGCTCGCCGATCAGGCGCGCCGCTTTGCCGCCGACCGCATTGCGCCGGGATTCCAGGAGCGCGACCGTACGCGCACGCTCGACCGTTCGATCATGAAAGCGATGGGCGAGATGGGCTTCATCGCGCCGGAAATGCCCGAGGAATTTGGCGGTTTGGGCACGGGGTGCCTGGCCGCCGGCGTGATCCACGAGGAAATCGCCCGCGCTGATCTTTCCATTTCCTACATCAACCTGCTGGCGTCGCTGAACGGGCAGATTCTCTCGCATCACGGCAAGCCTGAAGTCGTCAGGCCGTGGCTGACGAAGCTCACGGCGGGCGAAGCGCTGTTCGCCATTGCGCTCACCGAACCGCGCGGCGGTTCCGACGCCGCCAATCTGCGGTTGAAAATCGAGCGCGACGGCGACGACTACATCGTCAATGGCGAGAAGACGTCGATCTCAGCCGCCGATCAGGCGGATGCGGCGGTGGTTTTCGGGCGCACGGGAACGCCTGAATCCGGCGCGCACGGGGTCACCGCGCTTCTGATCCCGATGGATCTGCCGGGGATCACGCGGTCGCGTTTCGACTGTCACGGCCAGCGCGCGATCGGCCGCGGATCGCTGTTCTTCGAGAACGTGCGGGTCCCCGTGTCGCATCGGCTCGGCGACGAGAACAAGGGCTTCGTGCAGGTGATGCAGGGGTTCGATTTCTCGCGCGCGCTCATCGGATTGCAGGTGTTGGCGGTGGCCCGCGCGGCGCTCGACGAGACATGGTCTTATGTCGCAGAACGTCAAGCCTTCGGCAAGCCGATCTCGGCCTTCCAGGGCGTCTCGCATCCGCTCGCCGATCTCGACACGCAGGTCGAGGCCGCGCGCCTGCTCTGTCTTCAGGCGCTTTGGCTGAAGGACAAGGGGATGCCGCACAGCGCAGAGGCCGCCATGTGCAAGTGGTGGGCGCCGAAGCTGGCCTACGACGTCGTCCATCAATGTCTGCTGATGCACGGGCACGGAGGCTACGATCGCGGCGTGATGGAGCAGCGCCTGCGGGATGTGCTCGGCTTCCAGATTGGCGACGGCACGGCGCAGATCATGAAAACGATCATTGCGCGCTCGCGCGCGGGCCGCGCCGCCGTTCCGGCCTGAGAACCATAACCAGACAAGAACAATGGGAGAGGGGACATGGAATTCGACGCCGTATTGCTCGCGCCCCGCCGCGCCGAGAGCATAGCAAAGGGTTATTGGGGCGATCGTACGATCAACGACGAACTGGACGCTTGCGTTGCAACCTGTCCGGACAAGGTCGCCTTGACGACCGTGCGCCTCGACACGAACTCTACCCGACGCTTCACCTACCGTGAACTCGCCACGCTCGCTGATCGAATCGCCGTCGGACTGTCGCGGCTCGGCGTCGGCCGCAACGACGTCGTGGCGATGCAATTGCCGAATTGGTGGCAGTTCAGCCTTCTGTATCTCGCCTGTTCGCGCATCGGCGCCGTTCTCAATCCGCTGATGCCGATCTTCAGGGAGCGCGAGCTGTCGTTCATGCTCAAGCACGGCGAGGCCAAGGCGCTGGTCGTGCCGAAGACATTCCGGGCCTTCGACCATGAAGCGATGGCGCGCGGCCTTCAGAAGTCATTGCCCGCGCTGAAACACGTCATTGTCGTCGACGGAGGCGGCGCTGACGATTTCGACGCACTGCTGACGACGCCCCAGTGGGAAAAAGAACCGGATGCAAGGACGATCCTGAATTTGAACCGCCCGGGTCCAGACGATATCACGCAGCTCATCTACACCTCCGGGACGACGGGCGAACCCAAGGGCGTGATGCACAGCGCCAACACGCTGATGGCGAATATCGTGCCGTATGCGCGTCGCCTGAGCCTTGGCGCCGAAGACGTGATCCTCATGGCGTCCCCGATGGCGCATCAGACCGGCTTCATGTACGGCCTGATGATGCCGATCATGTTGAAGGCGAGCGCCGTCCTTCAGGATGTCTGGGACCCGGCGAAAGCCGCCGCGCTCATCCGTGCGGAGAAGGCGACGTTTACGATGGCGTCGACGCCATTCCTGACGGATCTCACGCGCACCGTCACTGAAACTGGCCAGCCCGTGCCGACGCTGAGGACGTTTCTGTGCGCGGGCGCGCCTATTCCGGGCCCGCTGGTCGAACAGGCGCAGGTCGGCCTCGGCGCCAAGATCGTTTCGGCGTGGGGTATGACGGAGAACGGCGCCGTCACGCTCATCAAGCTCGACGACGACGACAAATTGGCGTCGACGACGGACGGGTGCGCGCTGCCGGGCGTCGAGGTGAAGGTCGTCGACGGCGAGGGCAAGAGCCTGCCGCCGGGCGAGATCGGCAAGCTGCTCGTGCGCGCCTGCTCGAATTTCGGCGGCTATCTCAAGCGTCCACAGTGGAACGGAACCGACGCCGAGGGGTGGTTCGACACCGGCGACCTCGCTTACACGAACGCGCAAGGTTACATCCGCATCGCCGGGCGCTCGAAGGACGTGATCATCCGCGGCGGCGAGAACATTCCGGTCGTGGAGATCGAGGCGCTGCTCTACAAACATCCGGCCGTAGCGCAGGTCGCCATCGTCGCCTATCCCGACGAGCGGCTCGGCGAACGCGCTTGCGCTGTCATTGTGCCCAAGCCCGGTCAAACGATCGACTTCGCCGCCATGACGGAATTTCTGAAGTCTCAGAAGCTGGCGGTTCAGTACATTCCCGAAAAACTGATCGTCCGCGAGGCAATGCCCGCGACGCCATCGGGCAAGATCCAGAAATTCCGCCTCCGCGACATGCTGAAGGCCGGCGAACTGTAGTCGTCGTCAACGCGGTTCGGCGTCGCCGGACCGCTCCATCCCTCAACAGCAGACGCGCTCGAGGGCGCAAGAGAGGCGTGCGTGCCGGAAGACGTCATCCTCACCGAACGCGCGGGCCGTGTCGGGGTCGTCACGCTCAATCGTCCGAAAGTGCTGAACGCGCTCAACGACGATCTGATGAATGCGCTCGGCGCCGCCTTGCTCGCTTTCGACGCCGATGGCGAGATCGGCGCGATCGTGATCGCCGGGTCGCAACGCGCCTTCGCCGCCGGCGCCGACATAGCAGTCATGGCGGACTGGACCTACAGCGACGTTTACACGTCCGACTTCATCACCCGAAACTGGGAGACGATCCGCCGGATCCGCAAGCCGGTGATCGCCTCGGTCGCCGGTCTTGCTTTCGGCGGCGGGTGCGAACTGGCCTTGTCCTGCGACATCATCGTCGCCGGCCGCAGCGCAAAGTTCGGCCTGCCGGAAATCAAGCTCGGCCTGCTGCCGGGCGCTGGCGGAACGCAGCGTTTGCCGCGCGCCATCGGCAAGGCCAAGGCGATGGACATGTGCCTGTCGGCGCGCACGCTCAGCGCCGAGGAGGCAGACCTGTACGGTCTCGTTTCGCGGGTTGTCGACGACGAGCGGCTGCGGGAAGAAACCATGAAACTGGCGGACACGGTCGCCTCGTTTTCTACGCCCGCACTGATGGCGCTGAAGGAATGCGTCAATCGCGCGTACGAATCGTCGCTCGCCGAGGGCGTCTTGTTCGAGCGTCGCGAATTGCACGCGCGCTTTGCTTCGCCCGACGCGCGCGAAGGCGTCCGGGCCTTTCTGGAAAAGCGCAAGCCCGTCTTTGAAAACCGCTGAGGCGTTCAAGCGAGGACAACGATCATGGCTCTCGACGCTGAAACATTCGGAATCCTTCTCGACACCGTTCGCCGTTTCGTACGCGACCGCCTCGTCCCGGCGGAAAACGTGGTCGAGGAGCGTGACGAAGTGCCGGCCGAAATCGTGCAGGAGATGAAGGATCTCGGCCTGTTCGGCCTGTCGATTCCGGAGGAATACGGCGGGATCGGCCTCTCCATGAGTCAGGAGTGCAGGGTCGCTTATGAAATCGGCAAGACAGCGCTCGCGTTCCGCTCCGTGTTCGGCACCAATGTCGGCATAGGGTCGCAAGGCATCTTGATGGATGGGACCGAGGACCAGAAGCGTCTGTGGTTGCCGAAGGTGGCGACCGGCGAACTGATCATGTCCTTTGCGTTGACCGAGCCCGACGCCGGTTCGGATTCCGCGTCCATCAAGACGCAGGGCGTTCGCGACGGCGACCATTACATCCTCAACGGGACAAAGCGGTTCATCACCAATGCGCCGCGCGCTGGCGCCTTCACGCTGATGGCGCGCACCGACGGGCCGGGCGCAGGCGGCATCTCCTCCTTCATCGTGCCGGCGGGCCTGCCCGGCCTGTCGCTCGGATCCCCCGACAAGAAGATGGGTCAACGCGGCACCAAGACCTGCGACGTCATCCTCGACAACGTCCGCGTGCCCGCGGCCAACATCATTGGCGGCAAATCGGGACAGGGCTTCAAGACCGCGATGAAAGTGCTCGACCGGGGCCGCCTGCATATCTCGGCGGTCGCATGCGGGATGGCTCAGCGCATTTTGGACGAGGCGGTCGCCTATGCGCAGAACCGCAAGCAATTCGGCAAGCGAATCGGCGAATTTCAACTGATTCAAGCGATGCTCGCCGACAGCCAGGCCGAACTCTACGCCGGTTGGTGCATGGTTCAGGATTGTTCCGCGCGCTTCGATCTGAAGCCGGCGCATCTGAGCGATCCGGATGTGAGCATGCGCGCGTCCTGCTGCAAATTGTTCTGCACGGAAATGGTCGGCCGCGTCGCCGACCGCGGCGTGCAGATTCACGGCGGGTCCGGCTACATCAACGAATATCCGGTCGAACGATTCTATCGCGATGTCCGGCTGCTGCGCCTCTACGAGGGCACCACGCAAATCCAGCAGATGATCATCGGCCGCGAAGTCGTCGGCCGGGCATGATCGTATAGCGACAAATCGAGCAAGCACGGGAGCAAGCGATGGCCGCCAAGGGAACGCGTCAGACTTTCAGCTGGAACGACCCTCTGTCGCTCGACGGGCAGATCACCGAAGACGAGCGCGCCGTGCGCGACACGGCGTTCGCCTATTGCCAGGAGCAGTTGCTGCCGCAGGTGCAGGAGGCTTTCCGACACGAAAAGACCAACGCTGGCGTCTTTCGCGGGATGGGCGAGCTTGGACTATTGGGCGCCACGATTCCCGAAGCCTACGGCGGCGCTGGCCTGAATTACGTCTGCTACGGGTTGATTGCGCGCGAAGTCGAACGGGTCGACTCCGGCTACCGGTCGATGATGAGCGTGCAATCCTCGCTCGTGATGGTCCCGATCAACGAATTCGGCTCCGAGGCGACGAAGCAGAAGTATCTGCCGAAGCTCGCAAGCGGCGAGTGGATCGGTTGCTTCGGCCTGACCGAACCGAACCATGGCTCGGACCCCGGCGGCATGATTACGCGGGCGAGGAAAGTCGATGGCGGCTATCGGCTGAGCGGCGCAAAGATGTGGATCACCAACAGCCCGATAGCCGACGTGTTCGTCGTCTGGGCGAAGGACGACGCCGGCGACATCCGCGGCTTCGTGCTGGAGAAGGGCTGGAAGGGGCTAAGCGCGCCGGCGATCCACGGCAAGGTCGGACTGCGTTCGTCCATCACCGGCGAAATCGTGATGGACGAAGTGTTCTGCCCCGAAGAGAACGCGTTTCCGGAGGTGCGCGGCCTCAAGGGGCCTTTCACCTGTCTGAATTCCGCGCGTTACGGCATCGCCTGGGGCGCGCTCGGCGCCGCAGAGGATTGCTATCTGCGCGCGCGCCAATATGTGCTCGATCGCAAGCAGTTCGGGCGGCCGCTGGCGGCGAACCAGCTCGTTCAGAAGAAGCTCGCCGATATGCTGACCGAGATCGCCCTCGGTCTGCAGGGTTGTCTGCGGCTGGGGCGTCTGAAGGACGAAGGCGCGGCGCCTGTGGAGATCACGTCGATCATGAAGCGCAATTCCTGCGGCAAGGCCTTGGAGATTGCGCGTGTGGCCCGAGACATGATGGGGGGGAATGGCATCAGCGACGAATTCGGCGTCGCACGTCATCTCGTCAATCTCGAAGTCGTCAACACCTACGAGGGCACGCATGACATCCATGCGCTGATCCTGGGCCGCGCCATTACAGGCATCGCGGCCTTCAACTGATTTTCGAGCAGGCGGTTCGCCGGGAGGCGCAATGCGCAAATCGGACTTCTCGAAAAGCGACGCGGCAGACGCGTCGACAGCCTAACGAGCGCCAAGAAGGGGAGGGAATGAAATGAAATACAGACTCGGAAAGACTTTGGCCGCTGGCGCCCTGTCGCTCGTGGCGACGGGCGCGCTCGCGCAAACGCCGGTGAAGATCGGCATGCTGAGCGACATGTCCGGCCCTTACGCTGACTTCGGCGGCGCCGGCTCGCTCGAAGCGGCGAAACTCGCCATTGAAGATTACAACGCGACTTCAAAGAAGCTTGCCGTCGAGGTGGTGTCGGCCGATGCGCAGAACAAGCCGGACGTCGGGTCGACGATCGCGCGCGGCTGGTTCGAGAACGACAAGGTCGACATGATCGTCGACATTCCGACCAGCGGCATCGCGCTCGGTCTGGCCTCGCTGGTCAAAGACAAGAACAAGGTGATGATCGCCACCACTGCCGGAACATCGGATCTGAGCGGCAAGGCCTGTACGCCCAACAGCCTGCACTGGGTGTGGGACACCTGGTCGAATTCGCACGGGACGACGGAAGCGGTCGTCAAGAGCGGCGGAAAGAGCTGGTTCTTCCTGACGGCCGACTACACCTTCGGCACGACGATGGAGAAAGAGGCCGGCGATGTCGTGAAGGCGAACGGCGGAACAGTGCTCGGCTCCGTGCGTCATCCGCTGAACGCCAAGGACTTCTCGTCTTTCCTCTTGCAGGCGCAGGCGTCGAAAGCGCAGATCATCGGGCTGGCGAACGGCGGGACGGATACGGTCAATTCGATCAAGACAGCGTCTGAATTCGGAATTGTCGCGGGCGGGCAGAAACTGGTCGGCCTCGTCATGTTCATCAGCGACATCCACGCGCTCGGCCTCAAGGCGGCCAACGGCCTGCAATTGACCACCGCATATTACTGGGACCTCAACGACAAGACGCGCGCGTTCGCCGAACGTTTCGCCAAACGCAATAATGGCAAGATGCCGTCGATGAGCCAGGCCGGCACGTATTCGGCGACGCTCGCGTATCTACGCGCTGTCGAAAAGGTCGGCGGCCCGTCCGACGGCGCCGCCGTGGTCGCCGCCATGCGCAATGCCGGCGCTTTTGAGGATCCGCTGTTCGGCAAGACGCAGGTGCGCGCAGATGGTCGGGTCGTCCACGACATGTATCTCGTCGAGGTCAAGAAACCGGAAGAATCGAAGAAGCCGTGGGACTACTACAAGATCGTTTCGACCATTCCCGCGGACCGCGCATTTCGTCCGCTGGCTGAAGGAAATTGCCCGCTGGCGAAGTGATCGCCGACCGCCGCAACCTGTATAGACTGGCGACTCCATGACTGGCCGGCGTCCTTGGGTGGGCGCCGGCCTTCTTCGTCGTGTGCGCCGTGAGGCTCGATTTGGGAGGCCGCCCGCCCCGGCGCTTGCGTGAGATGCATTCATTCTCGCTCGTTGTGTATAGTTGCGGGACGGGCGGCGTCGAACGCGCATTCGGCCGCATCGAGGGAACCGGCGATGTCTGGACAAGAGAATTCTAAGAGGGCTCCGGCAGTGCGGAGATCGAAATCGGCGCTGCCAAATGCAGCCGACTGAAATGGCTCTGGCGAACGGAACATCGCGCAAGCCGCTGAAGGGGCTCCTCGTCGTCGCGCTGGAGCAAGCCGTCGCTGCGCCCTATTGCTCGTCGCGGCTCGCCGACGCGGGCGCGCGCGTCATCAAGATCGAACGGCCCGAAGGCGATTTCGCAAGAGGTTACGACACGTCCGCCAATGGGCTGTCGAGCTATTTCGTCTGGCTCAATCGCGGCAAGGAAAGCCTCGTCGCCGACATCAAGAACCAGGCCGATGCGGACCTTCTGCGCAATATTCTCGCCAGAGCCGACGTGTTCATCCAGAACCTCGCGCCGGGCGCCGCCGAACGCGCGGGCCTCGGTTCGCAGGCGTTGCGCGCGCGCTATCCGCGGCTCATCACTGTCGATATCTCCGGCTACGGTCCCGGCAATTCCTATACCGACATGAAGGCCTACGACCTGCTGGTGCAGGCCGAAAGCGGGCTTGCCGGCATCACCGGCCATCCCGCTGGCCCTGGACGGGTTGGCGTCTCCGTCTGCGACATCGCCTGTGGCATGGCCGCACATGCAGCGATCCTCGAGGCGCTGATCGCACGGTCGATCACCGGCGAAGGCACGGCGATCGAGACCAGCCTGTTCGCCGGCATGGCCGACTGGATGAACGTGCCGCTGATCTATTTCGAAGGCACGGGCGTCGAGCCGAAACGCATGGGGCTCGCGCATCCTTCGATATGCCCCTACGGCGCCTTCGCGCTGAAGGACGGAAGCCTCGTTCTGATTTCGATCCAGAACGAACGCGAGTGGGCGAATTTTTCGCGTGTGGTGATGCGCGACGCCGATCTGCCGACGAGATCGGGTTACGAGAACAATAATATTCGGGTCGCCAATCGCGAGAAGGTCGATGCGCATGTCGGTTCGGCGTTCGCGACCTTGAGCCGCGAAGAAGCCGAGGCGGCGCTGCGCGAGGCGGGCACGGCCTACGGCTTCGTCAATACGGTTGCCGAGCTCGCGCACCATCCGGCGCTGCGGCGTGTGGAGGTTGCAACGCCGAACGGTTTGGCCTCGGTCGTTGCGCCGCCGACGACGCGCGACGGCGCGATACCGGAACTCGGGCCTGTGCCGCAAGTCGGCGAGCATAGCGAAAAGATAAGGGCTGAGTTCCAGCCCTAGAGACGGGGCGTCGCCTAGCGCGCGTGAAGGGAGCGGCAATGAGATTGCAGAACAAGATCGCGATCGTGACAGGCGCCGGCGGGGGCTTCGGCGAAGGCGTCGCCCGACGCTTTGCGGACGAAGGCGCCAAGGTCGCTGTCGTCGACATCCGCGCGGCGGAAGCCGAGCGCGTCGCCAGAGAAATCGGCGCCGCAGCGATCGCGCTCGAGGCGGATGTGGGCGATGCGGACGACGTGCAACGTGTCGTCGACCAGACAAAGGCGCGCTTCGGCGCGCCGAACATTCTGGTCAACAACGCCGGCGTGACGCACAAGAACCGGCCGCTCCTGGAAGTGGACGAGGCAATGTTCGACCACATCTTCCGGGTCAACGTGAAGTCGATCTTCCACTTTGTCCGCTCGATCGCGCCGATCATGCGCGACAATGGCGGCGGCGTCATTCTCAACGTCGGCTCGACCGCCGGCATTCGCCCGAGGCCGGGGCTCACATGGTACAACGCCACGAAGGGCGCGGTGAACCTCGCCTCAAAGTCGCTCGCAGTTGAACTCGCGTCCTGGAAGATTCGCGTCAATGCGATATGTCCGGTCATCGGCGAGACGGGATTGCTCGAGGCCTTCATGGGTATGCCCGATACGCCCGACAACCGCGCCAAGTTCGTTGCGACCATTCCGCTCGGCCGCATGTCGCGTCCGGCGGACATCGCCAACGCCGCGCTCTATCTAGCTTCCGACGAGGCCGAATTCATAACCGGGGTCGAATTTCCGGTCGACGGTGGGCGAACTGTCTGATCGAGTGAGGTCTGGTCGGCGCCGTTCCCGGCGGCAAGAGTTGTCGCGAGTGTGTCGCGACGCCGGACGGCTTGCGCGCTCCCGACCTCGTCAGTCTTCTCGTGGCAAGCGTAACGCGCCCGACTGTTGGAGACGATCAATTTCCGTAGTGTCGAACCCGGCCTCGCGGAGAACCGCCTCGGCATGTTCGCCGAGACGCGGAGCGGGCGCATAGATCGAAGGCGGCGTACGACTCCAGGTCGCCGCCGGGCCGACGAGACGCACTTCGCCTTCGTCTGGATGCTCGATCGCCTGCACGAGACCGACAGCGGCCAGATGAGGGTCGTCAATCAGCGCGTCGAGATCATGCATCGGGCCTGAGGGAATGTCGGCCTGCTCGAACAAGGCGAGCCAGTCGGCGGTGGTGCGCGTGACAAGCAGGTCGGCGAGCCATTTGTAGACGAGGTCATAATTTTCCACGCGAGCCGACAGATTGTTGAAACGCGGATCTTGCGCCTCGCTGAATCCTTCCCCCAGAGCGCGGAAGAACGACGACCAGTGCTTGTCGGTGTAGATGAGCACGCAGACATGGCCGTCGCGCGTGCGATACGGGCGGCGGTGCGGCGTCAGCAGGCGCGAATAGCCTGGCGGCCCCAGCGGCGGCTCGAAACTGCGGCCGGACATGTGATCGCCCAGTACGAATTGCGCCATTGTCTCGAACATCGGGATTTCGATCGACTGACCCTCTCCGGTGCGGTCGCGGTACAGCAGGGCGGCGAGGATCGCGTGCACAGCGTTGAGTCCGACAATGCGATCGGCCAGCGTCGCCGGCGAATAGCGCGGCTCGCCGGTAATCTGTCCGACGAGCGCGGGCAGGGCGGTCAGTCCTTGAATGAGATCGTCGTAAGCGGGACGGCCGGCATAGGGGCCGCTCTCGCCGAAACCATGCAGGCTGGCGTAGACGAGTCGCGGATTGCGCGCGAGCAGATCGTCGGCGCCGAGTCGCAGCCGCGCCATGGCGGCCGGTCGCACATTGTGGACGAATACGTCCGCCGTCGCCGCAAGACGCAGCAGCGCGTCACGCCCGGAGGGAATCTTGAGATCGAGCGCGATCGACCTCTTGTTGCGGTTGCCCTGCAGGAACATTGCGCCCATGCCCGGAGTCCGCATGGGCGGAATGGCGCGCACGATATCGCCGTCCGGGCTTTCGACCTTGACGACGTCTGCGCCGTAGTCCGCAAGAATCATCGTCGCGTAAGGGCCCATCATGACGCTCGTCAGGTCGATGACCTTGACGCCGTTCAGCGGCCCCTTGCGCTCCGCCTCATTCATGTCCGGGCCGGCGAATTCATTGCAATGCAGCCTTGAACGCCTTGAGCGTCTCGCTCGCCGGCTTGCCGCGTTTGTCTGTCTCCTTCGCCCATTCGGCCGCGACGCCGGCGAAGACGTCGGAGAAATGCTTGAGGTCGGCGTCGGCGAAAGAAATGACCTTCATTCCCTGGCTTTGAATTTTCGCGGCCGCTGATTTTTCGCCATCCTCGAAGCGTTTGCAGCCCTCGCGCGTCGTCTGTTCGCCTGCTTCGATCATCGCCTTGCGAACGTTCTCGGGCAGCGTCTTCCACTTCGCCTCGCCGATGCCATAGACAAATACGGCCGTCCCGAAGTTCATGCCAGATGTGCCTGATTTCAGAATCTTGCCGAGATCGTACGACACCGTGCTCTGATAGGAGAGAACGATGCCGTCGATGGTGCCGCGCGTCAACGATTCGTAGATTTCCGGCGCCGCCATCCGCACAGGCACGGTCTTGATCGCACGCATCGTAAGATCCATCGCGCCGCCGGCCGTTCGAATCTTGAGGCCCGCGAGGTCGGCGGCGGCATTGATCGCACGTGGATTGCCGAGCAGCATCTGATAGGCGGGCAAGGCGATCGTCACCAGCGGCCGCAGACCGTTCGGCAGAAATTCCCTCGTCTCGAGGATTCCACCGCCGTGGGAGAGTTTGTAGTAGGCGAGAGACCCTTGGCATTGCGACTCGAAGGCGCCCGGCAATTCGGCGACCGCGGTCAGCGGATATTTGTCGGAGGAATAGGAGGGCACGATATAGGCGACATCGGCGACTCCGGCGACCGTCAACTGCGCCATGTCTTTGGCCTTGCCGAGCTGCTCGGCGGGAAAGTGCTGGAACACAACCTGGCCGTTCGTCAGCTTGGTGACGAGTTCTGAGAAAGGCTTCCCGGCGAGCTCATGGATGACGTGCCCGTTTGGCAGCGTGTCGGCGAGCCGCAATGTAATCTTGTCTTGCGCGTCGGCGAGCGAAGCCGCGATCGAAAAGCACCCGGCGAGTACGACAAGACTTGCGCGCGATCTCATGTGTGTCTCCCTCTTCAGATCCGGCGCATGTGCGCTCAATAGCCCATCTTGGTCGGCAGCCAGAGAATGATTTGCGGCCAGACGACGAGAATGGCGATGGCGATCAGATGCGCGAAGAAATGCGGCATGGTGCCGTGAAAAACTTCCGCGACCGGGCGTCCGGAATAGCGCGCGACCACATAGCAATTGAGTCCGACCGGGGGCGTGATCATGCCGACCTCCGCCGTCACGATCTTGATGACGCCGAACCAAAGCGGATCGTAGCCGAGCGACTTGATCAGCGGCAGGACGATAGGAACAGTCAGCACGAGGATCGCGATCTGATCCATGAAGGAGCCGAGCACGATGTAACCGAACAGGATCAGCGTCAGGACGATCCAGCGCGACACTTCGAGACTGCCGACCCAGGCGACAAGCGTCTGCGTGACCTGCGCGAGCGTGAAGAAATAGCCGAAGATATGCGCGCCGAGCAGGATCATGGAGATCATACAGGTGCCATGCGCCGCCCGCAGCAGCGCGTGGCGCAGGTTCGTCATCGACATCTTGCCCATCCATATCGACAGGCAGAAGGCGCAAAATGCGCCGAGCGCGGAGGCTTCCGTCGGCGACGCGACGCCGGTGTAGATGACGCCGGTGACCATGCCGAAAAGGATCAGCATCGGGCCGACGATACGCAACATCCGGAATTTCTCAGCCAGCGTAACGCGGGGTCCTGCTGGCGCTCGCGCTGGATCTTGCCAGGCGAGGAACCAGACCGTCGCCATGATTGTGATGGTGACGACAATTCCCGGCAGAACGCCGCCGATCAGCAGCGCGCCGATATTCACTTCCGCGAGCAATCCGTAAATGACCAACGCCACCGATGGCGGTATGAGCATCGCGAGCGTGCCGGAAATGGCGACGACGCCGGCCGCCATCTTCGGTTCGTAGCCTTGTTTCAGCATGGCCGGGAGGCTTGTCGACGACAGCGTGGCGGCCGACGCTGTCGACGTGCCGCAGATCGCGCCGAAGCCTGCGCCGGCCAGCGCTGTCGCCATCCCCAACCCGCCAGGTATTCGCCCAACCCATGCGGCTGTGGCGCGGAACAGGTCGTCTGCAATGCCGCTCATCAGCACGAATTCGGCCATGAGCAGGAACATCGGAATGGTGATGAGCTCGTAGGACGTGACGGACGATAGCGGCGCAGTCTGCAAGATGCCGCTCAGCATGGGCATGCCGCCGGTGAGATAGAGTCCGAGCGAACCCGCGCCTGCCATGGCGAAGCCGACCGGCGCGCCAATCGCGAGCAATCCGAACAGGATCGCGAGACAGAGGAGGACGATCATTCGAATGTTCCGCCTTCCGCGCTCACATGCGAGGCCGGCAACGGCGTCAGATCGCGACCGGTGACGAGCGAAAGCAAGTGGCCGAAAAAGTGCGCTGTGAGGCGCAGCGCCAGCATGGTCGCGCCGAACGGCGCAAGCGCGATGGAGGGCCACATCGGCCAGGGAATGGCGCCCGCCATCACATCGCCGGCGCGGTAGCTTTCAACCGCGCGTTGCCAGCCGAGCCACGCGATAAGCGAAAATACGGCGATGCCGACCGCGCAGGTCACGAGTTCGGCGAGGCGGATTCCCGCACGCGGCAGGCGTTGTTGCAGGATGTCGACATTGACGTGCGCGTTGGCCTCATAGGCGTCGGACAGAACGAGAAAGAACACGCCCGCCATCAGATACAGCGCGATCAGATCGTAGGCCCACGAGAAGGGGCTGTTGAACAGATAGCGCATCACGACGTCCAGGAAGACGACGATCATGATGACGAAGAGAAAGATTGCGCCGATGGTCGAGGTCGCCCTGTCGACGAAACCGAGCGTCTTGAACAAGCTCTTGAGCACAGACCCTCCTGTGACGCGACGCTGCTATTTTGCAGGCGGCGACGCGATCAATTTCGCAAATTCGTCGAGCGCGTCCGTGCCGCGCCGCCCTCGCGAGTCGAGCCCGGCCGCCCAAACCTTTGCGACGCCTTTGAGGCGTTCGGCGAAGTTCGCGCGCGCTGCGGGTTGCAGCGCTTCGAAGGTCACGCCGGCGGCGGCGAGCCGCATCTTCGTTTCCTCGTCCGCTTTCTGGACCTGCTCGCACGCCTTCGGCACAACCTCTTCGGCCGACTCGATCATCGCCTTCTGCACGTCCGACGGCAGCTTCTTCCACGCGACGTCGCTGATCGAGTAGGCGACGACGAAGCTGCCGAATCCAATTCCGTCGGTGGCGTATTTCACGAGCTTGTCGGCTCCGTAGGCGACCACGCTTTCAAGCGGAAACAGGAGCCCGTCCATCGTGCCGCGAGATAGCGACTCATATGCATCGGGCGCGGCCATACGCACCGGAACGGCGCCGATCGCGCGCAAGGTCAGGTCCTGCGCGCCGCCGGTCGAACGCAGCTTCAGGCCGGCCACGTCGCTTGTGTCGCGGACCGGCGTCTTGATCGTGAAAATGCGATACTGCGGCAAGCTGACTGCAACCAACAGGCGAATGCCGTTCTTTTCGTAGTCCTGCTCGGCGATGACGCCGCTGCGCGCCGACTTCCAGTAAGCGAGCGCGCCCTGGCAGGAATGGTCGAAGCCGCCCGGCAGCATGGCGACCTCGGAGACCGGCATCTTTTCGGCCGCATAGGCCGGCGCGACATAGCCGATGTCGGCGACGCCGGTTTGCGTGAGACGCAGCATGTCGGCGGCTTTGCCGAGTTGCTGTGCGGGATAGTGCTCGAACACGACGGCATCGTTGACGCGCTTGCGAACGCCCTCCATCCAGGGCTCGAGCACGAGCTTGACGAGGAAATGACCCTTCGGGAAAGAATCGGCGACCCGCAATCGGATCGAATCCGCAGCCTGTGCTCCGCCGCCCATGACAACAACGGCGACAAGCAGCGAGGCGAACAACGTCGCCCGACGGAATTGCGCCCTCACTTCGACCTCCCGTACGCAGTCTTGTCGCTGCATGGCTCCGTCGCCGGGGACCCGAGAGTCGGGCGACGTTCCGACCGAAAGCGTCGCACGAAGCGATTTCGCACGTCAATCTGAGCGGACCGCAGATCGGTTCTGAGCGCGACAGCCTGGCGCCGCCTTCTTTGGACGGACAAACATCCTCAAGCGCGCAATGCGCGATCGGTTTCCCAGGCGCTCGATTTCGGTGCGCCGAGGACAAAGTTGCGCGTGGCAGTCTGCGTCGCAGGTTAGCCGGCGTGTCCAGAGAGCGCGGATACGCGGAACGGCGCCTTTGGCGGGGTGTACGGCCCTCTCGCGGGGTCGCGACATCCTGTGTTATATCGTCAACAATATAGGAAGAATGCTGACACAAAGCGCAGTCGGAATGGCCGCCAAGCCTGCGCGAACCTGTTGTTTTCCGACGGATAATCAGTTGCGAGGCGGTTGGCCCGGCCCTTGCCGTGCAAGTTGCGCAGCCCGGGGGACCACATGACCGACGCGCAATTCAACGCTTTTTATTCGGCCGATGCGCGACCACTCGCGA
The DNA here is from genome assembly GCA_964634325.1 of uncultured Rhodoblastus sp. Classification (GTDB taxonomy): domain Bacteria; phylum Pseudomonadota; class Alphaproteobacteria; order Rhizobiales; family Beijerinckiaceae; genus JAJXWB01. The sequence goes on from CAZWJF010000006.1 coordinate 152,493, forward strand.
TTGTTCTCGGTACGAACGAAATCGCCTCGGCGGTCGCGGTTCAGCTCACCAAAGCAGCCTGTGCGGTGATCATGAGCCATGATCCATTTCCGCCCGTCATCCGGCGCGCCATGTCGTTTCACGACGCCTTGTTCGGCGATCCGGCTGTCGTCGAAGCGATGTGTGGCGAGCGCGCCGAAAGCTCGATCGAGGTGGCCGGCATACTCTCGCGGCCTCGTCATATCGCCGTGACGCCCTTGCATCTGACGGATCTGCTGGCAATCCGGTCGCCGTTCGCTCTTATCGACGCACGGATGCAGAAGCACCGCGTCACCCCCGATTATCGCGGTCTTGCGCGGGTGACGGTGGGGCTCGGTCCGAATTTCGTGGTCGGCGCCAATTGCGACATCGCGATTGAGACAAAGCCGATCCGCAGCGGCGCGATCGTAGCAGATGGCGCGACCGCGAGCGCGGACGGGCAGGCGCGCCTGCTTGGCGGCGTGGGACGCGAACGTTTCGCTTATTCGGATCGTGCGGGGTTGTGGCACACGCCAGTCGAGATCGGCATGCGCGTGTTCAAGGGGTTCGTGCTCGGTCACCTCGACGGCGCGGCGGTTCGGGCGCCGATCGACGGCGTGTTGCGCGGCGTCGTCCGCGATGCGACTCGCATCCCGGCGGGCGTCAAACTTCTGGAAGTCGATCCGCGCGGTCGCAAGGCGAAATGGACTGGCGTTGACGAGCGCGGTCGCGGGGTCGCCGAGGCCGTGGTCGCGGCTGTCCGGATGGCGATGGAGAAGAACTCCGCGATGCGGCCAACACGCGGAGCGCTCGTTCACTGAACGTCAGGAGAAGGCGATGTCCGAACTTCCTCAGACGCGTCCGATTGTCGCGCTTCAGGGCGCCTCGAGCGCCGAAATTCAAGCGCTGCTGGCCGATTTCGCCGACCGAATGAAAGCAAGGGGTCTCAGAGTGGCAGGCGTCGTCGAGGTGTCCGACGCCTGCGACGCGACTGCTTGCGGCCGGCTCGCGCTGCGCGACCTTTCAAACGGTCGCGTCATTGCGATTTCACAAGACCTCGGCCCGGGGTCGACGGCCTGCAATCTCGATCCGCAAGGCCTCGCCGAAGCTTGCGCCGCCGTAGAGAGATCGATCGCCGGCGGCGCCGATCTCGTCGTGCTCAGCAAGTTCGGCAAGCAGGAAGCCGTCCGCGGCGGGCTCAGCGACGCGTTTTGCGCCGCTTTTGCAGCCGGCCTGCCGATCGCCACCGCGGTCTCTCCGGCCATGCTGAGCGATTGGTTCGCCTTCTCCGGCGCGTATTCCGAAGTGATCGACGTGCGGACACGCTCGCTCGACGCTTGGTGGTTGGAGCGCACCCAAGCTATGCTGCCGACTGCAGCGGAGTGATCGCGTTCTCAATGGCGCCCAAGGTATCGAAAATCGAGGTTGTCGTGCATTTCGCCAATGGCGGACGGCTGACGCCCGAGGATTTTCTGCTGATCGATGCAATCCGCACGCACAGGTCGATCATTGGCGCCGGGCGCGCCACGGGCATTTCCTACCGCAAGTGCTGGTTGATGGTCGACGCGCTCAACCGGACCTTCGAGACGCCGGTGTTTGCGACCTATCCCGGACGCAAGGAAACCGGATCGGAGATCACGCCGTTTGGCGAGCGTCTCGTCGCGCTCTATCGCTCCATCGAACGGCGGTCGCGCAACGGCGCTGCGGCCGCCTTGAAGGAACTCGAAGGCGCCCTCAATCCTGGTTATCAACCCCGGGCTGGCGGTGGGACGGGAGAGCAGCCGAAGGCTGCGCCGCGGCGGTTGCGATCACGGCAGTCTTGACCATCCCGACGTAAGCAGACCGCATGTGAGCCCTGGCCGATCGACGAGGTCCGCCCGAGACAAACGACCTTCGACGGCTCGATTGCCTTGTCAGTGGGCTTGAATGCGCTGCGCTGCCTCAAATATCGCCTTGCGGGCGCTTGTGGACGCCCATACAGCTTTAAACTGTATACGGCGGAATATTTCTGCCGGTGGCGTCCGTGAAGGCAGCAGACATGAAGATATCCGCGCGCAACGCGATCCCTGGCAAGATCATCGAAATCCACAAAGGCGCCACGACGGCGCATGTCCGCATCGATATTGGCGGCGGCACGGTCGTCACCGCCTCGATCACGAACGAGTCGGTCGATGAGCTTCGCCTGGCGGTCGGCGAACAGGCGTATGCGGTCATCAAGGCGTCCGACGTCATGGTTGCTGTTCCCTAAGTTATATAGATTGGCGTATGTCTTGCTTGGCTCATCCCGAAGGACGGGGAGCGAAGCGAGAGCGGCTGTCCGAGAGAGGCGCGTCGACCAAGTGTCTTGCGCCCTGTCTTATATCTTGAAAGATATAGCGACGAGATCGCGCGATGACGCCACCGACACGACGATTCCTGCAGGGTGGATCGGCCAAGCCCCCGAGTGCGCCAGCGCGCGTTTTCGCGACCGTTCGCGAAATGACGGCGGCGCTGTTGAGGCGGCGGGGCGTTGCTGGCGCGCGCATTGCCGCAAAGGCGACCGCGCACGAGGACCGTCTCTTGCCGTCAGCCGGCAGAAATTGCCGGCGATGCGAGAAGTGCGAATGCGCTTCGGCTTAAGACGGCGCTTCGAGGAACGGACATGACGACATTTATGTTGGCGGCGACGCGCGCCGAACTCGAAACGCTACTGCGGGACGACGCGCCCTACGGCGATTTGACCACGTCGTCTCTCGGCCTCGACGACGCGCCTGCTGCGATGACTTTCTCGGCGCGTCACGACATGGTCGTGGCGCTTGTCGAGGACGCGGCCGCGATCATCGAGATTGCCGGCGGCGCGGTGGAACTGCTCGCGCGATCCGGCGACGCGTTGTCGGCGGGCGCTCCGATCCTGTCGGCGCGCGGACCTGCGGCCTCTCTCTTGCGAGGGTGGAAGGTCGCGCAGACCTTGATCGAAATCTGGCCGGGCGTTGCGACCTCGGCCCGTGATATCGTCGCCGCCGCGCGGGCCGCGGCGCCGGACGTCGCCGTCGCTTGCACGCGCAAGCATACGCCCGGCGTGAAGCGTTTCGCTGTCGCTGCGGTGAACGCAGGCGGCGCCACGATGCATCGACTGGGCCTGTCCGAGACGATCCTCGTCTTTCCCGAACATCTGACGCTTGCGGACACAGTCGAACTACCTGCGATTGCAATGCGGCTGCGCAGGATGGCGCCGGAAAAGAAACTCGTGATCGAGGTGAAGACTGTCGAATACGGCGTCGCAGCCGCGGATGCCGGCTTTGATGTGATCCAGGCGGAAAAATTCGCGCCGGGCGACGTGAGAATGTTGCTGAACCAGTTGGCGAGGCGATCGTCCCGGCCGATCATCGCAGCGGCGGGCGGGATCAATCCGGGAAATGCGGCGGACTACGCGAGCGCAGGCGCCGATATTCTCGTAACGTCAGCGCCCTACGCTGCGGCGCCACGGGATGTGCAGGTGCGTATTGCCCGAGCCGGAGCATAGACCAAGGCCGCGCTCGCGTCGGCTGCGAGCGACGTCGGGCGGTGGTGTTCATTTCCCGCGGAAGCTTTCCGGTTCGAGAGTTCTCCGGCGGAGACCGCTTTCAGGCGACGGCGGAGAAGTTCGGTCGCTTCAGCGCTTCAAGACGTCCAACGCAGAATTCCCGATGCGCCGTCAGGACTCTCAAGCAGAGTCGATAACGCTGACGTGCGCTGCGACGATGCGCCATCCCTCAGGCATACGCACCCAGGTTTGCATTTGACGACCGATCCGTCCTGGCGCGGACACGCGCGTGAACAGCGTCGAGGCGGTCGCCATGTCCCGACCGAACGTGCTGATGACCGTGCGCGCCAGATCGCGGGCGAGTCCCGCAGGCGAGCGCGCCGCGCGAAAGGCTGCGATCTCGGCGAAGCCGTAGAGGTTCTCGCCGCCGCCAAAACGGATAGCCCGATGGTCGCGCCAGAAGAATCCGTCGAGCGCCTCGACGTCGTTCGTCACAAGCGCTTTTTCATAACGGGCGAATTCCGCCTGCACCTCGGCTACGATATGCGGATCGTCGATAATCAAGCGCGCCTCCTGTCAATCCGCGATCGGCGCGACGCAGACGCCTGAAGCCTGCAGCGCGTGAGCTGCGCGCAATGCGAGGTCTTCACGCCACGGCGGCGCGATGATCTGTACGCCGATCGGCAGACGCTCTCCCGGCGTCCAGACGGGTGCGGCCGCGACAGGCAAGCCGATGAATGAAATCGGCTGGGTGTAGACGCCGATGTTTGGCCGAACCGGCATTTCGACGCCATCCAGTACGAATGTGGCTTGTCCGCTTCGCGGGGCGCGACAGGGCGTCGACGGCGCAACGATGAGATCGACCTCTTCGAACAGCCGCAGCACGAGGTCGCGATATCGCCGACGAAATTTCTGCGCGCGCACGATCCAGTGCGCCGGCAGCATTGCGCCGGCGACAAGGCGGTCGCGCACCGCGGGATCAAAATCCGACGCGCGGCGGCGCAGGCGATCGAAATGCAGGTCGGCGCCTTCCGCCATCGTAATCAAAAAGGCGGCCGCGCGCGCGCGATGCGCCTCCGGTATTTCGACCTCGCGCGTTGCGCCAAGCGCGCGGCAAACCGTATCGACCGCCGCAAAGGCCGCAGGATCGCCGCTGCGTGCGAAATATCCGCCGGCGCGCGCGATACGCAGGCCGCTCGCTCCATTCGTCAGACGCGCTATCGTCGGCTCGATCGGGCGATCACATTGGGCGGGATCATCGTTGTCGCGACCCTGCATCGCGTCATAGGCAAGCGCGAGATCGTCGACCAAGCGGGCGATCGGTCCGAGATGGTCGAGCGAGCCGACGAAGGGAAAGGAGCCCGCCCGCGTTAGCCGGCCGTACGTGGGCTTGAGGCCGAAGAGGCCGCAGAACGACGAAGGCACGCGGATCGAGCCGTTGGTGTCCGACCCCAGCGAGATGGCGGCCATGCCGGCGGCGACGGCCGCGCCGCTGCCCCCCGACGATCCGCCCGACATATGCGCGGGATCGTGAGGGTTCAGCGAGGCGCCCGCATGCACGTTCTCGCCGGTGAAGTCATAGGCGTATTCGCCCATGTTGACTGCGCCGAGCAGAATGGCGTCGGCGGCTTCCATCTTGCGCACGAGACTCGCGTCGCGATCCGCAGCGGCGTTGTCGGCGTTGATCTTCGAGCCGGCGAGCGTCACGAGGCCTTCGACATCGAAGAGGTTCTTGACGCAATAGGTCGCGCCGGCGAGTGGGCCAACAGGTTCGCCACGCGCGATGCGGGCGTCGATGTCGGCGGCTTTCTTGCGGGCTCGCGCCGCAAGCACGCTCGTGTAAGCATTGAGCTTCGGATTCGTCGTTGCGATCCGCCCGAGCGTCGATTCGACAATCGCGCCGGCGGACAGGCTCCGCTTCGCCACCGCGGCGACGGCATCAGAAGCGGTGAGACGAAACGGCTCGCTCATGCCGTAAAGACCGGCGCGAGTTCGGCGTGATCGTCGAGTGGATAGTCGAACACCAGCTTGGCCATGCGCTCGGCCGTTTCGAGGTTGGCGCGCGTCGACGCGCGCATCTCGTCTGTCAAAGCCAGATCGAGGAGCTTTGCGGTCTCGGCGATGTAGGCGTCCCAATCATCAGTCGTCATAGCGCCGCCCTCACGCCGCCTTGGCGGCCATGAAGGCGCGCCAGCCGCCATAGGCGGAAATGTCTTCGGCATCGGCGACCGCTGCCGCTTCCACGAGAAAGCCCTTGGGCGTCGTGCCGTCAGCGAGCAATAGCGTGCCAATTCCGAGCGGCGCGGGGATACGGGAGACGAAGGCGCCGAACGCTTCGGTGCTGAGCGTCCAGACTTCGGCGGCGATCGCCGCGCCAGATCCTGGAGCGACGCGCAGCAGACCGGGCCGGAATGGCGGGCCGCCGGGCAACGCGAAGAAGCGATAATCCGGCCTGGTTGCGACAGCGCGCGAGAAACGCGCGTCGAGCTCCATCAACTCGCGATTGAGCGGCAGCCCGGTCATATGCGCGCCGACGACGACAAGTTCGATCTCTTCGGTCGCCGCGCCGCGGACGAATTGCGCAGGCGGGAGAGCGGCGCGCGTGGCGCCGAGCGGAACGCGTGATGCGGCATGGAAGTCCGCGCCAATGCCGGCCAAAACATGATCCTCGCCCGCCGGTGCGATGAAGGTTACGCCCGCGGGAAAAGAGTCGGTGCGGAAGCGGCCGGGGACGGCGAGCGCGCAGAGGTCGAGCAGGTTGACGAAATTCGTGTAGGTTCCGAGTTCGGCATTGGGCCCGATTGGATCGGCCATGACCTCAGCGACGCTCCGCGATCGGGGATAAGTCGGCACGACGAGCGCATCGATATCCTTCCAGACCGCGGACGCTGCGCGGCGGAGCTCGGCGAGACGGTAGAGGCCGGCGAAGGCGTCGGCCGCCGAGAATTTCGTCGCGCCGTCGATGATTCCGCGCGTGACTGGCAAGAAGGATTGCGGCGAACGGGTGAGAAATTCGCGCACCGCCGCGTATCGCTCAGCGACCCACGGGCCCTCGTAGAGCAGGCGCGCGGTCTCGAAGAAGGGGGCCAGCGATACTTCGACAATGCGCGCGCCGAGCGCCCGCAGGGTTTCGAGGTGCGAATCGAAAGCGGCTTCAGCGAGCTTGTCGCCTCCGAACTTTCGGCTCTGGGCGTCCGGCGCGCCAATGCGCAGTCCTTGCGCGGCGACGGAAGGCGCGCCCGGCTTGACGTCCCGCGAGTAGGCGTCGCTCGGATCGAAGCCCGCCATCGTCGAATAGATTTCCCAGGCGTCGGGCGTCGTCAGCGCGAAGACGGAGACGCAGTCGAGCGTGCGGCAGGCGGGCGTCACGCCATAGGTTGAAACGGCGCCGACCGTAGGTTTGAGGCCGACGATATTGTTGAGGCCCGCTGGCACGCGGCCGGAGCCCGCGGTGTCCGTGCCAAGCGCAAAGGACGCCAAGCCGCGCGCGACCGCCACTGCGGATCCCGAACTCGAGCCGCCCGGAACGATCGCGGGATCGAAAGAATTGCGCGGCGCTGGATAGGGCGTACGCAGGCCGACGAGGCCCGTGGCGAATTGATCGAGATTTGTCTTGCCGATCACGAGCGCGCCCGCCGCACGCAGACGCGCGACGGACGTGGCGTCCGACTGCGCGGGATAAGCGAAATCGGGACAGGCGGCGGTCGTCGGCAGGCCCGCAACGTCGATATTGTCCTTGACCGCGAAGGGAACGCCCCACAACGGCTTGTTCCGTGGACCCAGCGCATTGACCTCCACATGGAGGTCTGCGCGAGGTCGGAGGGCGATGAAAACGCCCGGATCTTGCGCCGCCTCGATGCGATCGTAGACGAGATCGATCAACGCGTGCGGATCGAGACCCCCGTCGAAAGCTGCGCGCAGAGAGGCGAGGTCGAGCGACAGATCCTTCATGCGGCGTGATCCTGCGCGGGCGGATGCGGAATGGCGTCGAGCAGAGCGCGCGTATAGTCGCTTGCAGGGGCGCTCAGGACTTGTTCGGTCGGCCCTTGTTCGACGATCTGTCCGGCGCGCATGACGATCACGCGGTCGCACAGCAGGCGTACGACGTTCAGATCGTGGCTGACAAACAGATAGCTCATGCCCAGGCGCTGTTTGAGGTCGTGCAGCAGGTTGAGAACGACCGCCTGAACGGAGACGTCGAGCGCGGCCGTCGGCTCGTCGAGGACGACGAGATCGGGGTCGAGCGCTATCGCGCGCGCAATGCCGACGCGCGCTTTCTGCCCGCCTGACAATTGGTGCGGCAGGCGGTCGAGCAGATCGAGCGGCAGGCCGACGAGACGCGCCAACTCTTCACAACGCGCACGCAGGGCCGATGCGTTCATCGACGGGCCAAGCCGCAGGATCGGGTCGGCGATAGCGCGAGCGGCCGTATAGCGAGGGTTGAGGCTCTCGGTCGCGTCCTGAAACACCATCTGCAACTTTGCGCGCTTGGGATGGCGCGCGAAGTCGTGCGCCGGCGTCGAGCCGATATCCTCGCCCGCGAAGACGATGCTGCCGGAGGTCGGATCGATCAGCCGCATGAGCATCATCGATGTGGTTGACTTGCCGCAACCGGATTCCCCAACGAGCCCGACGCTCTCGCCGCGCCGAATCTGGAAATCGACGCCGCCGACCGCCTTGAATGGCTCTGGCTGAGGTGCGCTCTTGCCAACGAGCTTCAGTAGCGGATTGGTCTTGTCGAGTCTCGGATACTCCTTGGTCAGGCCTCCGATCGAAAGAATGACCTCGCCTTCGACCGACGTCGTCGGCGCTTGTATCTCGGGCCTGTCGTCGCTCTCCGGCAGCAGCGCGCGCAAAGTCGAGTCGAGCCGAGGCGTCGCGCGCATCAGGCGGCGCGTATAGGGATGCTGCGGGCGCGCGAAGATGTCGGCGGCCGGCGCCGTCTCGACCAGCTTGCCCTTTTCCATGACGGCGACACGATCGCAATAGGCGGCGGCGAGCCCGAGATCGTGAGTGATGAGGATGGTCGACATTTCGCGCTGGCGCGTCAGCTCCACGACGAGATCCATCACGGCCTTCTGCGTCGTTACGTCGAGGCCGGTCGTCGGCTCGTCGGCGATCAGCAATTGGGGCTGGCAGGCGAGCGCGAGCGCGATGACGACCCGCTGGCACATGCCGCCGGAGAGCTCGAATGGGTAGGCGTCATAACGCTCGGCCGCCCGCGCGATGCGCACTTCCTCGAGCGCCGCGATCGCCTTTTCTCTTGCATCGCGCGAAGTGGCGCGCGCATGGCGCTTCAACACGTCGGCGATCTGAACGCCGATCGATCGGATGGGATTGAGGGCGGCGCGCGGGTTCTGGAAGATCATCGACATTTCGCGACCACGCAGGTCGCGCATCTCGGCCTCGCTCAGCTCGGCGAGGCGCATTCCGGAATAGACGATCGAGCCGTCTGCAATGCGACCGGCGCGGTCGAGAATGCGCAGGGTCGCATAGGACGTCACAGACTTGCCGGAGCCGGATTCGCCGACGAGGGCGAGGGTCTCTCCCTTGGCGACGGAAAAGGAGACATTGTCGACGGCGCGCACGACGCCGCGCCGGGTTGAGAACTCTATTGTGACGTCCCTGACGTCGAGCAGCGGCGGGTTGGGCATGGGGCTCCTCATGTGCGCCGCTGCGGGTCGACGATGTCGCGCAGACCGTCGCCGAGCAGGTTGAAGCAGAAGACCGCAAGCATCAGCGACAGGCCGGGGAAGACGGCGATCCACCATTCGCCGGAGGCGATGAACGATGCGCCCTCGGCGACCATGATGCCCCATTCCGGCGTCGGCGGGCGCACGCCGAGGCCAATGAATGAAAGGCCCGCCGCATTCAGGATGGCGTAGCCCATCGTGAGCGACATCTGAACCATCATGAGCGGCAGGATGTTGGGCAGGATCTGCCCGAACAGGATTCGCCAGTCGGAATTGCCGGTGAGGCGCGCCGCCTGAACGAAGCCCGCCTCGCGCCGGATATTGGCTTCCGCGCGCGCGAGGCGCGCATAGAGCGGGAAATTGATGATGGCGGTGGCGATCACGATGTTCGTCACGGTATTTCCGAGGGCCGCGACGATGCCCATGGCGAGCACGAACAACGGGAAGGCCATGATCGTGTCCGAGATGCGCCCGACGATGCGGTCAGTCCACCCGCCGAAATAGCCGGCGGCTATGCCGGCGATCCCGCCGAGCGCGAAGACCAGCGCGACAGAGGCGATCGCGATGGTCATGTCGAGTCGCGTGGCCACTAGCACGCGGCTGAAGATATCGCGGCCGAGCTGATCCGTACCGAAGAGGTGGTGGAGGCTCGGTTTCTGCAAGGCGGCCGCGGTGTCGCTCGCGAAAGCGTCATGCGGCGCGATCCAGGGGCCGAAGATCGCGATCAGCGCCAGCAAGACGAAGAGTGCGAAGGACAAGCCCGTCACCGGATTGTCGGAGACGACGAAGGCGCCGTGGCGCAGCAGCGCCTTGAGGCCTGTGGCGTTGCGCGGAGCGTCGGGGGCGGCGGTCATTGCGGCGGCGCGGCTCACGCTTCGATCCTCACGCGCGGATCGATCACGCCGTAGAGCAGATCGATACAGAGATTGAGCAGCACATACAGGATGGCCATGGCGAGGACGAAGCCCTGCACTGGCGCGTAATCGGAAGCTATCAGCGCCTCGACCGCATAGGAGCCGATGCCGGGCCACGCGAAGACCTTTTCGACAAGCACGTTCGCGCCGAGCAGAAAGGAGAAGACCATACCGAGTGTGGTGACGATCGGCAGCAGCGCATTGCGAAGGGCGTAGCGCATGACGACGGTGGAGGGCTCGAGGCCGGCAGCGCGCGCCGTGCGAATGAACTCGGAGCCGAGAACGGCCAGCATCGAGGCGCGCGTGATGCGCGCGATTGGCGCGAGCGAGAAGACGGCGAGCGTGATTGCGGGCAGCGCGATCTGGGCGAGAGCAGCGCGAAACGTCTCGAAATCGCGCGCGAGCAGACTGTCGATGAGATAGAAGCCGGTCACCGACGGCGGCGCCGAGGAAAAGACATCGAGGCGGCCAAGAGGCGCGGGCGCCCAGCCGAGCAGGAAATAGAAGGCGTAAACGAAGAGCAGGCCGGTGAAGAAGACCGGCAGCGAGACGCCGGCGGTCGCGATGATCCGACAGAGATGATCGATCCATGAACCCTGGCGCAGCGCCGCGACAATGCCGAGCGGCAGGGCGATGGCGAGCGCCAGGATGAGGCCGGCAAGAGTCAATTCCGCGGACGCCGGCAGGCGCGAGGCGATTTCGCTGACGACGGGTTGCCCTGTGGTCAGCGACGTTCCGAGATGGCCGTGCGCGAGATCGACGATGTAGCTCCAGAACTGCACGGGCAGCGATTGATCGAGCCCGAGCTTGTGGCGGATTTCGGCGATGGCCGCCGGCGTCGCCGCCGGCCCGGCGAAATAGGAGGCGGTGTCGCCCGGCAGGACGCGCGTCAGCAGGAAGGTGACGATGACGACGCCGATCAGGCTCGGTATCGCTGCGGCGATGCGTCGGAGCGTGGTTTGCAGCATGGCGTCATCCCTTGCTCATCGAACGATAGTCGAGGCGGCGATGGAACCAGTACGCGTAGCCGTCGACGTTCTTCTGCATGGCGACGTTGGCGTAAGGCTGGAAGATCGGAATGCGAGGTACGTCATCGAAGGCTAGATCGACGAAGCCCTTGACGCTCGCGTCATAGGTCGCCTTGTCGCCGACGGCGGCCGAGGCGCGCGCGGCGGCGATCAGCTTGTCCATCGCCGGGCTCTGATAGCTCATCGTGTTGAAGATCGAGTTCTGACCGTCGTAGCACCAGAAGAAGAAATACTCGGGATAGTCGAGCCAGCCAGAGAAGACGTTGGTGTAGAGCGGCAACGTTTTCTTGGTGAGTTCCGTGCGCCAGTTGGCGCCGGGGATCTTGTTGATGGTCGCGCGAATGCCGATCTGTGCGAGACTCTCCTGCGCGAGAATGCAGAGCGGTTCGTTGACGACGGCGAAGCCCAGATCGAAGGACAGCGTCGTGTCGAAGCCGTCGGCGTAGCCGGCTTCCGCCATCAATTGCTTCGCCTTGGCGATGTCTGTGTCATAGGGATGCGGCTGCGGCCAGGCTACTTCAGTCGGCGTTCCGGGCTTTCGGCCGAACATGGGCTTGCCCAGGCCGAACAGGACCGCGTCCATGATCTTCTGATAAGGCAACGCGTAGGCGACAGCCTTGCGGACGCGCACATCGTTGAACGGCGGCTTCGTGACGTTCATGCCGATGTATTGAATGCCGTTCGAATAGGGGGTCGAGACGATCTTGAGCGAGGCGACGTTCTTCAGTTCCGCGAAGTCCTTGCTCGGCAAGTCGTAGGACACGTCCGCGTCGCCGCGTTCGAGCAGCGCGCGTCTGTTGCTGGGAGAAGGCACCATGCGCCAGATGACGCGCTTGAGCTTCGGCGCGGGGCCGCCGACCCATTTGTCGTGGCGCTCCATCACGACTTCCGTCCCCGGCGTCCATTTCGTCACCTTGTAGGCGCCGGATCCCGCGGTGTTCAGCTTCGTATATTCGAGGCCCCAGGGATCATTCGCCGCAGCGTTCTTTTTCACGAGTTCGGAATTGACGATGCAGGGCACGATGACCGCGAGATCGGGTATGGTGAGGCGATCCTTGCGCAGGAAGTCGACGCGCACCGTATGGTCGTCGACGACAACGAATTGCTCGGGCTTTTCGAGCGAGCCGGCCTTCATCTGGAAAGTCGGAAAGCCGCCGACCGATACGGCGCGGTCGAGCGACCATTTAACGTCCTTGGCGGTGACGGGCGTTCCGTCCTGGAAGACCGCGTCCTTGCGCAATTTGAACGTGGCGGACATGTCGCCGAGCTTCATGTCCTCGGCGAGTTCCGGCTTGATGTTATCGCGATCGTAATAGGGCAGGCCGTTGGGGCCTGTCTTCATGCCGTGGGTGATGAGCCGATCGTAACAGTTCCATGAGACTTCGTAGCCCGGAACATTGGTGCCGACTCCGTGGATGTCGAGATTGTTCGGACCGCTTTCGGAGACGACCAGCAGCGTCTCCGAACGCGCATCGGCGCGCGACGGGGACCATACGGCGGGCGCGGCGACGCCGGCGCTGGCGACGGCGGAAGTTGCTGCTGTCTTTTTCAGAAAATCGCGGCGATCCATGGCTTTAGGTCCCTCTCGGCGCATCTCGCGCGTGAATGCTTGAGGGCAGAATTGCATACAATTTCGTATATCCGTATGCCTGTTGTTTGGCGTCCCTGCACAAATTTGGCTGAGTGGAGCGCCTGAAAATCGGGCGCCGACGCCTTCCGCGTCCCCCGGCAATCAGTGTACCCATTGCGTATGAGCACCTCCGACATGGGCACGCGGGCAGATCGTCTGGCGAGCGAGATCGGCGACGCCATTCTCTCTGGCCAGTTCAAGCCGGGCGAGAGGCTCGACGAGCAGCGGCTCGCTGAAACCTACGACGTTTCGCGCACGCCGGTGCGCGAGGCGTTGCGTCGGCTTGCATCGTCCGGCCTGATCGAATTGCGTCCACGGCGCGGCGCGGTCGTTACGGAGATCACGCCGGAAAGCCTGAACAGCCTGTTTGTCGCGATGGCCGAGATCGAGGCGACTTGCGCGCGGCTGGCGGCTATCTCGATGAGTCCCATCGAGCGTCGACGACTTGGCGCGCTGCACGAGGAAATGGGCGCGCACGCGGCCAAGGGCGCGCGCGCCGCCTACACGGAAGCAAATCATCGTTTCCACACCATGCTCTATGCCGGCGCGCATAATCCCACGCTCGAGGAATTTGCGACGCAACTCCGGCGCCGTCTCGAGCATTTTCGCCGCGCGCAGTTCCGCGCGCCGCGCCGGCTCGTCCAGTCGCACGCCGAGCATGAGGAGGTCGTGCGCGCTATTCTCGCAGGCGATGCGCCGCGCGCGCATTCGGCGATGCTGCATCATGTCACTCTCGTCGAAATCGCCTACGACAAGGTGACCGGCGCGTTGCCTGCGAAAGCGCGGGGCCGGCGCTGATCATTCTGCTGCGACCGGTTCCGTTGGCGTGGTCGCCGCGGCGCCCGCTTTCTCCACTTGCGCGCATCCTGCAAGGAAGGCGGCGACCAGCGCATAAGCCAGCGCGATCTGCGGAGTGACGCCGAGGCCGTGCTCGCCGAAGCCGACGGCGGGTCCGTGCATGAAGCCGAAATAGGTGAGCGCCGCGCCGGCGCCGGCGAAGCCCGCCGCGCGCATGAACTGGCGCTCGATGATGAAGACGGCGATCGCGCCGAGCACGAGGCCGGTGAGAATTGCGCCATCGCCAAGGTAGGTCAGGCCCTGGTAGAGCACCCCGACATTGGCGAGCTTGTCGAGGCCGACTTTGGCGGCGTCCGTCCCGGCGGCGCCGAGAGCGCCGTCGATCAGCGTCTTCGCCCAGGAAGCGAGATGCGGCGTGAAGGCGAGCACGATCGCAGGCGCGTGGTTGTGCGGGGTCTCCTGAAACGCCTGCGCGCCGATCAGCATGCCGATGTAGAGCAGGATCGGCGAGATGGCCACGACCGGCACGAGCGTCACGAGAAGAGAGGCGACGCCGAGCCACGACAGCACGATCACCATCAGACCGGTCGCCGCCGAATAGCCGATGCGGCCGCCCATCGCCTTCCAGCCGGGATGGCCGATATAGACGGCGTTGATGAATGGGTTGCCCATGATGCAACCGATTAGGCTGACGACGCCGTCGGCCGTCAGCACGCGTGTCGTCGGGTAGGAGTCGCCCGCGGCGGACGCGCTCTCAACATTGTCCATCGCCTCCACAAGGTCGTAGATGCCGAAGGGGATCGCGGTGACGAGGATCAACCCCAGGAATTCGAAGCCGCCGAAGACGCGGCCAAGCGCAGGGATCGGAACTGAGAAGCCGATCGTGGAGAAGGATTGCGCAAGCTTGTCGAGGCTCATACCGCCGTAGCCGAGGCCGAAGATATTCGAACCCCAGGCGATCAGCATGCCCGCCGCGATTGCGACCAGGCCGGCGGGAACGCCGTGCGGATACCGTAGCTTGCCGAACCAACTCACGAGAATGATTCCGAAGCAGACCAAACCGATGACCGGCGTCATGAATATTTCGAGCGCCGGCCGCATGGAGATGAAGGCGACGGAGACGCCGGCCAATGTGCCGAGCAGGGCCGCGCGCGGCGTGATCTTGCGGATGACGGGCGCGACAAAGCCGCCGATCATGAGAATGAAGCTCTGGATGAACACCCAGGCGAGGCCCGCTTCCCACGCCTTTACGGGATCGCTGGTCTTCAGCATGACCGGCAGCATGATGACGAAGGTGACGATGAACATGTGCGGGACGCTGACGCCCGAGGGCAGCGCGCAGACATCAGTCCTGCCTGTCTCCTTCGCCAGTTTCCACGCGAGGTAGGCGTAATATACGGTGCTGAGACACATCATCAGGCCGAGCGCGGGCAGAATGCGGCCGAAGACGATGGCGTCGGGCATCTTCAGCACGAAGCGAAGCAGGCCGGTCAGCACAAGCATGTTGACGAGTATGTTCGTGCCGAAGCCGAAGAAAGCGTTCCAGTCGCCGGGAACCCACAGCGCGGGTCTAGCCTCTCGCGTCGTCTCCACGGCGTCCTCCTCAGGCGATGGCGCGTGCGTGCGCCTTGTCGGATAGCGCAGCGACAAGGTCAGCCGATGAGGCGACCCAGCCGAATATGCCGCCCTGGGCTGCGACCATGCGCAGCGCGACAGCGTGGAATTCCGGGAAATAGGAAGCGCAGGCGTCGGATACGACAATGCAGCGGTAGCCGCGATCGTTGGCCTCGCGCACCGTGGTGTGGACACAGACTTCTGTCGTCACGCCGCAGACGAGCAAAGTGGCTATGCCGCGATTGCGCAGGATGAGATCGAGGTCGGTGGCGAAAAAGGCGCCCTTGCCGGGCTTGTCGATGACGGGCTCGCCCGGGATCGGCGCGAGCTCGGGAATGATGTCGTGGCCGGGTTCGCCCCGTACGAGGATGCGACCCATCGGGCCCACGGCGCCGATACGCTTTGCGGGATCGCCGCGGTCGACCTTGTGGCGCGGCGCATCCGACAGATCTTCGCGATGGCCTTCGCGCGTGTGGACCACGAGAAGCCCAGCAACGCGCGCGGCTGCAATCATCGCTCCAGTCGGCGCGATCGCGCTGCGCAAGAGCGACACGTCATTGCCCAGGGCCTCGCCGAAGCCGCCGGGTTCGAGAAAATCCCGCTGCATGTCGATCACGACAAGCGCGGTCGTCGCGCTTTCGAAAGACACGGCAAATGGGTTCGCCTTCACTGTCGTCGTCGACATCGGCGCCTCGCTATGGCCCATGGCTACATGCAATGCGCATGCCGTTTTCGACAGCATTGAAAGCAAACGCCTGGCGCTGAGCGGCGCCGAAACTTCGAGCAGTCGGGCAATCCGTTTGCCTGTTTTATCGGACTCACGGCGTCGTCGCCGCTTCTCGAGGCATCAACCACCGCTCGTCCCGTGGCGGGCGCCGAGGCGTGTCTTCCCAGTCGAATACGAAACCAGGCGCGAGCGTCTGATGAAACGCGTCGGCCAATGGACCGTCCGCCGAAGCGCGGCGAATCCAAACTGGAGCGTTGGAGGCCATGTCGTAGGGCGGATCTGGAAGTTCGCCTCATGACCGCGGCCAAGCCCGCGACCAGCCGTTTCCGGCCGTTGAGAATGTCAGCGCCATGCGGTCGGGCGCTTTCCAGGACGGCGCACTGGACGGCGACATACCCCGGCCGTAGGATTTCCACGTGGAAAAGAACGGGAAATTCAACGTCCTCTGGCTGCAGGCTGGTTCCTGCGGCGGATGCACCATGTCCGTCCTGGAGCGGGGCGCGGCGGGCTGGTTTAGAGAGTTGTCCGCGCTCGGGATAAGGTTGCTGTGGCACCCGGCCATCAGCGAAGAGACGGGCGAAGAAGTCATCGAAATTCTGGAGCGCGTCGAACGCGGGGAGTCGCCCCTGCACGCGCTCTGCATCGAGGGGTCTATCTTGCGCGGCCCGAATGGTTCGGGTCTCTTCAATCGGCTCTCTGGCGCAAACCGCACCCTGCTCGACTGCGTGCGCTCGCTCGCGCCGCTCGCCGACTATTGCGTGGCGGTTGGTTCATGCGCGGCCTTCGGCGGCGTCCCCGCCGGCGAACCGGACCCGACAGAGGCGTGCGGCCTGCACTATTCGGGCGTGGACATTGGCGGCGCGCTCGGCCAGGACTTTCGTTCCCGCAAGGGCCTTCCGGTCGTCAATGTCGCTGGGTGCGCGCCCCATCCAGGCTGGATCATGGAGACGCTCGTTGCGTTGTCGCTTGGCGATCTCGACGCGACGCAGCTCGACGCTTTCGGGCGCCCTCGATTCTTCGCCGACCATCTGGCCCACCACGGCTGCAGCCGCAACGAGTTCTACGAGTTCAAGGCGAGCGCGGAGCAGTTGTCCGATCGCGGTTGTCTGATGGAGCACCTCGGCTGCAAGGCGACTCAGGCGGTGGGCGATTGCAACCAGAGAGTCTGGAGCGGCGGCGGCTCGTGCACTCATGGCGGGTTCGCCTGCATCGCCTGCACTGCGCCCAATTTCGAGGATACCCGTGGCTATCACGCGACTCCGAAGATCGCCGGAATTCCCGTCGGCCTGCCGCTCGACATGCCCAAGGCCTGGTTCATGGCGCTTGCGGCGCTCTCCAAATCCGCGACGCCGCGCCGGGTGCGCGACAATGCGCGGGCCGATCACGTCGTCGCGCCGCCGAGTCGCGAAAAGTGACCCGTCTCGTCGTCGGTCCGTTCAATCGCGTCGAAGGCGATCTGGAACTGACGCTCGACGTCGATGATGGCGTCGTCCGCGCGGCGCGCGTCACGACCCCGCTTTACCGTGGTTTCGAGCAATTGCTGGTTGGCCGTCCCGCTGCCGACGCTCTCGTCGTTGCGCCGCGCATCTGCGGCATTTGTTCGGTGTCGCAATCGATCGCCGCCGCTGCGGCGCTGCGCGCGCTCGATGGGCTGGCGCCCGCGCCCAACGGCCTGCTGGCGGCCAATCTTGCGCATGCCGCCGAAAACATCGCCGACCACCTCACGCACTTCTACGTCTTCTTCATGCCGGATTTTGCGCGGACGGAATACGCCGATCGCTCCTGGTTTGCAGCGACTGAACGCCGCTTCAAGGCGATGCGCGGCGAGGCGGCCGCCGCCGCATTGCCGGCACGCGCGCGACTCCTGGAAATACTCGGGTTGATCGCCGGCAAATGGCCGCACAGCCTTGCGTTCCAGCCGGGCGGCGTAACGCGTGGTCTCGACCTCGGCGAGAAGATGCGGCTGATCGCCGTTGTCGCCGAGTTTCGCGAATTCGTCGAGCAGACGCTCGTCGGGCTTCCACTCGATGAATTCCTTGCGATCGACTCGCCGGAAGCGCTGGATCGGGCGGCGGAGGGCCGTGCGGCGGCAGGCGATTTCAGCGCCTTCGTACGTCTGGCGCGCGATCTTCGCCTAGACAGTCTTGGTCGGCTGACTACCGAACTCATGAGCTTCGGCGCCTATCAGTTCGAAACTCCGTTTCTTCCGTCCGGCCTTTTCAATTCATCGGACGGCGCGGTCGTCGCGCTGCCCGAAGATGCGATCGGCGAGGATGTCGCGCACAGCTGGATGCGTGAGACAGACCGCGATCCTGCTTCGGCGGAGACGATTCCAGACGCGTTGAAGGCGGGCGCATATTCCTGGGCCAAGGCGCCGCGCCTCTCCGGGCGACCCGTGGAGGTCGGCGCTGTCGCACGACAGGCCGTATCCGGCGACCCTCTGGTGCGCGCGCTGATCGCGCAGGAGGGCGGCACGAACGTTTTCACGCGCGTCGTCGCGCGCATCCGCGAAATCGCGCGGCTCGTCGAGGCCGCCGACCAATGGGCGCGCGCGTTGCGGATGTCGGAACCGTTCTGCGCGCACGGGCCAAACAAGGCCGACGGCCGGGTTGCGGCGCGTGTCGAAGCTGCGCGCGGCGCGCTCGGCCACTGGTTGGACGTGCGCGGCGGGATCATCCGGCGTTATCAGATCATCGCGCCCACGACCTGGAACTTCTCCCCGCGCGACAGCGAAGGAACGCCAGGCCCCGTCGAAGCGGCGCTCGAGGGCGTCGCGGTGGGGCCGCTCGGAGCGCGCGCGGCGGCGGTGCAGCATGTCGTGCGATCCTTCGACCCCTGCATGGTGTGCACTGCGCACTAGAGTCTAGAGCGATCCGCGACGCCTTGGGCGCGGCAAGCGACTTTCCGGCGAATGAAAGGACCGCTGCCAGCAGACGCGCTTCGGCATGCGTCCCGCTGCGTTGCGACATGCGCGCCAATCCCCGGGAATTCTTGTGGTTCTGAATTTTTTCGCGCGTGGCGCCGGAGTTGGTACGGCCCTTGCGCTCTCTTGTGCAAGTCGCGCCCGGCGAGAACGTGGCGCCGTCGAAGACTGGCCAAGGGAGGACATGCATGCCCGCCGTCGAAACATTTTATGACGTCATTCGTCGCCAGGGCATCACGCGACGCAGCTTCTCGAAATTCTGTTCGCTGACTGCGGCGAGCCTCGGCCTCGGACCAAGCGCCGCCTCAGCAATGGAAGAAGCGCTCGCCACGAAGGAACGCGTTCCGGTCATCTGGATGCACGGGCTCGAATGCACGTGCTGTTCCGAAAGCTTCATCCGTTCGGCGCATCCACTCGCAAAGGATGTCGTGTTGTCGATGATCTCCCTCGACTACGACGACACGCTGATGGCCGCCGCCGGCCATCAGGCCGAGGCCATCCTCGAAGAGACCAAGCAGAAGTACAAGGGCAAGTACGTGCTTGCGGTCGAAGGCAATCCGCCGCTGAACGAGGGCGGCATGTTCTGCATCGACGGCGGCAAGCCCTTCGTCGAGAAATTGAAGTGGATGGCGGAAGACGCCATGGCGATCATCGCGTGGGGCGCCTGCGCGTCCTGGGGGTGCGTGCAGGCGGCCAAACCCAATCCGACGCAGGCCACGCCGATCGACAAGGTCATCACCAACAAGCCGATCATCAAAGTGCCTGGCTGCCCGCCGATCGCCGAAGTGATGACAGGCGTCGTCACCTTCATCACGACCTTCGGCAAGCTGCCCGAACTCGACCGACAAGGCCGGCCGAAGATGTTCTATTCGCAGCGAATCCACGACAAGTGCTACCGGCGTCCGCATTTCGACGCCGGACAGTTCGTGGAAGCCTGGGACGACGAGAACGCGCGCAAGGGCTATTGCCTCTACAAGATGGGCTGCAAGGGGCCGACGACCTACAACGCTTGCTCGACCGTACGCTGGAACGATGGCGTTTCTTTCCCGATCCAATCGGGCCACGGCTGCATCGGCTGTTCGGAAGAGGCGTTCTGGGACAATGGCCCCTTCTACAGCCGCCTCACGAACATTCCGCAATTCGGCATCGAGAAGAATGCCGACGATGTCGGACTCGCCGCTGTCGGCGCTGTCGGCGTTGCGGTCGCGGCGCATGCGGCGGTCACCGCCGTCAGCCGCATCGTGAAAAAGAACGATGACAACAACGGCCGTCAGGCCTGAGCCGGATACGGGGATACGCGACCATGGGCATTCAGACACCGAACGGGTTCAACCTCGACAATTCCGGCAAGCGCATCGTCGTCGATCCGGTCACGCGCATCGAAGGGCATCTGCGGGTCGAGGTCAACGTCGACTCCAACAACGTCATCCGCAATGCGGTCTCGACGGGTACGATGTGGCGCGGCATCGAGGTGATCCTGCGCGGCCGCGATCCGCGCGACGCCTGGGCTTTCACCGAGCGCATATGCGGCGTCTGCACCGGCACGCATGCGCTCACCTCCGTGCGCGCGGTGGAAGATGCGCTTGGCGTCAAGGTGCCGGAAAACGCCAACTCCATCCGCAACATCATGCAGCTCGCACTGCAGGTGCACGATCACATCGTGCATTTCTATCATCTTCACGCGCTCGACTGGGTCGACGTGGTCTCCGCGCTTTCGGCGGACCCCAAGGCGACATCGACGCTCGCGCAGTCCATCTCATCCTGGCCGCTGTCGTCGCCCGGCTATTTCAAGGATCTGCAGACGCGTCTGAAGAAGTTCGTCGAGAGCGGGCAGCTCGGTCCGTTCAAGAACGGATACTGGGGCTCGAAGGCCTATCGCCTGCCGCCCGAAGCCAATCTGATGGCCGTCGCTCACTATCTCGAAGCGCTCGATTTCCAGAAGGAAATCGTCAAGATCCACACGATCTTCGGCGGCAAGAATCCGCATCCGAATTGGCTCGTCGGCGGCGTGCCGTGTCCGATCAACATCGACGGCGTCGGCGCTGTCGGCGCAATCAACATGGAGCGGCTGAATCTCGTCAAGGAGATCATCGACCGTTCGATCGAGTTCAACAATCTCGTCTATTTGCCCGACGTCGCGGCGATCGGCTCGTTCTATAAGGACTGGCTCTATGGCGGCGGCCTGTCGGGCAAGTCAGTGCTCTCCTACGGCGACATTCCGGAGAACGCCAACGACTACACCGGCGCCAATCTCAGCCTGCCGCAGGGCGCGATCATCAACGGCAACCTCGCGGAGGTGTTCCCGGTCAATCACCGCGATCCCAACGAGATCCAGGAGTTCGTCACGCACTCCTGGTACAAGTATCCCGACGAGACGAAGGGCCTGCATCCCTGGGACGGCGTGACCGAGCCGCACTACGAACTCGGGCCGAAAGCCAAGGGCACCAAGACGAATATCGAGCAGCTCGACGAAGAGGCGAAATATTCCTGGATCAAGTCGCCGCGCTGGAAAGGCCACGCGATGGAAGTCGGCCCGCTTGCGCGATGGGTCGTCGGCTACGCGCAGAACAAGGCGGAGTTCAAGGAGCCGGTCGAAAAGCTTCTGAAGGATCTGGGCCTGCCTGTAACCGCGCTGTTTTCAACGCTCGGCCGCACGGCTGCGCGCGCGTTGGAGAGCCAGTGGGCCGGCTACAAGATGCGCCATTTCCACGACAAGCTGATCGCGCGCATCAAGGCGGGCGATACCGCCACCGCCAACGTCGAGAAATGGGACCCCAAGACCTGGGGCGCCGAAGTGAAGGGCGTCGGCTTCACCGAGGCGCCGCGCGGCGCGCTGGCTCATTGGGTGAAGATCAAGGACGGCAAGATCGACAACTATCAGTGCGTCGTGCCGACGACCTGGAACGGCAGCCCGCGCGATCCGAAAGGCAATATCGGCGCCTTCGAGGCGTCGCTGATGGACACGCCGATGGCCGACCCGAACCAGCCGCTGGAAATCCTGCGGACGCTTCATTCCTTCGACCCGTGTCTCGCCTGCTCGACTCACGTCATCAGCCCGGACGGCCAGGAAATGGCCAAAGTGCAAGTGCGGTGAGGAGAAGGCCATGTCGGAAGTCACCAAACTGCATGGCGCGCTCGACTTTACGGGCGAACGCGCCGCCTCGCACCAGACGGTCTACGTCTATGAAGCGCCGGTTCGTCTCTGGCACTGGACGAATGCGCTCGCCATCGTCGTTCTGGCGATCACAGGATATTTGATCGGCTCGCCATTGCCTTCTCTTTCAGGCGAGGCGAGCGATCACTTCATGATGGGTTACATACGCTTCGCCCATTTCGCGGCGGGCTACGTCGTCGCTGTCGGCTTCTTGCTGCGCATCTATTGGGCCTTTGTCGGCAACCGCTACGCGCGTCAGCTTTTCCTTCCGCCGGTGTGGGACAAGACCTGGCGTTGGGGCGCGCTCTACGAATTCAAATGGTATCTTTTTCTCGTCGACAAGCCGAAGAAGTATGTCGGGCACAATCCTTTGGCCGCGACCTTCATGTTCGGCTTCATGCTCTTGCTGGTCTTCCAGATCTGCACGGGATTTGCGCTCTATGGCGAGGGCGCAGGCCACGAGTCCTGGCAGTATCGCGCGTTTGGATGGGTGTTCTCGATCTGGCCGAACAGTCAGACCGTGCACACGCTGCACCATCTGACCATGTGGGGGATTATCGTATTCGTCATTCTGCACGTCTACGCCGCTGTCCGCGAAGACATCATGTCACGCCAGAGCATGATCTCCTCGATCGTGTCGGGCGAGCGCGTGTTCCGCGACGAGTTCGACTCGTGAGCGGCGGGCCGCGCATCCTCGTCCTGGGGATCGGCAACATCCTCTGGGCGGACGAAGGTTTCGGCGTACGCGCGCTGGAGCTGTTCCATCGCCGGTACGCCGTCCCGGACAACGTCGTGATCCTGGATGGGGGCACGCAGGGTCTGTATCTCGTGCAATTCGTGCAGGAGGCCGATCGGCTGATCGTGTTCGACGCGATCGACTACGGTCTTGCGCCGGGAACGCTCAAGCTCGTCGAGAACGACGAAGTTCCGAAATTCACCGGCGCCAAGAAGATGAGCCTGCACCAGACGGGGTTTCAGGAAGTCCTGAGCGCGGCCGACCTGACGGGGCGCTATCCTGAGAAGCTGGTGTTGATTGGCTGCCAGCCGCAAGATCTCGAGGATTGGGGCGGCCCGCTGACGCCGCCGGTGCGCGGGGCGCTCGATCTCGCCGTCGAGACGGCTGCGGTCGTCCTTGGTCAGTGGGGCGTTCGTTGCACGCCCCGTGGGGTCGAGACCACGTTCGAAGCGCTTCTCGCCAACGATATCGATCACGCAAGCTATGAGCGCCGTCTGGTTGCGGCGCCGGTCCAGGGAGGTTGAAAATGAACATGCGCCGAAGCCTTCTGTCGCTCGTCGCTCTGGGCGTCGCCGCGCCGACGATCGCGCAAGCCCATCCAGGCCTGCATATGCACGGTTTCGCGGAAGGGTTGGCGCATCCGCTCACCGGTCTGGACCACTTGCTCGCCATGATCGCAGTCGGCTTTTGGGCGGCTTCGCTCGGCGGACGCGCGCGCTGGATCGTGCCTGCCGCCTTCGTCTCCGTCATGACGGGCGGCGCGCTTGCGGGTGTCGCCGGGCTGTCGCTACCAGCGATCGAATATCTGATCGCCGCCTCCGTTGTCGCGCTCGGTCTTCTGATCGCCTTCGAGGTTCGAATCCCGACCGCGCCCGCCGCCGCCCTCGTCGGCCTGTTTGCGCTGGCGCACGGCTATGCGCATGGCGCCGAGGCGCCGGCCGGGCAGGGCTTCCTCGCTTTTGCGGTCGGCTTCATCGCATCTACGGCGCTGTTGCATGGCGTCGGACTCGGGCTTGGCGCGCTCAGCTTCGCGGGACTGGCGCGACGGATCGCTGGCTTCGCCATGGCGACCGCCGGCGTGTTTCTCGCCGCATTCGCCTGAGGCGGGCGCGACCGATGTGCATCGGAACGCCCATGGTCGTCGTTGAAGGCGACGACATGTCCGCCCTGTGCCGACGCGGCGAACAGCTTCTCCGCGTCGGTATGGCGCTCGTCGGCGCGCAGCCGCCGGGCGCTCACGTGCTCGTTCACATCGACAGCGCCGTGCGCTTGCTCGAAGCCGACGAGGCCCGCCTGATCGACGATGCGCTCGAAGGGCTCGCCGCGGCCATGCGCGGCGAAGCCTTCGAAGACCGGTTCGCCGATCTCGTGAATCGCGCGCCTGAATTGCCGGCGCATCTGCGCTGAGGTCGAGCTGCGTGGACAATCAGTTTGGATGGATTGTTTCCAGTAAACTGATAAGCTTCTTTCCATAAGCCGCCGTCGCCGCCGCTTTCGCCGTCGCGAATCGACGATTTGTCAGATGGTTAGGTCGATTTCGTCCGTGGCACGGATGTTGCCGTAGGATAACAAAACAATCTCGGGAGGATGTCAGATGCCGTCGACGCAGAGGCGCGGGATGGCCGCGCCAGTCGGTCTGCCTGTCGTAGACGAGACCAATGTGGACGCGTTTCTGACGCCGGCCGCAGGCGAGGCGCAGCACGCGCTGCTGCTGTTCGCGGCCGTCGCTCAGGCGCGTCCGGAGACGGCCGACGTCCTGGTCGTCGTGCCGGAACTGCTCCGTCATTTCGAAGGGCGTCTACGCGGCGCGGTCGTCGCCGCCGACGCCGAGACGAAACTCAAAAGCCGATTTCAGGCCTACGCGGCGCCGAGCCTGGTAGTGACGCGCGGCGGCGATCCCGTTGGGGTGCTGCCGAAGATTCACGACTGGTCGGTCTACATCGAAAAGATAGAGGCTTGGCTTTCTCCCGACGCGCCGGCGCTTGCGCCGCCGAAGATCGAGCGCCGCGCCGATGTCGCCTTCACCCAGCGGAGCTAGTCGAATGAAAGCGGGATTCTGGGAGGCGCCCGAGGGCGCAGACGACGCCATGACGATCATGCCGCTCGACCTCGGGGACGATGCGACGCGACCGGCCTCCGGCGCCGTGTCTTTCCTGGCGACGGCCGATGGCGCGGCGCTGGCTGCGCGATGCCGGCAGGCGGCCGCGTTGCTGCCCGAAGTCGCCGCCGCGCTGGACGGGCAAAGCGCGCGCGCGACCGGTCGCCTGTTCGACCTCACTGAGTTCGGCGCCGAAGATCGCGCCATCGTCGAGCAGACCTTGGGCGAAGGAGAGGTGTCGGGCGTGGTCGCCCTGCCAGACGGCATCGTCGCGCAGGTGCAGGAAGCGACGATGGCGGGCCTGTGGCGAGTGCGCTTCCAGAACGCGGAAGGCGCGCTCGTCGCCGATTATCTCGAAGTCGCTTCGGTCCCGGAGATCGTCAGGCGGGCCGCCGTAGTCAACGCTGGCGCGGTCGAGGTCGGAGCGCCGCCATCAGGCGCCATGAACGTCATGCCCGTGCTGGCGGAAGTCCGCGAGCGGGCCGCCGCCTTCGCGCCCGGCTCGCCAACGCATGTCGTCAATTTCTCCCTGTTGCCCATGAGCCCGGAGGATATGGGGCACCTTCAGGCGCAACTCGGCGTCGGGGCCGTCCGTCTGATCTCGCGGGGGTATGGCAAGTGCCGCGTCAGCTCGACCGGGGCCAAGCACGTATGGTCGGTCCAGTATCTCAACGCCATGGACGCGATCATCCTCGACACGCTCGAGATCGGCGATCCGCCCGGCGCAATTTGCGCGGCCGACGAAGACTTCCGCGACTCGGCCGAGCGCGTGCGCGAAATTCACGACGCATATTTTTCATGAGCGCCTTCGAGAACTTCGGCAAGCGCGAGGCCGCCGAAGCGGAGCGGATGGAATGCGGCATATGTTGGCATGTCTACGATCCCGCAGATGGCGATCCCGT
The DNA here is from genome assembly GCA_964634325.1 of uncultured Rhodoblastus sp. Classification (GTDB taxonomy): domain Bacteria; phylum Pseudomonadota; class Alphaproteobacteria; order Rhizobiales; family Beijerinckiaceae; genus JAJXWB01. The sequence continues at coordinate 178,209 of CAZWJF010000006.1, forward strand.
TTGGCAAATTGCGCCGGGGACGCCGTTCTCCGAGCTGCCGCCGGACTGGCGGTGCCCGAATTGCGATGCGGAACAATCAAAATTCATGAGACTGGGCGATGACGCAGGATAGGGCGGCCGAGGAAGAAGCGCTCGCGATCGGCGCGCGGCTGGCCGCGATCTATTCCGACGTTTACGTGCGCGCCATGCGCGACGTGCCTATCTGCAACGCCGCGCTCGAAGTCGAGGCGATCGGTTTTCGCCCCTATGGCGCGCTTGCGCTCGGAATCGTCGTCACGCCCTGGTTCATGAATCTCGTGCTTGCGCCGCGCAAGGAAGGGGCGCTGCCAGACGCGGCGCACGGCGCGACGCGCGCGGTGTCGCTGCCGGCAGGACGAGTCGACTTCATCACGGGTGTGCTCGACGGCTTCGGTCCGATCTGGACCTGCTCTCTGTTTTCGCCGATGAGCGAATTCCTCGACCACGCGGCCGCCAGCGCAACCGCGGAAGCTTCGCTCGAGGAGTTGCTCGCCGCTCCTACAATCGTCGATCCCCCGGCCGCCCAAGCTGGCCTCGATCGCCGTGCGCTGCTGCGCGGCGGACGCCTCCGGGAGACGTCGCCATGAGTCGTCTGGAGCGCGCCGATGCATGAAATGGCGCTCACCGAAGGGATCGTCGACATCCTTCAGGAAGAGGCGCGCCGCCGCGCATTCTCACGGGTGACGTTGGTGCGGATCGAGATCGGCGCAATCAGCCATGTCGAGCCGGACGCGCTGGTTTTTTGTTTTGAGGCGGTTTCGCGCGGCACGGTGGCCGAGGGGGCAAAGCTCGATATCATATGCACGCCGGGGGAAGGCTGGTGTTTCAATTGCGAAAAGACGACGCCCTTGACTGAACGCTTTGGCGCGTGCGCGTTCTGCGGCGGTCGTCGGGTGCAGATGACACAGGGCGACGAGATGCGGGTCAAGGAACTGGAGATCGGATGATGTGTTCGGTATGCGGGTGCGGGACGGCGACGATAGCGAAGGGCGGCGATGCGGGCGAGCAGGGTGCGCGGAGCCATTCGCACGCACATTCGCACGCGCACGCGCATTCGCATGCGGATGGTGAGGTTCATGCGCATGCGCACTCTCACGAGCATGGCGAGGACCACGACCACGCGCATGACCACGACCACGGCCACGCGCATGACCACGGCCACGACCATGGGCATAGCCACGAACACGACCACGATCATGTCCACCATCACGACCATGACCACGACCATGACCATGGCCACGGCGAGCATCGCGATCACGCGCATGGGGAGTCCGGGGCGATCGATTTCGGGGCGGGGATCGCGGGCGTGCATGTTCCCGGGCTGAGCCAGGAGCGGATTGTCCGGATCGAGCGCGACATTCTCGGCAAGAACAATGCGCACGCCGCGCAGAACCGCGCGCGTCTGGCGGACAAGGGGGTCCTGGCGCTGAACCTGGTGTCGAGCCCGGGGTCGGGCAAGACGACGCTTCTGGTCCGGGCGATCGAGGATTTGAAGGGCCGGTTTGCGATCGCGGTGGTGGAGGGCGACCAGCAGACGTCCAACGACGCGGCGCGGATCCGGGCGACGGGCGCGCCGGCGGTGCAGATCAATACGGGCAAGGGCTGTCATCTGGACGCGCATATGGTGGGCCATGCGCTCGACGATCTGCCGCTGGAGGGCGGCGGTCTGCTGTTCATCGAGAACGTCGGCAACCTGGTCTGTCCGGCGGCTTTCGATCTCGGGGAGGCGCACAAGGTGGTCGTTCTGTCGACGACGGAGGGCGAGGACAAGCCGGCCAAATATCCCGACATGTTCGCGGCGGCCGATCTGATGCTGCTGAACAAGGCGGATTTGCTACCGCATCTCGACTTCGACGTGGGAGCGTGCCTTGCGGCGGCGCTGCGCGTCAATCCGCGGTTGCAGACGCTGGTCGTCTCGGCGCGCACGGGCGAGGGTTTGGCGGCTTTTTACGCCTGGATCGAGGCGCGGGCGGCGCGCGCCGCGCGCCAGGCGGGTTGAGGGTTCGGCCATGTGTCTCGCCATTCCCGTCAAAATCGCCGAACTGCTCGACGACGGCATGGCCCGCGTGACGATCGAGGGCGTGTCGAAGATCGTCTCGGTGGCGTTGGTCGACGGGCTCGCCGTCGGCGACTATGTGGTGTTGCACGTGGGCTATGCGCTGAGCCGCATCTCGCCGGAGGAGGCGGAGCGCACGCTGGCGCTGCTGCGCGAGGCCGACGCCCTGGCTGCGGGGGCGCCGGCATGAAATACGTCGACGAATATCGCGATGGGAAGCTCGCGCGCGGGATCGCCGAGGCGATCCGGGCGGAGGCGCGGGCTGGCGTCGACTATCGGTTCATGGAGTTCTGCGGGGGGCATACGCATGCGATCTCGCGTTACGGGGTCGAGGATCTGCTGCCGGCGAACGTGCGGATGATCCATGGGCCGGGCTGCCCTGTGTGCGTTCTGCCGATCGGCCGCATCGACGATGCGATCGAACTGGCGCGTCGGCCCGAGACGACCCTTTGCACCTATGGCGATTTGATGCGGGTGCCGGCGTCGGGCGGCGCGAGCCTGCTGAAAGCCAAGGCGTCTGGCGCCGACATCCGCATGGTCTATTCGACGCTGGACGCGGTGCGCATTGCGGAAGCCGAGCCGGACCGCAAGGTCGTGTTCTTCGCCATCGGCTTCGAGACGACGACGCCGCCGACGGCGATGGCGATCCTGGCGGCGCAGAAGAAGGGGCTGACGAACTTCTCGGTGTTCTGCAATCACGTGCTGACGCCGGCGGCGATCCTGGCCATATTCGAGAGCCCGGACGTGAAGTCTCTGGGGACGGTGCGGATCGACGGCTTCGTCGGCCCTGCGCACGTCTCCACGGTGATCGGAACGAAGCCTTACGAGCCGTTTGCTGCGGGCTATCGGAAGCCTGTGGTGATCTCGGGCTTCGAGCCGCTCGACGTGATGCAGTCGATCCTGATGCTCGTGCGGCAGATGAACGAGGGCCGGGCGGAGGTCGAGAACCAGTACATTCGCGCGGTGACGCGCGAGGGCAATGTGAAGGCGCAGGCGATCGTCGAGGAGATGTTCGAGCTGCGCGAGAGCTTCGAGTGGCGCGGGCTGGGCGAGGTGCCGCTGAGCGCGCTGCGGTTGCGCGAGCGATATGCGCAGTTCGACGCCGAGAGATTGTTCTCGATCCGGACGAAGCAGGCGCAGGACAATCCGGCGTGCGAATGCGGCGCGATCTTGCGCGGGGTGAAACGGCCGATCGATTGCAAATTGTTCGGGACCGCCTGCACGCCGGAGACGCCGATGGGCTCGTGCATGGTGTCGTCGGAAGGCGCCTGCGCGGCGCACTGGACGTACGGGCGGTTCCGCGACCGGGCGCAGCCGCACGCTGCGAGGGCCGCCGAATGAACGCGCCAGCGCGCATCCTCAAGCGCAAGCTCGATCTGAAGAACGGGCGCGTCGATCTCTCGCACGGCTCCGGCGGGCGGGCCATGGCGCAGCTGATCGCCGACATTTTCCACGCGTCCTTCGACAACGAATGGCTGCGCCGGGCCGACGACCAGGCGGTGGTCCATGTTCCCCACGGGCGTCTCGCCATGACGACGGACGGCTATGTGATCTCGCCGCTGTTCTTTCCCGGCGGGGACATCGGCTCGCTCGCCGTGCACGGCACGATCAACGACCTGGCGATGTCGGGGGCGAGGCCGCTTTATCTGACGGCGAGCTTCATCCTGGAGGAAGGCTTTCGGCTGGCCGATCTGAAGCGGATCGCCGACAGCATGGGCGCGGCGTCGCGCAAGGCGGGCGTGCCGGTGGTGGCGGGCGACACGAAGGTGGTTGAGCGCGGCAAGGCCGACGGGGTGTTCATCTCGACCGCCGGCGTGGGCGTCGTGCCGGAGGGGCTCGAGCTGTCGGGCGACCGCGCGCGGCCGGGCGATGCAATCGTGGTCTCCGGCTCGATGGGCGACCATGGCGTCGCGGTGATGTCCTGCCGCGAGAACCTTCAGTTCGAAACGGATCTGCTGTCGGATTCCGCGGCGCTGCACGAACTCGTCGCCGAGATGGTCGCCGCCTGCGGACCTTCGCTGCGGCTGATGCGCGATCCCACGCGCGGCGGGCTCGCCGCGACGCTCAACGAGATCGCCCACCAGTCGAACGTCGGCGTCGTCATCGAGGAGGAGGCGGTGCCCGTGCGGCCGGAAGCGGCGGCGGCCTGCGAGCTGCTCGGCCTCGATCCGCTCTACGTCGCCAACGAAGGCAAGCTCGTCGCCGTCGTCGCAGCCGACGCCGCGCAAACCCTGCTCGCCGCCATGCGCGCGCATCCCCTCGGCGCGCAGGCCGCCATCATCGGACAAATCGTCGCCGACCAACACAACTTCGTCCAGATGAAAACAGCCTTCGGCGGAGGACGTATCGTCGACTGGATAGCTGGCGAACAATTGCCAAGAATTTGTTGAGCTTCGAATGACAGCATGAGCTCCGCCGCCACCATTCTCGTAATCGACGACGAAGTAAGGTCGCAGGAAGCGTTGCGGCGCGTGCTGTCGGAAGAATTCGACGTGCTGTGCGCGAGTTCCGCCGCTGAAGCGGAAGCGGTGCTCGCCGGGGAACTCGTGCACGTCATTCTGTGCGATCAACGCATGCCCGGCGAGACAGGAATCGATTTTCTGAAGCGGGTTCGCATGCACTGGCCCGATCCCGTGCGCATGATCATTTCCGGCTACACAGATTCCGAGGACATCATCGCCGGCGTCAACGAGGCCGGCATCTACCAGTACATCACCAAGCCCTGGCATCCCGACAAGCTGCTGGCGAGCGTGCGCGAAGCCGGCCAGCTGTTCCGGTTGCAGAAGGAAACCGGCAGCGCGGCGGCTGAAACCAAAGTCTCCAGCGAAACGCTGACGCGCGCGATCGCGCGACGTCGCAACTCGCAACGACGCATGTTCGAATTCGACCGGATCGTGCATGCGCCGGCGAGTCCGATGACAGAAGTAATCTCGCTCGCCCGCCGCGCGACAGAATACGATATTTCGGTCTGCATCACCGGCGCGTCCGGCACCGGCAAGGAGTTGCTCGCGCGGGCGATCCACTTCGGGTCGATGCGAGCCGACAAGCCGTTCGTGGTCGAGAATTGCGGCGCTCTACCGGACGAACTTCTGGAAAGCGAGTTGTTCGGTTGCAAGAAGGGCGCTTTCACCGGAGCGTACCAGGACCGAACCGGCCTGTTCGAACTTGCCGACGGCGGCTCGATCTTTCTCGATGAGATCGGCGAAACCTCGCCGGCCTTTCAGGTCAAGCTGCTGCGCGTTCTCCAGGAGGGCGAGATCAGGCCGCTCGGCGCGCTGCGTCCGCGCAAGGTCAACGTACGCGTGATCTGCGCGACCAACCGGAATCTCGACGAGGAGGTGGAGGCGGGACGGTTCCGCAGGGACCTGTACTATCGCCTCACCGCTTTTCCCATTCACCTGCCGGCGTTGCGCGAGCGCCCGTTGGACATCCCGCTTATCGCCGAACGAATTCTTTCGGACGTGAATCGTTCGTTCAGGCGCAAGATCGGGTCGATCGCCCCGCAGACGATGGCGCTGATGACAGCCTACGCATGGCCCGGCAACGTGCGCGAATTGCATAACGAAATTCAGCGCATGGTCGCGATGTCAGATGAGGACGAACCGCTCTCGGTCGAGCTTCTGCCGCCGAAAATAGCGCGACCTGTCCTCGACAAACCAGACGTGCAGGGTCTCGAAGGCGGCGCGCTCAAGGATCAGGTCGAGGCGCTGGAGCGTCAGGTCATCGAGGAGACGCTGCGCCGCCATTCCGGCAATATCAGCCGCGCCGCCGAGCAGCTTGGGCTTTCCCGCGTCGGTTTGCGCGGCAAGATCGAACGTTACAATCTGCGTCGGAGCGCGCGCAATGACGATTGATCACGATCGCACGCTCGGGGGCGTCATGCGCCTTGTCGCGGGCGATGAGATCGTCCTGAGCCACGAACGCGAATCTGCATGGCAGGAGGTCATTCGACGAGTCGATGAAGTGTATTCGGACCTGATCCGGTACGAAGCCGATCTCGAGCGCAAGAATTCCGAATTGGAAGAAGCGCAACGCTTCATTTCGAGCGTCATCGCATCGGTATCCGACATCCTCATCGTCGTCGATGAAAGCGGTCGGGTCGTTCAGGTCAATCCGGCGTTCGAAAGTCTGGTCGGCGCGTCGCAAGGCGCAATTACGAATCGTCCAATTTCAGACTTCCTCGTCGACAAGCGGCGCGACGAAGCGATGCTCGCCCTCACGTCGGGCGGCGATGGGCGGGTTCGCGAGTGCGAACTGCGATTCAACACAACCGGCGGGCAGTCGGACATATTCGCGATTGTCTGCTCGACGCGGTTCGATCATCGCGGACGACGCGCGGGAGCTGTGCTCACCGGGCGTCCGATTGGCGAATTGCGTCTCGCATATCAAGCGCTCCATCAGGCCCATGTCGATCTGCAGCAGGCGCAGCGCAAACTGATCGAGCAGGAAAAGATGGCGAGCCTCGGCCGACTGGTCGCCGGCGTCGCGCACGAACTGAACAATCCGATCAGCTTCGTGTACGGAAACATTCACATGCTGGAACGCTATCGCGCCCGGCTCGACGCTTATTTCGCCGACGTCGCACGCGAGAGCGGGACATGTAGTCCGGAAGAACTGCGCTCGAGACACAAGATAGACGCGATGATGCTTGATCTGGGCTCCTTGATCGAGGGCACGCTGGAGGGCGCGACGCGTATCAGTGAAATCGTTCGAAATCTTCGGCGCCTCTCGTTTGCGAGCAAGAGCGAAGCGCAGCGCGTCGACCTGAACAAGGTCATCACGACGGCCGCCAACTGGGCGGTGCGCACGAAAACGTCGAAAGCGAGAGTCGATCTCGATATCGAAGACGGCGCGACCATTCCGGGAAACGAGGGACAAATTCATCAGATAGCCGTCAACCTGATCGAGAACGCGCTCGACGCCGTACGCGGTCAGGCAGAGCCCTGCGTCGCTATTCGGGCGCATCGTGTCGGACGGGAAATCGAATGGACTGTCGCCGACAACGGACCCGGCATCCCCGACGCGGCGCAGGACAAGATTTTCGAGCCGTTCTACACCACCAAGGCGGTTGGCGAGGGTACGGGCCTCGGGTTGTGGATCTGCTACTCGATCGTGCATGAATGCGGCGGGAGCATCACCGCGACCAACCGCGAAGGCGCGGGAGCGGTGCTCACAGTCAGACTTCCATCGGAAGCGTCTTAGCGGATGGCCGTCGCCGGCTCGCTCCGTCGTGTCGTCCCTGCTTCCACAAGACCATGCCTCTATGTCGCTGATCCGCAGGCGCCGCACGGATCGCGATCTTCGTAGTCGATCCGGCAAAGGCTGTAGATACAGGAGCGCGTGGCCGACGACGCAGGGCAGGGCGCTCCCTCGCTTCCGTGGAATTCCCTGCCAATGGGGAATCTGCAGCGTAGCTCAATAGTCGGGCGCTGACGCCAGTCTTGAAGGCGGGAGCGCGCCGGGCGGTCCAAACGCGCAACGCGCAAATTCGTTAGTGCGTCGGGGGAAATTGGCGCGACCGCGACCATGCCGAACGCGTTCGCGAAATAAGATATTATAATAATATCAAGAAGGTATATGATTACGCGCCTTGGTTCGCGGGATCGCTGCGCGTCGCCGGAAGCTAAGCCGGGGCGCCGCCGTTAAGCCCCTCCGCGCACCCGCTCGTCGGTCGTGCGGGGCGTGGAGCAAGCCCGGCGTGACGGCGGCGACTATCACGCGGGCTCGATTGCCAATCATCAAGCGTTCTCGCAAGATGTGATGGCAGAGGGGGAGCCGAGGCGGCATGAGGGACCTGCTCCAAGCGCTCGCACGTTGGTGCGCAGCGATAGTCATTTCGCTCGCTGGCTTTGGCGCGTCATCTGTTTGCGCGCGCGATTTCCGCGCCGCCGACAATCAGGCGCCGGACTATCCGACCGTGCTCGCGCTCGACTACATGAGCCGCCTCGTGTTCGAGCGGACGCAGGGCCGGCATCGCGTTACCGTTTTTCATTCGCGCCAGCTGGGTGAAGAGAAGGAGACGATCGAGCAGGCGCGCGCCGGCGCAATCGACATCAATCGCATCAACGCCGCGCCCCTCTCCTCGCTCGCCCCGGAAATCGAGACGCTCGGGCTTCCTTTCTTGTTCCGCTCGACGGAGCACTTGTGGAACGTTCTTCAGGGAGAAATCGGGGAGGAAATCCTCGCCTCTCTGTATCCGCACGGACTTGTCGGCCTTACTTTCTACGATTCCGGCGCACGGTCGATTTACAATAGCGTCCGACCGATCAGGACGCTCGAAGATATGAAGGGCCTGCGCATCCGGGTCCAGCAGTCGGACCTGCAGGCGGCTATGATCAGGGCGATTGGCGCGGAGCCGATCGCACTCGCTTACGGGCAGGTGATGACGGGCCTGTCGACAGGCATCATCGAAGGCGCCGAGAACAACTGGCCCTCTTACGTGACGACAGGCCATTACAAGGTCGCGCGGCACTACACATTGACTGAGCATACGATGACGCCGGAAGTCCTCGTGATGTCGCGAAAGGCGTGGGATGCGCTCTCGCCGGAGGATCGGAAGATATTCAAGGAGGCCGCGCGCGACTCAGGCGCCTTTATGCACATGCAGTGGCGGGCTTACGAGGAGAGATCGCGGGAGGAGGCGCGCTCCGCAGGGACTCAAATTATCGAGCAATTCGATCGCGCGCCGTTTGAAGCGGCGATGAAGCCGATCTACGACGAGGCGACAAAGAACGCGCGCGTGCGGGCGCTCGTCGACAAGATTCGCGCGGCCAAATGACGAGTCCTTCTGGATCGGTCCGCCCATTGGTCGACGGCGCAGCGTCGAGCGGCCTCACGGCGATCGTCGAGAGATTTGTCCGTCGATTCCGGATTCGCACGCGCATCTTTCTCGTCGCAGTCGTCAACATCGCCGTCATCGTCGTTCTAGCGATCTTGCTCTGGATCAGTTCACAACTGCTCAACCACACCTGGAAAGAACTGCAATCGGTGCGCAGTTCCGAGAAATTGATTGCGAACATCGAGTCGGAGGCAAGCCGCGTCCAGTCGCTGATCCATCGATACTTCATTCAGCCGACCCCCGAAGTCCTGGCGGAAGTCGAAGGGCGGTGGAGTTCGCTCACGGGAAATCTGTTCGAGCGCGCAAGGACCGACCCGGCGCTTGCTCCCGACGCGGCGGCGTTGCGCGACCTGACGAACCGACTCGTTTCGGGCTTTGACCAACTGCGGACGGCGCGCGCGGAAATAGCGACGCTCTATGAAGAGCAGATCCTCACGCCGTCCCGTGAAATGAGCGGGCTGTATTCCATTCTCGAAAGCACCATGGCCGATCGAACGTCGTTGATCGCGCCGGCGCTCAGTAAGTCGCGTGAGGCGTTTGCGACCACGTCGGTGGCGATCAATTCTTACTATCTTTCGACATCGTCGGCGCCGGCCGACGAGGCGCTTGGCAATCTCGACACGATTATCAACACAATTCCGGTCATGCTGGATCTCGCGGGCGGCGACATTCAACGCGCCGCCTTGCATCGCCTGCAGGCGCGCGCGCGTCAGCTCAAGGAGGGCGTGCAGAAACTGACCGCCGAATTCAAGGAGCAGAATAGACTCTTGCAGAATGTCGTCGACAAGAGTCAGGCGCAGATGTCCGAACTGGCGGCGACAATTTCCAACAACATGCGCAAGCGCGACGCAGATGTGCAGGGTCAACTCGATCGCGCCTTGAACGCGGTCTTCCTGGTGATCGCTATCGTTACGCTGGTCTCGTTGGCCGTTATCGGCTTTTTCGGCGCGGTGTTCTCGCGTTCCGTCAGTTTGCCATTGCGCTCGCTCATGAAGGCCATGAACCGAATTGCGGAGGGGCGGCTCGATACGCGGGTCGCCGGCACTGAAGCGCGCGACGAGATAGGCGAGATGGCGCGTGCGCTGGAGATTTTTCGGGAGAACGCCATAGCCAAGCTGCAGGCCGAGGCCGACCTTCGCGCTTCCAAACAGCGCACTGAGACCGCTTACGAAGAATTGCGCGCAACGCAGAATAGCCTGATCGAGGCCGAAAAGCTCGCAGCGCTCGGCGGTCTGGTGGCTGGCGTGGCGCACGAAGTCAACAACCCCGTTGGCATCAGCGTCACCGTCGCTTCCACGCTGTCGCGACGTTGCGAGGCCTTCAGCGAGGAGCTCAAGAGCGGGGAATTGAGGCGCTCGCGCCTCAATGAATTTATCGAGGGCAATCGCGAAGCGGCCGGCATGCTGCTCTCCAACCTCAACCGCGCCGCCGAACTCATTCAGTCCTTCAAGCAGGTCGCAGTCGACCGCAGCCATGCCGAGCGACGCATGTTCGACATGAAGACGCTCACCGACCAGATCATGTTGTCGTTGCGGCCGACGCTCAATAAACGCAACATCATGTTGTCTATCGACTGTCCGGACGGCATCGAGTTGAACAGCTATCCTGGCTCGTGGGGGCAGGTGCTCACCAACCTCACGCTCAATGCTGTGACACACGCCTTTTCGCCGGACGTCGACAGTGCGATCGACATCCATGTCCGTCGGATCGACGCGGACAATGTCGAGATTATTTTCTCCGACAATGGACAGGGCATGACCGAGGAGGTGAAGCGGCGCGCCTTCGATCCATTCTTCACCACCGCGCGCGGACGTGGCGGCACGGGGCTCGGCTTGCATATCGTTCACAATATCGTGACGAATCGACTTGGCGGCCGGGTGACGATCACATCCGAGGTTGGACGCGGCGTGCGATTTCGCATGGTGCTGCCGACGACCGCGCCCCTATTTGTAGCCGACGACACGACAGCCGAAGCCAGAGCATGAGCGACGACGACATCATCCGTTTGGTCGACGACGAAGCGCCCTCGCCGGCGCGGCACGACGCGAAGGCGTGGAAGGTTGCGATCATCGACGACGACCCCGCCGTGCACGACGGCACGCGTTTCGCCCTTTACGACTACGAACTCAATGGAGATGGCATCGAACTCGTCTCGGCCTATTCGGCGGCCGAAGGGCGTGAGCTTCTGATTGCTCATCCCGACATCGCGGTCATTCTGCTCGACGTCGTGATGGAATCGGACCGCGCCGGGCTGGAACTCGTCAACATGATCCGGCGCGAGCTGAAGAACGACGCCGTACGAATCATCCTGCGCACCGGTCAGCCGGGACAGGCGCCGGAGCGACAGGTGATCGTCGACTATGACATTAACGACTATAAGGCCAAGACCGAGCTGACCGCGGACAAGCTCTTCACGTCGCTCACCGCTGCGCTGCGTAGCCACATGCAATTGCGCGCAATGATCGAGACGCGTCGCGGACTGGAAATCATCATTGACGCGACCCCGACCCTGTTCGATTTCCGCTCGATGCAGCGTCTTGCCGAGGGGGTGCTGACGCAGGTCGCATCTTTGCTCGCAGTCGATTGCGAGGGTATCCTCATCTTGCGTGATCTGGGTTCAGGCGGCCGGCGTCTCGCCGTGCTCGCGGGCTCCGGCGTCTATCGCGAATGCGCGGGCGCCAACGATCTTGAGTGGCTCGATCGCGAGCTGGTCGAGCTGGTCGACCAGGCGTTTTCTTCCCGCAGTACGAAATTCAGCGAGCGCCGCACCGTTCTTTACGTTTCGACGCACAGCGGGGCGGAGGTCGTGGTGTTCCTGGAGGCCGGCAAGCGTTTGACCGACACGGATCGCGCATTGATCGAAGTCTTTTCAAGCCGCCTGTCCATCGCCTTCGATAATGTGGTGCTCTATTCGCAGCTTGAACAAGCCAACGCCGATCTCGAGCAACGCGTGGAGGCGCGTACGGGCGAGCTGTTGGCCGCCAATCGCAGGCTGGAGGCGCAATGGCGTCGTGTGAGGCAGGTCAACGACTTTCAGAGCGAGGTGCTTGGCAAGGTGGCGCACGACCTCAAGAATCCGCTCAATGTCATCCTCGGGCGCTCGGAGATTCTCGAGGAATTGTTCTCGCGCGAGTCTGAAAGCGGAGGCCGCAACGCGATGTCGCAATTGCGGCATATACGTTCCTCCGCGCTACGCCTGACTTCAATGATCGACGAACTGATCGCAGACGCGATGAATGATGCGTTGGACATTTCCGTCCGCAACGAGACCGTCGATCTCGCAGCGATCGTGCGCGACGTCGTCGAGGCGAACAGGCCGCTCGCAGACCGGAAAGGCCAAGATATCGAGGTCGCGGTATCCGGCGGACTGGCGACGGAATGCGACCCCGAGCGGATTCGAGAGGCCATCGACAACCTCGTCAGCAACGCCGTGAAATATTCGCAGATTGGCGGCGCAATTCGCATCGAGGCCGTGGCGACCGAAGAGGGCAACGTCGTGAAGGTCACGGATTCCGGCCCCGGTTTCATGCCTGAGGATATGTCCCGGCTGTTCGGGCGATTCCAGCGCCTGTCGGCCAAGCCGACGGGTGGAGAGACGTCGACAGGCCTTGGCCTTTCGATCGTGAAGAAGATCGTGGATCTGCACGACGGGTCCATCGCGGTCACACAAGGGGAGACGGGCGGCGCATCCATCTCCATCCGGCTGAAGGCCGCGCGCAACGGAACGAGGTCATGAGCAATCAGATGATCTTCGTCGTCGACGATGACGCCGACGCGCGCGAGATGGTGGGCGACTATCTGCGGATGCACGGCTTCGATGCGACGCTGTGTGACGGTGGCGTTGAACTACGTGATGCGCTTCGGAACGCGACGCCCGATCTCGTCGTGCTCGACCTCAACATGCCCGGCGAGGACGGGCTGTCGCTCATACGCCATCTGAAGCAGAATTTCGGTTGCCCGGTCATCATGTTGACTGCGACGGCGAGTACGATCGACCGCGTCGTAGGGCTTGAACTTGGGGCCGACGACTATATCGCCAAGCCTTGCGAGTTGCGCGAACTCGTCGCGCGAATTCGTTCGATTCTCCGACGCATCAAGTGGTCGCCGGCGCGCACCTCCGAGCGGCGCCTTGCCGCCATCGTCGCCTTCGATCTCGTGGATTTCACGCGTTTCGTTCACGAGGACGAATCCGGAACGCTGGCCGCTCTCGACCGCATCTTTGCCGAAGTGGTGGTCCCGACGCTCGTTCAGTGGCACGGCGTCCTGTTCAAGATGCTCGGCGACGGCGCGCTTGTGGAGTTTCCGAGCGTGGTCGACGCTATGGAATGGGCGGTCGAATTCCAGACGATCATGTCCCAGCGACAGGAATCGGCGGCCGAACGCGGTGGCATGAGATTCCGCGTCGGCGTGGCGGTAGGCGACGTGATCGTCAGCCAGCTCGACCGGTTGGGCGAGGGCGTTGCGCTTGCGGCGCGCGCGCAGGAAATAGCGAGCCCTGCCGGCATCGCCGTGACGGAGCAGGCCTACCAGTTTCTGCGGGGGCGCACTTCGATCGAGGTGGACGACGCCGGCGTGAAGCAGCTCAAGAATATCGCCACGCCGATGCGCATCTGGACATGGCCGCCGGGAAGTTCGCGGCGCCCCTAGCGCGTCCACCCGCATCGCGTCGCAATCACAAATTCGGTACGACCGCCTTCGCGTCGGCGATGGCGGCCGGCCGGTCCGACTTTATGAAATCCTTATAGTCGCCAATCGCCTTCCGTATCGACCCCTGATGCGACTGCGACCTACACAGGCCCTTCTTGACAGGAGGGCGAGATGTCCGACTTCGCTTATGCAGGATTGGGTCTGCTTCTCATCGCGCTGATGGGTCTTTACGCCCGTGCGCTCGAACGCTTGTGAGGCCGGGCATGTTCGAGGCCGCACTTGGGCTGATCGTGGCTCTTTCGTTGGCGACCTATCTCGTCGCAGCCCTTCTCATGCCCGAACGCTTCTGATCCGGGGACTATCATGACTTTCGCCGGCTTGGCGCAGATTGCGCTTGTCTTCGCGCTCGTATTGGCCGCCGCGGTTCCACTCGGCTGCTACATGGCCGCGTTGTTCGATAGCGGTCGATCGATTGGTCCTGCGCCAGTGCGATGGTTTGAAGCCGGCTGGTATCGCATCGCCGGGGTCGACCCCGGGCGGGAGCAGAGTTGGTCGGCCTATACGCTGTCGATGCTGGCGTTCAGCGTGTTCGGCTTTGCGAGCCTCTACGCCATCCTGCGGCTGCAAGCGTTCCTGCCATTCAATCCGCAGGGGTTCGATGGGCTTGCGCCGGATCTGGCCTTCAACACCGCGATCAGCTTCCTTACCAACACGAATTGGCAGGCCTATTCCGGCGAGACGACGATGAGCCATTTCTCGCAGATGGCGGGTCTTGCCGTGCACAACTTTCTGTCGGCGGCGACAGGCGTCGCGCTGGCCGTCGCCGTCACGCGCGCGTTTGCGCGATCGAAAGCCGGTTCGCTCGGCAATTTCTGGGTCGATCTCACGCGCGCCACGCTCTTTCTGTTCCTTCCCTTCTCCCTTGTCGTCGCCGTGGCGTTGCTTGCGCTCGGCGTACCGCAGACGATGAGCGCCGCGGTCGACGCCGTGACGCTTGAGGGCGCGAAACAGGCGATCGCGGTTGGACCGGTGGCGAGCCAGGAAGCGATCAAGATGCTCGGCACCAATGGCGGCGGCTTCTTCAACGCCAATTCCGCCCATCCGTTCGAGAACCCGAGCGCTCTGTCGAACGCGCTTGAGATTTGGGCGATGCTCGTCGTCTCGACGGCATTGCCGATTGCTTTCGGGCGCATGGTCGGCGCGCGGCGACAGGGTTACGCGTTGCTCGGCGCCATGGCGGTCCTGTTGATCGCTGGCGTGCTCGTCGTCTACGGGGCCGAGACGTCCGGAAATCCTCTGTTTGCAAAGCTCGGCCTCGATCCTTCCTTCGGCAATATGGAAGGCAAGGAGGTGCGCTTCGGCCAGGCGATGACCGCCATGTTCGTCGCGGTTACGACCGGGCTGTCTTGCGGCGCGGTCAACGCCATGCACGACGCTCTGACCCCGCTCGGCGGGCTTGCTCCGCTGTTTCTGATCCAGCTCGGCGAGGTGCTGCCCGGCGGCGTCGGCTCGGGACTTTACGGTATGATCGTCTTCGCCGTACTCGCAGTGTTCGTGGCCGGGCTGATGGTCGGCCGCACGCCGGAATTTCTCGGCAAGAAGATCGAGGCGCGCGAGATGAAGCTCGCGATGCTCGCCGTGTTGATTCTGCCGCTCGCGATCCTCGGCTTCTCGGCCGCTTCCGCCATGCTGCCGGCGGCTTTGGCCAGTCTCGCCAATGCGGGCCCGCACGGCCTCAGCGAAATCCTCTACGCCTATTCGTCCGCCGCCGGCAACAATGGTTCGGCCTTCGCCGGCCTCAACGCCAATACGCCCTGGTTCAATATCACGACGGGGATCGCCATGGCGCTGGGACGCTTCGGTTACGTCGTGCCGGTGATGGCGATGGCCGGCTCGCTCGCCGCCAAGACGCGCGCGCCCGCGTCGGCCGGCACCTTCCCGACCGACGGGCCGCTGTTCGTCGGGTTGCTCGTCGGCGTGATCGTCATTCTCGGCGGCCTGCAATTCTTCCCGGCGCTCGCGCTCGGGCCGGTGGTCGAGCACTTCCTGATGCTCGCAGGAAGAACCTTCTGAGGACGCAACTCATGTCGAAGAAAGCAACCGAGCCCGGTCTGTTCGACCGGCGGATCGCATCGCAAGCCGCTTTCGACGCCCTGCGCAAACTCGATCCGCGCCAGCTTGCGCACAATCCCGTGATCTTCGTCACCGAAGTCGTCGCCGCGCTCGTCACAATTCTCTGGCTGCGTGATTGGCGCGACGGCGCAGGCGATCCGTTCTTCTCCGGACAGATCGCGGTCTGGCTCTGGTTCACCGTACTGTTCGCCACGTTCGCCGAAGCGGTCGCGGAAGGGCGCGGCAAAGCGCAGGCCGCGGCATTGCGCGCGACGCGCAGCGATACGCATGCAAAGCGCTATCTCGATCCCGCCGATCTCGGCGGCCTCTACAACGGCGTGAATGCGCTCGATCTGAAACTTGGCGACGTCGTGCTGGTGGAGGCCGGCGACATCATTCCCTGCGACGGCGAGATCGTCGAAGGCGTGGCCTCGGTCAACGAATCCGCGATCACGGGCGAATCCGCTCCGGTCATTCGTGAGTCCGGCGGCGACCGTTCCGCTGTCACCGGCGGCACGACGGTTCTGTCCGACTGGATCAAGGTGCGCGTCACGGCTGCGCCGGGCTCGACCTTCATCGACCGCATGATCGCCCTGGTCGAAGGCGCGGAGCGGCAGAAGACGCCGAACGAACTGGCGCTGTCGATCCTGCTCGCCGGCATGACGCTGATCTTCCTGTTCGCTGTCGTCACGCTCTGGGGCCTTGCTGGCTATTCCGGCACGATCGTTTCAGTCGTCGTGCTGGTCGCATTGCTCGTCACGCTCATCCCAACGACGATCGGCGGCCTCTTGTCGGCGATCGGCATCGCCGGCATGGACCGGCTCATCCGATTCAATGTGATCGCCACCTCCGGCCGTGCGGTCGAGGCGGCGGGCGATGTCGACACGCTGCTGCTCGACAAGACCGGGACGATCACTTTCGGCAATCGCATGGCCAGCGAGTTTCTGCCGGTCGCCGGCCTCAGCGCGCGCAATCTCGCCGAAGCCGCGCTTGCCGCGAGCCTCGGCGACGAGACGCCGGAAGGGCGCTCCATCGTGGCGCTGGCCAAGGGCGAATACGGCCTGGCCGAACCCGATTTTGGCGGCGTCGCTCCGACCATCGTGCCCTTCGCCGCACAGACACGCATTTCCGGCCTCGACGTCGGCGCCCGCTCGGTGCGCAAGGGCGCAATCGACGCCGTTCTGCGCTATGCCGGCGCGCCAGCGGACAAGGCGCCGCCGGAATTCCAGCAGGCTGTCGACCGGGTGTCGCGCTCCGGCGGCACGCCGCTCGCCGTCGCCGAGAATGGCCTCCTGCTCGGGGTCATTCATCTGAAGGACGTGGTCAAGCCAGGCATCAAGGAGCGCTTCGCGGCGCTGCGCGCCATGGGCATCCGCACCGTCATGGTCACAGGCGACAATCCATTGACGGCGGCGGCCATCGCGTCGGAAGCGGGCGTCGACGATTTTCTCGCGGAGGCCACGCCCGAGGACAAGCTGAAATTCATTCGCCGGGAGCAGACCGGCGGGCGGCTTATCGCCATGTGCGGCGACGGAACGAACGACGCGCCTGCGCTGGCGCAGGCCGACGTCGGCGTCGCCATGCAGACCGGAACGCAGGCCGCGCGCGAGGCCGGCAACATGGTCGACCTCGATTCCAATCCGACCAAGCTCATCGAGATCGTGGAGATCGGCAAGCAGCTCCTGATGACGCGCGGCTCGTTGACGACCTTCTCCATCGCCAACGACGTCGCCAAGTATTTTGCGATCCTGCCGGCCCTGTTCGTCGCGACCTATCCGCAACTCGGCGCGCTCAACGTCATGCGACTGTCTTCGCCGCAATCGGCCATCCTGTCGGCGGTTATTTTCAATGCGCTGATCATCGTCGCGCTGATCCCGCTGGCGCTCAAGGGCGTCGCTTACCGGCCGATCGGCGCAGCTGCGCTCCTGCGCCGCAACCTGCTCGTCTATGGCGTCGGCGGCCTCATCCTGCCGTTCGTCGGCATCAAGGCCATCGACATGATCGTCGCCGCCCTGCATCTGGCGTGAGGAACACAGCATGCTTCAGGAACTGCGCCCGGCCCTTGTGCTGACATTGCTTTTCACGCTCGTGACCGGGATCGCCTATCCGTTCGCGGTGACGGGCTTCGCCCAGGCCGTCTTGCCCGCGCAGGCCAACGGCGGCCTGGTCTTCCGAAACGGCGTGGCGATCGGCTCCGCGTTGATAGGCCAGAATTTCGAGTCCGCCCGCTATTTCCGCGGCCGTCCGTCTGCGACCAATGCGCCCGACCCCAAGGATTCGAGCAAGACGGTCGATGCGCCCTACAACGCAGCCAATTCAGGGGCGGCCAATCTCGGACCGACGTCGAAGGCCTTGATGGAGCGTCTGACGAAGGACGCGGTCGACTGGCGCGCGCTGGCCGGCGTTGGCTTAATTCCCGGCGACGCGATTACGACTTCCGCGTCCGGCCTCGACCCCGACATTTCGCCGCAGACCGCGCTGGCGCAAGCGGCCTCCGTGGCGAAAGCGCGCAACCTGCCGCCCCAGCGCGTGCGGGCGATGATCGAAAACGCGATCGAACGGCCACTGTTCGGCCTTCTCGGCGAGCCCCGCGTCAATGTTCTCAGGCTCAACCTTGATCTGGATCGAACGAGCGCAGACTGAGTAAGATCGCGGGAAATGGGCGCGACTCATCGCAGGAACGACGCAAGGCCCGACCCGGACGCGCTGCTCGCGCAGACGCGGCGCGAGAAACGTGGCCGGCTGAAGGTCTTTCTCGGCGCAGCGCCGGGCGTCGGCAAGACTTATTCCATGCTGCAGAACGCCCGCCGTCTGAACGCCGACGGCGTCGATGTTGTGGTCGGGCTCGTCGAGGCGCACGGACGGGCGGAGACGGAGGCCCTGATCGCAGGCCTTGAAATTCTGCCGCGCCGGCGTGTCGACTATAGGGGCCACGCGCTCGAGGAATTCGACATCGACGCGGCTCTGGCGCGGCGCCCGAAGCTTCTCGTCCTCGACGAACTCGCGCACACCAACGCACCCGACAGCCGCCACCCCAAACGCTGGCAGGATGTTGAGGAGTTGCTCGACGCCGGCGTCGACGTCTGGACCGCGCTCAACATCCAGCATCTCGAAAGCCTCGCCGACGTGGTTGCGCAGATTACTGGCGTCCTCGTGCGCGAAACCGTCCCGGACAAGGTTCTGCGCGACGCCAACGACATCATGCTGGTCGACATAACGCCGGAGGAGCTGATCCAGCGCCTCAACGAAGGCAAGGTCTATGTCGCGGACATGGCCCGGCGCGCAACCGAGCGTTTCTTCACGCCCGGCAATCTGACGGCGTTGCGCGAACTCGCCTTGCGCCGCACCGCCGATCGCGTCGACGACCAGATGGTGGACTATCTCAGGCTGAAGGCGATCGAGGGCCCGTGGGCGTCGTCAGAGCGGCTGCTCGCATGCATCGCTTCCGACGAGAGCGCCGAGCGCGTGGTGCGCCGCACGAGCCAGCTTGCGACGAGCCTCAACGCCGGATGGATCGCAATCCACCTGGAGCGACCGGGCGAGGCCGCGGACCCGGCGAGGGCGCAGCGCGTGCGCGAAGCGCTCAACCTTGCCGAACGCCTCGGCGGCGAGGCGCGCCGGCTCTCCGGGCACGATCTCGTCGGCGAGGTTCTCAAGCTCGCGCGTCGGGAAAACGCAACGCAAATCATTGTCGGAATGTCGCAGCGCGGTCCTGTGCGCCGCCTGCTCCAACGATCCTTCCCCAATGAACTCATGCGCCGCGCCGATGGGGTGGACGTGCATGTCTTCCAAATCGATGCGCGGCGAGCGACGCCAGTCGCCAAGGTGAATTCGGCTCTCCTGGCCGGCGGCCTCGGCGTCGAGGTGGGCGTCGCAGGCACAGCGGTCGCGTGCGCAATCGCCGTCGGCGAG
Source organism: uncultured Rhodoblastus sp. (assembly GCA_964634325.1). Taxonomy (GTDB): domain Bacteria; phylum Pseudomonadota; class Alphaproteobacteria; order Rhizobiales; family Beijerinckiaceae; genus JAJXWB01. The sequence continues at coordinate 197,792 of CAZWJF010000006.1, forward strand.
ATGCTGTCACATCTCATTCGCCTGCCGAACCTGCCGATGATCTTTCTGGCGGCGGTCCTGTTCTGCGCTCTCCAACTCGGCATGCGCGCTGCGATCATCGCTTCGCTGCTGTCGTTCCTGAGCTACAATTTCTTTTTCATCGAACCCATCTACACCTTCACGATTGCAGAACCGTTCGAGTTGTTTTCACTCCTGATCTTTCTTGCGGTCGCGGTTCTCACCGGCTCGCTCGCCGGCCGGGCGCGCGACCAGGCGGCCGCCGTCGTCAGGAACGCGGCTACGACCCAGTCGCTCTATGACTTCTCGCGGAAGATCGCGGGCGTCGCGACCGCCGATGAAGTTCTGTGGGCGGCGGCGGCGCATCTTCACGCTACGCTCGGCCGCCAGGTTGTGCTGCTGCTGACCGAAGGCGGCGAACTTGTCGCGCACGCCGCCTGGCCGCCGGATACGCAACTCGACACGACTGAAATGACGGCCGCACGCTGGGCGATGGCCAAGGCCGAGCCGGCGGGATGGTCAACGGACACATTGCCGCGAGTAAGATTCCAGTTCCGGCCGCTGCAGACGGCGAGGGGGGTGATCGCGGTCCTGGGCTTCGAGCCGCCAGCCTCCGACCGGGCGATGTCGCCCGACGGCGAACGCACGCTGTCGTCGATCATCGGACAGACGGCGATCGCGCTTGATCGCGCGTTGCTAGCCCGCGAGGCGATCAAGGCGGTTTCGCTGGAGGAAAACGAGAAGGTGCGCGACGCGCTGCTGGCTTCTCTCTCCCACGATCTGCGGACGCCGCTCGCTTCGATCGCTGGCGCGGCGACCAGCCTGCGCGACCTCGGCGACAGGATGTCTCCGGATCAGCGCAACGAACTCTTGTCGTCGATCGAGGAGGAGACCGGCCGTCTCTCGCGTTTCGTCGCCAATCTTCTGGATATGTCGCGCATCGAGGCGGGCGGGCTGAAAGCCCGCCGAGATTGGGTGGATATCGGCGACGCCGTGCGAGTCTCCGTGGAGCGCTGCAGGAAGGCGTTTCCGCAAAGTGCGGTGCGCGTCTCCCTCGCGCCTGATCTTCCATTCGTGCGCGGCGATGCGCGGCTGCTGGAGCAAGTGCTGTTCAACCTGCTCGACAACGCGCACAAATACGGGGGCGACGGACAGATCGCCGTGCATGCGCGCAGGGAGGGGCGCGATCTCGTGCTCAGCGTCACCGATGAGGGGCCGGGGGTCAAACCGGCTGATCTTGAACGTATCTTTGACAAATTCTACCGCGGCGGCCGCGCCGACGGCCGAAAGGCCGGAACGGGGCTTGGACTGTCGATCTGCAAGGGTCTGGTCGAAGCGATGGGCGGAACGATCGTCGCGCAGAGCCCTGCGGCGCGCCGACGCGGCACGCGCGTCCTCATTCGGCTGCCGGCAGCCGAACCGCCGTCGATCGCCGGAGACAAGACATGAGCGGCCAACGAATTCTTGTCGTTGACGACGAGCCGGAAATTCGACGTTTCCTGAAACTCGCGTTGGAGGCGGCGGGGTACGAGCCCGTCATGGCGGACACGGGCGCCGCAGCGCTGAAGGCCGCCGCGACGCGCGCGCCCGACGCTGTCGTGCTCGATCTCGGCTTGCCCGATCGCGACGGCAAGGAAGTGCTGCGCGATCTGCGGGAGTTCTCGCGCGTACCCGTAATCGTGCTGTCGGCGCGCGATCGCGAGGCGGAAAAGATCGCAGCGCTGGATTGCGGCGCCGACGATTACGTGGAAAAACCTTTTGGCATCGGCGAGTTCATGGCGCGTTTGCGCGCCGCGCTGCGCCACGCGCCCGGCGCGGCGCCGCTCCCCGCCCGCTTCGAAACCGACGGTCTTGTCGTGGACATGGATCGACGGATCGTCACGCGCGGCGGGGCGGCCGTGAAGCTCACACCGAAGGAATACGACCTCCTCACAGTGCTCGTCCGCCATGCCGGGCGCGTCGTCACGCACCGGCAGATTCTCAATGCGGTCTGGGGCCCTGCGCACGCCGACGACACGCAATATCTGCGCGTCTTTATCGGACAATTGCGCGCCAAGATTGAACCCGACGCCGCAAATCCGACGATCATCCGGACCGAACCCGGCGTGGGGTACAGGATGGCGGACGATTGATGTCAATTCATTGCAGGCCGAATGCTGGCGCGTCGTTCCGCTCGCTCTGCCCCTTGCGCCCCGCTTCCATCGGAGGCTCGTCAGCAGGCTTGCAGGCAATGCCGGGTAATCCCCCTCGTCGCCTGATTTGCCGGTAGAGTTGCAGGCGCTCTCGCTCGGCTGAATGCTTAGCGGCCCCGCGTTAGCTTGGCGCCGTTGTTGAACGTGACAACTCTTCCGTCGTCAGACAGAGTGCCTTCGCTCCTGGTCCAGTCTTTCCAGTCCAAAGTGAAATGGTTCGAGCGACAGAGCCATTTGCCACTAATACCGCTCACATGCCTGGCGGACCCGTCGGCGTTCAACATCACGTCGCCGCGGCCGTAGAAAGGGTTCCACCAACCATTAGCGGTCCATACGCCCGCAATTCCTTTACACGTGCTCTTTCGCGTTGAACGAGCATCTCCGGCTTCGGGATTGCGCGGCTTGACGCTATGCGCAGCGCGTTTCGGAGCTGAACGCATTATTCTCTTTCCGACCGGCGATTTCGGCGACGAAATAGACCTCCCGCCGGAAACGGATTTTGCATCGCCGCCCTTCACAGCCGGCGGCGCGATGGAACCGCCAATACTTCCAGCCTCGGCCATCAACACGCTTGGGGAAATGAGCGGTGCATTTGACGCGTCGACGAGCGCTGATGATCCTTGATGTTCGACCGCGGCGCGCGCCGGCCCTGACGTGACAAGAAGCGCCAAAATAGTAGCTGCGGCGGCGGTCGCGGAGGCGGGCCTTGTTGGGGGGGCTAGGGTCATGACAGACACTGGTCTCACTCGTTTCAGCGCCGGTTCGAGCCGTCTGCACATACGGACGCTACGACCCGGCAACGGCCTCCCCCTTTGGCGCAATCGGTGAGCGCGGCCTGCCGAGCGCTTTCGGCGTTCGCACGCGCAGCTAATGCCCATTGCGACCCGGAATAGGCGAAAGCCCCGCACTCCAGGCCAAAAAAGCTTAGTTCGACATTGCATTGCTGCGGATCGCCGCACCGAGACACAGCGGTGGCTACCGCATCCCGGCGCGAGGCGTGGTCCCAGGCCATACCCCACTTGCCAGCCTTCTTGTCGAAAACAATCGAGGCCCACGGAGATCGATCACCAGCACTTCGCAACGTGTTCAACAACGCAACGGTCGCTTCCCCGGTCTTCGGCAGGCCGTTCTTCTCCTCAAACGCGACGATCGCCCGACGGTCAACGTCGGTGATCTGACTGACATCCTCGGCTGGATCGAAGTTGAGTTCGTAGAGGCGCTGGCGCAACTCACTAAGCAACTCGCGTTCGGACAACTTGTTCGCCTCGCGCGTCTGAGTTTGCGGTCCAGGTAAAGGGGCGGGACGCGACAGCGGCGTCACACGTGTTGAGGGCCCTACGGGAGGAGCGGAACCGGTCGCCTTGTGGGGCTGCAGTTCGGCAGAGCTGTCGAACAGCCCTTCAAATCTCTCGATTGGACCAATCCGAAAGAGCTGGGGTCCCGGAGTCGCCAGGAAATACAGAGAAGATCCTTGCACGCGCAATACACCGCTTTGCCCGCGGATGAACTCGAACGGGGCCCCACTCTTCTCGACATAGCCGACGCCTGTCCGTGTCGCATAAAACACGCCGCCCTGCGATGAACTCGCTATGGAAATTATATCGTCGGACGTCTGAAGAAGGATGGCGATCCCATCAGGGACGCCAATTCGTAGGAGGGAGCGACTTGTCGCGATATAGTGGGTTGCGCCATCGCCTGTGACGTCAACGACTGGAGTTGGGAGCGTAATTAGTTTCAAGAATGTCTTGTCTCGGGCAAGGACGTAGACGTTGTGGTTGCCCGGTTCATTGGCGCCGCCAAAAACGTAGGCGGTGTTTGCCCCGGCGGCTCTGATGCGCATTTGGGTGCTTGGAAGGGTTGGCCCCAACGTGAGGCCCCCGGGACCAAGATCGGCCAATTGATCTTGCGAAACGACCAGGAGGCTGCCGTTTCGCATCCACGCAAAGTTGCTGACTGACAGGTCGCTGAACGTATGGAATTTCTTGTTCGCCCCTAAGACCAGCAAGTCTGGGCCGTCCAGCACGATGGGGACGCCATCCGGACCCAAATCGAAATTGTTCAGGTCGCGCGACTTCGTCATGTCGCGCGGCAACGACACAAGAATATCGACGGTCACGTCCTTCGGCGTCGCAAATTCGCCCGAAAGCGCAAATTTCGACAACGACAGGAATGCGCATATGGAAAGCAGCATGACGTGCACGAAATGCCCGTAGGAGCCGCCTTCCGGAAGCAGACCTTTCTCTCCGCGCGCCACGCGTCTGAGATGGGCCACGCTCATCGCGTCGATTCCTTCGGCTCTCGGTACGCCTCCGACGAGGACCGCAGTTCGGCTCGGATGAGTTGGCTGGGGCCGAC
>CAZWJF010000007.1:0-171674 GCA_964634325.1 uncultured Rhodoblastus sp.
TCCGGAGAAATGCTCGACCGCGGCCTGACCGACAACGCCGGACGCGCCGGCGACCAGAGCGATGCGTTGCGTCTCGCCCATCGCGCTCAGACGACCGCGACCGGGGTCGCCGGCGACCCGACGGCGCCGGGCAAACGCAGCGGCGGCGCGGTCAACTGAAAACGCCAGCGATCATGCGCGCCGAGCCACTGCGCGAGGTCCGTGAAATACCAGAGCTCTCCGAGATGCACCCCCTGCTTGAACAGGCAATGATTGTGCAGCGGCAGTGCGGAATAGACGTCGCCTTCCATCGGCCGCGCCGGATAGACTTCCACGGCGAGACTGTCGGAACAGATCGCAACGAGATCCGTATCTGTGATCCACTGTAGCAGGCGGTTGTCGCGACCATCCAGCGCCGCACAGGAATTGTGCAGCACCTCGACGTTCGGCTGCTTGTTCATCTCGAGAATGAGATCGCCAAAGCCCGTGTACAGGCAGAGGAAATCGCCGGCCTCGACGCCGACCTTTTGTCCTTCCAGCGCGCGCATGAGATCGTCATAGCCGACGAAGGATTTCTTTCGTCCGTAGATACGATGCAAGTCGACCAGTACGCCGCGTCCCTGCACGCCTGCCGTCGCAAAATTTTCGATTCCCAGCGCCTTCGCGCCAAATCCGTCCTGGACGTCGGCCGGTCCGACGATTTCGACCCCTCCGCGATAGCCGTTGTAATAGACTTTCTCGGGCGCGCCGTCGCCGTCTGCGTCGAACATCTGTCCGACATGGCAGAGTCCGTCCCATTGGGTCGAATATTGCAGATAGAGCATGACGGCGTCGTCGCACACGACGTCGCAGTACTCGTTGCAGATGTGCGACATGCGGAAGTTGAAATTGTAGGCGACGCCGGCGCGCTGTTCGTAGTGCAGCTTCGGCGGCCTGCGATGCTGGAAAATCGCATTGCCGCCTGGATAATCAAGCGGCAGGCTGAGCGTGAAAGCGACGCCCTCTTTGACCTCGCGCGCGGCCGCGACTCGGCGCTCCGGCGTCAGGAGATTCATCTTGCCACGCTGGTCGTCGTCGCCGAACCGGCCCCAGTTCGAGCCCTCCGGACGGTTGACCCATCGCTTCTGCGCCATCGCCTATCCCTTGCTCTTGTTCATGAACGCCGCGATCCGTTCCGGGGCGTCCGGGCCGCGCCCTTCGCCCTTGTAGATTTCATGTGCGAGGCCAGCCGCCAGCGGCAGGCTCTCGGTGTCGACGATCAGTTTCTTGTTGGCGCGGTGGCTGAACCAGGAATTCGCCAGGATTTCCGCCGTCAGCTTTTCCAGTTCGGCTTCGAACGACTCATCGGGGAAGCAGAAATTGGCGAGCCCCATGTCGAGCGCCTGCGCGCCCGAATAAGTGCGGCAGGTCAGCATCATTTCCTTCGCTTTCGCGGCGCCGACACGGCGCGGCAGCCGCTGGCTCATGCCCCACACCGGGGTCAGAGACCAGCGCGCGTGCGTGTCTCCGAACCGAGCGTTGGCCGAGGCGACGATCAGGTCGCCGGCGAGCGCCAGCTCCAGCGCGCCGGTATAGCAATGACCGTGCACGGCGGCGATCACGGGTTGCGGCAGGTTGGCGAGCATTTCTATCGTCTCGCCCTGATACCAGGGTTTCGGCGGCTTCTGCCCGCTCGCGATATCGTTCAGATCGTTGCCCGCCGAAAAGCACTTGCCGGCGCCGCGTAAGACGACGACGCCAATGGTTTGGGTCTGACGGCCGATCGCTTCCACATGCGCGCGCAATTCGCCGAACATGGCGACGGTCAGGGCGTTGAGTTTGTCTGGCCGGTTCAGCGTCAGGATCGCCGCGCCGTTTCTGTCCTCGCGTTTGACGCTCGGCTCCATCGCAACCTCCTGTTCGTCAAAGGCCCGGAATGCGCTGGCCGCCGCCATGCACGTTGATCTTCTCGCCGGTGACGTAGCTGGCGTAGGGCGACACGAGAAAGCGCACAGCGTTGGCGATATCCTGCGGCTGGCAGACCCGCCCGAACGGCATGTGCTTGTCGAGCGCGTGGATGTCGTCGATCCCGGCCGCGCCCTTGACGAGGCGCGTTCCCATGTCGGTTTCGACAAGGCCCGGCGCGACGATGTTGACGTGCACGCCGTGCGCGCGTTCCTCGTTCGACAGCGTCAGCGCCAGCGCCTCCATCGCGGCCTTGGCCATATTGTAGGGCGCGCCGTTCGCCGCCATCTTCAGCGTCGCCACGCTCGAGATCATGACGATGTCGCCGCGCGGCCGGGTGCGCATGGACGGAATGATGCGGCGCGACAGCCAGTGCGGCGCCTGCGCATGGACAGTCAGCAAGCGTGCGACTTCTTCCGGCTCCGTGTCGATCACCGGGCGCCCGCGCGACGCGACGCCGGCGTTGTTGACCAGAATATCGACGAAGCCGAAATCAGCGATGGCGCTGTCCGCCATGGCGATCACTTCGTCGCGCCGCTCCATCGAGGCGGCGTAGGCGCGAGCGCGGACGCCCAGCGCCTGCAACGCCTTGACGGAGTCTTGCGCCGCATTCTCGTCGCGCCGATAACCGATCGCGACATCCGCGCCGTCCTCAGCCAGCGCCAGAGCGATGGCCCGGCCGATGCCGCGCCCGCCGCCCGTCACCAGCGCGATCCTTCCCGCCAACGGCTTTCCCGACAGCGCGCCCATGCTCTGCGCCTCCTGCTTCCATCCGCATCGCCCGACTTGTGCGAGCTTTTCGGCCAATGATACGCAACCGGCCGATTTACGAAACTGCGACGCCGCGCATGGCTGGCGCGCGAAGTCGGATTGCCGCGGCGCCTTGCGTCCCTTGGAGCGCTTTATGCAGCGCGGCCCCGCCTTCGGCGTTTCAGGACGAAATCTTTCCGCTCGCATTTCATGTGGTACAGTGCTCTGGTCGAATGTTCAGGCCAATACGATTGAATCCGTTCTGATTTTGGCGCTGTCGCTCAACTCGGAGCGGCGGCGCATAAGGTTGCGGGGAGAGAAAATGACAGCGTGGAGCGAGGAGGCCGCGCGCGCGATCATAAGGCGGCTCGAGAGATTGGACGGCGCGTTGCTGCCGATCCTGCACGCGCTTCAGGACGAGTTCGGCTATGTCGACGCGGATGCCGTTGCGATGATCGCCGAAGCGCTCAATCTTTCGCGCGCGGAAGTGTATGGCGCGATCAGTTTCTACCACGATTTTCGTCAATCCCCGGCTGGCGGGCGGGTGATCAAGATTTGCCGCGCCGAAGCCTGTCAGGCGAATGGCTGCGAGGATTTGCTCGCCGAATTGCACGCGCGGCGAGGCCTCGTTGTGGATGGGCCGCCGGACGAGAAACTCGCCATCGAGACCGTTTATTGTCTCGGCAATTGCGCTCTCGGGCCGAATGCGCTGGTCGACGGTCGTCTCGTCGCGCGGCTCGACTCGGATCAACTGGCGGCGCTCTGCGACGGCGGCGCGGTGGAGGACGCTCAAGCGATGGCCGGAACGAGACCATGACGGCGACGCGCGTCTTCGTTCCGCGCGACGCGGCGGCCCTGTCGGTCGGCGCCGATTCGGTCGCTCGCCGTATCGCAGAAGAAGCCGCATTGCGCGGCGCGGCCGTCGAAATCGTTCGCACCGGCTCGCGCGGCATGCTCTGGCTCGAGCCGCTGGTCGAGGTCGAGACGCCAGCCGGGCGTATGGCTTATGGACCTGTCGGCGCGCGAGACGTCGCAGGCCTGTTCGACGCCGGCTTTCTGTCCGGCGACCCGCATGAACTGGCGCATGGCCTGACCGACGCGATGGACTGGATGGCCCGCCAGACCCGCGTGACCTTTCGGCGCGTCGGCGTGATCGATCCACTGTCCTTGGCGGAATACGAAGCGCATGGCGGGATCGCGGGTCTCCGCCAGGCGATCGCGAAATCCGGCGCCGAGATTGTCGCGGACGTGGCGGCCTCGGGGCTACGCGGCCGCGGCGGCGCGGGCTTTCCGACTGGCGTGAAATGGAAGACGGTCGCCGAAGCGAGCGCCGACCGGAAATACGTCGTCTGCAACGCAGACGAAGGCGACAGCGGAACTTTTGCGGATCGCATGTTGATGGAAGGCGATCCGTTCCTGCTGATCGAGGGCATGGTCATCGCCGGCCTCGCCGTCGGCGCGACCAGGGGGTTCGTGTACATCCGCTCCGAATATCCGCACGCCTGTCGCACGATGAGCGAAGCGATCGTTCGCGCCGAGAAGGCCGGCCTGCTCGGCGCCTCCGTACTCGGCTCTGGCAGGGCGTTCGACATCGAGGTCCGGCTTGGCGCAGGCGCCTATATCTGCGGCGAGGAGACGTCGCTGCTCGAAAGCCTCGAGGGCAAGCGCGGCGTGGTGCGCGCCAAGCCGCCCCTGCCGGCGATCGCGGGCCTCTTCGGCAAGCCGACGGCGGTCAACAATGTCCTCACGCTCGCCGCCGTTCCATCGATCCTGGCGGACGGCCCGCGCGCCTACGCAGAATACGGCGTCGGCCGCTCGCGCGGCAGTCTGCCGTTCCAGCTCGGCGGCAACGTGAAATGCGGCGGCCTCGTGGAACTCGCTTTTGGCGCCACCTTGCGCTCCTTGATCGAAGACTTCGGCGGCGGAACGCGGTCCGGCAGACCAGTCCGCGCGGTGCAGGTCGGCGGTCCGCTCGGCGCCTATCTGCCTGACAGGCAACTCGATACACCGCTGGACTACGAAGCCTTCGCCGCCATATCCGCCATGCTCGGCCATGGCGGCGTGGTCGTCTTCGACGATACGGTCGACATGGCGAAGCTGGCGCGCTTCGCTTTCGAATTTTGCGCGAAGGAAAGCTGCGGCAAGTGCACGCCCTGCCGGATCGGCGCCGTGCGCGGCGTCGAAACGATCGACCGTATTGTCGCAGGCGTCGAACGGGAGAAGAATCTGGCTATTCTCGACGACCTCAATCAACTCATGACCGAAGCCTCGCTCTGCGCCATGGGCGGTCTTACGCCCATGCCGGTCGCAAGCGCGCTGCGTCACTTTCCAGAAGATTTCCGTCGCGCTCCGGTTCGGCAGGCGGCGGAATAGGAGGCGGGCATGAACGACAAGGCGGCCGGCCTGATCAGGGAAATCGATTACGGAACGCCGATCCGCGCGAGCGCTGATCAGGTGCGTCTCACCATCGACGGCGTCGCAGTCAGCGTTCCCGCGGGCGCGTCGGTGATGGCTGCCGCTATGACGCTTGGCACGAAGATTCCGAAGCTCTGCGCGACGGATTCTCTCGAACCGTTCGGCTCGTGTCGCCTGTGCCTCGTCGAAATCGAGGGGCGCAAGGGAACGCCCGCCTCGTGTACGACCCCGGCCGAAGAAGGCATGATCGTGCGCACGCAGACCGATCGGCTCGCGCGACTGCGCAAGGGCGTGATGGAGCTCTACATTTCCGATCATCCGCTGGATTGCCTGACCTGCGCCGCCAACGGCGATTGCGAATTGCAGGACATGGCCGGCGCCGTCGGTCTGCGCGAAGTCCGCTACGGCTATGACGGCGCGAACCATCTCGCTGACGCGAAGGACGTATCGAACCCTTATTTTCAGTACGACCCGGCGAAGTGCATCGTCTGCAACCGTTGCGTGCGCGCTTGCGAGGAAACGCAAGGAACATTTGCGCTCACCATCGCGGGCCGCGGGTTCGGTTCGCGCGTTGCGCCGGGCCCGACAGACTTCCTGAGTTCGGAATGCGTCTCGTGCGGCGCCTGCGTGCAGGCGTGTCCGACCGCGACCTTGATCGAAAAGAACGTGATCGATCGTGGCCAACCCGAGCATTCCAAGATCACGACTTGCGCCTATTGCGGCGTCGGCTGCTCCTTCAAGGCGGAAATGCAGGGCGACCGAATCGTACGCATGGTTCCCTACAGGCAGGGAGCCGCCAACGAAGGGCATTCCTGCGTCAAGGGCCGGTTCGCCTGGGGATACGCGACGCACAAGGATCGCATTACGAAACCGATGATCCGCGCGAAGATCACAGACCCGTGGCGCGAGGTCGCCTGGGACGAGGCGATCGGCTACGCCGCCGCCGAATTCAAACGTATTCAAGCCAAGTACGGTCGTGAATCCATTGGCGCGATCACCTCGTCGCGGTGCACGAACGAGGAGGTTTTCCTCGTCCAGAAGCTGGTGCGCGCGGCGTTCGGCAACAACAATGTCGACACCTGCGCCCGCGTGTGCCATTCGCCGACCGGCTACGGCCTGTCGAAGACATTCGGCGCCTCGGCGGGCACGCAGGATTTCAGATCGGTCGACAAGGCCGATGTCGTGTTCGTCATCGGCGCCAATCCGACGGACGGCCATCCCGTCTTCGCCTCGCGCATGAAGAAGAGATTACGCCAGGGCGCGAAACTGATCGTCGCCGACCCGCGCCGCATCGATCTCGTAAAATCCCCCCACGTTCGCGCAGCACATCATCTGCAATTGCGGCCGGGAACGAACGTCGCGCTGCTCGACGGGATGGCTCATGTGATCGTGACGGAAGGTCTGGTCGACGAAGCCTTTGTGCGGGGACGCTGCGATGCTGCAGCCTTCGAGGCCTGGGCTCGATTCGTGGCGGATGAGAGGAATTCGCCAGAGGCGATGGAGGCGCACACCGGCGTTCCGGCCGCCGAAACGCGCGCGGCCGCGCGGCTCTACGCGACCGGCGGAAACGCCGCGATTTATTATGGCCTCGGCGTGACCGAACATTCGCAGGGTTCGACGACGGTCATGGCCATCGCCAATCTCGCCATGGCGACGGGAAACGTCGGGCGCGAAGGCGTGGGGGTCAATCCGCTGCGCGGACAGAACAATGTGCAGGGCTCGTGCGACATGGGCTCTTTTCCCCACGAATTGTCGGGCTATCGCCACGTGTCCGACGACGCGACGCGCGACGTCTTCGAGAAATTGTGGGGAGCGAAGCTGGATGACGAACCTGGCCTGCGCATCCCCAACATGCTCGACGAGGCGGTCGATGGATATTTCAAAGGACTCTATGTGCAGGGCGAGGACATCGCGCAGTCCGATCCCAACACGCAACATGTGACGGCAGGCCTCGCGGCCATGGAATGCGTCGTCGTGCAGGACCTGTTCCTCAATGAAACGGCGAAATACGCACATGTCTTCCTTCCTGGCGCTTCCTTCCTCGAGAAAGACGGCACCTTCACCAACGCCGAGCGGCGCATCAATCGCGTGCGGCAGGTCATGCAGCCGCTTGGCGGCAAGGCCGAGTGGCGGACGACCGTGGATCTCGCCCGCGCGCTCGGCTACGAAATGAATTATGCGCATCCGGGCGAGATCATGGACGAGATCGCGCGCCTGACGCCGACCTTCGCCGGGGTGAGTTACGACAGGATCGACGAACTCGGATCGGTGCAATGGCCGTGCAACGCGACGGCCGTCGACGGCACCCCGCTCATGCACGTCGAGCGCTTCGTGCGCGGCGCAGGCCAGTTCATGATCACCGAATACGTGCCGACCGACGAGCGGACCGGACAGCGCTTTCCGTTGCTGCTCACGACGGGGCGAATTCTGTCGCAATACAACGTCGGCGCGCAGACGCGCCGCACAGCCAATGTCGCCTGGCATGACGAAGACGTTCTGGAGATTCATCCCTTCGACGCGGAATATCGAGGCGTCCGCACCGGCGATCTCGTTTCGCTCGCAAGCCGCGCCGGCGATACGACCTTGCGCGCGGAAGTCACGGAGCGCGTGCAGCCGGGCGTGGTGTATACGACCTTCCACCATCCTGGCAGCGGCGCCAATGTCGTGACGACCGACAACTCGGACTGGGCGACCAATTGCCCGGAATACAAGGTGACTGCGGTCGAAGTTCGTCGCACGAACCATCTTTCGAAATGGCAGGAGCGAAATCACGAGGAGGATGTCGCCTTGCGTCGGGTTGCTCACGACGAATTGACGGCGGTGAAATGAACGAGATCGTTTATGCCAGTCGCGAAAAGCTCGCGCGCATGGCCGGGCAGATCGCCGACTTCTTTCGCGCCTATCCAGAAGAAGAGGCGGCGGCTGCGGTAGCCGACCACATCAACAGGTTCTGGACGCGACGCATGCGGGCGGAATTTCTTGCAAGCGCCGCGCCCGCTGATCCTCTGCTGGCCCGCGCGATCGTTCTGGTCCGCCCTCCGGGGAGCCAGGACATAGAGGCAGCTTCGCGATAGGCCGTCGAGGTCGTCGACTTCCGGCGGCGAATATCGTTCTATTCTGCAGTCATACAAACGAAGGCGCGAGCGACGCGCCGACCGGAGGATCAATGTTCGATAATCTGTTTTCGCTCGCAGGCAAGGTGGCCGTGGTCACCGGCGGCTCGCGCGGCATCGGCCGTATGATCGCGTCCGGTTTCCTGGCCTATGGCGTCGAGCGCGTCTATATCACCGCGCGCAAGGCGGCGGCTTGCGAAGCGACGGCGGCCGAGCTTTCCGCCATGGGCAAGGGCGCCTGCATATCGATCCCGTGCGATCTTTCGACGCTCGATGGCGTTCAGGCGTTCGCGGCAGCCCTCGCGGAACGCGAGACGAAACTCGACATTCTCGTCAACAATGCGGGCGCAGCTTGGGCCGCCGATTTCGACGAGTTTCCGGAAAAGGGTTGGGACAAGGTCGTCGACCTCAATCTGAAGACGCCGTTCTTCCTCACCAAGGCTCTGGCGCCGCTGTTGCGCGCTGCGGCCGCGCCGGAGCGGCCGGCGAAAGTGATCAACATCGCCTCGATCGACGGGATCTTCGTCAATCCGCTCGAAACCTATCCCTATGCGGCGAGCAAGGCCGGCCTCATCCATCTGACGCGCCGCATGGCGGTGCGGTTGATCAAGGACCATATCGTGACGACCGCCATCGCGCCCGGCCCCTTCCAGTCGGACATGAATATCGACGCTCGCGACAATGCGGAGAACGTCGCCAAGAGAGTGCCCGCCGGCCGCATCGGCGCGCCGGAGGATATGGCGGGCGCCGCCATTTTTCTCGCGTCGCGCGCGGGGGACTATGTCGTCGGCTCGACGGTCACGGTTGACGGCGGCGTCGCGTTCGGCCGCGCCGGTTTCGAGGGCGAGGGTTGGCGGGAGTGACGCGGAGGCCTTGCGCTGCCTCAAGGCGGCGTCGCCTGCGATGCTGTTGCATAGCGTCATTCGGATGTTCGGAGCGGGTGTGATCGGCGATGTGTCTGACGGTGCCGTGCCGGGTCCTGGCGGTCGATGGCGTTCGCGCGCAGGTTTCGCGCGGCGGCGAGACTATCGAGGTCAGTCTCGAACTGTTCAACGGAACGGTCGCGCCCGGCGATTGGGTCGCCGTGCAGGCGCAACGCTACGTCTTTTCGCGTCTCTCTGAACGCGAGGCCGAGGAGATTCTGAACGTCTACGCGCAGCTCGGCGGAATGGCGGCGCAAGCGCCAGCCGACGCCGGCCCGTCGAACCTGCCGCTGCCCGCCCAGTTTGCGTTTGGCGGCGCGCGCGCGCCGGACGAAATCTGACGACGATGCTGGACGCGGGTTCGATTGCGATCGACGTGCTCACGAGCAACGGAATTGTGGTCGCGACCCGCATCGCCTCGTCGCGGCCTCGCGGCCTCTCGCGCGCTCTGATCGGGCGCGGAGCCGCTGAGACGCCCGAGCTGGTCGGCCGATTGTTTGCGCTGTGCGGCGTGGCGCATGCGACCGCGTCTGCGCGCGCTGTCGCGTGCGCCGCCGGGCGCACGACAAGCGCAGGCGATCTGGTCGCCGACGCCGCGCGGCTGACGGCGGAACGGCTCGGGGAATCTCTGCGCGGCACATTGCTCGCCCCGGACGTGCGACTCGGCAGCGATACTGCCGCCGCCCTCCGTGCGGCATTGGCGGCGACGCGCGTTCTGGCGTCGCGCGCGACGCCAGTCGAACGGGAAGCGGCGTGCGCGGCGCTTGCGCAGGCGACCGACGCGCTCGGACTGCCGGTCGCGGGCGTAGCGCCGGCGCACGGCGCGATCGCCGCGCTCCTGGATGTCGCGCGCGCGGATGCGACCTTCGACCGGCGATCGCCGGACGCGCTGACGGCGCATGACGATCGCGCAGTCATCGCGGGGCTGCGCGCCGATCGGACCTTCGCCGCCGCTCCGGTCTTGCCGGGCAGGATCCCGGAAACCGGCGCATTCGCCCGCAATCCGCACGCCGGACAGGGTGGGGGCGCGCTTGCGGCCCGGCTGTCGGCGCGCATTGCCGATATGGCGGCCTGTCGCAACGCGCTTTCCGGCGCCGCAGACGATGCGTTTCCGGCGTTGGTCGGAATTGACGCCGCCGCGACCGGGTCAGGAGAGGGCTATTGCGCGCTCGAGTCTCCGCGCGGCCGCCTTTATCATTGGGCGCGCGTCGATGACCATGGCCGCATAGCCGACTATGCGATCCTCGCGCCGACCGAATGGAATTTTCACGCTGCGGGCCCGTTCGTCGCGGCTCTATCAGGAGCGGCGATCGGCAAAGGCGCGCTCGCTCGTAGCCGCGTCGAACGGCTGGCGGCGCTGTTCGATCCCTGCGTCGCCTTCAGCGTCTCGGTGTCGGAGTCGCGAGATGCATGAGATGAGCCTCACGGAGAGCCTCGTTCAAATGATCGAGGAGGAGGGCGCGCGGCAGGGCTTTACGAAGGTCTCCGTCGTGCGCCTGAAGATCGGCGCGCTGAGCCATGTCGAGCCAGACGCCATGCGCTTTTGCTTCGACGCCGTCGCGCGCGGCGCAATTGTCGAAGGCGCGCGGCTGGAGATCGAACTCACGCCGGGGCAGGCCTGGTGTATGGATTGCGGAAAATCAGCCGAAGTGAAAGAGCGCTTTGCGACCTGCCCGCATTGCGGCGGCGTTCGCCTGCAAGTCACGGGCGGCGACGAGATGCGGCTCGCCGAACTGGAAGTCGTCTGATGCGCGCGCCCGCCGCGCCGCAGCGAACAAGGTGCAGAATTCGCGTGCGCGGCGTCGTCCAGGGCGTCGGTTTCAGGCCATTCGTCTACAGCCTTGCGCAGGGCCTTGGTCTGGCGGGTTTCGTGCTCAACGACGCCGAAGGGGTCGTTGTCGAAATCGAAGGCGTGCGTATCGCCGCGTTTCTCGAGGCGCTGCGGAACGAGGCGCCGCCGCTCGCGCGCATCGAGGCGATCGAGACTGACGAAATCGCCGCGCGGGGCGATTCGGATTTTCGCATTGAGGAAAGCGTCTGCGGTCAGGCGCGCACGCGCATTTCGCCGGATGTCGCGGTTTGCGAGGCCTGCCTGGACGATCTTTTTGATCCGGCGAGCCGGTTTCATCTCTATCCGTTCGTCACTTGCACCCATTGCGGACCGCGTTTCACGCTCACGCGCCGATTGCCTTACGACCGCGCGCAGACGTCCATGGCGCCCTTCGCCATGTGCACGGCCTGCGCGCGCGATTACGCGGATCCCGCCGATCGCCGCTTCCATGCCGAGCCTGTCGCCTGCCCGGCGTGCGGTCCGAAGTTGACCCACGGCGTAGACCAAATCGTCGCCGCGCTGCGCGCAGGAAAGATCGTCGCGCTCAAGGGAATCGGCGGCTTTCATCTGATGTGCGACGCGATGAACGAAACCGCCGTCGCCGAGCTGCGTCGTCGAAAGTCACGCGAAGCAAAGCCTTTCGCGGTCATGGTCGCCAATCGCGCCTCGCTCGCGGACATTGCGGATGCGACGGAGTCCGAACGCGCGCTCCTCGCTTCGATGCAGCGTCCGATCGTCGTCGTGCGCGGCGGGAGAGGCCTCGCGCCCTCTGTCGCGCCTGGTCTCGATCGCATCGGCGTCGTTCTTCCATACGCGCCGCTGCACCATCTGATCTTCCAGCACGCGGCCGGCTACCCCGTCTCCCGGGAGGCGCGCGAACAGCCCAACGATCTGATCCTCGTCGCCACGAGCGCCAACCCCGGCGGCGAACCGCTGGTGACGCGCGACACGGAAGCGCATGAGAAACTGGCGTCGATCGCCGATCTCATCGTCGGTCACGATCGCGAGATCGTCACGCGCGCCGACGATTCGGTCATGGCTGTATTCGATGGCGCGCCGACCTTTCTGCGGCGCGCGCGAGGCTTTGTGCCAGAGCCCGTCGATCTCGGCGCGGACGGACCATGCGCGCTGGCGCTCGGCGCGCATCTGAAGGCGACCGTCTGTGTGACGCGCGGTCGCGAGGCGTTCGTCTCGCAGCATATCGGCAGCCTCGACAATGTCGCAACGATCCGGTTTCACGAAGAGACGACGCGTCATCTGCTGTCCATTCTCGACGTAACGCCCGACGTCGTCGCCTGCGATCTGCATCCGGACTTCTGGACATCGCGCCGCGCCGAGGAGCTCGGGCCGCCCGTGGCGCGCATCCAGCACCATGCAGCTCACGTCATCGCGGTCGCGGCCGAACATGGCGGCGGCGACGAAATCCTGGGCGTCGCTCTCGATGGCCTCGGCCATGGCGATGACGGCGGCGCCTGGGGCGGCGAAGCGATGCTCGTTTCGAATCTTTCGTGGAAACGGCTCGGCCATCTGGCGCCTCTGGCGCTGCCCGGGGGCGATCGCGCTGCGCGCGAGCCGTGGCGCATGGGCGTCGCCGCCCTGCAAGCCATGGGCCGTCTGGGCGAGGCCGCTGGTTTGTTCCCTGACGTCTCCGCTGCGGCTCCGCTGGCGCGCGCCCTGCAGGGCGGCCTGTCGACGCCGACGACGACCAGCGCGGGTCGACTGTTCGACGCCGCTGCGGCATTGATTGGAACAAGCGTCGTCCAACGCTACGAGGCGCAGGCCGCAATGGAGCTGGAGGCCTTGGTCGACTCCCCGCGGATCTTGCAGGACGGTTGGCGGATCGAAGGCGGCGTCCTCGATTTTGCGGCTCTGCTCGGGGTGCTGGCCGACCGTCGGGCGTCGCCGCGCGACGCCGCAAACCTCTTTCATGGAACTCTGGCGGCCGGCGTCGCGCAATGGGCGATCGGCCTTGCTTCTGCGGCCGGCCATCGCCGCGTCGTGCTCGGCGGCGGATGTCTGCTCAATCGCGTCCTGGCGGAACTCTTGAGCGGCCATCTGCGGGCAGCCGGCCTGGAGCCCTTGCTCGCCCGCGCGGTTCCGCCGAACGACGGGGGTCTTTCGCTGGGCCAGGCGGTCGCAGCGCGGGCCTTCGCCGCAGCGCCCGGCGCCTGAGGCCGGTCGGCCTTTGAGCCTAGATCGGCGGCGCGCCGTCGATCACCTCGAAATGCGCGAACTCGAACCCCGGCGCGACCGTGCAGCCGACCAGCGTCCAGGCGCCGAGGGATGCGGCCGACTGCCAATGACCGCCGGGAACGATCGCCTGTGGGCGTTCGCAGGCCGCCAGATCGGCGCCGAGGCGAAGGGCCGTCTGCGATCCGTCGGGCGCGCCGATGCGAAGCTCCAGTGGCGCGCCCGCGCAAAAGTGCCAGATTTCGACGGCGTCGACGCGGTGCCAGCGCGACGGCGCTCCGCCCGGCAATAGAAAATAGATGGCGGTCGACGCGGCCCGTCCGTCCGCCGCGATTCGAAGGTCGCGGAATGTCTCCCGATAAAATCCACCTTCGGGATGCGGCTTCAGGTCGAGCAGGCGCACAACCTCCTCCGCGCTCAATTCCGCCGGTGGAATCCTGGGCTGTTTCACTGTCCGTCCTCGATCCGGCCTTCGCCCTTTTAACGCCGCGTTCTTTTGTGCAAGATCGGCGCGATGATGGAAAGTCGATCAGGTCCTTGGGTCAGATGCGCTGTTGCGGCCCTTGCGGTCGCAGGTTTCTGCGCGCCGGCGCAGGCGTGGGAGGTGGTCAATTCCGGACTCCCGTCCTTCGCTGTCGCGGCGCCGCTCGGCCCGTCCTCCGGCGTGCCGGCCCTCGATCCCGTCGCCGGCCTCAGGTTCGAGAAGGTCGCCGGCGTGAACCCGGGTTACGACTATCGCATCGGCGGCAAGTATCTGTTCGGTTTTGAGCAACAGGCCGGTTTGGCCGCTGGCGGCAGCCTGCTCGGCCTTGCGAACGGGTTCGACTACTCCCGTTCGACCATGAAATTCGGCTACGACCTCGGCGCGTTCAAGCCTTTCGTCAGCGCTTCGTTCGCGCAGACGACGGCTCCGGCCTTCGGCGCCAATCTGTTCGCCGGCCCGCCTGGCGCGGCCAATCCATTCGCGCCGGCTGCGACCGCGACCACTGTCGGCGCAGGCTTCGATTATGCGATCACCGACAAGCTCTCCCTTGGCGTATCGGTCTCTGCGACGCAGACGTCCGGTTGGCCGCGCTGAGACAACGACGCGTTCAGGCGATTGCGCCGGGTTCGAAGACAAGACTCCAGGAATTGAGGCTGGTCATTGCGCCGGGCTCTCGCGTCGATGATTTTGAATGAGGCGCATCGCTCGCGTGCGCAGGGAGAAGTTGGATGCGTTGGTTCAATTGCGTCTTCGCGCTTGTAACCGTCGCGCTTGCGGCGATAGCGGCCCCCGGCCTCGCGCCAGCGCAGGAAAGCCAGTCCCGTTTCGCCTTCGTCGTCGGCAACGACGCTTACGACGGCGCGCCGCTCGCGACCGCCGCCAACGACGCCGCGCTTGTCGCTGATGCGCTGAAGGTCGCGCGCTTCGATGTCACCGGCGCGCGCAATCTCGATCAGGATACGCTGCGCGCCTCTTATCGCGAATTCCTCGCCAAGGTGACAGCCGCCGGCCCGGGCGCGGTCAGCGTGATCTACCTCTCCGGCTACGGCCTGCAATTCGACGGCGAGAATTACGTTGTGCCGCCCGGCGCGGCGATCGCCCGCGACAGCGACGTCAGCCTGAACGCCATCCGCCTGTCCGATCTCATCCGCCCGCTGTCCAGCGCGCCGGGTCGCGCCCGCATCGTCTTGCTCGATCTCGCCTACGCCAGCCCCTATGCGAAGCAAATTCCGGGCGCGCCGCCCGGCCTCGCGATCATCGAGCCGGACCCGGGCACGATCGTCTCGTTCAACGCTGCGCCCGGCGCATGGGCGGCGCCCGGCAAGGAGCCTTACGGGCCTTATGCGCAGGCGCTGAGTGAAATGCTGCGCGAGCCCGGCCTGCCGATCGAGGAGGTTCTGGTCCGAGTACGCACGCGCACGGCGGAATTGACCAAGGCCGCCCAGGTGCCATGGAGCGCCGGCAAGATCGAGCCGCCGCTCGTCCTGCTCGAACGCGCCGCGGATGCGCCGGCGCCGATCCAAGAATCGGCGCAGATCGCCGCCGAACGCGCCAGGCCGGTCGACAAAATGCCGGAGGCGCTTGCCTATTCGGCGGTGATCGATCGCGACACGGTCAAGGGCTACGAGGAGTTCGTGGCGTCCTTCCCGCATGGTCCATACACGAAGAACGTCCAGGGCTTGCTTGCAGCCCGGCGGGAGGCGCGGACATGGCGCCGCACGCTCGATCGCAACACCCAGAACGCGTATTGGTCGTATTTGAAGCGCTATCCGCGCGGTCCGCACGCCGCCGAGGCGCGTCGTCGACTTACGCGGTTGCAGGCGGCGCTGGAGCCGCCGCCGTCATTCGAGCCGATCGACTATGACGATCCGCCGCCGCCCCCTGTCGAAGAGGCGTATTTCGAGGGGCCTGACATCGTCTATTACGACGACTCTGTCCCGCCGCTGCCGCCGTCGATATTCGTCGCCGCGCCGCCGCCGTGGTATCAGCCGCCGCCGCCGCCTGTGTTCGACGAGGACGACGACTTCTTCCTGCCGCAGGTCGTCGCAGCCGTGTCCGCGCCGGTCTGGATTGCGCCCCCGCCATACGTTCTGCCGCCGCCGCAGCCGATCATGATGGACGCGGCCGTCCAATCGCCGGGTTGGCGTCCTTACGTCGCTATTCCCGTAGCAGTGGCGGCCGGGCTCGCCGCCGGCAAGCTATCAAACCGCTTGCTGGAAAATCGCCGGCAAAGCGCTATTCAAAACCGCGGACCCCAGGCTGGCGGCCTGCGGCGACAGGCGGTGATTCCGCCGATTTCGTCCTTGCCGAAAGGTATGAATTTGCCGGCCGGCGTCCGTCCAGGCCTTCCCATTGTACGTCCGGCGGCCGCGCCGGCGGGTCAGCAACTCGTTCGTCCTCCTCAACCGGGACAACCGGCGTTGGCTCCTGGCCAGCCGGCGGGAATTGGCCGTCCAGGCAATGCGCTTCCAAACCTGCCGGCCGGACAGCCCGGCCAACGTCCTGGACAGATCGGACGCCCCGGCTCCCCTGCGAGCGGAACGCCATTGGTCCAGCCGGGGACGCGGCCAGCCCAGCCGACCACAGGGAGCCCGCTGACGGGACAGCCCGCCATCGGCGGCCGCCCGAACGCGCTTCCCGGATTGCCCGCGGGCCAGCAAGGCGCAAGGCCGGGAGCTGTCGGCCAACCCCTCGGAACGCCATCCGCGGGGACGCCGACGACTCAGCCCGGCGCCCGTCACGGTCAACCGGGAGTGGGGACCGGCCAGTTGGGCCAGCCGCCGCTCGGCGCGCGTCCGACCGGGGTTCCTGGAACGCCGGCCGGACAGTCCGGAGCCAAACAGGGCGTCGGCGCCCCGACGACGCAGCCTGCGCGAACGCAAGGGCGCCCCACCGGCCCGGTCGGTCAGACGATCGATCGCCGTCAGCAGTTGATCCAGCAGCAGCAACAGCGACAGCTCCAGTTGCAGCAGCGCCAGCAGCAATCGCAACAGCAACGCGCCCAGCAGCAGCAATTGCGCCAGCAGCAATTGCAGGAGCAGCGCGCGCGTCAGATGCAGCAGCAGGAACGTGTACGCCAGCAGCAGTCGATTCAGCAGCAGCGGGTCATGCAGCAGCAGCGCCAGCAACAGATGCTGCAACTACAGCGCTCCCAACAACAGATGCTGCAACAGCAGCGCATGCAGCAGCAGCAGCGTCAGCAACAAATGATTCAGCAACAACGACAACAACTGATGCAGCAGCAGCAGCGCCAACAGCAGCAAATCATTCAGCAGCAACGCCAGCAACAGCAACGCCCGCAACAGCAACGCCAGCAGCGACCCCCCTGCGGCTTGCCAGGGCTTCCGCGCTGCTGAGGCGTTTCGTCGCCGATGGCGGGCGCGCCGGCCCGCCATAGCCAAATCGAAACAACCCGCAAGAAAAATGGAAGGGCCGCCCGCTCCATTTTTTGGGACAAGTCGACGTTCCGCGCGAACGGCTGCGGGCGAGCGCTCGTCGCGCGCCGGACAGCAATAGAAGAAGTCGCCGACGCCGCGCGATCCAGCGAGAGGAAACCGGGATGATCATCGACTGCCACGGCCACTACACCACCGCGCCCAAGGCGCTGGAGGACTGGCGCAACCGTCAGATCGCCGCCATCAACGATCCCTCCGCCATGCCGAAGGTCTCGGAACTGAAGATCAGCGACGACGAATTGCGCGAATCCATCGAGAAGAACCAACTGCGTCAGATGAAGGAGCGCGGCTCCGACCTCACCATCTTCTCGCCGCGCGCCAGCTTCATGGCCCATCACATCGGCGACTTTCAGGTGTCCTCGACCTGGGCGGCGATCTGCAACGAATTGATCCATCGCGTTGCAACGCTGCTGCCCGACAATTTCATCGGCGCGGCCATGCTGCCGCAAAGCCCGGGCGTCGACCCGAAGACGTGCATTCCCGAACTCGACAAATGCATGAAGGAATATGGGTTCGTCGGCATCAACCTGAACCCGGACCCCTCGGGCGGCCACTGGAAGAGCCCGCCGCTGACCGACCGGCACTGGTATCCGATCTACGAAAAGATGGTGGAATACGACATTCCCGCCATGATCCATGTCTCCACCAGTTGCAACGCCTGCTTCCACACGACCGGCGCGCACTACATCAACGCCGACACGACCGCGGTGATGCAGCTCATCCAGGGCGACCTCTTCAAGGATTTCCCGGCGCTGCGCTTTGTCATTCCACATGGCGGCGGCGCCGCGCCCTATCACTGGGGCCGCTACCGCGGCCTCGCGCAGGAAATGAAGAAGCCGCTGCTGCGCGACCATCTCCTGAAGAACGTCTACTTCGACACCTGCGTCTATCACCAGCCGGGCATCGACCTGCTGACGAAGGTCATCCCGGTCGACAATATTCTCTTCGCCTCGGAGATGATCGGCGCCGTGAAGGGGATAGACCCCGAGACCGGTTTCAATTTCGACGATACGAAACGCTACATCGAAGCGACGCAAAATCTCTCGGCCGAAGACCGCCACAAGGTCTACGAAGGCAATGCGCGAAAGGTCTATCCGCGTCTCGACAAGGCATTGAAGGCGCGGGGGCGGTAGGCGGAGCGCGAGCCTTCAGGCTCGCCCTGACGCTGTGAGCCTGACGGCTCGCGGTCCAGAGCGCCGCTGGAAACGCCGCCCGCCCGCTGCATATGATCCCTCGGGAAGGAAACGAAATGTCCAAGCCCACGACAGGGCCGTTCGAAAAAACCACGGGCTGGCTCGACTGGTATGAAGGCCCCTCGAAGCCGCGCTTCGTGCTGCCCGCCGGCGCGGTCGACGCGCATTGCCACGTCTTCGGGCCGGGCGGCGAATTTCCCTATGCGCCGGAGCGCAAGTACACGCCTTGCGACGCGAGCAAGGCGCAGCTCTTCGCGCTGCGCGACCATCTGGGCTTCTCGCGCAACGTGATCGTGCAGGCGACCTGCCACGGCGCCGACAACCGCGCCATGGCGGACGCGTGCCGCGCCAGCAACGGCAAGGCGCGCGGGGTCGCCACCGTAAAACGCAGCGTGACCGACAAAGAGTTGCAGGATCTGCATGCGGCCGGCGTACGTGGCGTGCGCTTCAATTTCGTCAAGCGCCTCGTCGACTTTACGCCCAAGGACGAGTTGATGGAGATCGCTGGCCGCATAGCGAAGCTCGGCTGGCACGTCGTCATCTATTTCGAGGCGGTCGATCTGCCTGAGCTCTGGGATTTCTTCACCGCTCTGCCGACGACGGTCGTGGTTGACCACATGGGTCGCCCCGATGTGTCGAAGCCCGTCGACGGGCCGGAGTTCTCGCTCTTCCTGAAATTCATGCGGGAGCATCAGAACGTCTGGAGCAAGGTCTCTTGCCCGGAGCGCTTGTCCGTCTCCGGCCCGCCGGCGTTGAACGGCGAACAGAACGCTTACTCGGATGTCGTCCCCTTCGCACGGAAAGTGGTCGAGGAGTTTTCAGACCGGGTGCTGTGGGGCACGGACTGGCCGCACCCGAACCTGAAGGGCCACATGCCGGACGACGGTCTGCTGGTCGACTTCATTCCGCATATCGCGCCAACGTCCGACTTGCAGCGCAAACTGCTCGTCGACAATCCCATGCGCCTCTACTGGCCCGAAGAAAGGAGGGCGTGATGTCGCTCGACAAGGAATTCAAGGAGATTCCCGGCACCATCATTTTTGACGCCGAGCAGTCGCGGAAGGGCTATTGGCTCAACCAGTTCTGCATGTCGCTGATGAAGGCGGAGAACCGCGCCCGCTTCAAGGCGAACGAGCGCGCCTATCTCGACGAATGGAAAATGACCGAAGACCAGAAACAGGCGGTCATGGCGCGCGATCTGAACCGCATGATGGCGCTCGGCGGCAATATCTATTTTCTGTCGAAGATCGGCGCAACCGACGGCAAGAGCTTCCAGCAGATGGCCGGCTCGATGACCGGGATGAGCGAGGAGGCTTACCGCGACATGATGATCAGCGGCGGCCGCTCGATCGAAGGCAACCGCAAGATCGGTGAACACGGCGATGCGCAGCGCCCGGCCGCATCCGAAGGCAAGGACAAGTAAGATGGCCCGCATCACCGCTTCGGTCTATTCGTCGCACATTCCCGCCGTCGGCGCGGCCTTCGATCTCGGCAAGACGCAAGAACCCTACTGGCAGAAAGTCTTTTCCGGTTACGAATTCTCCAAGCAATGGGAGAAGGAGCATACGCCGGACGTGATCTTCCTCGTCTACAACGATCACGCGACCGCCTTCTCGCTCTCCATGATTCCGACGTTTGCGATCATGACCGGCCCCGAATTCATGCCGGCGGACGAAGGTTACGGTCGCCGTCCCGTGCCGCCGGTGATCGGCCATCCCGAACTCGCCTCGCACATTGCGTCGGAAGTCATCCAGAAGGATTTCGATCTCACCATCGTCAACGAGATCGACGTCGACCACGGCCTCACGGTTCCGATGACATGCATGTTCGGCAAGGTCGACGCATGGCCGTGCAAGGTCATTCCCTTCGCCGTCAACGTCGTGCAGCATCCCGTGCCCTCGGGCGCGCGCTGCTTTGCGCTCGGTCAGGCCATTCGCGCGGCGATCGAATCCTATCCGGAAGATCTCAACGTACAGATCTGGGGCACGGGCGGGATGAGCCATCAATTGCAGGGTCCGCGCGCCGGCCTCATCAACCGCGACTGGGACAACGAATTCCTCGACCGGCTGATCGATGACCCGGCTGAGCTCTCGAAAATGCCGAACATCGACTACGTGCGCGAGGCCGGCAGCGAGGGCATCGAACTCGTGATGTGGCTGATCGCGCGCGGCGCGATGTCAGACACGCGCGGCGGCCCGAAGCCGAAGGTCGCGCATCGCTTCTACCATGTGCCGGCGTCCAACACGGCGGTTGGGCATTTGATTCTCGAAAACGGCTGACGCGCTATCGCGCATGGCCGTCAAAGGCGCGCAGGCGTCGGCGTTTCGAGATAAAGCCGCGCCGAGCGTGCGGGGCAGGGCGTTGCTGTCGCGCCTGCGGCGGCGTCGCCGGTGAGCGCGCGGGCGCTGTCGAGGGCGAGGCGCCAGTTCGAGCCAGGCGTGGTTGGCGGCAGGATCAATTCCGTGGCGTCGCCGCGATTGAAGACCAGATGCGCGCGCACGCCGTCGGCGTCGACCGGCGCCAGCGTCAGCGCCAGAAAGTCGGCGTTCGGCCAATCGTCAATGCTGAATGGCGCGCCGTCGGCGCGAGTCCACGCAGCGTCCGGCCAGGCCATTCCCGGTTGCATCCGCCCGTCGAGGAACCTTGCCTCTCGCAGCGCCGGCGTCTCGGCGCGTAATCGCGCCAGCCCGCAGACGAACGCCTCGAGTTCCACGTCCGCCCCCGCCCAGTCGAGCCAGGTTATTTCATTGTCCTGGGCGTAAGCGTTGTTGTTGCCGCTCTGCGTCCGGCTGAATTCGTCGCCGGCCGTCAGCATCGGCGTCCCGCGCGACAGGAATAGCGTGGCGA
This sequence comes from uncultured Rhodoblastus sp., assembly GCA_964634325.1. Lineage (GTDB taxonomy): Bacteria > Pseudomonadota > Alphaproteobacteria > Rhizobiales > Beijerinckiaceae > JAJXWB01. The sequence continues at coordinate 21,125 of CAZWJF010000007.1, forward strand.
GGAACGCCCGCTGGTCGCGCTTGCGACGAACGAGGATATCGCCCTCGTGCGTTTCGCCTTCGTGCCCATTGTTCCAGCTGATTTCGCCGGAGGAACCGTCCCGATTGTGTTCGCCGTTGGCGAAATTTTGCTTGCTCGAATAGGACACGACGTCGCGCAGAGAAAAGCCATCATGCGCGGCGAGAAAATTGACGCTCGCAGACGGTGTGCGCGCAGGCCCCTGAAACACGTCGGCCGAGCCCGCCAGGCGCGTGGCGAATGCGCCGGCTGTGTGAGCGTCCCCGCGCCAGAAGCGCCGCACGTCGTCTCGATAGCGGTCGTTCCATTCGCGCCATCTCTTTCCGAAGCGTCCGAGTTGGTAGCCGCCCAGGCCGACGTCCCAGGGTTCGGCGATCAGGAGCGCATCGCCGAGCGCAGGATCGTTCTCTATAGCCCTCAACAAAGGCGCCGCGCTGTCGAACCCCTGCGCGCAGCGCCCGAGCGACGTCGCCAGATCGAACCGAAATCCGCATATCCCCGCTTCGAGGACGAAGCGACGCAGTGTGTCGAGGATCAGGCGAATAACCACGGGTTGGCTGCAATCGAGACTGTTGCCGCAGCCCGCGTCGTTGATCAGTCGTCCTTTGGCGTCATGGCGATAGTAGAGCGCGTTGTCGAGGCCGCGCAGCGACAAGGTCGGCCCGCCTTCATCGCCTTCGCCCGTATGATTGTAGACGACGTCGAGCATCGTTCCGATTCCGGCCGAACGCAGCGCGGAGACCGTGTCGCGGAGGTCGATCATTCCGTTGGGCGCAAGACGCGGATCGAGCGCCATGAGCGTCACAGGATTGTAGCCCCATGCGTTCCTCAACCCGAGCGGCGGCAAGTGGCGTTCGTCGACCCAGGCCGCGATCGGCATGAGTTCGACATGCGTCACGCCGAGACGCACCAGACGTTCTATGGCATGTGGAGACCGAAGTCCGGCGAGCGTTCCGCGAAAATCATGCGGAACGAGCGGGTCGCGCATCGTATGCGCCTTGACGTTGACTTCGTAGATCAGGCCGGGGGCAGTCGTTGGCCCGGCCGGAGCGCGCATCGCTGGAATTTCCACGATCGCTTTTGGAACCAGGCGGGCGGTGTCGCCGCCGCGTCCGCGCGGCGCTGCGAGCGCCGGATCATATGCGAAGGGTCTGTCGAGCCGCGTCGCGTAGGGATCGACGAGCAATTTGTCCGGGTCGAACCGATGCCCGGCCTCGGGCTCCCATGGTCCTTCTGCGCGGAGGCCGTATCTCTGCCCCACGCCGATCGATGGGACGAAACCGGCATATGCGTCGCCATCGCGCCGCTCGAGTTCGATGCGCGCAGTCTCCCGATCATCGCAGTCGAACAGGCAGACAAAGACACGTTCGGCGTGGCGAGACGCCACGCCGAATTTGACGCCGTTGTCTGTGAGGCGCGCGCCGAGGTCGCCCAGCGCGACATCAGGAATGCGCACGCGTTCATCCATGGGCGCGGGAGTGAGGCACTTTCCAAATTTCCTCGGCATACTCGCGGATCGTGCGATCCGAGGAAAACCAGCCCATGCGCGCTGTATTCAGCATGGACATGCGTCGCCAGTGCGAACGGTCGCGCCACATGTCGTCCAGCCGACGCTGCGCGTCCCAGTAGGACGCGAAGTCCGAGGTCACCATGAAATAGTCGCTGTCCCACAGCGAGTGGCACAGGCCGGCGTAGCGGTCGCGATCCTCCGGCGAGAAGTCGCCGGCTGCGACCGAACCGAGCGCGTGCTTGAGCGCGGCGTTGGCGCCGATGATATATGCTGGCCTGTGGCCGAGACGGCGGGCTTCGTCCACCTGCTGCGCGGTCAGGCCGAAGATGACGATGTTTTCGTCCCCGACATGCTCGCGGATTTCGACATTCGCTCCGTCGAGCGTGCCCACCGTGATCGCGCCGTTGAGCGCGAATTTCATATTGCCGGTGCCGGAGGCTTCCATGCCGGCGGTGGAGATCTGCTCCGATATGTCGGCGGCCGGTACGATCATCTCGGCCAGGCTGACGTTGAAGTTCGGCATGAACACGACCTTGAGCAGGTTGCGCGTCGCCGGATCGTTGTTGACCCGACGCGCCACGTCGTTGATCAGCCGAATGATCGACTTGGCCTGAACGTAGCTCGCTGCGGCCTTGCCGGCGAAGAGCTTGACGCGCGGCGTCCAGTCCCGGTGCGGGTCGGCGCGGATCGCGTCGTAGAGCGCGATCGTTTCGAGAATGTTGAGCAGCTGGCGCTTGTATTCATGGATGCGCTTGACGTGCACGTCGAAGACGGCCGACGGGTCGACGCGCACGCCGCTCTGCTCGTTGATGTATTCTGCGAGCGTCTCCTTGTTGGCGCGCTTGATCGCAGCGAAGCGTTCCTGCGCGGAGGCGTCGTCGGCGTAGCGTTCGAAATCGCGGATGCGTTCGATGTCGTCGACCACGCCGGCGCCCACTGTCTCGCGCAACAGGTCGGTCAGCGCGGCGTTCGAGTTGATCAGCCAGCGACGCGGCGTGATGCCGTTCGTCTTGTTGACGATGCGACCGGGCAGGACGTGATTGAGATCGGCGAACACCGTCTCCTTCATCAGATTTGTGTGCAGCGCCGAGACGCCGTTGATCATGTGCGAGCCGACGAAAGCGAGATTGCCCATGCGCACGCGCTTGCCGCCGTCCTCTCCGATCAGCGACACCGAGCGGATGGTCGCCTCGTCGGCGCCGGCGGCTTTCGCTTCGCCGAGGAAACGCATGTTGATCGCGTAGATGATCTGCAGATGGCGCGGCAACAACCGCTGCATCAGTTCGACCGGCCAGGTCTCGAGCGCTTCCGGCAGCAGCGTGTGGTTGGTGTAGGAGGTCGCCTCGCGCGTGATGTGCCAGGCCTCTTCCCAGCTCAGGCTGTGCACGTCGAGCAGAAGCCGCATCAGTTCCGCGACCGCGATCGAGGGGTGCGTGTCGTTGAGCTGGATCGCCGCCTTCTCGTGCAGGTCGCGCACGTCGCCGAAGCGCTGGATGTGGCGTCGGATCAGGTCCTGCAACGAAGCGGAGGCGAAAAAGAACTCCTGTCGCAGCCGAAGTTCCTGACCAGCCGAATTCGAGTCCGAGGGGTAGAGAATGCGCGAGATGCTCTCGACGCGACTGCGCTCGTAGATCGCGCCGACATGGTCGCCGGCGTTGAAGGCGTCGAGGCGGATCGTCTCGGTCGCCTTGGCGCTCCACAAGCGCAGCGTGTTGACCGTATCGCCGCGCCAGCCGACGACCGGCGTGTCGTAGGCGACGGCCAGAACGCGTTCCGCAGGCTTCCAGCTATGGCGCTCGGCGCCGTCCCAGCCGGCCTCGCTCGTGACCTCGCCGCCGAACCCGATCTCGTGCACGATTTCACGGCGCTGGAATTCCCAGGGGTTGCGGAACGACAGCCAATCCTCGGGCGTCTCGACCTGCGCGCCGTCGACGACGCTTTGCTTGAAGAGGCCGTGATCGTAACGAATGCCATAGCCGAGGCCCGAGACGCCGAGCGTCGCCATGCTCTCCATGAAACAGGCGGCCAATCGTCCGAGGCCGCCATTGCCGAGGGCGGCGTCCGGCTCGATTTGGGCGATGGAATCCAGATCGAGACCGACAAGCGCCAGCGCCTCGCGCATTTGCTCCTTCAGGCCGAGATTTCCGAGCGCGTCTTCGAACAGGCGGCCGATCAGGAACTCGAGCGACAGATAGTAGACGCGCTTGCGGCCCGAACGCTTCGCCTCGCGGATTGACGCCATCCAACGGTCGATGACTTTGTCGCGCACCGCGAGAATGGCCGCCGTCAGCCAATCATGGTTCAGCGCCAGCGCCGGCGGCTTGCCGACGTTGTAGATGAGCTTGGCCTCGATCTCCTTGCGCAGCGCCTGAATGGCGGCGGCGGCCTCTTCCTGGGCGACGCTGCGGCGCTCCGCCGGAGCCCGCGACTCGCTGGTTCTCAACACACTCGAACGCATCGCACGACAGCCCCGTTGTACTCGTGACCGCAGTTCACCTTGGGCTGCTGAACATTTCGATAAGGCGCGCCGGCAGGTCGCAGCGCGACATCCGACCGCAGGCGCCAAGCGCTCGCGGCGTATCGCGTAAACCCGCGAAAACGCGTCGAAACGACAATGTTTAGGCGCATGTTAACCAAAAACTAAAGATCAGCCGTTACGGAAGACTCCAACGAGAACTGCGAATCGCTATTGGGGCAGTGGGCGGCGCTTTCTGATGGATGTGCAGACGCATGATCGCTTCGACCAGGGCGCGGACGCCCCGGAGGAGGAGTCGCTGCGCGGTCGCCGCAAGGTTCTCTTCGTAACTTCGGAAATCTCCGACTACGTGCAAACGGGCGGACTGGGAGAGGTTTCCGCGGCCCTCCCGCGCGCGCTGCGGTCGCACTCGGACGTCCGCATTCTCGTCCCGGGCTATAGAGAGGTCCTGAAGCGAACCGGCCGCATCGAACCGGTCGCGCTCCTGCCGGGTCTCGGCGAGATACCGGCCTGTGGGCTGGGTCGAACGCACACCGTGGATGGAATTCCCGTTTATGTGCTGCTCAACGCCGAACTCTACGATCGCCCGGGCGGGCTCTATCTCGATCCGGCCGGCCGGGACTGGGTCGACAACGACATTCGGTTCGCCCGGCTGAGTCTGGCGGCCGCGGATTTGGCCGCCGGCGTCGGCGATCCAAATTGGCGGCCAGACAATCTTCATCTCAACGACTGGCCGACGGCGCTGGCGCCCGGCTATCTCGCGTGGCGCGGTCTCGATACCCCGACCATCCTCACGATCCACAATCTCGCCTATCAGGGGGCTTTCGATCCCGGCCGGTTGCGCGCGCTGGCGATCCCGGATTCCGCCTACAAGGTCGACGGCGTGGAGTTCTACGGCCGTTTGTCGTTCCTCAAGGCGGGCGTCTACTACGCCGACCATCTGACGACGGTGAGCGAGACCTACGCTCAGGAAATCACCACGCCTCAGTTTGGCTGCGGCTTGCATGGTCTCCTGTCCGAACGGTCGAAGCAGGGACGCCTGTCCGGAATCCTCAACGGCATCGACGAATCCTGGGACCCGCGTCACCAGCATCATGGCGAAGGTTTCGACCCGGACCGCTGGAAGGGCCGCTACGCGGACTACATCCGCGGCCTGTTCGGCCTTGCTCTGTCGCGTGGGCCGCTGTTTGCGATCATTTCGCGCCTCGTCCATCAGAAGGGCGTCGATCTCTCGATCGACGTGGCCGAGGAAATCGTCGCCCATGGCGGCCAATTGGTCGTGACCGGGCAGGGCGAGACGCAGCTCGAAGATCGAATCCGCAAGCTCGCGGAGAAGCACCCGGCGCAGGTCGGCGTTCGCATCGGCTTCGACGGCGCCGAAGCGCGCGCCATGTTCGCCGGCAGCGATTTCCTGCTCATGCCCTCGCGCTTCGAACCCTGCGGCCTCAGCCAGATGTACGCGCAGCGCTTCGGCTCCTTGCCGATCGCGCATCGCACCGGCGGGCTCGCCGACACGATCGAGGACGGCCGCACCGGTTTCCTGTTTCACATGCCGACCGCCCAGCAGTTCAAGGGCGCCGTGCGCCGTGCGCTGGACACTTTCGGCTCCGGACGCCGTTTCGACGAAATGCGCCGGGCCGCCATGGAGCGTTCGTTCGATTGGTCGGAATCGGCCCGTCGCTACGCCTCGCTCTATCAAATGGCCCGGGCCGGCTGACGATCCGCCTTGCGCTGCGGTATCTTTCCCTGATGGCCCCATTGATTCGTGCGGCCTGACGAAGCGGCGCGAGCATGTCCCGGTCGGCGATGCGAATGCAAAAAGGCGGCGATGGCGCGGGCGCGGATCCCGCGTCGGTCGACGTCGCCGTCGCGCAGGCGCTCGCCACAGGCCGCTGCGGCGATCCATTCGCGACTCTCGGCCCGCACGAGACGCCGGAAGGTCGCATCGTCAGGGCTTTCCTGCCCGGCGCCCTGGAGGTCGAGGCGCTCGATGCGGCGAGCGGAGCTTCTCTCGGCGCTCTGCGGTCGTTGACCGCGGAGGGGCTGTTCGGCGGTCTCGTCGCAGGCGATGCGCCATACAAATTGCGGATCGTTTGGCCGGGCGCGACGACGATTGCTGAAGACCCCTATTCCTTCTGGCCTCTGCTGCCGGAGGAAGACCTGGCCCTGTTTTCGGCGGGCTGCCATCCGCATCTCACCCAATTGCTCGGCGCCCGCGTCATGCGCGCGGCGGACGTTCCGGGCGTGCGTTTTTCCGTCTGGGCGCCCAACGCGCGGCGCGCTTCCGTCGTCGGCGATTTCAACGGCTGGGATGCGCGACGCCATCCGATGCGTCTGCGGCACGCGGCCGGCGTTTGGGAATTGTTCGTCCCGCGCATCGGCCCCGGCGAGCGGTACAAATTCGCCTTGCTCGGGCCTGATGACGCGGAGCTGCCGCACAAGGCGGACCCGATGGCCCTGCGCGCCGAAGCGCCGCCGGCCACCGCGTCTGTCGTCGCCGCGCCGCTCGAACACGAATGGCGCGATGCGGACTGGATGGCCTTGCGGGGCGCGCGGCAGGCGCCCGAGGCTCCGATTTCCATCTACGAGGTCCATCTCGGCTCGTGGCTGCATCGCAACGGTCAGGAACTGGACTGGAGCGAGGCGGCGCGTCGCCTGCCCTCCTATGCCGCCGCGCTCGGCTTCACCCACATCGAGCTGCTGCCGATCGCCGAGCATCCGTTCCGTGGCTCGTGGGGATATCAGCCCCTGTCGCTGTTCGCCCCGACCGCGCGCCACGGCGACCCCAACGGCTTTGCGCGTTTCGTCGACGCGTGCCACGCGATGGGCCTCGGCGTCATCGTCGACTGGGTGCCCGGTCATTTCCCGAACGACGCGCACGGCCTCGCACGCTTCGACGGCACGGCGCTTTACGAGCACGAGGACCCACGCGAAGGTTTGCATCCCGATTGGGATACGGTCATCTACAATTTCGGGCGGCGCGAAGTGCGGAATTTTCTCGTCGCCAGCGCCTTGCGCTGGCTCGAGGACTTCCATGTCGACGGCCTGCGGGTCGACGCGGTCGCCTCCATGCTCTACCGCGATTACAGCCGCGGCGACGGCCAATGGAAGCCCAATGAATATGGCGGCCGCGAGAATATCGAGGCGATCGACCTGCTGCGCTCCGTCAATGCGCTCGTCGCCAGCCGCTGTCCCGGCGCGATCACCATCGCCGAGGAATCCACGGCCTGGCCGGGCGTCACCGCGCGTCCGGAAGATGGTGGCCTCGGCTTCTCCTACAAATGGAACATGGGCTGGATGAACGATACGCTGCGCTACATGGCGCGCGATCCCGTCCATCGTCGCTGGCATCACGACGAAATCACCTTCGGCATGATGTACGCCTACGCCGAGAAGTTCGTCCTCGCCATCTCGCACGACGAAGTCGTTCACGGCAAGAAATCGCTGATCGACAAAATGCCGGGCGACGAATGGCGCAAGCGCGCCAATCTGCGCGCCTATCTCGCGCTGATGTGGACGCACCCCGGCAAGAAGCTCCTGTTCATGGGCGCCGAATTCGGCCAGTGGCGCGAATGGAGCCACGACCGGCAACTCGATTGGGAATTGTTCGAGCAGGCGGGCCATGCGGGCCTCGTAGCGCTGGTGCGCGACCTCAACCGCATCTATCGCGAGGAGCCGGCGCTGCATGCTTCGGACACGCGCCCGTACGGCTTCGAATGGCTGGTGGTGGACGACCGCGACAATAGCGTCTTTGCATATATCCGGCGCGGCGGCGACGGCGCTGCTCCCCTCATCGTCGCGCTGAATATGACGCCGGAGCCGCGATCCTTCTATCGCATCGGCGCGCCGCACGCCGGCTTTTGGAAGGAAGCGTTGAACACCGACGCGGCTTGCTACGGCGGATCGAACATCGGCAATCTCGGCGGCGCCCAGACCCGCGACGCTCCGGTCCACGGATACGCGCAATCGCTCGAACTCGTCGTCCCGCCGCTTGGGGCCGTCGTCATGCGGCTCGATCACGCCATCGAGCCGCGCCATGACGGATGAGGCGCTGCGCGCGCTGGCGATCGACGCGGGACTGCAGCCGCGCTGGATCGACAACGACGGCGCCGAACGGGACGTTTCCGTCGAAACGTTGCGCGCCGCACTGCAAGCGCTCGATCTGCCAGCGACGACGGCGGCCGACCTCGAGGCTTCGCATGCGCGTCTGGGGCAGGAGCAGTCCGCCGTCGGTCTCCCGCCGCTGATCGTCGCGGGGGTCGGAACGCCGATCGCGCTCGGACCTTCTGGCGCACGCGCTCATGTGCGCGTCGAATACGAGTGCGGCGGCGCCGTCGAATTCGAGACGAACGACCAGGGCGACCTGCCGCCGATCGACCGTATCGGCTACCACCGACTTCTGCTCGATGGTTGCGAGCGGGCGGTCGCCGTCGCGCCAGGCGCCGCCCACACGCTGGCCGACGCGGCCGCGGGACGGCGCATGTGGGGCGTATCGGCGCAGATATACGGTCTGCGCAGCTCGGGCGGCGACGAGATCGGTCATTTCGGCGCGGTCGCGGAACTTGCCGAGGGCGCGGCGCGCCATGGCGCGGACCTTGTCGCGCTGAGCCCCGCGCACGCGCTGTTTCTGGCCGACCTCAACCACTACACGCCGTACTCGCCGTCGAACCGCCTGTTCTACAACGCGCTCTACGCCGATCCGGCGCAGGTTCTCGGGGCGCGGCGCGTCGCCGCCGTCGACGGACATTCCGCGGTCGGGGCCAGCCAGGCCCGGTTGATCGACTGGCCTTCGGCCTCGCGTGCGCGGGTTGCGGCGCTGCGCGCGCTCTATGACGATTTCTGCAAGACCGATTTGGCCGCCGCGTCGACGCTGGCGGCCGACTTTGTGGCGTTTCGGGCCGAGGGCGGCGAGGCGCTCGAGCGTCATGCAGTCTTCGAGGCGCTGCACGCGCGCGAATTCGGTCGAGATTTCACGAAATGGAACTGGCGGGACTGGGCGCCGGAGCTGCGCGATCCCGCCTCGCGCGCGGTGGCCTGTTTCGCGCGCGACCAGGCGCGGGAGGTCGGCTTTCACATCTTCGCGCAATGGCTGGTCGACCGCTCCATGGCCCGCGCGCAGGGCAGGGCGCGCGCCGCCGGCATGAGCGTCGGGCTCGTCTCGGACGTCGCGGTCGGCATGAACGCCGGCGGCTCGTACGCCTGGAGCCGCCCCGGCGATATTTTGCTTGGCCTGTCCATTGGCGCCCCGCCGGATATGCTCGCGCCGCGCGGCCAGAACTGGGGACTGACGACGTTCTCGCCGCGGGCCCTTCGCGCGACCGGCTATGCGCCGTTCCTTCAGACGTTGCGCGCCGCCTTGCGCAACGCGGGCGGCGTTCGCATCGACCATGTCATGGGACTGGTGCGCCTCTGGTTGACGCCAGACGGCGCAGAGGCGACCGATGGCGTCTATCTCTCCTACCCCACCGACGATCTGCTCGCGCTCGTCAGGCTGGAATCGCGACGGCACTGCTCGATCGTGATTGGCGAGGACCTCGGCACTGTGCCGTACGGCCTCCGCGAGCGCCTCGCGGCGGAGGGGATCGCCGGCATGCGCGTCCTCCAGTTCGAGCGCGGCCATGATCGGTTCAACCCGCCCGACTGGTACGCGCCCTCGGCCGTAGCGATGACGGCGACGCACGACACGGCGACCTTCGCCGGCTGGTGGCGCGGCTGCGATATCGATGCGCGCGCCGAACTCGACCAACTCGCGCCGGGGCGCACGCGAGAGACGAGCGCGGCCGAGCGCGCGAGCGAACGCGGGATGATCTGGCGCGCATTCGAGGAAGCAGGCGTCGCCGCCGCGCCTCGGCCGTCGCCGGACGAGCCGGAAGCGGCTCTCGATGCGGCCCTCGAGTTCGTCGCTGCGACGCCCGCCGCCTTGGCGATCGTGCCGCTGGAAGATGCGCTTGCGCTCGAGGACCAGCCCAACCTGCCGGGTACGACGACAGAGCATCCGAACTGGCGACGAACCTATCCCGGCCTGGCTGGAGGCGTACTCGACAATCCGGACGTCAGCGCGCGTCTTCGCGCATTCGACGCGCGCCGCCGCACTGCTGGTCGGCGTTAGGGCGGTCTGTGCGTCTTGCCTCGATCAATCCTCCAGATCGAGGTCCGGATGTTTGGAGAATTCCTGTTCGATCTGCTCGTAGGCGCGCGCCGTCGCATAGGCGAGTTTGAAATAGCGCCCCGTCGCGACGATCCGCTCGAGCCTTTCGCGATCTTCGTAGATCGCTTCGAGACGCTCCACGCGGCGTCTCAATTCGAGGTAGCGGTCGACCCAGGTGCGGGGCCGCCTCGCGCCCGATCCTGGTTCCGTCGACATTCCGACACCCCGCGCTGCAGAAGTTATGCGGATGATATCGAGCAGTCGGCGTTTGTCGAAAAAATCATGTCAAAACAACTGAGATTGTAACAATCAAATTCCGGTGAGAAAATTGATGATCGTTAACGGCGAAACTTCATCGTTCATTCACCGCGCCGAAAGCGCAATTCTTCGTGATCCCGAGACTGATGGAAATCGCTAGGCGCGGCCGGGCGATCGTCGAGTTCAGCAGCGTCCGCGAGCGGGCTAAAGCCAAGCCCTTGCTTGAAGTTGCGGTCCATCGCGCCACAAATTGAGGCGATTGGAGCGAAGGAACGCATTGCTTCGGGGTTCGAAGCGGGCAATACGGAAAACATGATCCATTTCGACGATGAGGCGCGCACGAGGGCGAACAGATACGCTACGCATCTGGCGGTGCGCTCGCGTTTGGCCGCCAAACGCTGGTCGCGGCGCGCCACATTCGTCGCCGGAGGCGTAGCAGTCGGAGCCGCCGCCACTCTCATGGCCTTTCTGGCGGATACGGCGCAGGCGCAGTTTCATCGATTCCTGTCGATATCGCCTTACGTCGGACTCGTGTTGACGCCTCTCGGTTTTGGGCTCGCGATCTGGCTGGCGCGCGAAGTCTTCCCCAATTCGCAAGGCAGCGGCATTCCGCAGGCGATCGCCGCCTTGCGTCTTGATAGCCAGGAGGCGCGCGCCCCGCTGGTCTCGTTGCGGGTTGGTTTCGGCAAAATCGTCGTCATGTCGCTCGGCCTGCTGTGCGGCGCGTCGATCGGACGCGAAGGACCGACTGTGCAGGTCGGCGCGGCGATCATGTTCGCCATGGGGCGCTTGTCGCCCTACCGCCAGCCGGGCTTCCTGCTTGCGGGCGCATCGGCCGGCGTCGCGGCCGCGTTCAACACGCCGCTTGCCGGCATCGTCTTCGGCGTCGAGGAGATGAGCCGAAGCTTCGAGGCGCGCACCAGCGGCCTGATCGTCGGCGCGATCATCGCTGCGGGCCTCACGTCGCTCGCCTTCCTTGGAGACTACTCCTATTTCGGCGCCACGGCGGCGCGGCTGCCACTGGGCGCGGGCTGGCTCGCGGTGCTCGCTTGCGCGCTCGTCGGCGGATTGGCCGGCGGTCTCTTTATCCGCATCGTCACGTTCTTTGCTTCAAATCCTTCGGGTCGACTGGGGCTCGCAGTGCGCAAGCACCCGGTCGTCTTCGCAATGCTGTGCGGACTCGGCGTGGCGGCGTGCGGCCTGAGCGGCGACAGCCACGTGTTCGGCGCCGGCTACGATCAGGCGCGCGCGGTCGTTCACGGCGGCGACAGCGGCATCGACTATTGGTTCGGCCCGCTCAAGTTCGTGGCGACCGCGCTTTCTGCGATCAGCGGCATTCCGGGCGGCGTCTTTTCGCCGTCGCTGGCCATCGGCGCGGGCTTCGCATCGGCCCTCAGTCTCGTGTTTCGTGAAGTGCCGCTCGGCGCGCTCGCGCTTCTCGGCATGGTCTCCTATCTGGCGGGCGTGGTGCAGGCGCCCATCACGTCGTTCGTCATCGTGTCCGAGATGACCGACAATCATGCGATGGTCATTCCGTTGATGGCGGCCGCGCTGATCGCCAACGCGGTTTCGAAAAGCGTGAGCCGCGAAGGCCTTTATCATTCGTTGGCCAGAAACTACCTCCAGCTGCCGAACGCCGGGGCCTCCGCCCCATCCAGGCCGCCGCCGCACGACTGAGCGGCCGAAGGCTCCGCTTCCGCTTGACGAGTCTCCCCGCTCTCATCGAAGAACAATTCCGCTGAAGATCGAAAAAAATCACAGCACGCGCGGTCAGCGCGCGGCGAAGGGGAGGCAGGTCGCGTGGAAGGCGTATCGCTCGACCGTAACGGCGGCGAGCGCGTGGACGGTTCGGCTGCGCCCGCGCATCTGTCGTCGGCGCAAGGGCCGCAGAGGCGCTTGCGAAGACAATTGTGGCTGGGGCTCGGCTGTGTCGTCCTGCTTTGGGCGGTCGCCGCCGCGCGCTGGCCATTGCGCGACATGGTCGTTCCCTGGGATTCGAAAAATCAGTTCTTCGTGTTTTTTCGTTTCATGGCTTCGAGCATCCACGCGGGGTCCACGCCATTTTGGAATCCCTACGAATACGCTGGCTTCCCATCTATCGCCGATCCGCAGTCGCTGATCTTCGCGCCAGCCTTCGTCATCTGGGCGATCTTCGATCCCGCGCCGTCCCTGTTCGCCTTCGATCTGCTGGTCTATGCGCATCTGCTCGTCGGCGGGCTCGCGATGGCCGCATACGGACATCGGCGCGCGTGGCCGATCTCGGCCAGCGTACTGGCGGCGGTCGTCTTCATGTTCGGCGGCGCCGCCTCCGGTCGCCTGATGCATGTCGGCGTCATCACCGTTTATGGGCTCTTCCCGTTGGCGGTCCTGTGGCTGGAGGAAACGATAGAGCGCAACTCGTTTCGAGCGGCGATGGGCCTTGGCGTCGTGGCGGCGATGATCGCGCTGGGCCGTAGCCAGGTTCCCTTGCTTCTGTGTTTTTCTCTGGCCGCCGTGTTGATCGGCGCGATCGCGACTGCGCCGCGGCCATTGCGATTTCTTGCGGCGAGAGCGCCCGCGCTCTTGATCGCCCTCGTGGCGTTCGTCGCAGTCGCAGCGGTCCCCATGTTGTTGACGTTGCAGTTCGCGTCGCTGTCCAACAGGCCGGCCATTGATCTCGAGACCGCATTGAGGTCGTCGCTCTATCCGCTCAATTTCGCGAATTTCTTCGCGCCCGACATTTTCGGGTCGTTGCGCCCGTTGAACGCGGGCGACTGGGGGCCTGCCTATTCGACCCGACCGGCGATCGACTCTACCGATCGCGCGTTCAATTATTTGTTCGCCGGAACCTTCACGGCGCTTCTGTTCGTCTGGCACGGATTGATGGGCGCGCGGATCGTCGCCCGCGGCCGACGTGTTTTCGCTTGTATCGCAGCGTTTGCCGTTCTCTACGCGATCGGCCGCTACTCGCCTTTCTTTCCCGTGCTCTTCCGCTATCTGCCGGGCATCGATCTTTTCCGGCGGCCGGTCGGGGCGACATTTCTATTCAATCTGGCGCTCGCCTATCTCGCCGGCCATCTCGTCGCCGATCATGTCCGGGCGGGCGCGCCGAAATTGACCCGACTGGCCCTGCTGGCCGGCGTGACGCTGGTTGGCGGGCTCTTGGCGTGGGCGGTCGAGTTTTCAGCATTGCGTTCCAGAGGCGTAGACGCATTTGCGCAGATCGGGTTCGCAGCGCCAGCCTATCTCGGGTTGATCGCGCTCCTGATCCTGCCGAGATCGCGTCTTGGCCGATCGCGCGCGGCGATGGTCGCCGTCGCGTTCGCCGTGGTGGAGTTGATCGTGAACAACGTCGCTTCGCAACTCAACGCCGAGCCGCGCGCCAATTACGCCATGCTGGAGAAGCCGACGCCGCAGGCCTCGCGTATCGTGCAGACCATCGCAGACGACATGCGCGTCAACGCGCCAAACCGCGCGCGGCCACGCGTCGAAATCCTCGGTCTCGGCGGTCCATGGCAGAACGCTGCGATGTTGTACGATCTCGAAGCGACGAACGGATACAATCCGCTGCGGATCGGCTCATACGACCGCTTGGTCGACCCCGGCGAATCCACTTGGGAGGCGGTCAAGCGGCGATACCCGAATTCCTTCCGGGGATACGACTGCCTGCTCGCGCGCATGCTCGGCCTTGAATATGTCGTGCTGGACAGGCCGATAGACAAATTGCCGAACCACCCGCGACGCGCGCATGCGATTGCGATTCTATCTGGTCCTGATGTCTGGATTTATCGTCTGCCGCGCGCGCAACCGCGAGTCAGCATCGAAACCCGGGTGGAAATCGCCGACGCCGGACGGTTGCTTGCGGAAGGCGCCTTTCCCGACAATTTATCGCCTGCCGAAACAATCGTCGACGCCGCAGACAGCCTGTCCCAGCGTTATCTGCCGGATTTCTCCAAGAGGACCGCGACCGCCAAGATATCCGCGTGGCGCCCCGACAGGGTGGAGATCGAGGTGAATGCTTCGGCGCCGGCGATACTGACGTTGCACGACCTCTGGTATCCGGGCTGGGAGGTCTACGTCGACGGCGTGCAAAAGTCGGTGCTGCGATCCAATCTCCTGTTTCGCGGCGTCGAGCTTCCGGCGGGCGCCCGACACGTCGAATTCGTCTATCGCCCTCTTTCGTTCATCAATCTTCGCGCGGCCTTCTTGTCGGCGTGGCGTAGCGCGACGCATGCGCTCGATGCGCACAGGAAACCCTCGGGCGCCGACGCGCCGATTGCCGATTTTGGTCTTCATCCGGTCTAAGATCGACGGTAGCGTTCAAGCCGTAACGTGAGTCGAATGATGAATAGCCAATCGGCGACAGCCGCGCCGCCGCGCGCTCCAGCGTCTGGAGGCGCCTTCTGGCGACAGTCGGTTTCGGAGCTCCTAGCGAAATATGAAACGTCGGCGAGCGGGCTCGCTTCGTCTGAAGCCGCGCGACGTCTGACGACATTCGGGCCGAACGCCTTCGATCGTCGGGATCGTTTCGGACTGCTCCGCAAGATCTGGCGCAAGGCGACAGAGCCGCTTGTGCTGATCTTGGCGGCGGCGGCGGCTGTTTCAGCGGCGACCGGAGACCGCACCGGCTTCTGGACGATCTTCGCCATCCTCGGCATGTCGATCGCCATCGACGTCCTCCAGGAGACCCGCGCGGAATCGGCGGCCGACGCGCTTCGCAAGTCCGTCGCGGTTCGCGCGGACGTCATACGCGACGGCGCGTCGCATTCGATCCCGATCCGGCAGATCGTGCCGGGCGACGTGATCGAGCTGCGCGCCGGCGACGTCGTTCCGGCCGATGGCGTCGCGCTGGAGGCGCGGGACCTGTTCGTCAATCAGGCGCTGCTGACGGGAGAACCTTATCCGGTCGAAAAGTCGGTCGCGCCCGCGCAGACTGACGAGCTCGGGGAAGCGACCAATGGCCTGTTCATGGGCGCCTCGGTCGTCAGCGGCAAGGGCCGCATGCTGGTCGTGGCGACCGGCGCCGCGACGCAGGTCGGCGATATCGCCGGCGCGCTGGAGGCCGCCGAGCCGCCGACAGCCTTCGAGCGATCGATGCGCGAATTCGGGCGGCTGGTGCTGCGCCTGACGAGCTTTCTGGTTCTGTTCGTCTTGCTCGCGCATATGGCGTTCCAACGGCCAATGCTGGAATCTTTCTTGTTCGCGTTGGCGCTTGCGGTCGGCCTGACCCCGGAATTGCTGCCGATGATCATGACCGTGTCGCTCTCGCGCGGCGCGTTGCGCCTCGCCAAGGCCGGCGTGATCGTCAAACGGCTGCCGGCGATCCATAACCTCGGTGCGATGGACGTGCTCTGCACGGACAAGACAGGCACGCTCACCGAAGCGCGCATCGATCTCATGCGCACGATTCGCGAAGACGGCGAGGACGATGATCGCGTGTTCGAACTCGCGTGGCTCAACAGCCGTTTTGAGACCGGCGTCCGCAGTCCGCTCGACGACGCGATCCTCGGGCACGGCGAACCAGCCGACTGGAGCGATTGGCGCAAGATCGACGAGGTTCCCTTCGATTTCGAGCGCAGACGCGTTTCGATCCTTCTCGAGAAGAACGGCCGGCGCTTGCTGATCGCCAAGGGCGCGCCAGAGGACATATTGGCGCACTGCACGCATGTCGAGGCGCGCGACGGCGTCGTCCGCCGGCTCGACGACGCAGCGAACTCCAATCTGACGGCGTTGCACGATCGTTTCGCGGCCGACGGCTTGCGTCTGTTGGCGATCGCCTGGCGCGACATGGCGCCGGACGCGACCTCCTGCCACATTCAGGACGAAGACAAGCTCGTCTTCGCCGGCTTCGCGGCCTTCCTCGATCCGCCCAAGGCCACAGCCGCCGACGCTTTGACGAAGCTCGCCGCGACGGGCGTCGCCGTCAAAGTTCTGTCGGGCGACAACGATCTTGTCGTGCGCCATCTCGCCCGTTCGGTCGGACTCGACGCCGACAACTATCTGACCGGCGCGCAGATCGCGGCGATGGACGACAGCGCGCTGGCCGCCGCCGCGCCGCGCACAACGCTGTTCTGTCGCGTGAGTCCGGCGCAGAAGACGCGCGTCATATCGGTGCTGCAGGCGCGCGGCGCGACGGTCGGCTATCTCGGCGACGGCGTGAACGATGCGCCTTCGCTGCGCGCCGCTGACGCCGGCAT
The DNA here is from genome assembly GCA_964634325.1 of uncultured Rhodoblastus sp. Classification (GTDB taxonomy): domain Bacteria; phylum Pseudomonadota; class Alphaproteobacteria; order Rhizobiales; family Beijerinckiaceae; genus JAJXWB01. The sequence continues at coordinate 37,711 of CAZWJF010000007.1, forward strand.
ATCCGTGGAAACGGCCGTCGACGTCGCCAAGCAGGCCGCCGACATGATCCTCACGCGGCCTGATCTGCATATTCTCGCTGAGGCCGCGGTGGAAGGACGGCGCACCTTCGTCAACATCTCCAAATATCTGCTGATGGGGACGAGTTCGAATTTCGGCAATATGCTGTCGATGGCGGCGGCGTCGCTTTTTCTGCCGTTCCTGCCCATGCTGCCGGTGCAGATTCTCGTCAACAATCTGATCTACGACATCTCGGAACTGGGAATCCCGTTCGATCGTGTCGCGGCCGAAGAAACCGCTGCGCCGCAGGTCTGGGACATGGCGGCGCTCAAGCGGTTCACCTTCGTCATGGGCGCTGTCAGCTCGTTGTTCGACCTGGCGACCTTCGTCATGTTGCTGCGCGGGTTCCATGTCGACGAAGCGACGTTCCGGACAGCCTGGTTCGTCGAATCCATGGCGACGCAGGTCCTGGTCATTTTCGTCATTCGCTCCGGCAGGCGGCTCTTCGCCAGTTGGCCTCACCCTGCGCTGGTCGCCTCGTCCCTCGGCGCGCTTGCTGTCGCGCTGGCGTTGCCCTTTACGCCTCCGGGCGAATGGCTCTCGTTCGTTCCGCTGTCGGCGGGTCTGTGCGCCGCCATCGTTGGCCTCGTGGGCGCCTATCTGGCGACTGCGCTGGTAGCGCGCCGTTGGGCGCGGCCGACGGTCAGCCGGCAGTAGGATTACTCGTGGGTCTGCGGCTCGGTCGGGCGATCCGCGCGCCGGGCTCGCAGTCGTGCTGCGACATAGGCGGGCAGGCCAATTGCGCCCAGAATGGCGCCGAGCGGCATGAAGGTGAAGAACACCAGCATGCCGCTGTAGCCTTCAAAACTCGTGGTGTGAAAGATCGTCGTCCAGGCGAAGCCTGCGCCGACGCCGGCGATGGCGCCGATCAGGGCGCCGAGCAGGAGCGCGGCCAGCAGCAGGAACAGATTTTTCATGGCGCCCTCGGTAGGCTGGACAGATCGCCGCTCAAATAGACGTCGGCCGGGCGCGTCTCCGTGCGCGCAGTCACTTCGCGCGCGTTGCGACGCGCCGACGGCGACGTTTGCGTCGCGCGCCGGTATAGTCGGCGTTAAACTCCGGAAAATCGAGGCCCCACCGTCATGAGCGAATTCGAACGTTGGCAGGATCGCTTCGCCGCCAAAGATTATGTCTTCGGCGAGGCGCCCAACGCCTTCCTGGCCTCGAAGGCGTCGCTTCTCCCCAAACAGGGACGTGCGCTCGCCGTGGCCGACGGCGAGGGGCGCAATGGCGTGTGGCTCGCCGAGCAGGGGCTCGACGTCCTGTCGATTGATTTTTCTCCGAACGCGCAGGCCAAGGCGCGCGCGCTCGCCGAACGACGCGGCGTCACGCTGCGTTTCGAGCTCGTCGACGTCCACGCCTTCGACTATCCGCAAGATGTCTTCGACGTCGTGGTCGACATTTTTTCGCAATTTTCAAGCCCGGCGCAGCGCGCGCCGAAATGGGCGGGGATGAAGCGCGCCTTGAAGCCGGGCGGCCTGCTCCTGCTTGAGGGCTACACGCCCAAGCAGTTGGAGTTCGGCACGGGCGGGCCGCGGAACGTGGAGAATCTCTACACCCGCCCGTTGCTCGAACAGGCGTTCGGCGATCTCGCGAAAATCGAAATCGCCGAATACGAAGCCGTCCTTTCGGAAGGCGCCGGCCATTCCGGCCCGTCGGCCGTCATCGACCTCGTGGGCTGGAAATAGGCCTTACTGCGCGAGGCGGGCTGGATAGCCTGCCTCTTCGATCGCCTTGGCGGCGACGGCCGGCTGCGGCAGATCCGGCGAGACCTCGACCCGACCGGTGGCGAGATCGATCTTGACCTCGGCGTCCGGCTGAACGGTCTGCACGGCCTTGGTCACGGCGCGGGCGCAATGGTTGCAGCTCATTTTCTCGACTTGAAACACCGTCGACATCGGTCGCTCCTCTCGGCGTTCTCGGTTTCCATGAACGCTGATTTCAGGCTTCCCAGCGTGGGAAGGTCAAGCATTTTCGGCGCGCGACACGCGGTCGCGGATCATGCCCGTTGCGGCGATACGGCGCGCCTCCAATATGATGCGCAATCGACCCTTTGAGGAGTGCGCCCGTGTCCGACAGCGTCATCGTCGCTTGCCCGCATTGCGGCGGGCTCAATCGCGCCCCGCAAGCCCGGCTGGCCAATGGCGAGGCGCCGAATTGCGGACGCTGTCACAAGCAGCTGTTCGACGGCCATCCGACGGAATTGACCGACGCCGACGCCTTCGACCGGCTGGTCGGCAAGACGGAAATTCCCGTGCTCGTGGATTTCTGGGCGGGCTGGTGCGGACCCTGTCGCGCCATGGCGCCGGAATTCGCGGCTGCGGCGAGCGATCTGGAGCCCAACGTCCGGCTCGCCAAGCTCGACACAGAGGCGGCGCCGGAAATCGCGGCGCGCTACGGCATCCGCGGCATTCCCACGATGATCCTGTTTTCCGGGGGACGCGAGGTGAAGCGACAGAGCGGGGCCATCGGCCGCTCGGCTATCGTCGCCTTCGCGCGAAGCTGAGACGTCGGCGCGGTTCAGAAGTAGCGCCACCAGATGTAGACATGGCAGATGGCCACCGAGACCAGCATCATCGGGAATGCGTAGAGCGAATACTTCAGGAAGCTGAACGAGGTCCCGTTGCGTTCGGCGATGCCGGCCACGGTCAGATTGGCGGACGCGCCGATCAGCGTGCCGTTTCCACCGAGGCAGGCGCCGAGCGATAGGGCCCACCACAGCGGCTGGATCGCGTCCGGCCCGCCGAAGCTGGGCGCCATGTTCTTGATCAGCGGAATCATGGTGGCGACAAACGGGATGTTGTCGACGATCGCCGACAGCACCGCGGACGACCAGAGAATCGCGTAGCCCGTGGTCGGCAGATCGCCGCCGGTGGCCGCCGCGAGTTTGTGCGCGAGCAGCGACAGCAGGCCATTCGCCTCGACGCCTTTCACGACGATGAACAGACCGACGAAGAAAAAGATCGTGATCCATTCGACGTCGGAAAAGGTCGAGTGGATATTCTGCGCGGCCTTTTCGTTGTGGTGTTCCCAATTGTCGACCAGCATCAGGACAGCCGCTCCGAACATCGCGATCGTCGCAGGCTCCAGATGCAACGGATGTGCGGCGACGAAGCCCAGAATGACCCCCGCGATCACGATCAGCGACTGGCGCAGCAGCGTCCAGTCCTCGATGCTTTCGGCTGCGCGCATGGCCATGATGCGCGCCTCGTGCTCCGGCGTCGATTTGAGCGAGCGTCCCCACAGTGCGTAGATCATCAGAGCCTGGACGGCCATGACGACGATGATGATCGGCAGCAGGTGAAAGAGGAACGAGTTGAAATCGAGCCCGACCAGGGAGCCGATCAGAATGTTCGGCGGATCGCCAATCAGCGTCGCCGTGCCGCCGATGTTGGAGGCGAAGATTTCAGCGAACAGAAACGGGTAGACCGGAACATCGAGCTCCTTGACGATCGCCAGCGTGACCGGAACGATCAGGAGCACGGTCGTCACGTTGTCGAGCAGGGCGGACAGGATGGCGGTCGCGATCTGGAGCAGCAGCAGGACTTTGGTCGGGTGCGCCCGCGCCATCTGCGCCGCCTTGATCGCGACATACTGGAACATGCCGGACCGACGCGAGATCGACACCAGGATCATCATCCCGGTGAGAAGCCCGATCGTGTTGAAATCGACGCCCTTGACCGCCTCGTCCTGCGTCAGCAGGCCGGCGATCACCATGAGGCAGGCGCCGACCAGCGCGACGATCGACCGGTTCACTTTCTCGGAAATAACGATGGCGTAGGTGGCGACCAAGATACAGGTCGAGACGGCCATCGGACTGAGTCCCATGATCGTCCCCGCGCTCGCAGCCCCGGCCATTCCATCCTCCCCGTTTGTTGTTGAGGCGACGATGACGCAGCCGGGCCCGCCCCGCAAGCGCGCGCGGCTGCGGCGACATGGCGCGCAGCGATACGCCAGTCGCCGCGCTCGCCGAGCGGTTGGTCGCGCCGACGATCAGGGAACGAGGAGGACCTTGCCGAGGTTGGAGCGGCTTTGGATATAATCGTGCGCCTCCGCCGCCTCGTCGAACCGGAATGTCCTGGCGATCTGCGGGCGCACGGCGCCTTGCCGCCAGAGATCGAGAATGTCGCCGAGCCAGCCGGCGATCCTGTCCGCCTCGTTCCACATATGCCCGACGTTGACGCCGAACACGCCCTTGTTCTGGTTCATGAGCGCGACAGGGTTGCCTTGAAGCCACGGCATGCGCCACGCCATCGACAGCATCGCAAGCGGGTTGCGGGTTCGGCCCGTGGCCATGGTCGAGGCGCCGAACATGCCGAGCCGCCCGGTCGGCGCAAGCACGCGAAAGCTCTTGCGGAAGGATTCGCCGCCCACCGCGTCGAGCGCCAGCTCCACGCCGCGCCCTCCGGTGATGTCCAGCGCGCGGGCCTCGAAATCCTCGCGCGTGTAATCGATGAGGTGGTCGACGCCGAGCGCCCGCAGCGCGGCGTGCTTGCCGGCCGACGCCGTGCCGATGACCCGCGCGCCGATATGCTTGGCGATCTGGGTCGCGGCGATCCCGACGCCGCCGCCGGCGGAATGCACGAGCATGGTCTCGCCCTTCTTCAGGCCGCCCATGACGACGACCAGTTGCCAGGCCGTGACGTAATTGACCGGGATCGCCGCTCCCTCGAATGCCGTCATGCCTTCCGGCCGAACGAAAGCCTGGCGAACCGGGACGCAGACCACATCCGCGTAACCGCCGAACCGCGTCATCGCCAGAACGTCGCGGCCGATCCAGCCGCGATCGACGCCGTCGCCGACCGCATCCACGCGCCCGGCGACCTCGTAACCCGGCACGACCGGGATCGGCGGCAGGTCGGGGTAGAGGCCGAGGCGCCCCATGATGTCGGCGAAATTGACCCCGCTCGCTTCGACGCGAATGCGCAGCTCGCCCGCGTTGGGCGTCGGATCCGGCGCCTCCTTCAGCGCGAGCGCGTCAGGCGCGCCGAATTTCTCGATCCAGATCTGACGCATGGCGCAATCCCGCTTGTCCGCTTCGGACTATCGCCATCGCGCCGGACACGGTCAATTCAGACGGATCGGCTTCGATTGTCATGGACCTGTCGCGCGTTTGGCGCAAACAGGCCGCGTTGCGGCCGCGCCGGCCCTCTTGCGAGAGGAGTTCGTCTTCCATGGCTCAAACCGAGCGCAAGACCTACGATCGAATTGCGCCCATCTACGACCTGCTCGACGGCCCCTACGAGCTCTTGTGGAAACGCAGGCTGCGCGCCGAGATCTTTCGTGGGCTTTCAGACGCCGTTCTGGACGCCGGCGCCGGCACCGGCTGCAATATCGTCGCCTATCCGCCGACGGTCAGAGTTACGGCGGTGGACGCGAGCGAGGCCATGCTCGAACAAGCGCGGCTGCGCGCCCGCCGCCTTGGCCGCACGATCGCATTTCGGCGGATGAATCTCGCCGCGCTCGATTTTCCGGACGCGACGTTCGACGCCGTCGTGGCGACGTTCGTATTCATGTGCATTCCCGAGGAAGGGCAGGCGTCGGCGCTGCGCGAGCTGGCGCGCGTGTGCAAACCGGGCGGCGAAATCCGCCTCGTCGATTATTGCATGTCGGAACGGCGGCTGGTCCGCGCGGGCATGCGCGTCATGTCGCCCTGGCTGAATTTCGCTTTCGCCGGCACCTATACGCCGCGCACCTGCGAATATTACCGGGACGCGGGGCTGCGCCTGGCATCGGAGCGCATGTTGTTCGGCGATGTCGTCAAGATGTCGATTCTGACGACGGCGTAGCGTCCGCTGGATCGAGCGGCCCGAGGTCCACGACGAGCGGATCGTGATCGCAGAGCCGCAACAGGCGCGCCAGCTCCTCCGGCCGCATGCCGATGGTCGCCGTGTTGACCAGCGGATGGACGTTGACGATGTCCGCGCGCATCAGATCGGCGTCGAGCGCGACCGTGACCCGCTTCGTCATGTCTCGCAACGCAGCAAGCGGCGTCACGGAGCCAGGCTGAACGCCGAGAGCTTCCTCGAGCAGGGCGGCCGATCCGAATGACAGCCGCTTCGAGCCGATGAGCTTCGGCAGGGCTTTCAGGTCGAGCCGGCGTTCCGCGAGGGCGGTCAGAAGCCACAGCCGGCCGCCGGCGTCCTTGAAGAACAGGTTCTTGGCGTGGGCGCCGGGAATATCGGCCCAATGCGCCATGGCCGCCGCGACCGTGGGCGCCGCCGGATGAAAGCGCCACGATGGTTCTACATTCGCCGCGCGCAACGCGTCGAGCAGGTCGTCCGGTACGCCGTTCGCGCGCGCGATGTCTCGATTCATACAAAGGTCCATAAGTTAGTAGAAGGCACGTCCTACTGATGCTTGTCCGGCCCGACGCTCATTGAATCTTGCGCCGGAACATCCACGCCGCCGTCGCCATCGTCGCCACCGCCATCGCCGCCATCGGCCAGATATGTGGAATGACCAGACCGAACGGCATGTCGCGCAGGAACAATCCGCGCACGATCACGAGAATATGCGTGAGCGGATTGACCAGCGCGAGCGGTTGAAGCCAGTTCGGCATGTTCTGCACGGGGGAGCTGAAGCCCGACAGCAGCATCGCCGGCATCATAACGACCATGGTGCCCATCATCGCTTGCTGCTGGTTGGAGACGATCGCCGAGATGAACAGCGCAACGCCGATGATCGAGACGAGAAATACGGTCAGGCTGCCCATCAGAGCGAGGAACGAACCCAGCAAGGGGATGCCGAACCCATAGATGACGATCGCGCTGATGACGACGCATTGGGCGAGCCCGACGATCATGCCGGGCGCCGATTTGCCGAGAATGATTTCCGACGGCTGCAGGGGCGACACCAGCAATTGCTCGAACGTGCCGAGTTCGCGCTCGCGGGCCACCGACATGCCCACGATCATCAGCACCGTCGTCATCGGCAAGGTCGCGATCAGGATCGGCACCATGGCCGGCCGATATTCCCGGTTCGGATTGTACCAGCTGCGATCGACGATCTCGCTGTCGGGCGGCGGCGCGCGGCCCGCGCCGAAATCTGCGGCGAACTTCGCGACGATATTGGACAGATAGGAATTAACGAGCTGCGCGCTGTTCGACTTCCGCCCGTCGAGCAGCACGAGAACGTCCGGCGTTTCACCCGCCGCCAGTTTGCGCGAGAAATCCTGTCCGATCTCGACGACGACCATCACGTCCTGCCGGTCGATCGCCGCCTGCGCTTCCTTTTCGCTGGCGTAGAAGCGGATTTCTGAAAAGGCCGTGGCGCGTTCGAACCGGCTGACGAGTTGCGCCGATTGCGCGCCCCAATCCTGGTTGACCACGCCGATCGGCACATTCGAGACCTCGAGCGTCGCCGCGAAGGCGAACAGAAAGAGCTGGATCAGCGGCGGAAGAACCAGCGCCATGCGGCCGCGCGGGTCGCGAAAGGCGGCCAGCAGTTCCTTCATGATGAGCGCGGCGAGGCGCGTCGACGCCATTTCAGTCGAGCCTCTGTTTGGTGTTGCGGGCCGTCAGCGCGAACAGGAACGCCGACATGGCGAGCAGCACGCCGCCCGCCGGCAGGATCACGCTCCAGATGTCGCCGGCCAGAAACAACGTCTGGAGGCCGCGCACGAAATATTTCGCGGGAACAACCACGGAAAACCAGCGCAGCGGCGCCGGCATGCTCGCGATTTCGAACAGAAACCCGGAAAAGTAGAGACCGGGCAGAAATGCGACCAGCATGGCGATCTGGCTGGCGATGAACTGCGTGCGGGCGACGGTCGAAACCAGCAGGCCGATGCTGAGCGCGACCGCGAGGAAGAGGGCGGTGAACGCGGTCAGGGCTAGGATCGACCCGCGCAACGGAATGTCGAACACGAAGAGCGACGCCAGAACGCAGACCGCCATGGCGCTCATGCCCAGAACGAAATTGGGCACGAGCTTGCCGATGATGAACTCGAGTACGCCGACCGGCGTGGCGAGCAGGGCCTCGATCGTGCCGCGCTCCCACTCGCGCGAAACGACGAGCGCGGTGAGCAGCGAGCCGATCATCATCAATATGAGCGAGATCGAACCCGGTACGAGGAAGCGCCGGCTCTCGAGCTCGGGATTGAACCAGAAGCGCGGTTCAAGCGCGATCTGCCCGCCGGAGGTCGGCGTCCCGACCGCGCGTTGCGCGCGCCAGGCCTGCCAGGCGCCCTGCACGTAGCCCGTCACAAGTCCAGCCGTATTCGGATCGCTGCCGTCTGTGACGAGCTGGATCGCAGCGGTTTCGCCACGCGCCAGCCGTTCGGAGAAGTCGCCGGCGAGGACGATGACTCCGTTGATCTTGCCGGCCGACAGATCGTCGAGGAACACGCGCCGGTCCGTCGCCTCCTGTATCGCGAAATACGGCGTGTTGGACAGCGAGACCGCGAAATCGCGGGCGGCGGGCGTCGGCTCCTCGATGACCAGCCCGATCTTCAGGCGCGCGGCGTCGAAGGAAATGCCGAAGCCGAACAGGAACAGCAGGAGAACGGGAAGGACGAGGGCGACGACGAAGCTCGAGGGATCGCGCAGGACCTGCAACGTCTCCTTCAGGATCAGCGCGCGGATGCGCCGCCATCTGCCGTCGCTCGGGCGAGCTTCCCTCATGAGGCGACCCTCGTTTCGCCGTCGCTGGCCTCGACGAGCGCGATGAATGCGTCTTCGAGCGTCGGATTGGGCAGCGCGGCCGTGCGGACCGAGGCCTGCAACTCCTCAGGCGTTCCGATGGCGATCGACCGACCGCGATAGATAAGCGCCACGCGGTCGCAATATTCGGCCTCGTCCATGAAGTGCGTGGTCACCATCACCGTGACGCCGCGGCCGACCATGGCGTTGATGTAGGACCAGAATTCGCGCCGGGTGATCGGGTCGACGCCCGAGGTCGGCTCGTCGAGGAAGAGGACTGGCGGTTCGTGCATGATCGCACAGGACAGCGCGAGCCTCTGCTTGTAGCCGAGCGGCAGTTCGCCGGCGTTCGCCTTCAGGTGCGGGCCGAGGTCGAAGGCCTCCGTCACGCGCGCCACGGCGTCCTTGCGCCTGGCGCCGGACAGCCCGTAGGCGCCGGCGAAGAATTCGAGATTCTGCTGCGTCGACAGATCGCCGTATAGCGAGAACTTCTGGGCCATGTAGCCGAGCCGCGCGCGCGCCGCCGACGGCGCCTTGTAGAGATCGAGACCGTCCACGTGCGCCGTGCCCTCCGAGGGCCGCAGGAGGCCGCACATCATCTTGAAGGTCGTCGACTTGCCGGCCCCGTTCGGACCGAGCAGACCGAATATCTCACCGCGTTCGATCCGGAAGGAAATGTGGTCGGCGGCCGTGAAATCGCCGAACCGCCGCGTGAGCCCGCGCGCTTCGACCGGGGCGGTCCCGTCGGCGCCGTCCTGCCGTCCTGTCGATGCTGACAGGCTCCGTTTGGGCATGCCGCCCAGCGCAGCGACGAAGGCGTCTTCGAAACGCGGCGCCGTCGCCGCGATTGCGACAGGCTGCGTGGTCGTCAGGTCGCTCGCCGTCGGCGCCGGCGCGCCTTCGGCCATCACCAGCCGGATCGCCTCGCCCTGCATTACGCCGTCGACGACGTCAGGCCGCGTGAGCGCGCGCGCGAGTATCTCGCGCCGCTCTGCGCCGGCGCCGCGCGCCAGAAAGGCCCGCCCCTCCATGCGCGCGGTCATCGCCCTGGGGTCGCCGTGATAGAGCACGCGGCCGGCGTTCATCACGATCACATCAGCGCAATTTTCCGCCTCGTCGAGATAGGCGGTGCTCCAAACGACGCCGACGCCTTCCTCGACGAGCGCGTAGACCATGCGCCACAGCTCGCGCCGCGAGATCGGATCGACGCCGACGCTGGGCTCGTCGAGCAGGAGCAGTTTTGGCGAGCGCAGCATGGCGCAGGCGAGCCCGAGCTTCTGCTTCATGCCGCCGGAGAGCGCGCCGGCAAGCCGGCTCGTGAAGCGGGCGAGGTCGGTGAAGGCGAGCAGGCGGTCGAAGGTCGTCTTGCGCGTCGCGTCGGGCACGCCGCGCAGATCGGCGTAGAGACGCAGATTCTCCATGACCGTCAGGTCTTCATAAAGGCCGAAGCGTTGCGGCATGTAGCCGATGGTGTCGTGGATCTGGACGCTGTCGGTTCGCGTGTCGTAGCCGCAGACCTCGATCCGGCCCGCGCTTGGCGTCAACAAGGCGGCGACGAGACGCATGAGGGTCGTCTTGCCCGCGCCGTCAGGGCCGACCAGCCCGGTGACCTGCCCGGCCTTGATGTCGGTCGTCAGCAATTCGATCGCGGCCGAGCCCGTCTCGAAGCTCTTCGACAGTCCTTCGATCCGGACCAGCGGGTCGTTCATCGGGCGCCGCCGCCTCCCGGCTGATCGCCGACGATCGTGGCCGTCAGCGGCATGCCCTGCCGCAAGACGCCGTCCGGGTCGTCGGCGACGATGCGGACGCGGTAGACGAGCGCCGTACGCAACTCGCGCGTCTCGACGGTCTTCGGCGTGAATTCGGCCGTGGAGGAAATGAAGCCGATACGGCCCGCCAGCGATTTGCCGTTGGGCCCGTCGGTGCGCAAATCAACCGTCATCCCCGGCTTGACCCGGCCGAGGTCGGGCTCCGACACATAGGTCCGGACCCAGACGGGCGTCGTGAGGCTGACGACGAACACCGCCTCGCCTGCGTTGACGATGGCGCCGGCCTCGCGCGCGCGGCTGAGCACAACGCCGTCGTTCGGCGCGTAGAGATCCGCGTCGCCGAGCTGGCGCTCCGCAATGCCGATCGTCGCATTGCGCTCGGCCACCTGCGCCCGGGCGAGCGCGATGTCTTCCTTGCGGAAACCCGCCTTCATCAGGCGTAGCGCCTGCCGCGCCGATTGCACCTGCGCGTCGGCCTGCCGGGTCGCCGCCAGCGCGTCGTCATAGGCTTTCTGCGTGCCCGCGTTGGTCTTCAGCAATTGCGTGGCGCGTTCGATCGCGGTCCGCGCATTGGCGGCGAACGCTTCGCGTTCGGCGACCGCGGCCTCGGCCTGCGCGATCTCCTCCGGCCGGTTGCCGGCCTCCATCTTGGCGAGCGTCGCGGCGGCCTGATCGCGTTGCGCCCGCAATTGCCCGAGACTGTCCTCGAAATAGACCTTGTCGAGCGACGCAAGCTTTTGTCCCTGTTTGACGTGGTCGCCTTCGTCCACCAGCAGGTCCTTCAGCCGTCCCGCCACCTTGAATCCGAGGTTGACCTGACGGACCTCGACATTGCCTTGTAGAACGAGCGGACCGCTTTGGGTGGTTCGTGTAGTCCACCACCAGAATCCGCCGGCGGCGACCGCTGCCGCGAGCACGAGGGCCGGAACGATCTTTGTGTGGTCGGTCATGAGGTCTGTCCCGTCGCTTGGGGCGTTCCGATCAGAAGGTCGCGGTGGGCGGTCAGAAGTCCCGCCACGTCGAGCGGTTCGAATTCCTCGAAGAGCCCCCGCCAGACCACGCTGATGAGCATTGGCCCGAATATCAGATGTGGATGGTAGACAAGTGAGTCTGTTTTGATCTCGCCGCGCGAATAAGCGCGGCGCGCCGCGCTGGAGACGAGCGCCAGCCCGCGGGAGACGATGTTGCGGTGGTAGAACGCCGCTATGCGCGGGAATTTTGGACCTTCGGCGATCACCAGACGGATGATCTCGCGCCGTCGCGTGCCGAGGATTTCGCGCTGGAACGTCTCGAACAGCGCCGTGAGCAGACGGTCGAACGGAAAGTCCGTCTGTGCGGCGACGCCGGCGAGCCGGTCGAGCGTCGGGCCGATGGCGTCGAGCACGACCTGCTCGAACAAGTCCTGTTTGTCTTTGAAAAACAGATAGATCGTGCCTTTGGCGACGCCCGCGCGCGTCGCGACGTCGTCGAGACGCGTGGCCGCGAAGCCGTCGGCGACGAACAGATCGTGCCCCGCGTCCAATATGGCGCGCCGGCGCGCCTCGGACGCCTTGCGCCTTTTGCTGTCAGTCGGATTCGCCAGCGCCGGGGACATGTGCGTGTCCGGAGAACGAAGCGTTCACTTTAGATATGACTGACTACCCAGTCAATATTTGGATCGATGCGGCGACGTCTTGCAAGCGCGCGCCCCGGCTCCCCGGGGCGATTCCGGGCAGGCGCGCCATGCGCTCCGGCGCCGCTCTGTGCATCCAGGTAGACAATGCAGTGCAGCATGTGGCCGGCAGTATCAATTTCCTCGGCTAATTCGTTAGTTTTAACCGGAAACCATGCGGCCGGCGCGCTCTTGACTCGCTGCGACGTTGCGCCACACTTTCACAAACTCGAATATGAGAATATGAATATTCGAATAAGCGAATAATCGAATAAGCGAATGTGTAGGGATGTAGAACGAGGGAGACGATCGGCGCGAAAAAATTCGAAATTGAAGCTGCGAACGCGAGCGGCGCGCGTGTTGCACAGGCCACGACTCAAAACCGAATGAGCTTTTGATCCAGGGAGGATCGCAATGCCTGCTCTATTTTCAGACGATTGGATGGTCGATTTTGGGAACGCGTGGAACGACGAGTCCGAACTCGGCGACGCGCTGGCCAAGATCGGTTTCAACTCGGTGATTGGTTACGGCTTCGACGGCGAAGACAAGCCGCGCGGCTACATCAACGTCGAAAAGGGATACGTCACCGGCGCCGGCGCTTACGACGGCCGCGCGATGAACTGGGACCTGCGCGCTTCGCCCGCCGATTGGGAGAAGTGGTGCTCCAGCGGCATCGGCATGATGGGCCTCGGCATGGCCTACACCGGCGGCAAGCTGAAATTCGCCGTCGGCGACTATGGCGCGATGATCAAGAATCCGGCCATGGCTGGCCCCTTCATCAAGAGTTTCTCGGTGATGGGAAAAGTTCCGCGCGCCTGAAGCGCGTGGGCGGAGTACGCGAGCCGTGAGTATGCGGCGCGCGCAGTAGCGTAACGGGTTTGGAGCGTACGCATGTTGGCAGCCGCATTGCGTTTCCTGTCATTGTTCGTCGCCGCGGCGATCGGCGGCGCAATGGTGTGGTGGCTTGGCGGCGGGCATGGCCAGCCGCCGGCCCCTTCCGCCGGCGAGGCTGCGCTCGCGCCGAGCTTCCTGCGTGGACCGGCCACGGTCGAAGTCACGCAAATGCCGGCCGCCGCACGCGTCAAGCTCGGCGGCTATGTCGAGCCGCGCAACGTCGTTCGTCTGACCGCGCAGGCGCCGGGACGCATCGTCTACGTCGCAGGGCAGGAGGGCGACAGGATCGGCGCAGGCCAGATCGTCGCCGCGCTGGACGACGACGCGTTGCGTCCGCAGTACCGCGCCGCCTGGGCCGGACTCGCAGGCGACATGGCGGCTTACGAAAACGCCCAAACGCAGCTTTATCACAACCTCTACGGCCCGAAGACGTCGCCGATGGGCGGTCCGGGCTACGAGGCGTACGACCGCGCGGCGGTGCCGTTCTACAACATGGCGCAGTCCTTCATGAACCAGTTCGTGCCGGGCGCGACCAGCGGCCCGAACAGTTTCTTCGGCGGCGGTCCGAACCAGTTTCTCCAGAGCCAGAGCCAGGCCCAGCGCGGGTTCCCCGCGATCAACAATTCACGCGCCGATTACGAGCGGCAAATGGCGGGCATGGTCGCCGGCCAGTCCCGCATCGATCAGCTCGACTCCCAGTTGCGCGACCGCCGGGCCATCGCGCCGCGCGCCGGCGCCATCGTCAAGCGCTACGTGCGGCTCGGCGACATCGTGCAGCCCGGCCAGCCGCTGGCCGATATCGCCGACGTCGACGAACTCGAGGTCAGGCTCGAAGTCCCGATCGATCAGGTCGGTCAGCTGAAGATCGGGGATCAGGTTCCGGTCACGCTCGGCAATTCCAACATCTGGGCGCCGGTGGCGCAGATTTTCCCGACCGCCGACGCCATGCAGCGCACGGTCACCGTCAAGCTCGCCATTCCCGCGAGCGCGCGCGCCGCGCCGGGCATGTACGCGCTCGCCTGGGTTGCGCAAGGCCGTAACGGCGCCAGCGCGGACGCCGCGCCAGCCGTGCCCAATTCGGCCATCGCCTATCGCGGCAGCCTGCCTGTCGCCTTCGCCGTCAGCGAACGCGGCGCAATTGAAATGCGCGTTCTGCGTCTGGGAGATTCCATGGGCGACCGCACGGCGGTCCTGTCCGGGCTGCAGCCGGGCGACCGCGTGATCGCCAATCCGTCGCCGCATCTGAAGGCGAACGACGGCTCCACCGACGCTGCGCACTGAAGGGCCGGGACCAAGCGATGAGCGCCTCCCCCCATCAGCCCGCAAGCCAAGCTCCGGCCGGCCCGCATCGGCAAGGCGTTTCCGGACGGATCGCCCGGGCGTTCATTCAATCGCCGTTGACGCCGCTGCTGCTGATCGCCTTCTTCCTCATCGGCCTGCTCGGCATGATGGTCACGCCGCGCGAGGAGGACCCGCAAATCTCCGTGCCGATGGTCGACGTGCTCGTCGCCTATCCCGGCGCCACGGCGAGCGAGGTCTCCAACCTGATTTCGGAGCCGCTCGAGCGGCTCATGTCGGAAATCTCCGGCGTCAAGCACGTCTACTCGATGTCGCGCGAAGGCCTGTCGATGGTCACGGTGCGCTTCGAGGTCGGCGAGCAGATGGAGCCTTCGCTCGTCAAGCTCTACGACAAGCTCCAGTCGCACATGGACCTCATCCCGAAAGGGGTGATGCCGCCGCTGGTCAAGCCCAAGAGCATCGACGACGTGCCGGTCGTCACCGTCACCCTTTCGTCCGACCGCCTCGATCTCGCGCAATTGCGCAAGCTGGGTCTGGATGTGCAGCAGCGGTTCAAGTCGCTGCCCGAAACCGGCCAGAGCTTCGTCGTCGGCGGCAGCCTCGAGCAGGTGCGCGTCGAGGTCGAGCCCTCGCGGCTATCGGCCAACGGTCTGACGATGAGCCAGATCGCCGGCGCGATCTCCAGCGCGGGCCAGCGCGCGCCGGCAGGCGACGTCGTCGAGGGCGACCGCTGGTACAACATCTACACCGGCGCGTTCCTGCGAAACGCTGCGGAAGTCGGCAATCTCGTCGTCTCGGTCGCCAACGGCAAGCCGATCTTCATGCGCGACGTCGCTCGCATCACGCAGGGCGAGTCCGAAGCGAAGACGATCGTCGACAACACGCTGCGCACGCCCGACGGGCCTTTCGTCGAAACGCCGGCCGTCACGGTCGCTGTCGCCAAGAAGCGCGGTTCGAACGGCATCGACGTGGCCGAGAGCGTCCTGGCTGAACTCAAGGCGATGAAGGGAACGCTGATCCCGGGCGACGTCGTCGTCAACATATCGCGCGACTACGGCGAGACCGCGCAGGACAAGGTCTCCGAACTCATCTTCAAGCTGTTCGTCGTCTCGGCGTTGGTCACCGTGCTGGCCTTTGTCACCATGGGCGTGCGTCCCGCGATCATCGTGCTGATCACGATCCCGGCCGTGCTGCTGATGTCGCTGGCGGTCGCATATGTCCTCAAGTTCACCATCAACCGCGTGTCGATGTTCGCGCTGGTCTTCGCCATCGGCATTCTCGTCGACGACGCGATCGTGGTGGTCGAGAACATCTACCGGCGTTGGCTCGAATCCGAACGCACCGACGACGATCTGACCGCCGACGCCGTCGACGAGGTCGGAAATCCCACCATTCTGGCGACGCTGACCGTCGTCGCCGCGTTGCTGCCGATGGGTTTCGTCAGCGACATGATGGGCCCCTACATGTTGCCGATCCCGGTGCTTTCGTCGGCGGCCATGATGTTCTCCCTGTTCGCGGCGTTCGTCTTCGTGCCGTGGCTGGCGGCGCGCGTAAAGCCGAAGATGGCGCAGCTCAAGAGCGCCGCCGACCGGGAGCACCGCCAGAACGAATTGATCGGCAGGGGTTACGACAAACTGATTTCGCCGATCATGAATTCGAAGCCTGTCGGCTATATCACGCTGTTCCTGATCATCGCCGCCATGCTCGGCGCGGTCGCGCTGTTTCCGCTCGGGCGCGTCGCCTTCAAGATGCTGCCGTTCGACAACAAGTCGGAGATGCAGGTCGTCATCGACATGCCGGCCGGCACGGATCTGTTCGCCACGGCCAATCTCGCGCGCCGGCTCGGCGCCGAACTGAAGAAAATTCCGGAGGTGATTGCGTACCAGACCTATGTCGGCACGTCGTCGCCCTTCAACTTCAACGGCCTGGTGCGGCACTATTTCATGCGCCAGGAGCCTTGGCAGGCCGACATCGCGATCCAGCTGCTCGACAAATCCAAGCGCAAGCGTTCGAGTCACGAAATCGCATCGCTCGTCCGCGGCGTCGTCACTCCGATTGGACGCAGCGCCGGCGCGCGCCTCACGATCGCCGAAGCGCCGCCCGGCCCGCCGGTGCTCGCGCCGGTCGTCGCCGAACTCTACGGGCCCACGCCGGAAGTCCGCCGCGAGGTTGCGCGCAAGCTTGTCGGCATCTTCGAGAAGACGCCAGACATGGCGGACGTGAACACCTTCATGGAGGCGCCGCACGACCGCATCGAATTCGTCGTCGATCGTCTGCGCGCGGGCATGTTCGGCGTCACGGTCGAAGACATCAATCGCGAAATTCGCATGGCGACCGGCGGCTTCGAAGTCGGCTCGGTCCAGGCGCCGCGCAATCTCGAACAGGCGGTCATTGTTCTGCAGACGCCACTCGCCACGCGCGTCAATCTCGGCAATCTGTCGTCCCTGCCGGTGCGCTCGCGCTCGGGGTCGCTGGTCCCGCTCAGCGAGCTCGGCCATTTCGCGCCGCATCGCGTCGACCAGCCGATCTACCACAAGGATCTGCGGCCGGTCGAATACGTCACCGGCGACGTGATCGGCCATCTCGGCGCGCCGCTCTACGGCATGCTCGGCGTGGACTCGCAGCTCAAGAAATACACGACGCCGGACGGGCAGGTGATGCGCGGCCATTACTTCAGCCGCCCCGCCGACACCAACGTCAGCGGCTTCAAATGGGACGGCGAGTGGCAGGTCACCTACGTCACCTTCCGCGATATGGGCCTGGCGTTCATAGCGGCGCTGGTGCTGATCTACATCCTCGTTGTCGCCGAGTTCAAAAGCTTCCTGCTGCCGCTCGTGGTCATGGCGCCGATCCCGCTCACGCTGATCGGCATCGTGCCCGGCCACTGGATGCTCGGCGCAGACTTCACCGCGACATCGATGATCGGCTTCATCGCGCTCGCCGGCATCATCGTGCGCAACTCGATCCTGCTGGTCGAATTCGCCCGCGCCAAGGTCGACGAGGGCATGAGCGTGCAGGATGCGATTACGCTGGCCGCGCGTGTGCGCCTGCGGCCCATCGTCATCACCGCGCTCGCGCTGGTCATCGGTTCGATGGTGCTGCTCAGCGACCCGATCTTCCAGGGCATGGCGGTCTCGCTGCTGTTTGGCTCGCTGGTCGCGACCTTCCTGACGCTCGTCGTCATTCCGCTCGGTTGCGTCTCGGCGCGCCGCTACTTCCAGGCCAAGCATCCTGGCGGCGGCGGCTCGGTTCCGCCGGCCGGACCCGCCTCGCCGCCTCCGCCCGGTCCGGGCCCGGCGCCGGCTGGCGCGCCGCCCGCGGGCGACGCGGGCGCTGCTCGCCCGCCGCGCCTCGCGCGCAAGGGCGAGGCCCCGGAGGCCCCCGCTGCGCCAGTTGCGGAGGAGGCCGGCGGCCGACCGCCGCGTCTCGTCCGCAAGAGCGAAGCCGAGTCCGCCGTCGTCGCCGACCCGTCGCCGACGATTGCCGACGCGCCCTCAGGCCGCCCGGCGCGATTGATGCGCAGGACGGAAACGCCGGAGGCCCCGCCGGCTGCGGCGGCTTCCGATGCGCCCGCCGGTAGGCCGCCGCGTCTTGTCCGCAAGAGCGAGGTCGAAGCGAGCCCCTCGGCCTCCGAACCGGCCGCTGCGCCGGAAACGCCGCCCGGCCGGCCGCCGCGCCTGCTGCGCCAGATCGACATGAACGAAACCATCGTTTCCCCGCCGCCGGTCGCGGCGCAGGAGCCGCCCGCTGTCGAACCGTCCGATGTGTCCTCGGAACCTGCCGGTTCGTCGCGTCGCGACTCGCGCGGCCGTTTCCTGCCCGCAGCGGCGAAGCGAACAAGGATCAAGCCAGAGGGCGCGCAATGATCAGACGAACGTTCCGCTCGAGCGCAAGTGCGCTGCTCGGTTTGGCTCTTCTCCCGGCGCTGGGGGCGGCCGCCGTCGCCGCGACCTTCGGAGAACTGTCGTCGGCGGGCCCCGCCGGCTCCATGCCGCAAGGCTACGCGCCGTATGCGGCCGGCCCCTACGCGGCGCCGCCGAACGGCTATGGCTTCGGACCGCCGCCGATGGTCGGCGGATCGGAAGGCGAAATCCCGGCGCCGCTGAACGCGCCGGGCGCCGCCACCCTGCCGCCGCCCGTCGCGCCGAACCTGCCGATCGGCCCGTCCGCCGATCTCCCGCACGGGACGCAGCAGCTTTGGACGTTCGGGCAAGTCAATTCGACGACTGACCCCTTCAATCCGTGGGGATTGAGCACGCCGCACATGTTCGTCCCGTGGAGCACGCCGCTCTCGGGCTGGAGCAACGCGGAGAACTGGAATTGGTGGCGGAAGCGCTCGGGCGCGGTTCCGCGCAACTGGTAGGGCCACACGCCGGGCCCTGAGGGAATGCGGCGAGGAGAGGAGAACGTAATGCGTAAACTGACTATGATTGCACTGGCCGCAGGCTTGGCGAGCTTCGCCATGGGCGCTTCGGCCGAACAGGCGTCGACCCAGCAGCCGCCGCCGCCCCCGGGGCCGTATAACGCCGGTCCGGGCGGTTGGGGTCCCGGCCCTTGGGGTCCGGGCTACGGCCAGCCGCCGCAGGCGCAGTCCAGCGCCCCGGCGCCGTCCTCTGCTCCGTCGGCCGACAACAAGTCGTCTCAGCCGCCGGCTCCGCCTCAGGGTTGGGGTCCGCCTCCGCCGCCCCCGCCGCCGCCGGGTTACGGCTACGGTCCGGGCTACGGCTACGGCCCGGGCTACGGCTATGGTCCCGGCTACGGCTATGGCCCGTACGGCTATGACGGCTACGGCCAGGGCTATGGCCGCGGTTATGGCCGCGGTTACGGCCGCGGACGCGGCAACATGAGCGGCAACTTCAGCTTCGGCGGCAACGCCGACACCGACATGGACGGTTGGGGCAACGGCGACGGCTGGGGCAACAACTACGGTCGTCGCGGCTGGGGTCCCGGCTGGTGGTGATCTGACCCGACTTCTGACGGAGGGCGTCCGCGCCCTCCGTTAATCACGGGTGCGAAACAACAAGGGAGCCTCTCATGAAGAGCGTCAAGAAAACGTTGGCGGCCGTGGCGCTGGGCGCCGCACTGCTGGCGCCGGCCATGGCGCAGGCGCAATGGGGATATCCCCCTTACGGCTATGGGCCGGGATACGGTTACGGACCGGGCTACGGCTACGGCCCCGGGTATGGTTATGGCCCGAACGGCTATGACGGCTACGGCTATGGTTATGGCCGCGGCTATGGCCGCGGTTATGGCCGCGGGCGTGGCAACATGACCTTCAACTTCAACGGCGATGCCGACACCTGGGGCGACGGCTTGGGCAACGGCTGGGCGCCTTGGAACTGGGGTCGCCGCGGCTGGGGCGGTCCGGGCTGGGGTCCCGGCTGGTGGTGATCGAAGCATCGCGGAGGGCGACAACGCCCTCCGCCTCATTCAATTCGAGGAGGGCGCGATGAAGGGCGTCAGGAAGAAGCTGGCCGTAGCGGCGCTCGCCGCGGCGCTCGTCGCGCCGATCACGGCGCAGGCCCAATGGTGGGGCGGCACGCCGTGGACCGGCGGTCCAACCGGCGGTGGGCCGTGGGGCTATCCAGGCTGGGGCTATCCCGGCGGCTGGGGCAACAACTGGCTCGGCAACGGCTGGAGCCGGGGCAATTTCAATTTCTCCACCGACCTGTACGGCTTGGGGTCGCCCTGGTCGAGTTGGAATTCCATTCCCGGCGGCTACGGCAGCCCCTGGGGCGGCTATCCGGGCGGCCTCGGCAGTCCGTGGGGCGGCTATCCGGGCGGCATGGGCAGTCCGTGGGGCGGCTATCCCGGCGGCCTCGGAAGTCCGTGGGGCGGCAGTCCCTGGGGCGGTTATCCGGGCGGTTTGGGCAGCCCGATGGGCTATCCCGGCGGATTCGGCAGCCCGTGGGGCGGCAGTCCCGGTGGATTTGGCAGCCCGTGGGGCGGCAGTCCGTTCCGCTGGTGAGCGTCGAAGGCCTCGACAGCGTGGCGCGATGAGCGCGCCGCGCCGGCGGCGCCTGCATCGTTTCTTCTTGTGAGGTTCGCCATGTTGTCGCGCGCCGCAATCGCCATTTTTTACGCAATCGTCTTTTTCGCCCTCGGCGCCTGGGCGGGTGGGCGCATGCCCAGCCTTCGAGACATGATGAACCGCGGCGTCGATGCGACCTGGGACGGCGCGGCTCGTCTGAGGACGTGGGCGGAGAGCACCGTTTCGTCCGACGCGCCGCCAAAGGCCGCGCAGAGTGAGACGCCGGCGGTGAAAGAACCCGCGAAGGGCGCCCGACAACAGTCGATCGCAACTGCGCGCGACCTCTTCGCCAAGGGCAACGTGAGCGAGGCGATCACAGCCTATCAGGCGCTGCTGAAAGATCGGCCCGAGGACGCGGACGCTTGGGGCGAGCTCGGCAATGTCTATCATTCGGCCGGTAGGTTGCAGGACGCTGCGCGCGCCTTCTTCGAGGCCGCCACGCGCATGATCGACAAGGGCGACCTGTCGCGCGCCCGCGCGCTCTTGCCGCCGATCAAGGCCAACGCGCCGGCGCTCGCCGCCGAACTCGAGCGTCGTCTGAAACAGGCCGAACAGCCGACGCGCTCGCTCTGACGCGCGCGGCCCACGCCGCGACCTTGCGTCGCGTTGTTCGACGCGCGCGCATCGGGACCTAATCGAGTTCAATCAATAGAGCGAGCCGCCGAGCGGCGAGGGAAGAGACCAATCCATGCCCAACAGCGAGGGCGCGACCAGGCCGCCGCCGAACCTGAAAAACGACTATCCGGCGCAGGTCTATCCGGAGACATACCGGCCGCCGGAATATCTCGCCTATCTCGAGCGCGCCGCCGGCGCGATCAAGACGGTGCGCATCGTCGTCTATGCGGGCCTGGCGAGCTTCATCCTTCTGGCCGCCTATGGCTTTTTCCTGATCTATCAGCTCACGTCCGACACGCATCGCATGGTCGAGCAGACCGTGCGCATGACCGAGCAGATGCAGTCGATGGCGCGGATCATGGGCAACCTGCACGATTCCATGTCCGACATGCGTGCGAGCGTCAGCGATATGCGCGGCTCGATCGCGTCGCTCGACAAGTCGATCGAACAGATGAACGGATCGGTGAGGCATATGGCCAACACGGTCGCGCTCATCCAGCATTCCGCGCGCAATCTCGACCAGAGCGTCGGCCCCGCCGCCAATGTGATGAATTCGTTCATCCCGTTCTGGGGCGGCGGCTATCCTGGCGCGCCGCCATACGCGCCGCCCGCGGGGCGATGACGCCGCTCGGCCGCCGGCCTGCCGGCCTCGGCTGAGGCGCGCCAACTGCGAAGCTTGGTCGGTTTCTGCAGAGGATAGGACGAAGGCGTCTATCGCCGACGATGGCGCCGGCGTTTGTGGCCGTCGTCGATCTTTTCGACCGGCTCGAGGCCGACTTCGGTGAATTCGCCCGTGTCGAAATTCGTCACTTTCATGCGCATCGTCGTGGGAACGCGATGTGGATCGGCGATCGGCGCGCCGGCCGCCGAGCAATAGGAATCGGACGTCTCGGAAACGGCTATTCCGCGCGGCGATTGCGCAGCGGCGATCGCCGGATCCCTGTCGTTCTCGACGATGAAGAAATCGACCGCGATCCGTTTGGCGCGTCCTCTTTCGGCCCGCGCGACGCAGGCCACCGAGGTCGTCGCCACCCCATCCTTCACGACATAATTCAGATCGAGCGAAGAAAAGACGACGCCCGCTGCACGCATCGGCTTGAAGCCGACGTGAACGGACGTATCTGCGCGGGCGACGCCAGCCGACAGCGAAATTGCAAACCCGACAAGCGCCGCCGATCGCGCGATCGCGCACATCGCTCCATGCCGGGTGACGCAGAAATTACGCATACTCACAGACGAACTCGCTTATCGACGCGCCACGTGGCTCGCCACTTCCCTCCGGCGGCGCGCTACGACCGACTTAAGCCTTGCCGTGATCGGCCGGGGTCAACGTCGCCGCCCCTTTCGGCGCGCAAGCGTTGAGCCAGCGCACGAAAGCTCCGACGGCGAAGATCGCATCGATGATCGCGAAAGGCCAGCTTCCATGCGCGAGACAGTAAATCGCCGCTGCAGCGCAACCGATCGAAATCGCCAGAAAGGCCCAGACGTTTTTGTTTTCGCAGACGCAGGAGACCAAGGCTGCTGCGCCGATAGAGACAAGGAACGGGTATAATCCGCTCATATGCGCCTCCCCAGGCAATGATCTTGCTCGTTTTTGCTTTATCGGGGTTCGAGCCCCGAATGTCATTGATTTCGATAAATCGTAATCGACCCGCGCCGCGGCGGTCAATCGCAGGCGTCCGAGGCGCATCGCGCGGATTGTCGCAAGTCCGGCTGCGGCGCAGCTTCAGTCGAAAGCTGTCGAGGCGAGCCTGATCGGCGCGCGCGTTTTGCGAATCCGCGCATAGATCTGCGCGCCGATCAGGAGCGCGCAGATCGCAAGGAAGAAGGCGCTGATCGGACGTTCGACGAACGTCGCGAGATCTCCATGCGCGATGTTGAGCGCGCGCCGGAAATTCTCCTCGAAGCGCGGACCCAGAACGAAGCCGAGCAGCATCGGCGCGGGCTCGAAGCGCAGCAGCAGGAGCAGGTAGCCGAAGACGCCGATCGCCAGGGTGACGGCGACGTCGAACAACGAGTTTCGCGTCGCGAACACGCCGATGCAGATGAAGAACAGCGCCGACGGATAAAGGTAGCGATAAGGCACCGTCAGCAGCCGCACCCACAGGCCGATCATCGGTACGTTCAGGAAGACGAGAATGAGATTGCCGATCCAGAAGCTCGCGATCAGCCCCCAGAAGACGTCCGGGTGCTCGACGATCAGGCGCGGTCCCGGCGTGATGTTGTGGATGATCAGCGCGCCGAGCAGGAGCGCCATCGCCGCGTCGCCGGGAATGCCGAGCGACATGGTCGGAATGAAGTCGCCCTGGATCGAAGAATGCGTCGAGGCTTCCGGCGCCGCGACGCCGGCGATGGCGCCACGTCCGAATTGTTCCGGCGTGCGGGAGACCTTCTTCTCGGTGGCGTACGCGATGAACGAGGCGATCACCGGACCCGTGCCGGGAATAAGCGAGCACAGGGAGCCGACGAGCGTGCCGCGCAGGATGGGCAAGGCGGCCTCCTTCGCTTCGGCCTTCGAAGGCCGCATGTCCCTGAATTTCAGCTTGGTGTAAGTCGTGTTCACCGGCGCGACATTGTTGACGCTGCGCAGGAACTCGGCGATGCCGAACAGGCCGAGCGCCAGCGCCACGAGTTCGATTCCGTCGGCGAGTTCGAAGTGGCCGAACGTGTAGCGTTCGACGCTCGTCGCGGTATCCGTGCCGACGAGCCCGAGCAGCATGCCGAAAGCCGTCATGGCCACGCCCTTGAGCGGAGAGCCCTTGGCCAGCGTCGAACCCGCCAGCAGGCCGAGCAGCATCAGCGAACAGATTTCCGCCGCCTGAAAGGAAAAGGCGATCTTGGCGATGTAGGGCGCCATGAACATCATCTGCAAGATGCCGAAGGCCGCGCCGAACACTGCGCCCATCATCGTAATGCCGAGCGCGACGCCGCCCTTGCCCTGTTTTGTCAGGGGGTAGCCGTCGAGGCACGTGACCGCGTGCGGAGGATGCGACGGCAGGTTCAAGAGAATCGAACAGATCGCCCCGCCATATTGCGCGCCGTAGAAGATTCCCGAGATCATCAGGATCGCGGCGACCGGTTTCATGCCGAACGTCAACGGCAGTAGAATAGAGACGGCCGACAGCACGCCCATGCCCGGAAGCACGCCGACCAGATTGCCGATCAGGACCCCGATGAAGCAATAGAGAAGGTTGTGCGGTTGAAGCGCGATCTCGAATCCGTGCGCGAGATCGGCGAGGCTCGTCCAGATCATGACCTAGAATCCCTTCACGATCGGCATCTGGACGCGCAGACCCCAGGCCAAGACGACGATGGCGAACGCCGTCAGGCCGAAGGCGAGCAATGCGGCGCTTCTCCACGTGTTCTGTCGATCGCCGAGCGCGGAGATGAAGACGCAGGCGAACGTCGCCGGCGCCATGCCCGCCCAGGCGCCGAGCGCGATGAAGGCGACGACGCCCGCGAGAATCGCCGACCAGCCGCGCAGATCGACGCCGACGCGATGGGCGTGGGCCATCGGGCCATAGGCGTCTTCAGGCGTCGGCTTGCCGGCGGTCGCGGCGATCGCCACGCCGAGGGCGGCGATCAACGCGCTGAGCACGAGCGGGAAGAATCCCGGCCCCATCTCACGCAGCGTGCCGAGATCGTAGGTCGTCGCCACATAACCTGCGAGAACGCCGATCAGCGTCATCAGCGCGCCGGCGTAATAGTCACGGTGCGTGTCGATCCGTTTCAGCATGATCGAACCTGCGCGTTCGGGTGAATTGGTCGCCGCGCCACAGGCCGGCGACCGTCGGCCGCCGGCGCGCGCGCCTTCGCTATTTGCCTGCCAGGCCGGCGGCTTCGATCACGGGCTTCCAGCGCTCGTAATCTTCCTTCTGGATCTTGCCGAGTTCCTCGGCCGTGCTGCCGACTGCGGTCAGGTAGACGGATTTCGCGCGCTCCTTGAACGCGTCCGAATGAATCGCCTCGACCAGCGCCTTGTTCAACTTGGCGACCACGTCGGCCGGCGTCTTCGCCGGCGCGAATATCCCGTACCAGCCGGAGCCCTGAATCCTGAATCCCTGATCCTCGAAAGTCGGGACGTCGGGCAGATACGGCGAGCGCGCCTTGCCAGAGGTGGCGAGCAGACGGATCGCGCCGGCCTTGTGCTGCGCGATCAAATCGGCGAGCGGGGCGCACACCAGCGCCGTTTCGCCGGACATCGCCGCCGTCAGGGCAGGCGCAGTGCCCTTGTAAGCGATCGCCTGGATTTTCACGCCTGCGTCCGCGGCGTATTTGACCGGCAACAGGTGGGGCAGGGCGCCCAGGCCCGGCACGCCGACATTGCCCTTGTCCGGATTCTTCTTCAGCCACTCGGTCAGTTCGGCGAGCGTCTTGGCGCCGGACATCGGCCCTGCCGCCAGCCCGAAGTCGAACGTCAACGCCTGCGTCACCGGCGCGAAATCCTGGAACGCGTCGTAGGGCAGGTTCTTGAACACGGTCGGGAACAAGACCATCGTGCCGAACGGCGTGAACAGCAGCGTATTGCCGTCGGGCGGGGCATGCTTGACTTCGCGCACGCCAATGCGTCCGTCGGCGCCGGGCTTGTTGTCGACGATCGCGGAAATGCCGAGTTTCTTTTGCAGATCGTCGGCGAGCACGCGCACGAGAATGTCGCCGCCGCTGCCGGGCGCATAGGGGTAGATGAATTTCAGCAGATCGGCCGCGAGGGCCGCCCCGCCGAAAACGCCGCCGGCCGCCGCGCTCGCGACGCCAGCCATGAACTGCCGTCTGTCCATGTCTTCCTCCCTCTTCCTCGTTGTCTCCGTCCGGCTCTTGATCGGCCGGTCGGTTCGTATCAAACCATCATGCGCCGGTTGCGCGCGTCATCTCCGTCGCCTTCTTGAGCTGTCTGCGCGCGGACGATTGCTCGCGCTCGCTCGTGACGCGCGTTGGCGCGCCGAACAGGTCCTCATATGAGCGTTCCGACGTCGCTGTCACCTTGTCGAGCAGCCTGAAGAATTGCGCCTGCTCGCGGTCGCTGAGCGCGCCGAGAAGATCGGCGTTTCTGACCGCGACGAAAGCCAGCACCCGATCGTGAAGACGGCGACCCTCGGCAGTGGTCTCGAACAACGCCTGCCGACGGTCGCTGGCGTTTGCGCGATGCGAAACGAGCCCCTGTTCGATCAGCCCGGAAATCGTGCGGCTCAGCTGGCCCTTATCGAGATAGAGTTCGCGCGCCAGCGTGGCGAGCGTGGCCGGCGCCAGCGCGTGAATGGCGCCGAGCGCGCGCCAGTCGCCGACGTTCAGGCCGAACTCGCGCGAAATCCGCAGTTGTCCGGTCCGGTCGCCGAGCGTCGCCAGCCGCGCGACGCGATACATCAGCATGTCGCGGATGTCGCGCGGCAAGACGGGCGCAGGAGCAGGCGTACGGCGCGACATCGAGGCTGGGTTCCGTCTCGATAAGCTTGACAATATCAATAATTGATTTTCTCATAAACATCGAACGAGTCAAGAGGCCAGCCGCCGCCGGCGCGCGGCCCGACAGAATGCCAGGGAGGTCGCCCGCATGGCGAAGAAGAATGTGCTGTTCATCATGTGCGACCAGCTTCGCTTCGACTACCTAAGCTGCGCGGGCCATCCTTATTTGAAGACGCCGAATATCGATGCGCTCGCTGCGCGCGGCGTGCGCTTCACGCGCGCCTACGTGCAATCGCCGGTCTGCGGTCCCTCGCGCATGAGCTATTACACCGGCCGTTACATGCGCTCGCACGGCGCGAACTGGAACGGCTTTCCATTGCGCATCGGCGAGCCGACGCTTGGCGATCATCTGCGCAAGCTTGGCGTGCGCACGGCGCTGGTCGGCAAGACGCACATGACCTCGGATGATGAGGGCATGCAGCGGCTCGGCGTCGATCCGGGCTCGAGGATTGGCGTCCTTGCGTCCGAATGTGGATTCGAGCCCTTCGATCGCGACGACGGATTGCATCCCTCGGGTCGTCCGCACAAGAGCGCGCCCTTCAACGCCTATCTGAAAGCGAAGGGCTACGGCGGAGACAATCCCTGGGAGACCTGGGCGAATTCGGGCGAAGCCGAAGACGGCTCGCAGCAGAACGGCTGGCTTCTCGTCCATGCCGACAAAAAGACGCGCGCGCCGGAGGAAGACACCGAAACGCCATGGACGACGCGCGAGGCGATGCGATTCATCGACGACGCCGAGAGCAAGGGCGAGAACTGGTGCCTCCATCTCTCCTACATCAAGCCGCACTGGCCCTACATCGCCCCCGCGCCCTATCATGACATGTTCGACGCTTCGCAGGTGCTGCCTGCCGTCCGCGACGATCGCGAACGCGGAAACGACGCGCATCCCGTCTACCGCGCCTTCATGGACCTGCGCGTATCCCGCAACTTTTCACGCGATGAAGTTCGGGAGCATGTGATCCCGACCTACATGGGCCTGATCAGGCAGATCGACGATCAGTTGGGCCGTCTCTTCGCGTTCTTGAAGGACAGGGGTCTCGAAGAAAACACGCTGATCGTCTTCACCTCGGATCACGGCGACTATCTCGGCGACCACTGGCTCGGCGAAAAGGATCTGTTCCACGAAATGTCGGTCAAGGTGCCGATGATCGTCGTCGATCCTTCGTCAACCGCCGATGCGACGCGCGGAACCGTGTGCGACGCGCTGATCGAGGCGATCGATCTCACGCCGACCTTCATCGAGTATTTCGGCGGAACGTCGCCGCGCCATATCGTCGAGGGCAAATCGCTCGCGCCATGGCTGCGCGGCGAAAAGCCGGAACGTTGGCGCGAGTGCGTCTTCTCCGAATATGACTTTTCGATGCAGGACGTGCGCGGCTATCTGAACCTGCCGGTCGACAAGTGCCGCTTGTTCATGGCTTTCGACGGTCGCTGGAAATATGTTCACGCGCCGGGTTTTCGCCCCATGCTGTTCGATCTCGAGAGCGATCCGCAGGAATTCGTCGACCGCGGCGCGGACCCGGCCTGCGAGGACATCCGCGGGCGTATGCGCGACATGCTGATGACCTGGGCGCTGACCGACCACAATCGCATCACCATCCCGGACTCGCGGATCGAGAGCTACAGTTCGGCTCAGCAATTGCGCAACGGGATTCTGATCGGCTACTGGGACGAGAAAGAGGTGGAGGACGCGCGCAGGAAGCTCGGCCAGTCGTAACGCCGTCGACGCTGCGTTTCGCGCTTCACAGCAGCCGCATCTGTGCGCCGTCGTCGCGCGCGCCGGTCGCCAGGCGCTCGATTTCGAGCAGGCGCAGTTTGGTGATCACGCCGCCGCCGGCGGAAAATCCGCCGCTCTTGCCGCCGGCCGCCACGACGCGATGGCAGGGCACGATCAGCGCGTAGGGATTGCGCCCGAGGGCCTGACCGACGCGCCGGGCCGAATCCGGCTCTCCGATCGCGCGGGCGATCTCGCCATAGGTGCGCGTCTCGCCGCAAGGGATGAAGCGCGCCGTTTCATAGACGCGCCGTTCGAACTCGTGGATGCGGTCCATATCCAGCGCCACGCCCGTCAAGTCGATCGCGACGCCGTTCAGCAACGCCACGACCTGTTCGATGACGTCCGCGATGGCGGATGGCGGCTGCCGCTCGATCGGCGCGCCGGCGCGCTTCAGCAAACGTGTGCGCGTCGCTTCGGGCGTTTCTTCCGGCAATTGCAGCGCCGTGACGCCGCGGCCGCTCCACGCCAGCCCGCAACGACCGACCGGCGTGTCGAAAAGCGTCGCGCCATAACCCTGCATTCGGACAGTCTATCAGAGGCGCGACGGACGCGCGATTGACCCGCCGCCGCCAGTTCGTTTTAGATCATAACCAATGTCGCCGTTGCGCGAACGTCGAACAAAACAGGCGACGCGCGCGATCGCTCGCGAAGATCGGGAGGAAAACGAATGCTCGTCGCCAGACGCGAACGCCGGATCGAATGGGGCGACTGCGACCCCGCGCGCATCGTCTATAATCCGCGGTTCTTCGACTGGTTCGACAATTGTACGGGCGGGCTCTTGGACGCGACCGGCTATCACAAGCGCTGGCTTCTCGAAAATACCGATTTCACCGGCATTCCACTGGTTGAATCCCGCGCGCGGTTTCTCAAACCATCCAAGTTCGGAGACGAAATCGTCATCGAAACGCAGGCCATGGACATCAGGCGTTCGTCGTTCGACGTCCGCCATCAATTGTTCAATGGCGGCGAATTGTCGGTCGAGGCGTTCGAAACGCGCGTGTGGACCGGCCGCCATCCGGACGATCCGACAAAACTGAAGTCGGCGCCGATACCCGACGAGATCGCGAGCATCCTCAAAGGCGAAGCGCCGCCGCGCAAACCGGGCTGATAGGCGCGCCGAACTCAGCCGATGCGGCGCACCCAGCCGAATTCGTCGGCGATTTCGCCGCGCTGGATGCCGACCAGCTTCGCCTTGATGGCCGCTGTCACAGGGCCGCCTGCGCCATCGCCGATGAGGATGTCGCCGGACGCGCTCTTGATCTTGCCGATCGAGGCGACCACCGCCGCCGTGCCGCAGGCGAAGGCTTCGCGCAGCTTGCCGCTGGCGGCGTCCGCGCGCCACTGGTCGATCGAATAACGCTCTTCGCGGACGGCGCGGCCGTCCTTGCGCGCGAGCGTGAGGATCGAGTCGCGGGTGATGCCCGGCAAGATCGTGCCGCTCAGCGGCGGCGTGACCAGGGAGCCGTCGTCGAACACGAGGAACACGTTCATGCCGCCGAGCTCTTCCACCCATTTGTGCTGGGCGGCGTCGAGGAACACGACCTGATCGCAGCCGTGGTCGATCGCTTCGGCTTGCGCGAGCAAGCTGGCGGCGTAATTGCCGCCGCACTTGGCGGCGCCGGTGCCGCCTTCGGCAGCGCGGGTGTAGCGGTCGGTGAGCCACACGGTCACCGGCTTTTCGCCGCCCTTGAAATAAGAGCCGACCGAACTGGCGATCAGCATGAACAGATATTCGTGCGACGGGCGAACGCCGAGGAAGGCCTCGGTCGCAAACTGGAACGGGCGCAGGTAGAGGCTGCCGTCGCCTTTGGGAATCCAGGCCGCGTCGATCTTCACCAGTTCGTCGATCGCCTGCATGAAAACCGATTCCGGAATGACCGGCATGGCCATGCGCTCCGCCGACGCCTGGAAGCGCCGGGCGTTCTGTTCGGGCCGGAACAGCGCGATGGAGCCGTCAGCGCGATTGTACGCCTTGAGGCCCTCGAAAATCTCCTGGCCGTAATGCAGCACCGCGGCGGCCGGATCGAGCGAAACCGGACCGCGGGCGCACACCTGCGCGTCGTGCCAGCCCCGGTCGAGGGTCCAGCGGATGGTCACCATGTGGTCGGTGAACACGCGGCCGAAGCCCGGATCCTTCAAAAGCTCGGCGCGGGCCTCCGCCGCCGTCGGCCGGGCGGTCGGATTGTGCGAGAAAACGATCTTCTGATGGGCGTTCATCCGGGCTGTCCGTATTGGGCGTCTTCTGACGCGCGGCCTGACGTTCCGATAAACCCTGGCGGGGGCATGTCAAGCCGCGCGGCGGAAGACCGGCTATTTGCCGCGCAGATAGCGGATGATCCCGGAAAAGTCGTCGCCTTCGTGGCCGGCGGCGTTGAACAGGGCGTAGAGCTGCGCGGCGGCCGCGCCCATCGGCGTCGCGGCGCCGGCGGCGGCGGCGGCCTCCTGCGACAGCTTCATGTCCTTGAGCATCAGCGCCGCCGCAAATCCCGGCTTGTAGTCGTTGTTGGCGGGCGAGGTCGGCACCGGGCCCGGAACCGGGCAATAGGTGGTCAAAGACCAGCTCTGGCCGGAGGAGGTCGAGGCGACGTCGAACAGCGCCTGATGGGACAGTCCGAGCTTTTCGGCGAGTACGAAGGCCTCCGCCGTCGCCACCATCGTGACCCCGAGGATCATGTTGTTGCAGATCTTGGCCGCCTGGCCGGCGCCGGCGCCGCCGCAATGGACGATCTTCTTGCCCATCTTTTCGAGCAGCGGCCGCGCGGCGGCGAAGGCCGCATCGGCGCCGCCGCACATGAAAGTCAACGTCCCGCCCTTCGCGCCGCCGGTGCCGCCGGACACCGGCGCGTCGACGCTCGCGTGGCCCGCCTGTTCGGCGATGGCGTGCGCAGCGCGGGCGCTTTCCACGTCGATGGTGGAGGAATCGATGAACAGCGCGCCTTTTCGCGCGGCCGCGGCGAGTTCGGCCCACACCGCGCGCACGTGCTTGCCAGCGGGCAGCATCGTCACGACGACAGCGGCGTCCGCCACGGCCTCCTTCGCCGATGCGGCGATCGATACGCCGCTCTTGGCCGCCTCGTCGCGCAGCGCCGGCACGAGATCGAAGCCGCGTACGGCGTAACCGGCCTTGGCCAGATTGACGGCCATCGGCCCGCCCATGTTGCCGAGACCGATGAAAGCAACCGTCGTCATGATTCCGCTCCCTGAGTGGCGATGTTTCTCCCCCGATAACACGATGTCGCGCATCGATCACGCGAATGTCAGACAGGCGCTGTCGCCCGGCGCGCGCTGCATCGGTAGACTGCCGCCGATGAAGACCAGCGAGGCCGGACGGGAGAGTTGCGCGTGGCGGCGATTTGCGCCGTTGGCGCTCGCCGCAGCGGCGCTGGTCCTGTTCTTCGCGCTCCGCCTGGATCGCTATGTGTCGCTCGAGCGGCTGATCGACAGCCGGTCGATGCTGCTCGGCGCGATTGCGGGGCATCGCGTCGCCGCGGCCGCAGCCTTCGCGGGCGTCTACGCCGGGCTCGTGGCCATATCGGCGCCCGGCGCGACCGTGATGACCGTCGCAGCCGGCGCGCTGTTCGGAGTTTGGCTCGGCGTCCTGTGTTCGGCGGTCGGGGCGACCGCCGGGGCCTGCGGCCTGTTTCTGGCGGCGCGCTCGGCGCTCGGCGCTGGGCTGGCGGCGCGGGCGGGGCCGCGCCTGTTGCGGCTGCAGGACAAGTTTCAGCATCACGCGGTCGGTTATCTGCTTTTCCTGCGGCTTTCGCCGTTCTTTCCCTTCTGGTTCGTCAACCTCGCGGCCGCGCTGGCCGGCGTGCGCTTTACGACCTTCCTCTGGACCACGGCGCTCGGCGTTTTGCCCGCCGCCTTCGTCTTCGCAGCGACGGGCGCGAGCCTCGACGGGCTCGCCGCGGCCGCGATCGCGCGGCGCGAGGCGTGCCTGACCGCCGGCCATTCGCCCTGTCCGCTCGATCTGCCCTTGTCGGCCGTCGTTACGCCGCAGATATTCATCCTGCTGATCTGCCTGTCTCTGGTCGCGCTCGCCCCGATCGCGGCCAAGCGCTTGTGGGCCGATCGAAAGCGGGAAGCGGCGCATTGAACGGGCGAAGCGGATGACCGAGACACTGACGCCCGACATCTGCGTGATCGGGGCAGGCGCCGGCGGTCTGTCGGTCGCCGCGGGCGCGGCCAGGCTCGGCGTCCCGGTCGTCCTGATCGAGAAAGGCGAGATGGGCGGCGATTGCCTGAACGCCGGCTGCGTGCCGTCCAAGACGCTGATCGCGTCGGCGGCGGTCGCGCAGGCCATGCGGGAGGCCGGCCGCTTCGGCGTCCACGCCGTCGAGCCGCGCGTCGAATGGAACAGGGTTCGGGAGCGCATTCGCGCTGTGATCGCCGGCATCGCGCCCAACGATTCTCAGGCGCGCTACGAGGCGATGGGCGTGCGCGTCATTCGGGCGCCGGCGCGCTTCGTGGATTTCAGAACCGTCGAAGCCGGATCAGCGACTATCCGCGCACGCCGTTTCGTGCTCGCGACCGGCTCGTCGCCGGCGATCCCGTCCATCCCCGGTCTCGAATTCGTCCGGTACCTCACCAACGAGACGATCTTCGATCTCGAGGTCTTGCCGCACCGCCTGATCGTGATCGGCGGCGGCCCCGTCGGCCTCGAACTGGCGCAAGCCTTCAGGAGGCTCGGCGTCGACGTCATCGTGCTCGAAGCCCGCGCGGCCCTGTCGCGCGAAGACCCGGAACTCGCCGCGATCGCTGTCGATCGACTGCGACGCGAAGGGGTCGACATTCGCGAGAACGTCGAGATCCTGCGGGCCGAACCGCACCCTCAGGGCGCGCGGATCATTCTGGCGGGCCATTCCGTTGAGGAAACGATCGACGGCACGCATCTGCTGATCGCCGCGGGGCGCGCGCCCAACGTTGAAAATCTCGGCCTGGAGGCGGCCGGCGTGCGGTTCGATCGCGCTGGAGTGAAGACGCGCCGCGGCTTGCGCACGAGCAATCGCCGCGTCTATGCGGTCGGCGATGTGGCGGGCGGCGCCCAGTTCACCCATGCCGCCAACCATCATGCGGCGCTGGCGCTCAAGCAGATCCTGTTCCGCGCGCCTGCGCGGCTGCGCCCCGAGATCGTGCCGCGCGTGACCTTCACCGACCCTGAAATCGCCTGGGTCGGCGTGAGCGAGGAAGAGGCCCGCGCAAGCAGCAGGCGCGTTCGCATTCTGCGCTGGAGCTTCGCCGACAACGACCGGGCGGAGGCCGAGCGCGCCACGACGGGGCACGTCAAGGCGATCGTCGCGCGCGACGGCCGCATCCTCGGTTGCGGGATCGTCGGACGTTCGGCCGGCGAATTGATCGCGCCATGGGCGCTGGCCGTCGCGAAGGGGCTTTTGGCGCAGGATATCGCCAACGCCGTTCTGCCCTATCCGACCCTGTCGGAAGCGTCGCGACGCGCAGCCCTCGGCGTCTACGCGGAAAAGCTGGACAGCCCGCGCGTGCGCGGCTTGCTTCGGTTTCTGCGCAGGTTCGGGTGAGCGATGGCGGAAGCGACGTCAGGACGGTTCGAGGCGATCCGCAAGACAGCGGTGCGCATGCCGCGTTTTGGTTTGGCCGGGCGCGTGCTGCTCCTCATCGTCGCCTTCGTGCTCCTGGCGGAAATCGCGATCTACATTCCCTCCATCGCCAACTTCCGCAACAACTGGCTGCGCACACGGTTGTCCGCCGCCTATACGGCGGCGCTCGTCCTGGACGCCTCGCCCGAGGGCATGGCGCCGCAGAGCCTCAAGGCGGCGATCCTCGACAGCGTCGGCGCGCGCATGATCGTTCTCAAACGCCCCGACAGCCGGCGCATGCTGGCGGTCGCCGACATGCCGCCGGAAATCGACGAGATGACCGATTTGCGCGACCTGTCGCCGTGGCAGGCCATCAGCGCGGCGTTTCGCTGCCTGTTCGCGCCGCCAGGCCGCATTCTCGACATCCGCGGCGCGGCGCCGATGGGCGCTGAATACGTCGAGGTCGCGCTCGACGAGGCGCCGCTGAAGGCGGCGATGGGCGCGTATTCTCTCAACATCCTGCTCCTGTCGCTGGTCATTTCGCTCATCGTCGCTCTGCTCGCCGTCATCGCGCTCACCGTCATGGTGCTCGTTCCCGTGCGACGGCTGACCGGCAACGTGATCGCCTTCGCCGCCGCGCCCGAAGATTCCACGCGGATCATCGCGCCCTCCGGCGCGAGGCACGAGATCGGCGCCGCCGAGGAAGCGCTGGCCGACATGGAGCGCGCGCTGGCGCGCGAGCTTTCCGAGAAGAAGCATCTCGCCGCGCTCGGTCTGGCGGTGGCCAAGGTCAACCACGATCTGCGCAATATGCTGACGTCGGCGCAGCTCATTTCGGATCGGCTGGCTTCGGCGTCCGATCCTCTGGTCGCGCGTCTCGCGCCGAAGCTCGTCGGCACGCTCGATCGCGCCATTCGCTTCTGTCAGGCGACGCTGACCTATGGGCGTTCGGTCGACGAAGCGCCAACACTGGCGCCGACGCCTTTGCGTCTGCTGGTTGCGGAGGCGGCCGAGACCGCGCTTCTCGGCGCCCGCGCGCCGATCGAAATCTGCAACGAGACGCCGCAGGATTTCATCGTCGATATCGATCGCGAGCAGATATTCAGGGCGCTGCTGAACTTGCTGCGCAACGCGGTCGAGGCGCTCGACAGCGCGGGCGCGACCTCTGGCGCGCCGGCGATCCGAATCAGCGCGACCCGCACGCCGGGCGCGGTGTTGATTGTCGTCGCCGACAACGGGCCGGGACTGCCGGCGGCGGCGCGAAAGAATCTCTTTTCCGCGTTTCGCGGCTCGGCGCGCCCGGGCGGCACGGGGCTCGGTCTCGCGATCGCCGCCGATCTGGTGCGCGCCCACGGCGGCGCAATCGCCTTGAAAGCTTTGGACGACGCGGGTTGGCCCGGCGCGGCCTTCGAGATTTCGTTGCCCGCCCGAAAGGCCGCGGACGCTCCAAGACGCGGCGATACGGCCTGATCCGGGCGTTTTCGCGAAGGCGGCTGAAGCGGCTTGCCTTTGGCGGCGCGACCGGTTAGACGACTGCTGCCTCGGCGGTTCGCCGTCCGGGAGGGGTTGGCGATGCTTCGACCCCCGCGCGCCCGTAGCTCAGCTGGATAGAGCACCAGACTACGAATCTGGGGGTCAGAGGTTCGAATCCTTTCGGGCGCGCCACTTTTCCTTCAACTCGAAGTGTACAGAGACGCACTCGCGTGAACTCCCGTGCAACCGGGAGATGCAGAAGCGCGGGTGGACGAGAGCCGCGAAGCGGAAGCGGAGCCGGCGGGTTACATCTCGGTTACATGTTGGCGGACGTTCGTCGGGCGAAGCCGGCGCGATCGAGCCGCTCTGAAGGCGGCTGACGACCGATCAAGCGCCAAGGCCGCCGTGCGGGCGGATAGCCGATGCGCCGGTCATCATCCGCAAAGCGGACGTCGCGAACAGCCGGAGGGGGCGGGAAACGGACCTTGCTGCGGCCCCACAGCCTGTAAAGAAAACGACTGTTTTATTGACAATTGAGACGGCGGCATTTTGCCCCGAAGTGTCAAACTGCCGATCCGTCGTGACAAGCAGACTCCGACGACGGACGCGGCGGCTCTGGCGGCCAAAGCGGCGCTCGCTCCCGGTGCGCCGTAGCGAGTGAGGACGCTTAACGTTTCCAAAAAGCCCACCATTTCGCAGCGGACTTGCTGGCGAACAGGTCGTACTTTGGAGTGGCGAGGAAAAGCTGGATAATCAATGGCAGGTAGTTGCGCTTTGTTTGGCCGAGGAACAGAGCTGTATCCACCTCGCGCCATCTCTTCACCATCCGCATCATATGAAAGCAATCGCGGTTGGCTGTATCGTCGTCGGCTTCGTCTGCATCATCGAAACCGTGCAGGAACGTTCGCTCTTCCCGATCAAACTCGCGACGCACAGACGCTATATCATCGGCGATCTGTTGATGGTTCTCCCAAAACTCCTCATAAAATTCATCGAAGAAATCGGCCTCATAATAGGCTACTGTAGCTTCAGATGTATCTACATGTGGGGCTATTCGGTGAAACACTTCATCGACGGCACCGCTAAGCCAAATCGACAATTTCAATGCGTTCTTGCTGCCCTTGCTTATCCCATGAAGTTCGCCACTCTGTTTAGCGAAGCGGGTGACAATCATCGCCATGGCGTAGGCAAATCGCTCGTATAAAACCGCCATGGTCTGATCGCGATACCGCGCGTCGAAGTCCCAAAGCGGGCCAAGCTTTGCCTTCTCGTGCTCGCACATGACAGACAGGGCGGCGTGGCACCTATTGAAGCAGAGTTTGAATAGTCCCTCCTTGTCGTCGCCGATTAGCAGGTCGTGAAACTCTTGCAACATGTAACCCCGCCCTCGGTCGTGTCTGCGCCGATATGGTTGGAGTGCGCACCGTCACCCGACAAAGTGTAGCCGGGAACACGAAGAAAATCTTGATCTACGCACCGCCGAGCCGTGCCGTCATTGAGGCCCGCGCCGAAAGTTGTCCAAAAACGAACGTTTTTCATCGACTGGAAAGCCTCTCGCTTAACGCGAGCGTGGCTGTTGCCGCCCCTGTAGGAAAACCGTCAATCAATCAAATGTCTCGAAACGCCTCTTCAGGAGCGTTTTGTGACATGTCGCAACAGCCGCCTCCGGTCGATCTTTCGCGTTGGGTCCCGGCCCGGGATCAGACATTCGGCGCTCAGATCGACCGGCCCGCCGTCGTAAGCGCAGCGAACAGGCTCCTTCACGAACCTGTCTATCTGGTCGCGGACTCCGCCGCCTTCAGTAGCCTAGCGGGGTCTGCCCCCAACAGCCTCGCGATCGACACGAATTCGGCCACGTCGAGCCGCCTCTCGCGGCCTTCGTACTTGGCCACGAACGACTGAGGCCGGCCGAGCTGCTTGGCCAAAGCCGCCTGCGTGACGCCGGCCTTCTGCCGAGCGCGAACAAGCTCGTCGAGCGCTCGGTCATAGAACTCGGGGAAAAGGGAGCCCAAGGCAGGGCCGCCAGTTCGAAACTGGCAACTCAGAGAAACCGGAAATCGGATAATCCCAACTCGGGATATTTGCTGCACGCTAGCCCCCGCCATCGGGCGGGGCTGCGAAATGAAGCCGCAATATTCCGGCGACGTAAACGACTACCGCAAGTTCGCGCTACTGCGCATCCTCGCCACCGAGGGCGGCTTCCAGATCGGCGTCTGCTGGCTGCTGACGCCCGACGAAGGCAGCAAGCGGGACTATCTGAAGCAACCCGATGCTTGGCGAGGCTTCGACCCCGACCTGTTCGATATGCTCGTCGAAATCGACGAGTGTCGACCGGCAAGCGGGCTCCGGCAGATAGAGCGGGCGAACGCCGTCGCTGGCGCGCTGTTTTTCGACAAGCTCACGCCGGGCGGCGCGGACGAAAGAAACGGCTTCCACGCGCAATGCATGGCGGCGTTTGCGACGACCGACCTTGTCTTCTTCGACCCGGACAATGGGCTGGAGACGAGCGCCTATACCCCAGGAAGCGCCAATTCGCGGAAGCACGTGCGCCTCGTGGAAATCGCCGACCATTACAGCGCAGGCAGGTCGGCGCTGATCTATCAGCATTTCCCCAGGATCGAGCGCACGTCTTTCCTCGAGGGCGCCGCCGGCCGTCTTCGGGCTAAATGCAGCGGCGCGGCTGTCATCGCCTTCCCCACTGCGCACGCCGCGTTCCTGCTGGTCGCAAGGCCCGAGCACAAGCAGCGGGTCGAGGCTGTCAGGGAGGCTGTCGCCAAGCGGCTGGTCCCGGGCTTATTCGGCGAGCCGGAGGCGCTGGTCTGAGGAGCCAGCTATCGGTCGTGTGCGCCCGGTTTCAGGCATTCACGCCAGGCCGGAAAGCAGGCCTTCCCAGACCGCCTTCAGTCCGCCGCGCCTGCCGCGGCCATGACGCACCGCGCGATCCTGCCATCTGCCGGCTGGAAGACCGGCGGCGGCTGCAGCTTGCAGCGCTGCTCTGCGATGGGGCAGCGCGGCGCGAAGGCGCAGGCCGTCGGCGCGGCGTCGAGGATTGGCGGCGCGCCGGGGATCGTCGCGAGTGGCTGCCCTTTCGCTGCGCCATGCGCGTTCGAGGCGAGCAGGCCGCGCGTATAGGGATGGGCCGGCGCCCGCAGCACGTCGCGCACGGCGCCTGCCTCGACGATCTGGCCGGCGTACATCACGGCCAGCCGATCGCTGATTTCGACGGCGACGCCGATGTCGTGCGTCACAAAGATGACGGACATGCCGAATTCACGCTGCAGGTCCCGCAACAGCAGCAGGATCTGGATCTGCACGGTCGCGTCGAGCGCGGTCGTGGGTTCGTCGGCGAGCAGGACCTTCGGCTTGCAGGACAGCGCGAGCGCGATCATCGCGCGCTGGCG
Source organism: uncultured Rhodoblastus sp. (assembly GCA_964634325.1). Lineage (GTDB taxonomy): Bacteria > Pseudomonadota > Alphaproteobacteria > Rhizobiales > Beijerinckiaceae > JAJXWB01. Next base: position 76,333 of record CAZWJF010000007.1, read on the forward strand.
CATCCCGCCGGAGAGCTCGTGCGGATAGGCGGCGAGCCGGCTCTTGGCGGAGGGAATGCGCACGACGTCGAGCATCTCGAGGGCGCGGGCCTCGGCCGCCTTGCGGCTGCAGCCCTCATGGCGCATCACCGTTTCGGCGATCTGCGCGCCGATCGTGTAGACGGGATCGAGCGCCAGCGCGGGCTCCTGAAAGATCATGGAGACCGTGCGCCCACGAAACGCAGACAGCGCCTCCCCGTCCAGCGCGAGCACGTCGACGCCGGCGACCTTCACCTGGCCGGAGATGGTCGTGCGGCGCGCCGGCAGCAGGCGCAGAAGGGCGCGCAGCGTGACGCTCTTGCCCGAGCCGGATTCGCCGAGCAGGCCGAGGGTCTCGCCATCGCGCAGCTTCAGATCGACGCCGTTGACCGCGTGCACCGTGCGCTCGCCGGAGAAGCGGACGCGCAGGTCCCTGATGTCGACCAGCGCGCTCATGCAGGTTCCTGCGCAGTTTGCGGCGCCGGACTGCGGCTGTGGCCGCCGCCTGCGACGAACATCAGGCAGGCCGCGCCGTGGCCATCGTCTCCCGCCGGCGTCAGCGGCGGCGCCTTCTGCCCGCAAACCGCTTCCGCCAAGGGGCAGCGCGGGTGGAAGCGGCAGCCCGCGGGCGGATCGATGGGATTGGGCGGATCGCCGGCCAGCGGGGCGGCCTGCGTGCGCCGGTCCGGATCCGACGACGGCATGGCCGACAGCAGCGCGCGCGTATAGGGATGCGCCGCATTGCGCCAGAGCGACTCCACCGGTCCGTATTCGACGACCTCGCCGAGATACATGACCATCACGCGGTCGGAGATGTAGCGCACCACGTTCAGATCGTGGCTGATGAAGATATAGGTGAGGCCGAGGTCCTGCTTGAGATCCACCAGCAAGTTGAGCACTTGCGCCTCGACGGACTTGTCGAGCGCTGAGACGGCCTCGTCGAGAATGACGAGGCGCGGCGAGAGCGCGAGCGCGCGCGCGATGTTGACGCGCTGGCGCTGACCGCCGGAAATCTCGTGCGGGTAGCGCCCGCCGAAAATTTCCGGACGCAGGCCGACGCGCGCCAGCAGGTCGCGCGCGATCCTGCGCGCGGCCTCGGCGGGGACGCCCTGCGCCTTCAGTCCGAAGGTGACGGATTCCTCCACCGTAAGCCGCGGGTTGAGCGAGGCGTAGCTGTCCTGGAAAACCATCTGCACGCCGCGCCGGAATTCCGAGACCGGCATGTCGCGGCCGCCGACGAGCATGCCGTCGAACAGGATCTCGCCGGAATCCGGCGGGGCGAGTTGCATCAGCACGCGCGCCGTCGTCGACTTGCCGCAGCCGGATTCGCCGACGATGCCCAGCGTTTCGCCCTTGGCGACGGAGAAGGTGACGTCGTCGACCGCGCGCACCGTCCTGCGCTTTTCGAACAATCCGCCGCCGACCGGGAAATGCTTTGTGAGATGCTCGACCCGGAGAAGCGGCTGGGCCGCGCCGCCGAGATCCTCGAGTTGCGGGAGGGGAGCGAACGCCGGTTCCATCGGCTCAGTTCCTGATGTCCATGGCGCTGCGCAATCCGTCGCTCAGCAGGTTGAAGCAGATCGAGACCGAGAAGATCATCGCGCCCGGCAGCGCCGCCACCCACGGATTTGTGTAGATCGCCGTGCGCAGCGTGTTCAGCATCAGTCCCCATTCGGGTTCCGGCGGCTTGACGCCGAGCCCCAGAAAGGAAAGGCCGGCGGCGAGGATCATCGACACCGAGATGAGGCCGGTCGCATAGACGAAGATCGGCCCCAGCACATTGCCCAGCACATGGGCGCGGATGATGGTGAAGGCGCTGGCGCCGGACGCACGAGCGGCATTGATGAAATCCATGTTGCGCACGCCGGTCGTCACGCTTTCCGCCACGCGCGCGATCTGCGGCGTGAAGACGATGGTGAGGGAGACGACGGAATTGACGATGCCCGCGCCGAGCACGCCCGAGATGGCGATCGCGAGCAGAACCGAGGGAAAGGCGAAGAGCACGTCGACCGTGCGCATGATCGCTGTATTGATCTTGCCGCCGGCATAGCCGGCGACGAGGCCGAGCGACGTGCCGAGGACGAAGGCGAGAAGGACCGGCGAAATTCCGATGAAGAGCGACAGCCGCCCCCCGTAGACCAGACGCGCGATCATGTCGCGGCCGAGTTCGTCGGTGCCGAGCGGAAAGCCGGGCGCGCCGAGGTGCCGCAGGCGACGTATCATCGAACCCTTGTAGGGGTCGGCGAGGCCGAGATACGGCGCGAGGATCGCGGCGGCGAAGATCAGCAGCAGGATGATGGCGCAGGCCATGCTCGTCCTGTCGCGCAGCAGGCGGCGGCCGACGTTCGCCCAGTAGCCGCGCGCGGCGCGGTCGACCGGCGGCGTCTCGGCGGGCGCAGGGCTTACGGCGTTGACGTCGACGCGCGCGGCCATTGTCATGTCCTGCGGATGCGCGGATCGATCAGCGCCTGCGCGACGTCGACCATCAGGTTGAGAGCGACGAAGAAGATGGCGAGCACGAGAATCGTGCCCTGCAGGAGCGGCAGGTCGCGCTGGAAGATCGCGGAGTTGAGCAGGAGTCCTGAGCCCGGCCAGGAGAACACGGTCTCGATCAGGATCGAACCGCCGAGCATGTAGCCGAGCTGCAGGCCCATGACGGCGAGCGCGGTGGGCGCGGCATTCCTGATCACATGGCGGAAGACTGCGGTTTCGCGCATGCCCTTGGCGTAGAGCGCCTCGACGAAATCCTGGCTGAGGATGTCGCCGGTCAATGCGCGCACGTTGCGCGTGATGATGCCCATCGGAATGACCGACGTCGTGATCGCCGGCAGGACGAGATAGCGCAAATGGGCCCAGTCCCACGCCCATTGGCCGGAACCGCCATCGCCCGCGCCCACCGCGGGCAGCCAGTTGAGCTCGACCGAGAAGACGATGACGAGGACCATGCCGAGCCAATAGTGCGGCACGGAAACGCCGGCGATGGCGATCGAGGTCGCGACCTTGTCGACCCAGGTGTCGCGAAAATAACCTGCGATGAGCCCGAGCGCGAGGCCGATCGTGAAGCCGATCATCGCAGCGGCGAAAGCGAGCATGACCGTGTTGGCCACTGCGCGCCCGACCTCCGTCGCCACCGGCCGGCCCGTGGCGATGGAGGCGCCGAGGTCGCCGTGCAGAACGCGCCAGAGCCAGAGGCCGAACTGCACCGGCAGCGGCTTGTCGAAACCGTAGACCTGCCGCAGTTGCTGCGCGAGTTCCTGCGAGGCGTCCGCAGGGAGCACGGCGACCAGCGGATCGCCCGGCGTCATGTGCACGAGCAGGAAGCAAAGCAGCGCCACGCTGAGAACGATGGGAACGGCGTAGGCGAGCCTGCGCAGGATGTAAGCGAGCATGGGGCGGCCTGTCGCGATGCGCCGGAGCGCGACCTGGTGGTTGTTCGCCGATCGCGCGCTGCGGCGCGATCGGCTTCGGCAATGAAGGCCGGGTTGCGCCCTACGGCGCGACCGACATGGTCGAGAAGTCGACGAACCAGCTCTTGGGCTGCACGAGGCCCTTGATCTTCGGGCTGATCGCACGCGGTCCGACATCGTGCGCCACGTAGAGGAATGCGGCGTCGTCGACGGAAGCCGCGTGCAGCTCGGCGAGCGCCGCATCACGCGCAGCAGGATCGAACGTCTGCCGCGCCTTCTTCACGAGCTCGTCGAACTTGGGATCGTTGATGAAGCCCCAGTTGTTGGACACGGGCGGCGCCATCGAGGATTGCAGGAAACGCACCAGGGCGAAGAAGGGATCCATCGCCGCGTATGTGACGTTGATTGCATTGGCGCCGTTGGCGCTCGCGTCCTTGGCGCCGCGACGCCAGTTTGTGAAGAGGGTGTTCCACTCGATGACGTCGAGCTGCACGTCGAAATAGCATTCGCCGAGCGCCTGCTGCAGATATTCGTTCATCGGCAGCGGCAGCATCTGGCCGGAGCCGGACGCCGAAGTCTGCACTTTCACGGCCAGCTTCTTCGAGGGGCCGAATCCCGCTTCCTGCATCAGCTTCTGCGCGGCCGCCTTGTCGTACTTGATCTCGAAGGTCGGCTTGCCGCGCCAGGGATGGCCGGGCTCGAAAGTGCCGGAGGCCGGCGCCATGAGGCCGCCGAGCAGATTGTCCTTCATCGCTGCGCGATCGACGCAGAGATTGGCGGCCTTGCGCACGCGAATGTCGTTCCACGGCGAGCCCGCGACCCGCGAGAATTGCCACGGCCAGACATGCGGCTGCTCGTTGGCCTTGATGACGAAGCCCTTGGCCTTGAGTTCGGGCAGCGCGTCGGGGGCAGGCGCCTCGACCCAGTCGACCTGGCCCGAGAGCAGGGCCGCCGTGCGCGCATTGGCTTCGGGCATCGGCAGCAGCACCAGCTTCTCCACCTTCGGCACGCGATCCTTGTTCCAGTAGTCGGTGTTGCGCGTGAGTTCGAGGCGCTCGCGCGGCGTGAATTGCGTCATCTTCCACGGGCCGGTTCCCGAGGCGTCGCGCGCGAAGGCGGCCCAGGCGGCGGCCGCCTTGGCCTTGGCGTCCGCGCCCTGCGCGGCTGCGTAGAGCGCCTTCCACTTGGCGGGGCTCGCCATGAAAAGATTCGTGAGATTGATCGGCAGGAAAGAGTCAGGCTCCTTCGTCGTCAGCTCCACGCTCATGTCGTCGATCTTGCGCGCGGAGACGAGCGTCGGCATGCGCGAGGCCGTCACGCCGACCTGGCTCGGGTCGAACTGCTCGGCTTCCTTGTTCAGCACCTTCTCGACATTCCAGACGACCGCGTCCGCGTTGAAAGCGCTGCCGTCATGAAACTTGACGCCCGGCCGCAGCTTGAAGGTCCATTTCGTCTTGTCGACCGTGTCGACGGCCCATTCCATCGCGAGGCCGGGGATGACGACGCTGGGCTTCGTCTCCGACGACAGGTCCCACATCGTCAGCCCGTCATACATGGTGAGGCCGGTGAAGCGATTGCCTTCGAAACCCTGGTCCGGCTGACCGAGCGTGCGCGGTATGTCGGCGGCCGTCATGCCGATGCGCACCGTTTGCGCCGACGCCGCCGAAGATAGCAGAGCCAGAACGAGTCCCGTCGCGGCAACCATGTAGATACGCATCGTCGTGCAGCTCCATCAAATGAACTGACCAAAAGTTATGCAACCGATGTGCCATCCGGCCGTCTTCGCAACTGCGGCGCCGGTGGCGCGCTTCTTGCTGACAGGCTAGCGGCTCAGCCCCCTTCCAAGGAGCAAAACCCATGCAATTCCGGTCAGTTCGCGTTCTGGCGGCCGCCTGCGCGCTCGCTGTTTCCTTCAGCGCGGCGCGCGCAGAATCGGTGATCCGCTATGGCATCTCGATGGCGGACATTCCGCTGACCACCGGTCAACCCGATCGCGGCGCAGGCGCCTATCAATTCACCGGCTACACGCTCTACGACCCGCTCGTTGCGTGGGAAATGGACGTCGCCGACAGGCCCGGCAAGCTGGTCCCCGGGCTCGCGACGAAGTGGGAGGTCGATCCTGCCGACAAGACCAAGTGGACCTTCACGCTGCGCAAGGGCGTGAAGTTTCACGACGGCAGCGACTTCGACGCGGACGCGGTGATCTGGAATCTGGACAAAGTGCTCAACGACAAGGCGCCGCAATTCGACAAGAGGCAGTCGGCACAGGTGAAGACGCGGCTCCCCTCGATCAAGAGCTACCGCAAGATCGACGACGGCGCGATCGAGATCACGACGAAGACGGTCGATTCCTTCTTCCCGTATCAGATGCTGTGGTTCCTCGTGTCGAGCCCGGCGCAATACGAGAAACTTGGCCGCGACTGGGACAAGTTCGCCATGCAGCCCTCCGGCACCGGCCCCTTCAAGCTCGGCAAGCTCGTGCCGCGCGAGCAGGCGGAACTCGTGCGCAACCCCGACTACTGGAACAAGGACAGGCTGCCTAAGGTCGACAAGCTCGTGCTCGTGCCGATGCCCGAAGCGCTGACGCGCACCAATGCGCTTCTGGCGGGCCAGGTCGATCTCATCGAAACCCCTGCGCCGGACGCCGTGCCGCAACTCAAGGCGGCGGGCATGAAGCTCGTCGACAACGTGACGCCGCACGTGTGGAATTATCACCTGAGCATGCTGCCGGATTCGCCCTGGGCCGATATCCGTCTGCGCAAGGCGCTGAACCTGGCGATCGACCGCGACGCTGTCGTCGGCCTGATGAACGGGCTCGCCAAACCGGCAAAGGGACAGGTCGATCCGTCAAGTCCATGGTTCGGCAAGCCGTCCTTCGACATCAAGTACGATCCGGAAGCGGCGAAAAAGCTGGTGAAGGAAGCCGGCTATTCGCCGGAGAAGCCGCTGAAGACCACCTTCATCATCGCGCAGGGCGGAACGGGGCAGATGCTGTCTCTGCCGATGAACGAGTTTCTGCAGCAGAGCTTCAAGGAAATCGGCGTCGACGTCGACTTCAAGGTCGTCGAGCTCGAGACGCTCTACACCCACTGGCGCAAGGGCGCGAAGGACGAGATCAATAAGGGGATCACGTCGAACAACATCGCCTATGTCACATCGGATCCGCTCTACGCGATCATCCGCTTCTTCGATTCACGCCAGGGCGCGCCGGTCGGCGTGAACTGGGGCTATTATTCCAATCCCAAGGTCGACGCGATCATCGACGAGGCGAAGCAGACCTTCGATCCGAAGAGGCAGGACGAACTGATGGCGCAGGCGCACAGCCTGATCGTCGACGACGCGCCGCTGGTCTGGGTGGTGCACGACACCAATCCGCACGCCTTGTCGCCGAAGGTGAAGAAATTCGTGCAGGCCCAGCACTGGTTCCAGGACCTGACGACGATCGGTTATTGATCGGGAGCGCGGCGCCGGTCAGTAGCCCAGCGCCGCGCCATCCGAGCGGGGATCGGTCGCGCCTTCGAATACGCCGCCGCGGTTCAACACGACCGCGCCGGCATGGCCCATGGCGCTGGAGAAAGCCGGGAACATCTCGATATTGTGACCGGCCGCGCGCAACTCTTCGCAGAGCGCGGGATCGAACCTGCTCTCGAGTTTGAGCGACACGCTTTCTTCGCCCCAGGTCTTGCCGAGCAGCCAGCGGGGCGCGGTGATCGCCTCCTGCAGGTCGCGCCCGAACATGGCGTAGCGCGAGAAGAGCGCGGACTGCGTCTGCGGCTGTCCTTCGCCGCCCATCGTGCCGTAGACCATAGTTCTGCCGTCGTCGAACAGCGCCATCGCCGGATTGAGCGTGTGGAACGGCTTGGCGCCTGGCCGCAGCCGCCGCACGGGATTGACGCTGTCGCCGATCAGGAAACTCGCGCCGCGGTTCTGCCAGACAATGCCCGTGTCCTCGAGCACGCAGCCCGAGCCATATTCGAAATAGATGCTCTGGATGTAGCTCGCTGCGATGCCGTTCGCATCTATCGCGCCGAGCCAGACCGTATCGCCGGCGGACGCCGGCTGCGGCCAGGGGAGCGCGCGCGCCGGGTCGATGCGCGCGGCAAGCCTGTCGAGAATTTCCGGCGCGAGGAACTCGGCGGGATCGTGCGTCATCGAGGCGGGATCGCCGACATGGGCGTCGCGCACGATGAAGGCCTGCTTGGTCGCTTCGACGAGCCCGTGGATGTGCGCGAAGCTCTCTGCCTCCTTCACGCCGAGCCGGTCGAACAGGGCGAGGATCATCAGAGACGAAAGCCCCTGCGTCGGGGGCGGAAAGTTGAAGAGCCGCGCGCCGCGAATGGCGACGGACAGCGGCGCGCGGCGCTGCGCGCGGTGCGCCGCGAGATCGGCGGCGCTGACGGGCGCGCCGATGCGCGCGAGATCAGCGGCGATGTCGTTCGCTAGCGCGCCCTCGTAGAAGCTGCGGGCGCCATCCTCGCCGATGCGCTTCAGCGTGCGTGCGAGCGCGGGCAGCCGCATGACGGCGCCTTCCTTGGGGGCGGCGCCGCCATGGAGATAGACCCCGGCGAAGCCCGGCGCGTCGGCAAGCTGCGACAGTTTTTCGGCCGTCGTCTCCTCCTGGCTCGCCGTGACAGGGAAGCCCGCTTCGGCATGGTGAACGGCGTCTTCGACGAGCCGCGCCATCGGCAGCCTGCCGCCGAGCTCGCGGCTCAACGCCAGCGCCTCGCCCCAGCCGGACACGGCGCCGGCCACCGTGTTGGCGGCGTATGGTCCCCGCCACGGCACTGCGGAAAGCCCACGCGATGCATAGAAATCCGGCGTCGCGGCGCCTGCGGCGGCGCCGCACGCGTCGATCGCGACGGGCGGTTCGCCGCCCTTCGAGACAAGCCAGAAGCCATCGCCGCCGATGGCGGTCATGTGCGGATAGACGACGGCGAGACAGGCGCCCATCGCGATCGTCGCCTCCACAGCCGTGCCGCCCTCGCGCAGGACGCGCAGGCCCGCTTCACTCGCCAGATGATGCGGCGACGTGACCATGCCGCGCGTCGACCTTGCCGTGGATCGCATGACGCCCGAATCTCCCCGCCGGTTGCAAAGCGGATCGACGATAGCTGGCAAAGCGGCGGCCTGCACATCGCAGAAAATAGGCGCCTGCTGGTCCGCCTTGCCTGCATTCGCGGCGCCGCGCTGGAAGCTCGCAAGCTTTGGATCAAATGGCGGCCGCATACGGCTTGCTTGTGCCGACGACGCTGATCTTCGTTGCGGCAGATCGATAACTGCATGTCGGAGAGCTGGCGCATCGTCGCAGCGCACGAGAGCGTCAACTCGGTCCGAGATCTGACGTTTCCAGAGTCGGTCGCGGGTCAGCAGCAGCCGCGGTCGGCCATCGCCGCGGTCGTCGGCTCTCCGCCCATCTCACCCTTTGCCTACGGCAGCTTCCGGGCGCGCCTGCCGAATGACAGGTTACGGGCCGGGAGCTCGCGGCAGGGGCCGAGCGGAAGCGGACCTTCGACGCGCATCTATCAAAGCTGTAGAGGCGATCCGCCACTCGCATTTCGTGAAATTTGATATCTCGGGGAGCACGCGGAAGTTGCGCTTTGGCCGCAACCACGCGAGCTGTTCCGCTAGCTCCCCGAGCCATGCTCTAGAGTAACGGCGACGTGCGATCTCGGGATCGTCAAGGGCGCAATGTGTCTGAAGTGTGTCAAATATTGATTCGAATCAAGGCGGAGCCGAAGCTGAACAGGAAACATTTAGATATCTGAATTTCAGGGCTTCGCCATGGCTACCCCCCGAATGAACGCCGCCGCCATTTGGCTCGTCGCAGCTGGCTTGCTTTTCACCGGATGCATCTTCGCGGCGCCGCGCGCGGTCGCGGCGGATGGAACTGGTCTTTCGAAGAAGACGGCGAGCACCGCCGATCACAAAAAATTCAAGGAGCTGCAAGGGCCTTTCTCGTCCGGGCCAGAGGTCACGAAGGCGTGCTTGACCTGCCACACCGAGGCATCCAAGCAAATTCACAAGAGCCTGCACTGGACCTGGGACTACACCAATCCCGCGACCGGCCAGAAACTCGGCAAGAAGAACATTATCAATAACTTCTGCGGCGCGCTCTCCAGCAACGAGCCTCGCTGCACATCCTGCCACGTCGGCTTTGGCTGGAAGGACGACAAGTTCGACTTCACGTCCGAGAACAATGTCGATTGCCTCGTCTGTCACGAAAAAACCGGGACCTACAAGAAATTCCCCACCGACGCGGGCCACCCCAACTACACGCCGAAAGAAATGCCGGCTGGGAAGGTCTGGCCCGTTGCGGACCTCGCGAAGGTCGCCCAAAGCGTGGGTGACACCGGTCGCGAGAACTGCGGCGTCTGCCACTTCTATGGAGGCGGCGGCGATTCGGTGAAGCACGGAGATCTCGACAGCACTTTGACCAAGCCGACCCGGAAGCTCGACGTCCATATGGGAACGGACGGGCTGAACTTTGCTTGCTCGACCTGCCACACGACCGAGGCGCACCTCACCGCCGGCTCGCGGTTCGCGACCAAGGCGGTCGACAAGAAGGGCGTAGACATTCCCGGCCGCACCGACGGCAATCGCGCGACGTGCGAGTCCTGCCACGGTGAAACGCCGCACAAGGCCGGCAAGTACGCGGCGAAGATCAACGATCATACCAACCGGATCGCTTGCCCGACCTGCCACGTGCCGGAATTCGCGCGCGACAAGCCGACCAAGACCATGTGGGACTGGTCGACAGCCGGCAAGCTGAAGAACGGCAAGCCCTACATCGAGAAGAACGCCCAGGGCGAGGCGACCTACGATTCGATGAAGGGCAATTTCGAATGGGAGGCGAAGGTCGTTCCGACCTATCGGTGGTTCAACGGCGAAATCTCCTACACGCTCGCGGGCGACAAGTTCGACGACAAGCAGATCGTTCCGATCAATACGATCGGCGGCTCCCCTAAGGACCCGAATTCCCGGATCTGGCCGTTCAAGGCGATGCGCGGACGGCAACCCTACGACACCGAGAACAAGACGCTGCTGGCGGCGCACCTCTTCGGCAAGGACGACACGGCGTTCTGGTCCAATTTCGACTGGTCCAAGGCGCTGTCGTCTTCAGCCAAGCTGACCGGCGCGCCTTATTCCGGCAAGTTCGGCTTCGTGGAAAGCGTCTACTATTGGCCGATCACACACATGGTCGCGCCCAAGGAAGACGCAGTGGGTTGCTCCAAGTGCCACGCCGTGGACGGCAGGATGAAAGGCGTCGAAGGAATCTACGTCCCCGGCCGCGACCGGTTCGCGTGGCTCGACATGCTGGGCTGGCTGGCGGCGGGGCTTACGCTGGCCGGCGTGCTGGGGCATCTCGGCCTCCGCGTCGTCTCCGCAAACCGCACGAGGGCGTCATGAGTGGTGCGATCATTTTCTCCCGATTCGAGCGCTTCTGGCACTGGACTCAAGCCATCCTGATCCTAGGCCTGCTCGTCACCGGGTTCACTGTTCACGGCACGATCTCGCCGATGAACTGGGGCGCGGCGTCCCAATTGCATACGCAGCTGGCGTGGGCGCTGATCGTCCTCTGGGTGTTCGCCATTTTCTGGCACATCATCACCGGCGAATGGCGCCAGTACGTGCCGACGACCAAGGGCATGGGCGCTGTCGTGTACTACTACTCGATCGGCATCTTCCAGCCGGGCGTGCATCATCCCTACCGCAAGCTGCGCGCGGCCAAGCACAATCCGATGCAGCGCATGGCGTACCTGCTGTTCGACGTCGCCATTGCTCCCGCTCTCTGGATCTCTGGGCTGCTGTACATGTACTACAACGACTGGCCGGCGATCGGCATTGCTGGCCTGTCGCTAAACGCTGTCGCGTTTGTGCATACGGCCGCCGCCTTCGCGCTGATCGCGTTCTTCATCGGTCACGTCTACATGGCCTTCACAGGCAAGCCGTGGTGGGATTACTTGGCCTCGATGGTCACGGGCAAGGCTGAGGTTGCAGACTGACGATTGGGAGATGCTCCGGGGCAGTGACCGCGCCACGACACCGGAGACGGCGCAGTTCTGCGGTGTCGAAAACCATGAGCTAACTCGCAGGGCCAATTACGGTGGATCTGACCGGGCTCTCAGGACGTCAGCTCTCCGCCCGTTTCTCCCATTTCCAGCGGCAGCTTCCCGGCGGATCGGCTGAGTGTCGAGTTTCGGGCAGCGATCGCTGCGCAGGCGGCGCCGCAACCCCAGACCAGCCGCGCCGGTCCCGAGACCGTCAATCACCTAACATCGCAACCGGACCACGCGGTGGGCGACGGCGACCTCGCCTTCGCGCCTGTGCGCGACAGGGCGGCCGAGGCGCAGACGACTAGAGTCGCGACGAGCGCCCGGCCGCCGCGGCCGAGGATCGGTCAAATTGTCGCGGACGGCTTGGCTTGGGAGGCGCTGGAAACGCTGCGCGCCCTACGACGCCAGCCGGCGCAATCCTGACGCGCGCGTCGGCAATCAAGCGTTCGACGGCGTCCGTCGCGCGGGCCCGTGCGACGCAGCGCGCAAGATAACATTTATCAAGGCATGGATTCGTGGACTTGTTACCGAGTGCTCCATCGGCGCGGTCCGGCCTTAGCGTTCGAAGGGCGAACGCGCACGAAGCGCCGATTGTTATTAGGAGCGCGAAATGAGATCGCTTTTGAAGGCATCCGTAGCCGCCGGAACGCTGGCGTGCTTCGGAGGTATAGCGGCGTCCTCGGCGGAGAATCTGCAGGACGTGATGAAGCGGCGCAATCTCACGGACAAGGACATACTCGCAGCGGCCAAGACATACACGCCGACCGGCGGCCGCGACGAATTCATTGTTTTCTCTTCCGGAGGCCAATCCGGTCAAATCATTGTCTACGGCGTGCCGTCGATGCGTATTTTGAAATACGTCAGCGTGTTCACGCCAGAGCCGTGGCAGGGTTTCGGCTACGACGACGAATCGAAAAAGATTCTCGATCAGGGCAAGATCGACGGTCGCCAGCCGAACTGGGGCGACACGCATCACCCTGCGATTTCGGAAACAAACGCCAAGCCGGACGGCGAGTTCCTCTTCATCAACGACAAGGCCAATCCGCGCGTCGCAGTCATTTCCCTCAAGGATTTCGAGACGCGGCAGATCGTCGTCAATCCGATCATGCAGTCGGAGCACGGCGGCACGTTCGTCACCCCGAATTCTGAATATGTGATCGAGGCGGCGCAATATCCTGGCATCCTCGGGCGCGGCTATGCGCCGCTGTCGGAATTCAACGACAAGTTCCGCGGCGCGGTCACCTACTGGAAATTCGACCGCTCGAAAGGCCTGATCGACGAATCGAAGTCCTTCTCGATTGAGTTGCCGCCCTACACGCAGGATCTGTCGGACGCCGGCAAGGGTCCCTCGGACGGCTGGTCCTTCACCAACTCCTTCTGCGCCGAACGTTATGTCGGCGGCATCGAATCCGGCAAGCCGCCGTTCGAGGCGGGCTGTTCGGCCAACGACGCAGACTATCTGCACATCATCAACTGGAAGAAGGCGGCGGAACTCGTGGCGGCCGGCAAGGCCACGAAAATCAACGGGCACGACGTTCTGCCGATGAAGACGGCGATCGACGAGGGCATTCTGTTCCTCATCGCCGAGCCGAAATCGCCACACGGCGCCGACGTGACGCCTGACGGCAAGTTCATCATCGTCGGCGGCAAGCTCGACACCAACGTGTCCGTCTATTCGTGGGAGAAGATCAAGGCGGCGATCGATGCGAAGAAATTCGCATCCAAAGACCCGTACGGGATCCCCGTCCTCGACATGAAAGAGACGCTGCACAAGCAGGTTCTCCTCGGTCTCGGGCCGCTGCATACGCAGTTCGATTCCAAGCCGTGCATCGCCTACACGTCGCTCTACGTCGACAGCCAGGTCGCCAAGTACGACTATTGCGAAGGCAAGGTTCTCGACAAGATCTCGGTTCACTACAACATCGGGCATCTGACCGCGATGGAAGGCGAGAGCGCGGCGCCGGCCGGAAAATATCTGATTGCGCTGAACAAGCTCGCCATCGACCGGTTCAACCCTGTCGGCCCGCTGCATCCGCAGAACCATCAGCTCATCGATATCTCCGGCGACAAGATGGAGCTGCTGTACGACATGCCGCTGCCGTTGGGCGAACCCCACTACGCAGCAGCGATCGCCGCCAGCAAGTTGCAGCCTGTCGTTCGCTACAAGTACGGAACCGACAGCCGCACGGAACAGCCGAGCCCGTTCGCGGTTCGGCCGGGTTCGGAGAAGATCGTGCGTACGCCGGGCAAGGTCGAAGTGTTCGGCACGGCGATCCGCTCGCACTTCACGCCGGAAATCGTCGAAGCGAACGAAGGCGACGAGGTCACCTTCCACTGGACCAACGCGGAACGCGCCGAAGACGAGACGCACGGCTTCGCGGTTTCGACCTATGTCGGCAATCTCAGCCTCGAGCCGGGCAAGACCGCCTCGGTCACCTTCAAGGCTGATCGTCCTGGCGCCTTCTCGTACTACTGCACCGAGTTCTGCTCGGCGCTGCATCTCGAGATGGAAGGCTACCTGATGGTCAAGCCGAAGGGCCTGGTCGAGAAGGCGGCTGTCAAGGGAACGGAAGGGACGGTCTACACCAAGGCCGACTACGACAAGCAGTACAAGACCAACCTCGATACGCAGGGCGTCATCGACACCGTGGTCAAGTACATCCTGTCGACCAACTTCAAGGACTTCCCGACGGTGGTCGCGCTGGTCGACGACGCGACCGATCAGCTCAACTTCATGAAGGACGCGCGCGCCAAGGCCGAAGAGGCCGCCAAGAAGGAAGACTGGCAACAGGCGACCCTCTGGGCCAACCAGTGGTGGCAGTATCAGGTCAAGGCCGCCGACATCGGTCTGCGCGTGAAGACCTACCTCGAAGAGCACGGCGCGAAGACAACCGCGAAGTGACGACTATCGGGGATCGGCCAGCCCTGTGCCGGTCCCCGTGGGCGGGACGGACGACCATCCGTCCCGCCGGCCCGATTTCAGAAATCGAACGGTGCACGGGCGTATGGAAGTCTTCTGTATGAAAAAGATCCGCAATACGTTGCTCGGCGTGGCGTTCGCAGTCGCGGCGGCAGGCCCCGCGATCGGCCAGAATGCGCTCGACGGCAAGGCGCTCTATCGCGGCAAGAGCTGCATCGCCTGCCATGGCAAGGATGGCGGCAAGGCGATCCAGAACTACCCTGACCTCGCCGGGCAGGACGCAAAGTACATGCTCTCGCAGATGAACCTCATCGCAGAGGGCGCGCGCGTGTCCGGCCCGGACGCTCGCGGCTATCCGCGCACGCAAGGCATGAAGGACATCATGCATCTGGCCAGCGCGGAAGAGCGCGCGGCGATCGCCGATTTTCTCGCGAGCCAGCCGGCTCCGAAGCCGCGGACGCTCGATCCTGCGCCTGATGCGGCGCGTCTTGCCGCCGGAAAGGACGCCTACGTCAAGGGCGGCTGCGTGACCTGCCACGGCGCCGACGGCCTCAAGCCGCTCGCCGCATATCCATACGTCGCCGCGCAGAAGCGCGACTACATCGTTCTGCAGATGACTGAAATTCGCGACGGCGTGAGAAAAGGAGGGAAGGTCGCGGCCATGGTTCCGTTCGTGAAGAAGCTCGACGATCAGAAGATCGCCGCCATCGCAGACTATCTCTCACAGATCGAGCGGCCGGCGAAATGACGAGGGGCGCGCCGCCACAGAAGCGCGCTCACGAACGGTGAAAGACAAACGGAGACCGAACATGAAATACCTTCTTCCCGCGACTGCGGCCGGCCTGATGATGGCCGCAGGCGTCGCCTTGGCGGCGGGCCCGGCGGTCGATCAGAAGACCTTCGAGGAAAACAAGACCAAGAAGGAATGGATGAGCCAGGGCGGCGAGCGCGAGGAAGCGCTGCATCTGAAGCCCAACAAGGAAAACGGCAAGGACGTCTACGAAGTCTGCTCCGCCTGTCATCAGCCGGAGGGCTGGGGTCTGCCGGACGGCACGTTCCCGCAACTCGCGGGCCAGCACCGCACCGTGATCATCAAGCAGCTCGCCGACATCCGCGACGGACATCGCGACAATCCGACGATGTATCCCTTCGCGCTTCCCTCGGAAATCGGCGGCACCCAGGCGATCGCCGACGTCTCGGAATATATAGCGACCTTGAAGATGAATCCGGAGAACGGCGTCGGCAAAGGCGACGATCTGGAGCTCGGCGCCAAGCTCTACGCGGACAATTGCGTGCGCTGCCATGGCAAGGACGGCGAAGGCAACGGCGAAAAATTCTATCCGCGGATTCAGGCCCAGCACTACGAATATCTCGTGCGGCAATATCAGTGGATCAAAGAAGGCAAGCGCCGCAACTCCAATCCGGAAATGGTCGAGCAGATCAAGAACTTTTCTGATCGCGACACCAAGGCTGTGCTCGACTATGTCTCGCGCCTGAAGCCGCCGGCCGATCTGGTTGCGCCGAAGGGATGGAAGAACCCCGACTTCAAGTGAAGTCGCGGAAGGTTCCGCCCGGACCATTGAAGACGTTCGACAAGGCAGTCGCCGCGCCGCTCCGTGAGCGCGTCGCGGCGTCGCATTGGCCGTTATGAGGAGCATGGATCATGAACGAACCGCAGCGCGCCAAGTCCGCCGCCATGCGCGGACCCTCAAGGGCGTCGATCCTGTTCCGGCTGAGCGCGCTGGCAGCGCTCATCGCGCTCGGCGCGTCCTTCTATCAGCCGGCCTGGTGGGTGGCGCTGACGGCTCCCAACTATCCGGCTCAGACATTCCCTGACGGCGTCCGCATCAATTTCCACGTCAATCGCATCTCCAACGGCTGCGAGATTCGCAAGTCCAAGGAGGTCGTGGAGAAGGAAGCGCTCGACTGCGTCCATGAGATGGACACGATCAATCACTTCGTCGGCATGTATCCAATCGCGTCCGGCGGCCCGGTCGAGAAGCTTCTGTCGCCCTTCCTGTTTTCGTTCCTCGGCGTGCTTATCGTCGGCTTCGCGTTGCCCGGCAGGCGCCTCAGATTGGGCGTGATGGCGGCGGCCTTCGCCGCGATCGCCGTGTGGATGTCGGCTGCTCTGTTCATGCAGAATGGCGTCCGATATCTCGACAAGGGCTGGATCGTCGGTCTGGTCGACAGCCTCGGGCGCGCGGAAGACGAAGCCAAGAACGAGAACCTGCACCCTGTCGTGCGTCAGCTGAAGGAATCTCTCGCCAAGAGCCATATCGGCGAGACTGCGCAGCCGACGCTTGGGACGGACGCCAGCAAGCAGCAACTTATCGACCTTCTCAAGACCGTCTATGAACAAAAAGCGCCTGTGAGCCTCACGGATCCCTCGCCCGCATGGACGGGTCGAGGCGTGGACGTCATGGCGTGGCACTACGAGGAAAGTCTCGGTCGCTGGTTCAACGAGCCGAGCAAGAATGCGCACCTCGTCTCGATCATGAAGACCGTGCTCTACATCGTCTACGCTGTGGTGCTCGCCGCCATGCTCGCGTTCCTCTGGCTTGCGCGCAACGCCCGTTCGCCATTGTTCTACACTCTCGGGATAGTCCCGCTCATTCTGCCGGCTGCATTCATCTTGGAATACGCCGGCTGGCTCTGGTGGTATGGACACAGCCTGAACGCGATGGGAGCGTTCACGCTCAAGCCGTTCATGCCCACGGTGTTCGGCGACGGCAAGGTCGCCCAGTTCACGACGCACTCCTACCCCTATACCGGCTTCGCTCTGATGTGCGTCGTTGCGGTCGCCATGGCGGTGTCCGTGCTTGCGCGCCGTGCGGCGCCGGATGCGCGGAGAGACTGAGCCATGCGCGCGAACGGGCGATTGCTGCGCTGGGCGAAAGGCGGCGGCCTGCTGCTCGGCGGCGCAGCAGTCGTTGGCCTCGTGGCGTTCGCGTTCGGCCGCCTGGCGACGACCTTCGGCGTATACGACCTGACGCGCGACGCCGGATTCGCCGATCACCATCCGCCGCCGCCAGATCCGCGCTCCGAAGAGGAAATGGAAAGTCTGCGCCGCTTCCCGCCCGGCGCAGTTGCGTTACAGCCCTTGATCGACGCCACGCCGACCGGCGGCGTGCTTCACCTCAAGCCGGCGATCTATGCGGCGCCCGGCATTGTCAGGCGGGCGATGCGGATCGAGGGCGAACCCGGCGTCGTCGTCGACGGCGGCGGCGTCGGTTCGATCATCACCGCCGAAGCCGACGACGTTCAAGTGATCGGGCTGACGCTTCGCAATTCGGGCGAGCGCCACGAATCCACCGATTCCGCATTCCGCCTGCGTTCGAAGCGCAGCATATTCCGCGACAACGTCATCGAAGATTGCCTGTTCGGCTTCGATCTCAAGCAGGCGGATATGAACATCATCCGCCGCAACAAGATTTCATCGAAGCATCTTCCCGAAGCATTGCGCGGCGATTCGATACGCGTTTGGTACTCCAACGGCAATCGCATCGAGGACAACGAGATCGCGGGCGTGCGCGATACGGTCGTGTGGTATTCGAAAGAGAACGTGATCGCCGGCAATCGGATTCTCGACAGCCGCTACGGCGTGCACTTCATGTACTCGCATCGCAACCATATCGCGTCGAACAAGTTCTCGTCGAACACGGTCGGCATCTTCATGATGTACGCCAACGACAATACGATTGTCGACAACGTCGTTCGCAACGGCCAGGGCCCCTCCGGCATCGGCATCGGCTTCAAGGAATCGTCGCGGGTGCGCGTCGAGCACAACGACATCTACGCCAACGCGCGCGGAATCTATCTCGATGCGTCGCCCGACGATCCGGACGGTCCGAACAGGTTCGTGGGAAACAGGTTCGCCTACAACGGCGTCGCCATCGCTTTCCATTCGACCGGCGAAGGCAGCGCATTCGAGGAGAATTCCTTCGTCGGCAATCATACGGCCGTCACGGTCAGCGGCGGCGGGGCTGCCGGCCGCAATCGCTGGAGCGGCAATTTTTGGGATGCTTACGACGGCTTCGACCGCAAGGGAGACGGCGTCGGCGCGACGCCTTATCGTGTGTGGAGCTGGGCGGACCGATTGTGGATGGACGTTCAGGACGCGCAGTTCTTTCGAGCGGCGCCGTCGCTCGAATTGATCGATCTCGTCGAGCGGCTGGGCTCTTTGACCGAGCCGCGTCTGTTGCTGAGCGACCCGGCGCCGCGAACCGCGCCCGCGCCCGACGCAGGCGCGCGTACCGCAGCGCTGTTGGAGAGCAGAGGATGAGCGAAGAGGCGAACGCGACAACCGAGACGCCCGCGCCGCGCTCGCGCCGCGTCGATGAGGAGCGCCGGCGTTTCCTGCGTTCGACGGCGGTCGGCGGCGCGGTCGCCTGCGCTTCGCTCATCGGCTTGCTGCAACACAAATCGGCGGAGGCGTCGCCGCGCTTGCGGCCGCCGGGCGCGCTTGACGAGGAGGACTTCCTCGCCGCCTGCATCAAGTGCGGCCAATGCGTGCAGGTATGCCCGGTCAGCGCGATCAGGCTCGGCGACATCGATCAGTTCCTCGGCAACGGCGTGCCCTTCATCGTGGCGCGCGCGCAGGCCTGCGACTTTTCCTGCGACGCGACGCAATGTGTGCTTGCCTGCCCGACGGGCGCGCTCAGCCATCTGCTCGACAAGAAGGAGCAGAGCCGCATGGGTGTGGCGCAGTTGGCGGTGCCGGACGCCTGCCTGGCGCGCAAGGGCCAGCCCTTCAAGGGACTGGCGCGCGGCGATGCGTTCAAGGGGCGGCTGCGCTATTCCGAAATCGACCGTTGGCGCCCCCAGCCCGTCGCCAGCCATCCCTACGACCTGCCGATTTGCGATCTGTGTGTGCGCCAGTGTCCGATCGAAAACGCGATTGCGCTGGCGCCGCTGTCTGACGATCTGCAGGACAAGCGGCGCACGCCGGTGGTCAAGGACGCCTGCGTCGGTTGCGGCGTATGCGAGATGGTGTGCCCGGCCGAGCCGGCGGCGATTCGTGTCGATATCCGGGTCACGGGCCGCGAGATCAAGGGAGGCGCGGCATGAGCGGCCGTCTCGTCCAGCGCAAGCTGCGCGATCTCGCGCTGATGTTCGGGGCGGCGCCCGCGCGCCCCACGCAAGAGGACATGAGCGGGGACGCCCGCGATTTGCTGGCCTTCAAGAAGACGCCTGCAGAACGCAAGCGCCGTAAGGAGGCGATCGCCGAAGAACGCGCGGGCAAGCTCGGCTTCCCGAAGTGGCGGGCGCTGCGTTGGGCCTCGCTGTTCATCGTCAACGGTCTGTTCGTCCTGTCCTATTGGCTCGACCTGCAACTCGTCGAAGGCTCGCTCACGGCCTCGCGCGTCTTCGGCTTTCACTTCGCCGATCTGAATTCCGCGCTGCAATTGATGCTCGCGCACAAACACGTCGTTCTCAATCTGGTGATCGGCGTCACCACCGTCCTGCTGATCTACGCGATAATCGGCGGCCGCAACTTCTGCTCCTGGGTGTGCCCGTACCATTTCCTGTCGGAACTCGCCGAGATGCTGCATCTGCGGCTGGTCGAGAAACGCTTGGCGAAGGACCACGAACTCGACCGCCGGCTGCGCATCGTCATGTTCGTCGTATTCGCCGTTCTCGCCTTTGCGACAGGCTACCCGGTATTCGAGTGGATATCGCCCGTCGGCATCGTGTCGCGCGCCATCGTCTATGGAACCTGGTTCGCGCTCTTTTGGGTCGCGGCGCTGCTTCTGGTCGAAATATTCTGGTCGCGTCGCTTCTGGTGCCGCTACGTCTGCCCGGTCGGTCTCGGCTACGGCTTTGCGGGCGTCGCCGCGCCGGTGCGCGTGATGTACGACGCCAACAAATGCCTGCACGAAGGAAAATGCCGTCAGGTCTGCCTTGTGCCGCATGTGCTCGACATGACCAAGCTCGGCTACGCGCGGGACGTGCGCACGCCGATCGGCGCGGATTGCACGCGTTGCGCCATGTGCCTTGACGTGTGCCCGACCGGCGCGTTGACGTTCGACATTCTCGGCGTGACGCGGCGCCAGGTCGAGGAAGACCCTGCGGAGCAGGCGGAATGATCGAGATCGAGGGGCTGACCAAGAGCTTCGGGGCCGCGAAAGTGCTGGACGGGCTGACGCTTGCCTCGCCGTCGGGCCAGCGGATCGCCTTGGTCGGCTCCAATGGCGCGGGCAAGACCAGCCTTTTCCGCTGCCTGCTCGGCGAATACGCGTTTTCCGGCCGCATCTCGGTCAATGGTCTCGACCCGCGTCGCGATCGCGCACGGCTGCTGCGCGAAATCGGCTTCGTGCCCCAGATCGCGCCGCGGCTGGAAATGCCGGTCGGCGCCTTCGTCCGGTATGTCGCCGACATCTCCGGCGCGGCGATCGAGGCGATCGAAGCCGTCGCCGAGGCCCTTGGCCTGAAGCTCGCGCCGATCCGCAACCGAGCCTTCGTGCGCCTGTCGGGCGGCATGAAGCAAAAGCTGCTGATTGCGCTCGCGCTCGGGCGACCGACGCGGCTTCTCATTCTGGACGAGCCCACCGCCAACCTCGATCCTGCTGCGCGCGCCGCCTTCTTCGGCCTGCTGGCGGCGCGCGACCGGTCGACGGCCATGATCGTGTCCAGCCATCGCATCGACGAAATCGCGCCTCTGGTCGATCGCGTCGTCGAACTGGACGCAGGACGCATCGTGCTCGACGACACCGTCGCCGACGCCGGCGCCTTGGGCTCGACCTTTCGTGCGCGGATCGAGACGGCGCGGCGGGAGGAGAGTTTTGCGCGGGCGGCGCGCGAATGGGGTCTCCTGGAGAACCCGGCGGGCGTCTGGACAGGAGCGGTCGCCGGACCGGATCGGTTACGGTTCCTCGGTTTCGTCGCCCGTCACGCGGGCCTTGTGGCGGGCGTCGAGTTACGGGAGAAATCGATCGAAGGAGCGCCACACGATGCGCCGCGTCCGTGAAGGCGAATTCGACGCCGCCCGCCGCAGATTTCTGTGCGTGGGGCTCGGCGCTTGCGCCACCGCGCTGTCCGGCTGCGGCGAAAATCCGCCGGGCCCGCGCGCCGTTCGTCTTGGACGCGACGCATGCCAGAACTGCGGCATGACGGTCGCCGATCCGCGCTGGGCCGCCGAGATATGGGATCGCGACTATGGGCGCGTGCGCATTTATGACGATTTCGGCTGCGCTGTGCTCGATGCTGTCGCGCGCAAGGAGCTCGAGCGGCCCGATCTTCTGATATGGGCGGCTGACGAGACGGAGCCTGCGCGCTGGGTCGAAGCGCGAAAGGCGCATTTTCGCGCCGGCGCGGCCACACCCATGGGCCACGGCCATGCCGCGGGCCCTGAGGCCGGACATCCGCTCGACTACGCCGCCGCAGTGGCCGCAATACGCGCGCGTGCGCTATGCGACACGCCGATGTGAGAGACGTCATGAACGGAACGAACGAGTCCGACAAAGCGCCGGCGCGCGAAAATCGTTCCGGCTTTGTCGCCACTTTCCAACTCGAAATCGCGCAGGCGCTTCGCGCACGGTGGTTCGCCGCTTATGCGCTGGTGTTTTTCGGGTTGGTCGGGGTCTTGCTGGTGTTCGGCCTGACCGAGAGCCGCGTGCTTGGCTTCACCGGGCTGTCGCGCACGCTGGTCGCCTATATCCAGCTCACCATGGCGATCCTCCCGATCTTTGTGCTGATTACGACGGTGCGCGCGCTCGCCGGCGACCGGGAGGCGGGCGTCTTCGAATATGTGCTCGGCCTGCCGGTGCGCCTCGACGCCTGGTATGCGGGGCGTTTCTTCGCGCGCTACGTCTTGGCCGTCGCGCCCGTGCTGGGCGCGCTCGCGGCGGCTGTCGCATATGGCGTCGCGCGCGGCGTCGCGGTGCCATGGGAGCAGCTCGGATTCGACATCGGCATGCTGCTGGCGATGATTCTCGCCTTCGTCGGCCTCGGCTTCTTCATCGCCTCCGTTTCCACGTCCGTCGACGTGGCGCAGACGGCGGCGTTTCTGCTATGGCTGGTCCTCATCCTGGGGCTCGATCTGCTGTTGCTCGGCGTTCTCATTCGCGACCGCATGCCGATCGAGGGCGTCGTCGCCATCGCCCTGCTCAATCCGCTGCAGGTGTTTCGCATCGGCTCGATGGTGCTGTTCGATCCCCAACTCATCCTCCTCGGCTCGACCGCCTATGCCGTTTTTGATGTTTTCGGCCGCACCGGTTTCATGATCTGGTCGCTCGTCTATCCGGCCGCGCTCGGCCTCGGCTCGGCGCTTGCCGGATATCTGTTGTTTCGGCGAGGAGACCTGTTGTGAACGCTGTCGCGTCGGCTTCGCCCGTCGGAACCTGGATTCAGGGCGCGCGCCCGCAGACGCTCGTGCTGTCGCTGGCCCCGATCGTCGTCGGCGTCGCCTACGCCCACGCAGCATTCGGCCGGGTCGAGATCGCGCCTGTGGCGGCGGCGACGCTGTCGGCGCTCGCCATTCAGGTCGCGACCAATCTCGCCAACGATTCGGCCGATGGCCGCCGAGGCGCGGACGGGCCGGAGCGCCTCGGACCGATGCGGCTCGTCGGCGCGGGCCTCATGTCGGCGGCGCGGGTGCGGCGCGGCGCGATGGCGGCGACGCTCGTCGCGGCGCTCGCGGGCCTGATCGTCGTCGCCTACGGCGGCGCGCCGATCCTGGCGGTCGGCGTCGCGTCGCTGCTCGCGGCATGGGCCTATTCCTACGGCCCCGCGCCGATCTCCGCTTCGCCGCTCGGCGAACTGTTCGTCGTGGCGTTCTTTGGAATTGCGGCGACGGCCGGCGTCGTCTGGCTCGCCGCGGGGGCCATTGACGCCACGGCGTGGCTGCTGGGCGTCGCAGTCGGCCTCCCGGCCGCAGCCGTGCTCACTGTCAACAACCACCGCGACCGCGGGCAGGACAAGGCCTCCGGGCGTCGGACGCTCGCCATCCTGCTCGGATCGCAACGTACGGCGTTCCTCTATACGGCTGAACTGGCGGCCGCCGCGCTGCTCGCCGGCGTCGCGCTCTGGCCCTTTTCGCGCCTGTCGGCGGCGATCGCTATCGGCGGACTTGTCGCGGCGCTGGCGCGTGGCCATCGCGTCGCGCACACGCCGATCTCGCGCGCCATGAATCGCCAGCTTGTGGCGACGGTGCGTTTCCAGATCAGCCTGGCCCTGGCGATCGTCTGCCTGTTGATGATCGGCCCACGATGATCCGCATTGCGCTCCTCGCGCTGCTGCTTCTCGCGGGCGGCGCCGGCGGCGCGGCCGAGTTCGCGCCATCGCAGCCGACGCCGATCGAATTCGTCGTGCGCGATCGCGAGGGCGGCGTCCACGCCAGCGCCGAACTACGAGCGCGGGTCACGCTCGTGCATTTCTGGGCGACCTGGTGCCTGCCGTGTCGAACGGAATTGCCCGCGCTGAAGTCGCTGAACGACGACATGCGGAGCGAGGGCGTGCGCGTCGCCGCCATTTCCGTGGATCGGCTCGGGTGGGGCGCGATCGACCGCACGATCAGGGATATCGCTGTCGCCGGACTTCCGATCTACCACGACGTCGATCGCGCCGCCGCGCAGGCGCTGAAGGTCGACGTGCTGCCAATGACCATACTCATGGACAGCGAGGGCCGCGAGATCGCGCGCCTGCGCGGGCAGGGCGACTGGGGCGACATTGCGTTGCGCCGTGCGATCCGCGCCTATGCCGGAAACTGAGCCTCAGTCAGGCCGGCGGCCCCAATGCGTGGCCGCGATGCCGAACGTATGGTTTCTCCACGCAAAGTCCACGAAGCCGGCCCTTTCGATCATGCCGGCGAACTCCGCCTGATCCGGAAATCGCCGGATGGATTCGACGAGATACCGATAGGCGGCGCGCTTCCCCGATACGAGCGCGCCGAGAGTGGGGATCACAGTGCGCGACCACAAATCGTAGAACGGGCGCAACCAGGCGTGCGGCGTGGAGAATTCGAGGCAGAGAAACCGCCCGCCGGGCCTCAACACACGCGCCGCTTCCGCGAGCGCCAGTTCGATGCGCGTCACATTGCGGATGCCGAAGGCGATGGTCAGCAAGTCGATCGAGGCGTCCGGCAGGGGAAGCCGCTCGCCGTCGGCCGCGACCCATTTGACGCCATCCCCGCCATCGCGCGCGCGGCCTTCCGCCATCATCTCTTCAGATGGGTCCACCACCAGCACCTGCGCGCCGCGGCTGGCCATGGCGAGCGCAATGTCGCCCGTGCCGCCGGCGAGATCGACGGCCAGCGCGCCGGGCGCAGGGGCGGCGAGGTCGACGAAGGCGGCCTTCCATAAGCGGTGAACGCCCATGCTCATGAGATCGTTCATCAGGTCGTAGCGCGGCGCCACCTCGCGAAAGGTTCGCCGGATCAGGTGACGACGCTCATCCGTCGAGACGTCGCTGAAACCGAAACTTTGCGCGAGGCGTTCGCCTTTCTTCATGTCAGTTCTTGAGCATGGCTGCGCGGATTCGATCCGCCAACGCGCGCGCATCGAGATCGTGGGGGAAACGCCCGATCACGGAACCGGAAGGATCAACGAAAAAGATCGTCGCCGTATGGTCGATGAGATAGGCGTCGCGCTCTTTCACGTCGACGCGCTTGTACGTCACGCGCCATTCCTTCGCCAGGCGCGCGAGTTGCTCCGCGCTCGGCGACAGGGCGATGAAGCGCGGACTGAAGAAAGAGACGTAGTCCGCCATGGCCTTGGGCGTATCGCGCTCCGGATCGACCGTGACGAAGACCGGCGTGATGCGGTGGCCGATTGGCCCCAGCGCATCGAGCGCCAAAGCCATGGATTGGAGCGATGTCGGACAGACGTCCGGGCAGCGCGTGTAGCCGAAATAGACGAGGCGCCAGCCGCCGATCTCTCCGGGCGCAGCCTCGCGGCCGTCCTGGCGAACGCCGTAGAGTTCCGCCGCCTCGGCGCGACCGACGATTGGTCCCGCGACCGCGCAGAAACTCGCGACGATTGCCATGCGGCGATCAAGCGTCATTTTCAGCTACCCGCTTCGTTGGCGCCATTTTCGGCCCGTGTACGGGCGACAAAAAGCATTTGGGGGCGAATACGCCTTGTCGTTCGATAAGTGGCGGGCGCGCGAAGCGATGTCCGTCTTTCCGCATCATCGCGCGCCGGAGGTCTGACCGCAAAGCCGAACGCGCCGACCGACCGAGCTCGTAAGTCGCCATCGAACCTGCGGGCGCGGCGCGACCCTGCGCAGGATCGACTAGAATCCGGCGAAGGTGGCGAATTCGGAAACCGGCGCGCGATCGGTTTTCAACGTGTTGATCGTCGCGCTCCAGTCCGCATAGCCGAGCGCCATGCCGCAAACGACGACCTCGTTCGGGTCCAGGGCGAGCTGTTCGCGAATAATGGCGTGAAAATACGCGAAGGCCTGCTGCGAGCATGTGTCGAGCCCGTTGGCGCGGGCGGCGACGCAGACCGCTTCGAGAAAATAGCCGTAGTCGAGCCAGGAGCCGATTTCGAGCCGCCGGTCGACCGTGAACATCAGGCCGACAGGCGCGCCGAAGAACAGATAATTCTGGCCGAGCTGTCGCGCCATCGCGACCGTGTCGCCCTTCTGAATGCCGAGCAGGCCATAGAGATCGAAGCCGACCTTGCGTCGCCGCGTCAGATAGGGCTCGAAAAACTGGTCCGGATAATACTTGTATTCTGACGAGCGCATGCCGCCGGAGGTGAAGGAATCGTGGATCGCGCGCGAGAGCTTTGTCTTCGCTTCGCCGGCCACGACATGCACGCGCCAGGGCTGCATGTTCGTGCCGCTCGGCGCGCGCGACGCGACTTCGAGAATATGCGCGACGGTCTCCTGCGCCACCGGCTTGTCGAGATAGGCGCGCACGGATTTGCGTCCGACGATCGCGCGTTCGATTGCGGCGCGTTCCGCGTCGGAGAAGATCGTCTGGGGCATCGCAGATCCTAGTCGAGTTGAAAGAAGCGCAGGATGACGCGGTCGGGCAGGCGCGCGCCGGAGCAGACGAAAATGCGTTTCGTCAGCCATTGCAGTTCGGGGGCCGCAGTTTCGAAACGTGGCGTGGCGCGGAAATAGACGAGCTTCGGATCGACCATCTCGCCGCGCGCAAGTTTCTCGAGCACGTCCTTGGGGCCGTCGCGCAGGCCGTAGTTCTTCACGTAGACGAGCCCATGTTCGGTTTCGATTACGTAGAGCGCTTCGAGTTCGGCGACGCCGTCGCGGCGGATGATCTGGAAGTCCGCGCCGCTCGCCAGCACGCGGCCGTTGATGCGGCCCTTCACCGTCCCGCCGAGGATCGGGATCACACGACGCACGCCCGCGCCCGTGTCGCCGACCACGATCGGCGGGGCGACCTCCACCGCGACATCGCAGAGGAAGGAGACGGACGGGGTTTCGGGGACGGGAAGATCAGTCATGCGATGCGGGACGAGTTTGTAGGACAAGTCAGCCTAGAGTCGTCACGCGCTGGTGGCAAGCGCAGCGTTGGCTCAGCCGCCGATGTGTATCGCGAGCCAGACCGTCGGCGCATCTGCATCCGTCCATTCGACGCGATGGCGCACATGGGCGGGGATTTCGAGCCAGTCGCCCGCTTTCAGCACGCGCGGTTGCGCTTCGCCGTCGATGATGAGCGAAGCGGCGCCGGCGATCACGCAGACCCATTCGTCCTGCGGCTGATCGTACCAAAAGCCCGGCGGGCTCGCTTGGCCGGTCGAGACGATGCGTTCGATGCGGACGCCGGGGCGCGCGAGGAGCGCGTCGAAACGTTCAGCGGGGAGCGACGCGGGAATGTCAGCCAAGAGATTGCCGGAGCGCATCATTGGGTCGCCTTGCCGTCACTGCGAGACGCATTAACGAAATCGCCGGAGTCGGTAGAGCCCCTCGCAATGACGGCGCAGCGGTTCGTGCTACGCGAAATACCGCTCCAGAATCTCTTCATAGATTTCCGTCAGCTTCTCGAGATCCGCGATCTCGACGTTCTCGTCGGTCGCGTGGATCGTCTTGCCGACGAGCCCGAACTCGAGCACCGGGCAGTAAGAGGCGATGAAGCGCGCGTCCGATGTGCCGCCGGTCGTCGAAAGCTCCGGGGAGCGCCCCGTCCGCCTTTCGATCGCCGCGACGACCAGATCGGTGAAAGACGATCTTTGCGTGCGGAAGGAAATGGAATTGGTGGGGTGGATCGTCAGGCGCGCGTCGGCGCCCTGCGCCGCCTCCGCCACGATCTCCTTGATGCGCGCGGCGAGCGTCTCGGGCGTCCAGATATCGTTGAAGCGCACGTTGAATTTCGCCGTCGCTTCGCCCGGGATGACATTGCGCGCGCTGTTGCCCACATCGAACGAGGTCACGACCAGCCGTGTCGGATCGAAGGCGGCGTTGCCCTCGTCGAGCGGCGCGGCCGACAGCGCGGTGACGATGCGCGCGAGCGTCGGAATCGGGTTGTCGGCCTGCTGCGGATAGGCCGAATGGCCCTGCCGGCCGACGACCTTGATGTCTCCGTTGAGCGAGCCGCGCCGGCCGATCTTGATCATGTCGCCGAGCGCATTGGGATTGGTCGGCTCGCCGACGATCGCGTGCGAGAATTTCTCGCCGCGCGCCGCCGCCCATTCGAGCAGCTTGACCGTGCCGTTGATCGCGGGGCCTTCCTCGTCGCCCGTGATCAGCAACGAGATTGCGCCCTTCGGCTTGCCATGCTGCTCGACATAGCGCAGCGCGGCGGCGGCGAATGCGGCGATGCCGCCCTTCATGTCGCAGGCGCCGCGGCCCCAGACGCGGCCCTCAGCGATTTCCGCCGAGAAAGGCGGAAAGCGCCACAGGGTTTCGTCGCCCGTCGGGACGACGTCCGTATGCCCGGCGAAGCTCAGATGCGGCGCGCCGCTTCCGATCCTGGCGTAGAGATTTTCGACGTCAGGCGTGCCGGGCTCGGAAAACGTCACGCGATGCGTTTCGAAGCCCGCCTCGCTCAGCAGTTTTTCGAGGTAGGCGAGAGCGCCGCCTTCCGCCGGCGTGACGGAGGGGCAGCGGATCAGGTCGCGCGCGATGTCGAGGGCGGAGGCGGTCATTTTGCCTTGGCTCGGGGCAGGAGGTCGAACAGTTCGGCCGCAGTCCAGATCGCAATCGCAATCATGGCCGCTTCACTCGCTTCGACCGTCCAGCGCGGGACGACGTCCGCCACGCGCGGCTGCAGCCAGGCGGCCCCGCCGGCGAAAAGCATCGACAGCGGCAGCAGGCCGGCGAGCCCCAGCGGCGCAGGCCGCCCGCGATCGCGGAAACGTTTGGCGCCGAGATTGACCCAGGAGATGCCGACGAAGATCGTCAGGGCGGCGTAAGCCAGAATATAGGCGTTGGCGGCGAAGGCGGCCGGATCGTAGAACGCGCGCTCGGTCAACGGTCTGTTCGCCCAAGGCAACGCCGACAGCATGACCGCGGTCGTCACGGCGAAGAACACGACGAGCGGCGCGGCGGCGGATATCCACCGCGCACGGTCGATCCGGCCCTGATCGGTCCGGTAGAGGAAACGAAAATCGGACGAGACTTCGTCCGTCATCAGTCGCGCAACAATTCGTTGATGCCCGTCTTGGAGCGCGTCTGCGCGTCGACCGTTTTCACGATCACGGCGCAATAGGTCGACGGGCCCCAGTTCTCGCCCGGCAACGGCTTGCCGGGCACGTTGCCGGAGACGACGACGGAATAGGGCGGCACGTAGCCGATATGCGTCTTGCCGGTCGCGCGGTCGATGACCTTGGTCGAGGCGCCGATGTAGACGCCCATGGCGAGCACGGCCCCCTGGCCGACCACCACGCCCTCGACGACCTCCGAACGCGCGCCGATGAAGCAATCGTCCTCGATGATGGTCGGGCCGGCCTGCAGCGGCTCGAGCACGCCGCCGATGCCGACGCCGCCGGACAGATGCACGTTTTTGCCGATCTGCGCGCAGGAGCCGACGGTCGCCCAGGTGTCGACCATCGTTCCGGAGTCGACATAGGCGCCGAGATTGACGAAGGACGGCATGAGCACGACGCCGGGCGCGATATAGGCGGAGCGGCGCACGATGCAGTTGGGCACCGAGCGGAAGCCGGCGGCGGCGTGTTCGGCCGCGCCCCAACCCTCGAATTTCGAGGGCACCTTGTCCCACCAGGTCGCGCCGCCGGGCCCGCCTGAAATGGTCGTCATGTCGTTGAGCCGGAACGACAGCAAGACGGCCTTCTTCAGCCATTGGTTGACGGTCCAGGCCTCCTTGCCGGTCTTCGCAGGATCGCGTTCGGCGACGCGGACCTTGCCGGAATCGAGCAATTGGAGCGCCTTCTCGACAGCATCGCGCACGTCGCCATGGGTGGTGGGGCTCACATTGGCGCGGTCCTCGAAGGCGGCTTCGATGAGGCGCTGAAGATTGGCGTCGGACATGGCTCTCCCTGCGGTGCCGTCTCTTTTCGGGTTGCGGAGGTTTGGGCGGTCTGGCCGCCCCTGTCAACCGCGGGCGCCGTCTTTGCGCAACGGCCCGAGAGGTCTATGTTTG
The DNA here is from genome assembly GCA_964634325.1 of uncultured Rhodoblastus sp. Classification (GTDB taxonomy): domain Bacteria; phylum Pseudomonadota; class Alphaproteobacteria; order Rhizobiales; family Beijerinckiaceae; genus JAJXWB01. The sequence continues at coordinate 106,240 of CAZWJF010000007.1, forward strand.
CGACGATTCTTGAAGGGGACTCGGCTATGCGCGCGCTTTTGACTGGTTTGGCGATTCTCGCGCTTGCGACCTCCGCCGCGGCGGCGCCGCGCGCCAAAGCCAAGAAGCCTCCGGCCACGCTGGAGATTTCAAACCAGCGCGCCGTCGCGCTGACGGGTCTGGAGATATTGAGCGCCGGCGAGAAGCCGAAGACGGTCGCCAAGCTCGGCAAGCCTCTGGCGGCCGGCGGGAAGACGCGGCTGAAGCTCACGGGGGCGAAGGGCTGCGACTATATCGCGCGCTGGAATTTCGAGGACGCCGGCGACGAGGGGCAGGTCAACCTCTGCAACGATCCGAAGATCGTCCTGACGGATTGAGCCCACTCATTGCGTGGTCGCGCGCTCCATCAGCGTGGCGACGTCTTCCATGGCGGCGGCAATCGCGGTCGCGTCGCCTTCGACACGCGCAAAGATCAACGCGCCTTCCAGGGACATGATCGCGAACCGCGCAAGCCGTTCGGCGCTTGACGCCGTTGCGCCGTCCCGCCGCAGTTTTTCAGACAGCACCGCCGTCCAGCTCTCGAGCGCCGCGCGGCCGACTTCTGCGGCTTTCGATTTCTCGGCGGCGGTCTCCAGCAGGGTCGTCGCGATCGGGCAGCCGTCGCGGAATTTCGAATCCGCCATCCATCCGGCGACCATTGCGCCATAGCGCCGCATGACGGCCGCCGCTGACGGCTGCTCGCCCGCCAGTTCGGTCAGCGTCGCCCGGACCTTCTCGCCTGCGTAGCGCAGCGCCTCGACGGCTATGTCGTCCTTGCCGCCCGGAAAGTAATGATAAAGCGAGCCCTTCGGGGCGCCGCTCGTCTCGATGATGTCGGCGAGCCCGGTCGCCGCATAGCCGCGCTGGCGCAGTAGCTGCGCCGTCGCTCGGATGATCTTGTCCCGTTGGCCGGTTCGACCGGCTTTGACCGCCTGATCCGCCATGCACGCTTTCTAACGCAGGCGCCTATTGTCCGCCAACATAAATTATATAGACTGGTCTAGATAAATTGGAGACGACATGAACGACCCTCCTCCCGGCTTCGCCCCGCACTTCCGGCGTTCGCCGATGACCGAGCCTTGGGAGCCGATCTACTCGCGGACGACAGACACTGCGGTCCTGATCGGCCTTCGGGCGGGGCAGGCGCACCTCAATTCGCGTGGTATCGTGCACGGCGGTCTCATGACCTGCCTCGCCGATAACGCCATGGGCCTGTCATGCGGGCTTCGGCTCGCCGGCGGATCGCGCCTGCTGACGGCGAACTTGTCGATCGACTTTCTGGCCGTCGCGGCGCCCGGACAATGGCTCGAATTCGACACGACCTTCGTAAAGCCCGGCCGCACCCTTTGCTTCGCGCAGGCGTTCGTCACCGCCGACGGCGAAATTTGCGCCCGCGCCAACGGCGCTTTCCGTGTCGTCGAACTGCGCGAGGCGAGATCATGAGCAACGACGATCTGCTTGCAAGACTGTCAGCCGTCAATGCGTCCGCCGCCTTCAGCCGGTGGGCCGGCTTCGAGGTCATTTCGGCCGAGCCCGGTCGCGTCTCGCTACGGATGGCTTGGCGTGCGGAAGCCGGGCAATACGCCGGCTTCCTGCACGCGGGTCTGGTCGGCGCGCTGATCGATACGGCTTGCGGCTTCGCCGCATTCACACGCGCCGGCATGGTTCTGGCGTCGCACTATTCGGTGAATTGTCTGGCGCCGGCGGTCGGGCGCGCCTTCATCGCTGACGCGGAAGTCGTGCGCGCCGGCAAGCGGCAGATTTTCACGCGCGCCGAATTGTTCGCGGTGGGCGATGACGACGCGCGCAAACTGGTTGCGACCGGCGAAACGATCCTGATGACGCAAGGCGGCTGAATTCAGCCGAGCGCGGCGCCGATGTGCTTGCCCGGCGCGGCGGCGAACAGCGCCTGCGTGTACGGATGCTTCGGCGCCGCGAAGATGTCCGCCGTCGGACCCTGTTCGACGACGGCGCCTTTCTGCATCACGACGATGCGGTCGCAGATCTGCGCCGCCACGCGCAGGTCGTGCGTGATGAACAGCAGCGCCAGCTTGAACTTGTCGCGCACCTCGTCGAACAGCTTCAAAACCTGGGCCTGAACCGAGACGTCCAGCGCCGAGACGGCTTCGTCGGCGATCAGAACTTCCGGTTGCGGCATCAACGCGCGCGCGATGCAGATGCGCTGCCGCTGGCCGCCTGAAAACTGGTGCGGAAAGCGGTCGAGCGACTGTCGCGGCAGATGGACGAGGTCGAGCAGATCGCCGGCGCGCTTGAGCGCGTCAGCGGCTGACATTCCGAAATTGACCGGCGCCTCGATCATGCTCTGCGCAACTGTCCGCCGCGGATTGAGCGAGCGATATGGGTCCTGGAAGACGATCTGCATGCGCTTGCGATGGTCGCGCAGCCGGCGTTCGGGCAGTTTGGCGTAGTCCTCGCCGTCGATCGCGACTTCGCCGGAGGTCGGATCGATCAGCCGCGCCACACACCGAGCCACCGTCGACTTGCCCGAGCCGGACTCCCCGACGATGCCGACGGTTTCGCCGCGGCGGATGTCGATCGAAACATCGTTGGCCGCCTCGACGACGCGCTTCTTCTGAAACAGACCGCCCGAGGAATAGACCTTGCGCAGCGCCTTGGTGTGCAACACGACGGGCGCATCAGTGAGCGGCGCGCGCTTGGGCGGCTCCAGCGACGGCACCGAACCAATCAGCATCTGCGTATATGGATGCTGCGGTCGGCTCAGCACGTCCTCGGCCAGCCCCTGCTCGACGACCTTGCCCTTCTGCATCACCACGACGCGATGCGCGATCTCCGCGACCACGCCGAAATCGTGGGTGATGAACAGAACGCCTGTGCCCCGCCGCGCCCTGAGTTCGGCGACGAGTTTCAGAATTTGCGCTTGCGTCGTCACGTCGAGCGCCGTGGTCGGCTCGTCCGCGATCAGCAGAGCGGGGTCGAGCGCCAACGCGCCCGCGATCATCGCGCGTTGACGCTGCCCGCCCGAAAGCTGATGCGGATAGGCGCGCATGATGTGTTCGGGATCGGGCAGATGCACCTGGCCGATCGTCTCCAGCACGCGCGCGCGCCGCTCTCCCGCGCTCATCCGGGTGTGGACCTTGAGCACTTCCTCGATCTGGTCGCCGATCGTCTTGACCGGATTGAGCGCGGTCATCGGCTCCTGAAAGATCATCGCCATGCGCGCGCCGCGCAATTCGCGGTAGCGTTTCTCGGATGCGCCGATCAACTCTTCGCCCTCGAGGCGAATGGAGCCCGCGACAGGCTTCACCTCGCGCGGCAGCAGGCCCATGACCGTGAAGGATGAGACTGATTTGCCGGAGCCCGATTCTCCGACCACGCAGACGATCTCGCCAGCCCCCACCGAAAGGGAGACGTCCTCGACGGCGTACGGCCGGTCGGAGCCGGGCGGCAGCGCGACAGTGAGGCGATCGACGACCAGAATGTCGCTCATCACACCCTCTTGCGCAGTTTGGGGTCGAGACGGTCGCGCAGCGCGTCGCCGAGGATATTCACGCACAGCACGGTCACGGCGATGCAAATCCCGGGATAGAGGATGTTGTGCGGGAAGATGCGGAAATACTGCCGGCCGGCCGACATGATGTTGCCCCAGCTCGGCACTTCCGGAGGAATGCCGACGCCGAGGAACGAGAGAATCGACTCGACGAGGATCGCGGACGCCGCGACAAATGTCGCCTGCACGATCAGCGGGGCGATGCAGTTCGGCAGCACATGCCGGAACAGCAGGGTCGGCGTCGGCGTGCCCGCGGTGACGGCCGCTTCGACGTAGGGCTCCTCGCGGATCGAGAGGACGATCGAGCGCACCAGCCGTACGACGCGCGGAACTTCGGGGATGGCGATGGCGATGATGACCGCCGTGAGGCCGGCCCGCGACAACGAGACGAGAGCGATGGCGAGCAGGATCGGCGGGATCGCCATCAGGCCGTCCATGACGCGCATGATGAGGCCGTCCGACCAGCGCACGTAGCCTGCGACCATGCCGATGGCGAGGCCAAGCACGGTGGACACGAAGGCGACGAGCGCGCCGATGATCAGCGAAATGCGCGCGCCATAGACCACGCGGCTGTAGACGTCGCGCCCGAGATTGTCCGTCCCCATGTGGAAGGTGAACGGAACCTGCGAGCCGTCGTCGAGGCGTAACGAGCCGACGAAGCCCGGCAGCTTGTTGCGCTGGGTCGGATCGAGCAGCGTGGGATCGATCGTGCCGAGCCAGGGCGCGGCGATCGCCACGAAAACCAGCACGAGTAAAATGACGCCGGGCAGAACGATGGCGGGCTCGGACAGAAAGCTCTTGCCGCGTGGTTTGGCGGCTTCCGCCTGAACGGGCTGCGCGGCGTCGGTCAATAGCGAATCCTCGGATCGAGCAGCGTGTAGGATATGTCGATCAAGAGATTGATCACGACATAGACGAAGGAGAAGAGCAGGATGATCGCCTGGATCGTCGGGAAGTCGCGCGCCAGCACGGCGTCGACCGTCAGGCGGCCGATGCCCGGAATGGCGAAGACGGATTCGGTGACGACGACGCCGCCGATCAGCAACGCGACGCCGAGGCCGATGACCGTGACGATCGGCACCGCCGCGTTCGGCAGGGCGTGACGGACCAGCACCTGCAATGGCGTCAGACCGCGCGAATACGCCGTGCGGATGTAATCCTCCCCCAGCACCTCGAGAATGCTGGTTCGCGTCATGCGCGCCAGCAGCGCGACATAGACGACCGCGAGCGTCAATGAAGGCAGAACGAGCGCGCGCGCCCATGCCTCAAATCCGTCCGCGATACGGCTGTAGCCCTGCACGGGCAGCCATTGCAGTTTGATCGCGAACACGTAGATGAGCACGTAGCCGATCACGAAGACCGGCACCGAAAATCCCATCACGGAAAAGCCCATCACGAGCCGATCGAGCAGGCTGCCGCGCCGCATGGCGGCGAGCACGCCGAGCGGCACAGCGATCGCAACCGCGATCACGAGCGTCGACACAGCGAGCGCGAGCGTCGGCTCGATGCGATCGGCGATCAGACTCGCGACCGATTTCTTGAAGAAGAAGCTGTCGCCGAAGTCGCCGCGCAAAATTTGCCCGAGCCAAACGAAAAGCTGGATGAACAGCGGCTTGTCGAGGCCGAGCTGCTGGCGGATCATGGCGACCTGCTGATCGTTGGCGTTGTCGCCGGCGATGATCGTCGCGGGATCGGCGGGGGTGAGCCGCAACATCAGAAATACGAAAAGCGCGACGATCAACATGACCGGGATGGTCGAAACGAGGCGTCGCAGAACGTAGCCGAACATAAGTCCGCCAGGGTTGATCCGCGCGGCGTCGCCGCCGCGCGGGAAGTTGCGCTACTTCTTGGTGACGTTCCAGAAGACGGGGACGGGCGCCTGAACGACGCCGTCGATGTTCTTGCGGACCGCGATCGGGGCGAAATATTCGCCGAGCGGGATGTGCGTCGAGATGGCGATCGCCCGTTTCTGCGCTTCGGCCGCCAGCTTCTTCTGCGTCGGCAGATCGGTCGCACGCAGGAAGTCCTCGCGGAGCTTTTCGAGCTCCTTGTCGCAAGGCCAGCCGAACAGCGCCTTGTCGCAGGACGCGTTCATGAAGCCGATCATCGCAGGATTGAGCAGGTCGACGCCGAGCCACACCGTATGGAACAGGTTCCAGCCGCCCTGCGACGGCGGATCTTTCTTCGCGCGGCGCGCGACGAGCGTCTGCCAGTCCATCGACTGCATGTCGATGTTGAAGCCTGCGCGTTCGAGCAATTGCTTGGCGACGGGCGACAGGTTGGTGAGGATCGCCAGATCGGTCGACGCCATCAGCACGATCGGCTCGCCCTTGTAGCCGGCCGCTTTGGCCATTTCCTTGGCTTTGGCGGCGTTGCCGGTCAGCAGCCCTTCCATGCCCGCATCCGTCGCCATTGGCGTGCCGCAGGGGTAGAAGCTCTTGCAGGCCTTGTAGTAGGCGGGATCGCCAACCGCAGCCTTCATGAAGTCTTCCTGATTGAGCGCCGTCCAGAACGCCTCGCGGATTTTCGGATTGTCGAGCGGCGGCTGCGTCGAATTGAAGCGCAGCGTGAACTGACCGCCATACGGCGAACTGATCAGCTTGAGGTTCGAATCTCCCTTGATGATCGGCAGAAGATCGTGCGGCGGCGCTTCGACATAGTCGACTTCGCCCGACGACAGCGCATTGAGAGCTTGCTGCATGTCGCTGATCGCCAGCCACTCGACGCGATCGACCTTGACGACCTTTCCGCCTGCGAGGCCCGAAGGCGCCTCGGCGCGCGGCTTGTATTTGTCGAACTTGACGAACACGACCTTCGCGCCCGGCTTCCACTCGTCCTTCTTGAAGACGAACGGACCCGAGCCGATGAATTCGGATATCTGCTTGTTCGGGTCGGTCTCCGCGATGCGCTTGGGCATCATGAACGGTGTATTAGACGACGGTTTGGCGAGCGCGAACAGCAGCTGGCCAGTCGGCTCTTTCAACTTGATCACGATGGTCTTGGCGTCGGGCGCGGACATCGAATCGACGAAGGTGGAGAACACCTTCTGCCCGAGCGTGTCCTTCGCCGACCAGCGCTTGATCGAAGTGATGCAATCTTCGGCTGTCACCGGCTGCCCGTCGTGCCACAGCAGTCCGTCGCGCAACGTCAGCGTGTAAGTCAGCTTGTCGGCGGACAGGTCGACCTTGTCGACCATCTGCGGCTGGACCTCATTCTTCGCATCCAGCGAGAACAGAGTGTCCCAGACCATGTAGCCGAAGTTGCGGCTGATGTAGGCGGTCGTCCAGATCGGATCGAGAATTTTCACGTCGGAGTGCATGACCGCGTGGAGCACGGTTTCCGCCTGCGCGGGTCTGGAGACGCCTTGCGCGCTCATCAGCGTCGCGGCCCCGATCGCCGCCGCGAATGCCCATTTCTTGAATCGCATACTGCCCTCCATCGCCGCTTGGCTCGCCCAGCCTAACCGGCTTTCCGTCTGCGCATCAACAATCGGGCCAATTTTGATGTGTCGGCGCCGCAGAGCGAAATTGCCGGGTTTGCAGCGCAACGCGGATGTTTGCCCGGCGCGTCGTTCCGTCCTATAGCGCTTCGGGCCGCGAAATTGCGCAGGCGGCGCCGGAACGCGACGCAATATGCCGGCGCAGCGGGCAGGGCGGTCCGTATGCTATCCAGAGTGCCGACGCGCTGACGGAGCGACCGATGAAGACCCTGAGCGCCGACGACCGACCGGATGAGGTCGCTTCGCCTCGGACCGGCAACGGGGCGCTCCTGACGCTTGGCGCATTTGCCGCCGCGCTCATGGCGGGCTGCGGCTATCTCTGGTGGCGTTACGGCGCGCAGGTCTTCTTCGATGCGGCGGCTATCGCATGGAGAACCTGCTTCTGAACGTGGCGGCGCGCTATTCGTTCTAGAAAGCGCCGACCGGAAAATATTTGAGGTAGATTTCGGCGTAGCGCCCGCGCTCCGCAACCTTCGCCAGGCCGTAGTCCAACGCGCGCCGCAGCGTTGCGTCCTTGCTTCGCGAGGCGATCGTCAGCCCTTCTCCGAAATAGGCGCGGTCGATGAAGGGGCCGCCGAAGAACGCGCAGCACCCTTGCGCGCCTGAGCCGTTAAGCCAGAAGCTGAGCGCCACCGCATCGCCGAAAATCGTGTCGACCTCGCCCTTGGCGAGCGCCGCCCGCTGCGCATCCGCGTCGGCGAACGCGACGAGCGAGAGTTTGGGGAAATAGACCTTGAGCCAGGCTTCGTGCGCGCTGCCGAGGACGACCCCCACCTTGCTCGCGCCCATCTTCTCGGGCGTCGCGGTCTCGGCCGGCGCATGAGCGGACCGGACGACGAACCGTCCTGGCAGAAGAAAATAAGGCCGTGTGAAAATAAAGCGCGCGCGCGTCTGGTCGTTGACCGCAAGGGCCGCGATCAAGGCGTCGCCCTTGTTGTCGGCCAGCGCGTTGGCCAGCGTATCCCATCTGCGCGCCTGGATGGTGCAGGCGACCTGCAACTCCTCGCAGACAGCGCGCGCCAGATCGACGTTGAAACCCGTCAGGGTTCCGTCCGGCAGGGTGAAATTGAATGGCGGATAGTCGTCGGCGGTCAGGAAGCGGACGAGGTGAATGCCGCTCGTGTCCGGCTTGTTCAGGCGGCGGTTCGGATCCCAGAACGAGGGAACGAACGGCGCATTCTGCGCGTGCGCGGCCCATGTCGGCGCAATCAGCCCGACCGCCGCCAGCAAGAAAGCTGCGATCCTTTTCCCTATAGGCAAGTCCTGATCCCCGATCTAATCTGACTGGGTCGGCCAAAAGGCCTGACGGTATTTTTTATGATGTATCGCGTCGATCGTATTGCGGAAAGTATTTCGAAGCGCCGCTTTGGCGCGGGCGACGGCGGAACGGACGCGTCGCAGCGAGTGCTGGCGTTCGAAGCCGCCGCTCTCGCCAGAATTGGCGTCCCGGCTGATATGGTCGCTCGCGCGATCGCCGAGGCGCGCTGGTGCGGCGTGCGCCCCGACGCCGCGCTTCTGGCCAGCCGCAGGGTCGGCGAGGACCAGTTCTATCGCGCCCTCGCCACGCGCTTGGGCGTTCCTTTCGTGACGACGCCGGTCGCTCTCGACGACCGGGTGGATTATTCCGCTGCTGCGCGCGCGGGCTTCGCCGCGTTGGCGCAACCAAGGTCGGGCGTACGGTGGCTCGCCGCGCCGCGCGGTCCTGCGCTCGCCGCGCTTCTGGCGCTCCCCGACGCGTCTGGCCTCGCTATCGCCACGCCGCGCCGATTTGCGGCGTCGTTGCGCGCTTCCTGCGGACAGAAGATCGCTGCGGACGCCGCATTGCGGCTGTTTGCCGCCGAGCCGCGGCTCTCCGCCCGCAAGGGCCCTGCGCGCGCGACGCAGTTGCGCGTTGCGCTGATGGCGGCCGTTGCTCTCGGCCTGACGCTCTTCTGGCCTTCGGCGGCGGCGCTGCTGCTATGGACCGCCTTGACCTTCGCGTTCTCCGCCGCGACCGTCACGCGAATTTTCATGGCGGCGGCTTCGTACGACGAGCCCGCCGAAGGCGTTTTGCTCGCCGACCGCGATCTTCCAACCTACACCATCGTCATCGCCCTCTATCGGGAGGCCGAGGTGGCGTCGGCGCTGGTGAAAGCGCTCGATGCGATCGACTATCCGCGCGCGAAGCTCGACATCAAATTCGTGGTCGAGCAGGAGGATCGGCAGACCTTCGCCGCGCTCGCCGCGGCGTCGCCCGGCGTGGAATACGAAATCGTCGTCGCGCCGGAAGGCGCGCCGCGCACCAAACCGCGCGCGCTGAACGTCGCCTTGCCCTTCGCTCGCGGCGAGTTGCTGACCGTCTACGACGCGGAGGACCGTCCCGAGCCGGATCAACTGCGCCGTGCGGCGGCCCGCTTTGCGCGCGCGGGACCGCGGCTCGGCTGTCTCCAGGCGCGCCTTGTCGTCGACAATGCCGCCGACAACCGGTTGTCGGCGATGTTCGCGATCGACTACGCCGCGCTGTTCGAAGTCGCCAATCCCGGCGCCGCCGCGCTGAACCTGCCGATCCTGCTCGGCGGAACCTCGAACCATTTCCGCACCGCCGTTCTCCGCGATATAGGCGGTTGGGATGCATGGAACGTGACCGAAGACGCCGATCTCGGCGTCAGGCTCGCGCGTTGCGGCTACTGCGTCGAGATGCTCGCCTCGCGCACGTACGAGGAGGCGCCCAACACGCTGCGCGCGCTCCTCAACCAGCGGGTCCGCTGGATGAAGGGCTGGATGCAGACTGCTTTCGTCCACCTGCGCGATCCGATCGCGTTGTGGCGCAACTTACGACCGCTCGCCTTCGTCACCACGATATCGTTGTTCGTTTCCGGCGTCGTCAGCCCGCTGTTGTGGTCGTGGTTCGCGGCGGTTCTCGCTCGCGATCTGGCGACTGGCGCGCTGTTCGCGCCGGCCACGGTCTTCGACGGCGTCGTCGACACTTGCGCGCTCTGGCTTGCGCTCGCAGGTCCGGTAGCCATGGTCTGGCCTGCGGCGCTCGGCATGCGTCGACAGAAGCTGACGTCCTATTGGCCGCTGTTGTTCCTCTTGCCGGTCTGGCACGTCATGCTCAGCGTCGCTGCGTGGCGGGCGGTTTACGATCTCTGGCGCAATCCGTTCGGCTGGGCCAAGACGACGCATGGCCTCGCCCTGCGCCGGTCTTCGGCGGACTGATCAGCGCCAGTCGACGAAACGTCGCTCGAGCGCGGCGATCCCCCGCGCAATCGCCAGGCCCATCAGCGACAGGACGACGACGCCCGCCACAAGCTGGTCCGTTTGCATGAGATTGCCGGCTTGCAGCACGAAGGCGCCGATGCCTTTTTCGGCGCCGACCATTTCCGCGGACACGACGAGCAGCAGCGCGATCGACGAAGATATGCGAAAGCCCGCGAGAATGGAGGGCAGGGCGCCGGGCAGAACGACCTTGCGGACGATGTCGGCCGAGGGCAGGCCGAAGCTCTGAGCCATGCGGATCAGGTTGCGCGGGACCGCGTCGACGCCGCTCGCCGCCGAAATCGCCGTAGGAAAGAAGACGCCGAGCGCGATGGTTGCGACCTTCGACGGCTCGCCGATGCCGAACCACAGGATCATCAGCGGCAACAGCGCGATCTTCGGAATCGGAAACAGAGCGGATACGAGCGCGAAACCCGCCGACCGCGCAAAGGTGTAGAGGCCCATCGCGAGCCCGAGCGCGAGGCCCATAGCCGCGCCGAGCGACCAACCCGCCAGAATCCGCAGCCCGGAGATCGCGATTTGCGCGAGGAGATCGCCGTGGATCAGAAGCTCGTACAGAGAAGTCCCGACCGCAACCGGGCTTGGCAGAAACAGCGGATTGATTCCGAGAAGCGAGGAAGCCGCTTGCCACACGAGGAGGAATGCGGTCAGCGCAGCCGCTCCGCCGAAACGACTAGCACGGGGCGCGAAGCCTCCGCCGCGAAACGGGACCGGCGCGAAATCCCGGTGCGTCGGCTCAGGCGGCATCGATCGTCTCGCGGTCGGCGGCGGCGGCTTCGTCGCGGATCATCGTCCACAAGTCCGCGCGCCAGCGCGCGATCGCTTCGGCGTGCGCGGGATCGCTGCGCGCCGCGCGCCCGACCGGCGTCTGCGAAACGGCGCGGATGCGGCCCGGTCGTCGCGAGAACACGAGCGCCCGATCCGCGAGCCGGGCGGCTTCGTCGAGATTGTGGGTGACGTACAGCACGCTCATCGAACTCGCCGCCAATAGCCGCTCGAGATCGTCCATCAGCAGATCGCGCGTCTGGCTGTCGAGAGCGCTCAGCGGTTCGTCCATTAGCAGAACGGCCGGCTTTACTGCGAGCGCGCGGGCGAGGCCGACGCGTTGCCGCATGCCGCCGGACAATTGCTTCGGCAGCGCCCGGGAAAAATCGGCGAGCCCGGTGCGCGCCAACACGTCGGCGACGATCTCCGCGACTTCGCCGGGCGCCAGCCCGCGATGCTCGAGCGCCAACGCTATGTTGCCGGCTACATCGCGCCAGGGAAGGAGCGCGAAATCCTGAAACACGAAGGTCAGCGGGTTGAGGCTTGTCGCGGGAATGTCGCGGATCATCGCGGCGCCTTGCGTCGGCGCGAGCAGCCCGCCTGCGATCGACAGAAGCGTGCTCTTGCCGCAGCCCGAGGGACCGACGATCGCGATGATTTCGCCGGGCCGGACCTCGAAAGAGACGTCGCTCAAGACGTCCAGATCGCCGAAACGATGCGAAACGTTCTGGACGACGAGATGCGCCATCTCAGTTCGTCACGAAACGCTTGTCGACGATCTGGTCGAGGCCGAAGCCTTTGTCGACAAAGCCTTGCGCCCGGTACCATTCGATCTGGTGCGCGACGTTCGGCAGGTCGAGCTTCGCGTCCGGCTCGACAAAGGCGAGCGTGGCGGCGACCTGATCCGGCTTCTGGTTGGTGTAGTGCGCGATAATTTCGAGCAGCGGCGTGCGTTCGGCGTCCGGCGCGCCTTTCGTATCGAGCTTGTCGTGGTACGCCCGGCAACCGCGCCGATACGCGGCCAGAAAATCGGCGATCAGTTTCTCGTCGCCTTTGACCTTCGCGGAAGCGAACGCCGCGCCGATTTGCCAGGGGGCCTCGTCCCCGCCCCAGCCGAGCAGCCGCGCGGCGCCCGAGGAGATCGCGCCGCTCGCCACAGTCGCCGGCAGCACCGCTCCGTCGACGGAACCGCCCTGCAATGCCGAGACGATATTGGCCATCGACTGCAACGGGACGAAACGCACCTCCGAGATGGGAAATCCATACTTCTCCGCGACGAGGCCGGAGGCGAAATGGAAGCTCGAACCGACTTGCGTGATGCCGATGCGCTTGCCGCGGATGTCCTGGGGCTTTTGCAGCCCGTCGCCGTTGGGCTTGGTCGTGGCGAGAAAGGCGTCGAGCGGAAAGCCCGGAACCTCGCGCGACTGGCCGGCGATGATCGAAATCGCGCCTTTGCCGGCGAGGTTGAACAGGCCCGCCGTGAAGGCCGTGACGCCGATGTCGATATCGCCGGAGGCCGCCGCCACCGCGATCGGCTGCGCCGCGCCGAAGAAGACGAGTTCGACGTCGAGGCCCGCGTCTTTGAAAAATCCCGTGTCCTGCGCGATGAACACCGGGCCGGAGGAAGCCAGGCGCAGGACGCCGACGCGCAGTTTGCGCGACTGCGCCTGCGCGGCGTTGGGCGTCAGAGCCGCCGCAGCGGCGGCGAGGAGTAGACGACGGGAAATCGAAATCATGCGGCCCTCGGATTGCGCTGGCGCGCGCGGCGTCACATTCCCAGGTAAGCTTGACGCACCCTGTCGTCGGCGAGCAGTTCTTGCCCGGAGCCCGACAGCGTGATTGCGCCATTCTCGAGCACGTAGGCCTCGCGCGCAATTTCGAGCGAGGCGGCGACGTTCTGCTCGACGAGCAGACACGACAGGCCCTGCTTGTTCAGATCGACGATCGTGTCGAGCACGCTGTGCGCCAGCGCCGGACTCAGGCCGAGCGACGGCTCGTCGAACATCACGAGTTCCGGCTCGCCCATCAGGCAGCGCGCGATGGCGAGCATCTGCTGCTCGCCGCCCGACAAAGTGCCGGCGGCCTGCGCCAGCCGCTCGCGCAGGCGGGGAAAGAGCGTCAGCATGCGTTCGAGGTTGGAGGACCTGCGCGCGCGGGCGCGCGGCAGCAGCCCGCCCATCATCAGGTTTTCCCGCACGGTCAGCGACGGAAACACCTGCCGGCCTTCGGCGACCTGACCGACGCCCAGATTGCAGACGCGGTGGCTGTCGAGCCCGGCGATGTCCTTGCCTCGGAAGCTGATGCGCCCGCTCTTCGGCTTCAGCATGCCGGCGATCGCGCGGATCAGCGAGGTCTTGCCGGCGCCGTTCGCGCCGACGATGGCGACGATCGCGCCTTCCGGCACATTCAGGCTGACGCCGGAGAGCGCTTGCGCGTCGCCGTAGAAGAGATCGATCGCGTCGACGCTCAGCATCAGTGCGGCGCCTTCATTCCGAGATAGGATTCGATCACGCGCGGGTTCTGCGTCACGTCGCGCGGCGCGCCCTCGGCGATGCTCGCGCCGTGATGCAGTACGTGGACGCGTTCGGCCAACGCCATGACCGCGCGCATGACATGCTCGATCATGACGATGGTCAGCTTGTCCGCACGATTGATCTCGCGCAGCACGTCGACCATGCGATCCGTCTCGGTCGGACGCAGACCGGCCATCACCTCGTCGAGCAGGATCAATCGCGGCTTGGTCGCCAGCGCGCGCGCGACTTCCAGCCGCTTGCGGTCAGGCAACGTGAGGCTGCCCGCGCGTTGGGCGCGTTTGTCGTAGAGGTCGAGCTTGCGCAAGATTTCGTCGGCTTCGGCGCGCGCGCGCGTCATGTCGGGCGTGCGCAGCATGGCGCCGATCGCGACATTGTCGAGAACAGTCAGGTCCGGAAACGGCTTCACGATCTGGAATGTACGCGCGACGCCCGCCGCGCAGATTTTGTCCGGCGACTGGCCGTCGATCCGTTCACCGGCGAATGAAATGCTGCCCTCGTCCGGCGCATAGACGCCCGCGATCAGATTGAACAGCGTCGTCTTGCCCGCGCCGTTGGGGCCGATGATCGCGAAAATCTCGCCATCCTCGACTGCGAGCGACACTTCGTCGACGGCCGTGAGGCCCCGGAAGCGCTTGACGACGTCGACGACTTCGAGGAGCGCGCTCATGGCTGTCTTTCCTGAAGCCCGAGCTTGCGCGCGAGCCATGGCCAGAGGCCGTTCGGCGTTGCAGCGACGATAGCCATCAGAAGCAAGCCGTATACCAGCGCCTTGGCGCCGGGCGCGTCGATGCCTGCGGCGCGCATGCCTTCGATCAGCACTTCGCCGAGCGGCGTCAGCAGGAAGGCGCCGACGATCGGCCCGAACAATGTGCCGAGCCCGCCGATGATGGGCGCAAGAATGATTTCGATCGATCGCGAGGATTCGAAAATCTGCGCAGGCAGCAAATTGTTCGACCAGAAGGCGACGAACACGCCGCCGACCGCGGTCATCGCCGCGGAAATGAACAGCGCCGCGAATTGCGCGCGCGTGACATTGACGCCGAGCGCGCGCGCGGCCTGCGCGTCTTCGCGGATCGCCAGCCAGGCATGGCCCAGTCTGGACGCGCGGAGCTTGGCGCTCAGCGCCAGCGCGCCGGCCGCGAGGATCAGCGCGAGATAGTAGAAGAACAGCGGGCCGCCGCGCAGGTTGAACCACTGATCCGCGCTGTCGGCGTTGACGGGCAGGAAGAACCCTGCGGCGCCGCCGAGCCAGGCCCAATTGTCGAAACCGATCCGCGCGCATTCGGCGAATGCGATTGTCAGCAGCGAAAAATAGACCCCTTCGATGCGGAATCGGAAGCTCAGCCAGCCAAGCAGCGCGGCGGCGGCGACGGCGACCGCGATCGCCACGAAGACGCCGAACCACGGGCCGACGCCGAACTTCACGAACAACGCGGCGGCGGCGTAGGCGCCGAGCCCCAGATAGAGCGCATGTCCGAGCGACAGCAGGCCGCAGAAGCCCATCAATATATTCCAGGCCTGGCCGAGATAGGCGGCGAGCAGCGACAGCACCAGAATGGAACGGATGTAGGGGTCGACGACGAAAGGCGCGACGAGAAGCGCCGCCAGCAGCAGCGCTAGCGCGGCCTTGCCGCGGGGCGTGAGCGCGTCGAAGAGGCCGCTCACGATTCCGCCCTCCCGAACAAGCCCTGCGGGCGCAGGGCGAGGACGACGACGAGCAGCCCGAACGAAACCATGCTCTTGATGGAGGGCGAGACGATCAGGCTCGCGAGCGCCTCGGCGACGCCGATCAGCAGGCCGCCGGCGAGCGCCCCGACCATGGAGCCGAGGCCGCCGACGATGACGATGGTGAAGGCCAGCAGCGTCAACGAAGGCGCCAGCATGGGCGTCATGTCGTTGGCCGCGAGCATGATCGAACCGGCCGCGCCGACGCAGGCCAGCCCGACGCCGAACGAGATCGCATAGAGCCGTTTGACATCGAGGCCGACCACTGCGGCGCCGGTGAGGTTGTCGGCCGCCGCACGGATCGCCGTGCCGGTCGCCGTGTAGCGGAAGAAGGCGAACAATGCGCCTGCGACCACCAGAGCCGCGCCGGCGCCGTAGACGCGCGCCTTGTCCACCAGCACCGGGCCGAGAGAATAGGAATCGAAGGAATAGGAGAGGTCGGCGTGACGCGACTCCGGCCCGAAGACCAGCAAGAGCCCGTTGGCGATCGCCATCGCCAGACCCACCAGCAGGATGAATTGTTGGTGCTGCGACCGCGTGACGAACGGCTGCACCACTGTTCGCTGCAAGCCGTAGCCGATGACGAAGAAGGCGACCGCGATCGGCAGGCTGGCGACGATGGGGTCGAGTTTGAACAGGCCGAGGAGAACGAAAGCCGTGTACATCGCCAGCACGGCGAATTCGCCATGCGCGAAATTCACGACGCGCACGACCCCGAAAATGACCGACAGGCCGAGCGCCATCAGGCCGTAGACGAGGCCTGCGAGCACGCCCTGGATCAGGACTTCGATGGTGAGCGAAAGGGACATCGTGCGTTGGGGTTGTCGTCCCTTTCTTGCGCGCGCTCGAACCGTCCTGAGACGACGCTCACAGCTCGCGAAAGGGAAACGGGGCGACCGAACTCATTCGCTCCCTCGCCCGCGATGCGGGCGAGGGAAGGGGAGGCTGAAGACGATTACTTCCGCCCCTGCCAGGCCGGCATGGGGAGGATGGGAGTAGCGGTCGCCGCGTCAGCAGGGAAGACGACGGTGGGCGTCTGATGGATGTTCTCCACGGAAGCCGAAGCGATGTTCAAGTTGTCGCCCTTGTCGTTGAAGGCGATCGGCCCGCCGATCATCACGTGATCCTTGATGCTGGTCTCCTTGACCGCTTTCATCAGGGTCGGGCCGTCGGTCGAACCTGCGCGCTTGAAGGCGTCGGCCGCCACCAGCAACGATTCGAACGTGAAGCCCGCATTGAAGCAGTCGAGTTCGAACCGGTTGTTCGGATTGGCCGCCTTGAACGAGGTTTCGAGCGCCTTGGTCATCGCCGCTTTCGGGTTCACCCACGGCAGGTTGTAGATGAAGTAGTCGGCGTAGGGGCCGACCGCCTTGAAGAACTCCTCGTCGTAGAGGCCGGGCGACCCGGGCGACATGATCGCCTTGGGCTGGAATTTCTGGCGCACCATGTCGCGCGTCAGCTTGATCGCGTCGCCGGCGCGCGTGACGATCAGCAGCAGATCCGGATTGATCGAGCGCAGCTTGGTGACTTCGACGGACAGGTCCTGCGCCTTCGGATCGTAGGCGATGCTCTCGACCAGCTTGAATGGCATGTTCAGCTTCGGGAAGATCGCATCCATCGCGCCGCGCTGCGCCGTGCCGAACGTGTCGTTGGCGTGGAGGAAGACCGCGGTCTTGAACTCGACGTTGGAGGCCTTGGCGATCTCGTTGACCAGTTTCAGGCCGTTGGTGACCAGCATGCCGCCGGTCGGGAAGTTGCGGACCAGATATTGATAGCCCTGCTGTGTGATCTGCGGCGCGGCGGCGACGTTGATCACCAGCGGCACCTTGCGTTGCTCGCAGACCTGGGCGATCGCCAGCGTATTGCCGGATTCGAAGGCGCCGACGATGCAATTGGCGCCGTCGTTGATCGCCTTCTCGGCTTGCGTGCGCGACACGTCGTTGTTGGACTCGGTGTCGATATGCATGAGCTCGACGCTGTAGCCGAGATCGGCGAGCACCTTGGTCGAAGCCAGAGCGCCGCGGTGGCAGCTCTGGCCAGCCTGCGCGAAGAAGCCCGAACGCGGCAGCATGACGGCGATCTTGAGGGCCTTGCTCTGCGCCCGCACGATCGAGGGCGCAACGATCAGCGCGCCCGCGCCGGCCAGCACGCCGCGGCGGTCGATCGATCCGGTCTTGATGCTCATATCGGTACTCCCGGTCTTGTCCCGCTTCGGCGGGCGCCCTCTGTTCGCCGGCTGCGCGGCGGCCGAACCATACAGCCGCTCCGCCGGCGCGCAAGCCTCGAAAGCCGCCGCCTCGCGCCGGCGCCCGCGTCAAATCGTCAGGAAGTGGGATCGTCGATCAGGGGATCGGGCTTGGCGATCGCCATCAGGGCCGCTACGTCGCGCACGGTGAGTTCGCGGCCATGCGCCTCGACGCCGTGCGCCGTCAGGGCGGCGAATGTGCGCGACAGGTTCTCAGGCGTGGTCCCGATATGGGACGCGAGCTTCCGCTTGTCGAACGGCAGTCGCAGATGTCCGCCCGCGCCGTCGGGCTCGATTTCGCGCAGAAGCCAGTTCGCGAGGCGTTCGACAGTCGGCCTGAATTTGCGGTCCTTGAGCTCCTTGAGGATCCTGCGGTAGGCGGTCGCCAGTTCCAGCACGATGGCGCCGGCGAAGGCCTGATCCGTCGCAATGGCGAGACGCACCGACGCCGCCGGTATCATCAGGACGCGCGACGGGCTGAGCGTGCGCGCTGAATTGAGGTAGGGGCCGTCGCGCGCTACGGCGGCCAGGATGAAAGTGGAGTAGGGCCGCAGGAGCGAAAATCCCAGTTCGTCGCCTTCGCGCTCGGAATAGAGCTCGACAAGCCCCTCGACGATGACATGGAGGAAGTCCGGGTGGTCGCCCTCCCGAATCAGTTCGACATGCGCCGGAAAGCGCTGAAGCATGGCGCCGTCGACCAATTCGTCGAAGCGCGCCTCGTCCATGCCGCGAAACAGCGGCAGCGTGCGCACGTGGTCGATGTCGGCGGGACGCACGCCGGTCAGCTCCCCTGCGCTTCCATTTCCATGTCGCGCGACGAAAGGTCTTCCGCCGTCATCTTTGCGTAGTCGCGCGCCATCTGCCGCATCAGGAACTTGGCCGGTACGTCGTGAAAGACGCCGTGGTCCACGACATATTGCATGAATTGCCGGCCCCCGCCGTCGAACGGGTGCAGCAGCGCGTCGTTGAGCCCGTCAAAATCGAGCGGATGAACGCCGAGCTTCGCGCACAGGGAGGCGTTGAAGGTCGGCGTCGCCTTGCGCCACGCGCCTTCGACGTAGACATGCGTGAAGCCGTGCCAGGTGAAAATGTCCGTGCCCATGCTCTCGCGCAGCTTGTCGGTCGTCAGATGATTGCGCACGTCCGCAAATCCGACTCTGGCGGGAACGCCCTGTGCGCGACAGGCGGCTGCGTAGAGCGCGGCCTTGCCGACGCAATAGCCATTGCCGGCGGCCAGCACGCTCGACGCGCGAAAGGTCTCAACCGCCCGCATGTCGACATAGGGAT
Organism: uncultured Rhodoblastus sp.; assembly: GCA_964634325.1. Classification (GTDB taxonomy): domain Bacteria; phylum Pseudomonadota; class Alphaproteobacteria; order Rhizobiales; family Beijerinckiaceae; genus JAJXWB01. The sequence continues at coordinate 125,100 of CAZWJF010000007.1, forward strand.
TGTAGCGGATGCCGTCCCGAACCGCTGCATAGAGCAGGCTCGCCTTTTCGCGATCGGTCGCGCTCGCCGGCGCATGTTGGGCCGCGAAAGCCTGCACTGCGGGGTGGTCGCTGTCGATGTAATCGGCGGGATCGGTATAGAGATTGCGGTCGGAGCCGGTCAATGCGTCAGTCATGCCGCAATCTAGCAGCCGAACGCGGGAAAATGCATCACAATCGTTCTCGGCGCCTGAACAGGCGCGGCCCCGGCCGCCCTTCGCAGGGCGGCCGGCCGCGTGACGTCAGGCCGTCTCATTCCATGCGTTGTAAGAGATGGCGAGCGAGATGATCGCCCACATCACGAGATATTCGACGCCGCCGAGGTTCCAGAGCCAGCCCACGCCCTTGGTGGCGAAGACAGCATAGGCCGCGACGGCCATGCAGCCAGCCGACATGATCCCTGTCCAGCGCAGGTAGAGGCCGAAGAGCAGGCTGACGCCGGCGATCGTCTCCACGACCAAGGCCAGTCCGACGAAAAACGGCGCCGGAACAAGCCCGGCCTTCGCGAAGAAGGCGAGCGCGCCGCTCATGCCGAACAGCTTGAACAGAATATGCGGCGCGTAGAACAGGCCTGCGACGATCCGGATCACGTTGAGCGGCTGCGTGAGGTCGAAGGCCTTCGGCGCGACGGCCGGTCCGAGCAGGGCCCGCAGGCTGGAAGAAGAAGCTGTTGCCGATGTCATGACGATGTCCTTTCGATTAGACATGCGCCATGATGTTCAGTGCAGAGAGCATTGCGATTTGCGCAGCGTCAACTCGGCGGTGATCTGACGCAACAGCGGCTTTGCCTCGACGCAAGCGCGTCAATATTCGACCCGCATCAAGAACAGTCCATCGGGGGGCGCGACGGCTCCGCAACGCGCGCGATCGCGCGCCTCCAGAGCGGCTTTGAGATCGTCGCTGGTCCACTTGCCCGACCCGACGTGCTCCAGCGAACCGACCATGGAGCGCACCTGCCTGTGCAGGAAGGAGAGCGCCGACGCGCGAATTTCGATCGCATCGCCCTCGCGCGCCACATCGAGGCGCTCCAGTGTCCGCAGCGGCGAATTCGCCTGGCATTCGGCGGCGCGAAAGGTCGTGAAATCATGGCGGCCGACCAGAACCTGCGCCGCCGAATGCATGGCGGCTGCGTCGAGCCGTCGCGCGACGTGCCAGACATAGCCGCGCTCATGCGTCGGCGGCGCGCGCCGGTTGAGGATGCGATAGAGGTAGTGACGTCTGGTCGCCGAAAACCGCGCCTCGAAAGTCTCTCCCACGCGTTCGGCTTCGACGACGGCGATCGGAAACAGCCGCAGATGGGCATTCAGGGCCTCGCGCAGGCGGTCGCCGCGCCAGTCTTTATCGAGATCGACATGGACGACTTGCCCCTTGGCGTGCACGCCCGCGTCGGTGCGGCCGGCCGCCTGGATGGGCGCAGACGCGCCGGTCAGGTTTTCGATCGCGCTTTCGATCGCTTCCTGCACGGAGAGGCCGTTCGCCTGCCTCTGCCAGCCGACGAACGGGCGCCCGTCATATTCGACGGTGAGTTTGTAGCGGGGCATCAGCCGAGTTTCGCGCCGATGGCGAGCCGCGCGCCGCGTGCGAAATCGGCGAAGCTCATCGGCGACTTGCCGCCGCGCTGGACTTGCGTCAACTCGACCGCGCCGTCGCCGCATGCGACGATTCCCTCGCCGATCAGCGTGCCCGGCGCGCCGTCGCCGTGCGCCAGGCGGGTCCGCAAGACCTTGATCCGCTCGGAGCCGCGCCCGAAATCGGCCTCGAACCAGGCGCCCGGAAACGGCGACAATCCGCGCACGAGATTGTGCACGTCGCGCGCCGGTTTTGAAAAATCGAGTCGCGCCTCGGCCTTGTCGATCTTGGCGGCGTAGGTGACTCCATTTTCCGCCTGCGGCCGAAACGTCAGCGAGCCGCGCGAGATCGCCGCGAGCGCCCGAACCATCAGGTCCGCGCCGACCTTCATCAGCGCATCGTGCAATTCGCCGGCCGTCATGTCAGGGCCGATGGCGACCTTCTCGACCATCCCGACAGGGCCCGTATCGAGCCCTTCGTCCATCCGCATCGCCATCACGCCGGTTTCCGCGTCCCCGGCCATGATCGCGCGCTGGATCGGCGCGGCGCCCCGCCAGCGCGGCAGCAGCGAGGCGTGGAGGTTGAAGCAGCCGTATTTCGGCGCATCGAGGATGGGTTTGGGCAGGATCAGGCCATAGGCGACCACGACGGCGCAATCGGCGTCCAACGCGGCGAACTCGGCCTGGGCCTCGACATTCCGCAGGCTCTTTGGCGTCCGCACGGGAATGTCGAAACTCTCCGCGACTTTGTGCACGGGAGAGGGGCGCAGCTCCATGCCGCGTCCGGCCGGCTGCGGCGCGCGCGTGTAGACGCAGACGACCTCATGTCCCTGACCGATGATTTCGGTCAGAACAGGGACGGAGAAATCCGGCGTGCCCATGAAGACGACGCGCATCGGCGTCGCCTCACAGCTCGCGGGAATCGTGGGCGGGGTGGCCGGGCTCGTTGGCGGCGCGCCGCGCGGCCTTCTCGAATTTCTTCCAGGCGCGTTCGCGTTTCAGGCGCGACAGGTAGTCGATGAACAGTACGCCGTTGAGATGGTCGATCTCGTGCTGAAGCGCGGTCGCGAGCAGACCGTCCGCCTCGATTTCGTTTTCGCGCCCCTCGCGGTCGAGGTATCGCGCCTTGACGCGCGACGGCCGCTCGACGTCCTCGTAATATTCGGGAATCGACAGGCAGCCTTCCTGATAGACGCGCTTCTCTTCGGACGACCACACGATCTCCGGATTGACGAAGCACATCGGCTTGCGGTCTTCGCCTTCCTTGGATGTGTCGATAACTACGACGCGCTGGGGTACGGCGATCTGGATCGCCGCAAGCCCGATGCCGGGCGCGTCGTACATGGTCTCCAGCATGTCGTCCATCAAGCGGCGAACGTCGTCGTCGACGCGTTCGATCGGCTTCGAAACGAGACGCAGGCGATTGTCGGGAATGCAGATAATTGGTCGTAGAGCCATAATTGTCAGATAAGCGCAGCGGCCAATGCGGTCAAATGCGCAAGTGGCTTCCCGCGCGCCTTTGCGCTATTGCCGGCGCGGAAGCGCATATTGGACTGTGGCCACCGGGGGGCGACGGTCTATATATTGGGCATCGCTTCGCCCGACCGGGCCGCCGCAGCGGAATGGTCGATGTTGGAATGGGAATGGGTATCGATCAATTGCTGGGCGGCGTTCCGCGCGAGCAACTCGCAGTGGAACGGGCCATCGCGGAATTCAGGGCTGGCCGGCCGGTTCTCGTCGAGGGCGCGGCGGGAGATTTGCTTGCAGCGCCGGTGGAAGGGCTGGATGCGCGCGGCGCCGTGGCCCTGCAGGGTCTGGCAGGGTCGTCGGCGCGGCTCGTGCTCGCCGGCCCGCGCCTGCATCGCCTCGGCGCGCTGGACCGCGCCCATGCCGCGATCGCTTTGTCGGCGATCGATCTGCAACGTATCGCCAAGCTTGTGCTGGACGACGGCGCAGCGCTGGACGCCGATCTCCTGACGCTCGCGCCGGGCGAGGAAATGGGGCTGCGGCTCGCGCACCTGGCCGCCCTTCTGCCGGCGCTCGTCGTCGTTCCTCTCGACAGGGGCGCGCTCGCCGATGCGCCCGTCGTGCGCGTTCCGGTCGCTGCGATTTCCGCCTATCCAGCGCAGCGGGTCGCCGGTCTGCACATCGTTTCCCGCGCTACTGTGCCGCTCGAAGGCGCGCCGGACTCGGAATTCGTGATCTTTCGCGGCGGGGAAGGACTGCGCGACCATGCGGCCGTCATCGTCGGCCGTCCGGATTTGTCGCAACCGGTCGCGGTCCGGTTGCATTCCGCCTGCCTGACCGGCGATCTCTTCGGTTCGCTGAAATGCGATTGCGGCGATCAGCTGCGCATGACCGCGCGACACATGTCCGAGAGCGGCGGCGGGATCATTCTCTACCTCGACCAGGAGGGCCGCGGAAACGGTCTGGCCTCCAAGATCAAGGCCTATCGACTGCAGGCCGACGGTCTCGACACGTATGACGCCGACGAGGCGCTTGGTTTCGACCACGATCAGCGCGGTTTCGCCTTTGCAGCCGACATGCTCAAGCAGCTCGGCGTGTCGCGCGTGAAAATCCTGACGAACAATCCAGTCAAGATCGCCGCGCTCGAGGCGGCGGGTCTCGAAGTCGTCGCGCAGCAGCGCGTTCACGGACGCCCGACGCCACAGAACGTCGGCTATCTCGCCGCCAAGCGCGACCGCGCCGGCCATTCCATCGATGCCGAACTCGAAGCCCCCGCGGCCACCGGCCGCCCCTGAGGGCGCGAGGCGCGGCGGCTATCTCTTCGCCGGACTCGTCTTCGCGCTCGTCTGGCTCGTCCTGTGCTGGCCCTGGCTGTCAGGACGCGTCGTCATTCCTTGGGACGCCAAGGCGCATTTCTATCCGCAGTTCGTTTTCCTCGCGCGCTCGCTGGCGACCGGGCAAAGTCCGTTCTGGACGCCAAACGTCTTCGACGGTTGGCCGCAGATCGCCGACCCGCAATCGCTGATCTTTGCGCCCCTGTACCTGATCGCGGCGCTGTTCGGTCCGAACCCGTCGTTCGAACTTGCCGACGGCGTCCTGTTCGCCACGCTGGCGCTCGGCGCGCTCGGCGTCTTCCTCTACGCGCGCGACCGGGGATGGCGGGCGGAGGGCGCGCTGGTCGCCGCAATCGTCTTCGCCTTCGGCGGATCGGCCGCATGGCGCGTTCAGCACGTCGGCCAGGTGATGAGCCTTGCCTGGTTTCCGCTGGCCCTGTTCGCCCTGTCGCGCGGGCTCGATCGCGGCTCCGCCGCATGGGGCGCGGCGGCCGGCCTTTTCGCCGGCTTCATGGTGGCGGGCCGCGATCAGGTCGCCTGGCTCCAGACTCTGCTGCTCGCCGCTTTCGTCGTCCATCGCCTTTTCGAGAGAGGCGCGGTTGCGGTCAACGCCCGCCGCTTCGTCGCGCCGCTGGTCGGCGGCTTCGTGGCCGGGCTCGTCGTCGCCGGCCTGCCGGTCGCTCTCTCCGCTGCGCTGGCGGCGGCGTCCAACCGGCCGGAGCTCGTCTTCAGCGAGGTCGTGAAGGGATCGCTCCATCCCGTCTCGTTCCTGAGCTTCGTCGCGCCGAACCTGTTCGGCGTCGACGGACCGCTCGCCGATTTCTGGGGGCCGCCTTCGCCCGCCTGGGGGCCGACCGATCTGTTCCTCGCCCGCAACATGGGCGACGTCTACATGGGCGCGCTCGCCCTGGTCGCCTTGCTGGCGGCAGGCGTCCCTCTGCGCCGCGGCGATCGCGACGCGCGGTTCCTCGGGCTGATGGCGGTCATTCTCGCTCTCTACGCGGTCGGCCGCTACACGCCGGCCTTCGCCGTTCTGTTCCACCTTCCCGGCGCCGATCTCTGGCGGCGTCCGGCCGACGCAACGTTCCCGCTCGGCGCTGTTCTGGCCTATCTCGGCGGTTATTCCGTCCACCGCCTGTCGTCCGGCGAGGCGCGTTGGCTGTCCTCGAGGACGGCGGTCGCCGTCGTGGCGCTGTTCCTCGCCTGCCTCGGCGTTGCGGTCTGGAAAGATCGCCTGACGCAGGCGGCGGGGCCGATGCTGATGGCGGCGCTGGCGATTTCCGCAGCGGTCGCTTTGCTCGGCTGGATTTCCCGGCGGCCCGGAGCGCGTCCCCAACTGGCGCTCGCGCTGATCGGCCTCTTCTGCGCCGTGGACCTCGGGCTCGGCAACGGGCCGAACGAGTCGACCGCCCTTCCGCCGGCGAAATTCGACATGCTGCGGCCTGGGACCGACAACGCGACGATCCGGTTGCTGCGGGACAAGCTCGCCGCCGGCGCCGCGCCCGATCGGCGCGACCGGATCGAACTCGCCGGCATCGGCTTCGACTGGCCGAACGCCTCTCTGTCGCACGATTTCGACCACAGCCTCGGCTACAATCCGTTGCGGCTCGCCTTGTTCGAGCGTTTCACCGCCGCCGAGGACACGGTCGGCCTGCCCGAGCAGCGGACGTTTTCGAAGGCGTTCCCGTCTTATCGGTCGATCGCAGCCGATCTGACGGGCCTGCGCTACATCGCGACCGGCGTTCCCATCGAGCGGATCGACCCGAGATTGAAGCCCGGCGATCTTCAATTCGTCGCGCGCACCGCCGACGCCTGGGTCTATGAAAATCCGCGCGCCTTTCCGCGCGTCTTCGTCGCGACCGCCGCGCAACGAGCCGATTTCGACGCGATCATGCGGACCGGCGTCTGGCCCGACGTCGATTACCGAACGACCGTCTTGCTGGCGCAGGGCGGCGACCAAACGTCGCGGCGACCCGGATCGGCGCGCATCCTGACTTACGAAAACTCCAGGATAGAGATCGAGGCCGAAGCGCCCGACGGCGGCTGGCTGGTGCTGACGGATATCTGGCATCCGTGGTGGGAATGCAGGGTCGACGGGGTCTCCACAGTCATTGAGCAGGCCGACGTCGCCTTCCGGGCCATACCGGTAAAGCCGGGCCGCCACCGGCTGAGTTTCCGCTTCCGCCCGCTCGACGGACTCTGGCGCCAGATCGGCGCGGCCCTTGCGCCCGCCCGGGGCAACCCCTAAATCGCCTCAACCTGCGCCGCGTCGCCATGCCTTCGCCGGCTTTTGCAACCACCAGTGAAGGCATGAGAGAGGACGAGGACGCTGTGGCCGACAAAACCCCCGACACGAACGGGGAGGCGTTGGTCTTTGGCGAGCGTCCGTGGAGCGAGCGACGCGCCTTCGTCGCCAGCCGCAGAAAACTGTTCGACCGCAAGCATCTCGGACGCTCCGTCGGCGCGATCCTGTCGATCGGCATCTTCGTTCTGGCGGTCTTCGTTCTCGCCCGCGTCCTCGCCAATCTCGATTGGGCCGCCCTGCGCGCCGCCATCGCCGCCACCAGCGCGGAGCAGATCGCCGGCGCGAGCGTTCTGGCGGCGATCTCGTATCTCGCGCTGACCGGCTACGACGCGCTGGCGCTGCGCCAGATTCGCGCGCATGTGCCTTATCGCGTCACGGCGCTCGGGTCTTTCACCAGCTACGCGATCTCGTTCACGCTCGGCTTTCCGCTGATTACGGGCGGCGCCGTGCGCTACTGGATTTACTCGCGCGCCGGCCTTTCGGCGGGCAAGGTCGCCAGCCTCACTGTGGTGGCGGGCGTGACCTTCTGGCTGGGCATGGCGTTCGTGGTCGGCGTAAGCCTGGTCGCCCGCGCCGACGCGCTCTCCTATATCGATCTCCTGCCCTGGCAGATGAACGCGGCGATCGGCGTGGGCGTCTTGCTGGCGATTTCCGCCTATGTCGGCTGGGTGGCGCTCGCCCCGCGACGTGTGCGCGTCCAGGGATTTCGTCTTCACCTCCCCGGCCCGCTGGTGACGCTCGGCCAGATGGCGCTGGGGGTGACCGACCTCTGCGCGGCGGCCGGCGTTTTGTACGTGCTCCTGCCGCATCAGAGCGCGATCGACTTTCCGACCTTCGCGGCGACTTACGTCTTCGGCTGCATCCTCGGCATCGCCAGTCACGCGCCCGGCGGCATCGGCGTGTTCGAGGCGACGATGCTGAAATTCGTGCCGTCGCCGAGCGAAGCGGCGATGATCGCCTCGCTGCTGCTGTTCCGCATCATCTACTATCTGGCGCCCTTCGTTTTCGCTCTGGCGCTGCTCGGCGCCAACGAAGGCATGCGCCGCTGGAACGCCTTGCGCCGCGCGATGGAAGCCGAGCAGGCGACTGACGAAGACTAGGGTCTCTTTCGCCGCGACGCGGACAGACGCCGGTCGCACGAACGACGGCTATCGACCGATTGTGGACCCGTTGTGGAGGCCGCCAGCCGATGTCACGTCCGCAGTATTCTTGGTCGTCCGCATATTGTCGTGGCGTTCTCGTTCATCCGGCCGTTCTATCTGTTAGCTTCGCGTGATGAGAATCTTGCTCATCGAAGATGACGTCATGCTGGGCGGTGCGCTCAAGACCGCGCTGGCCGGAGAAGGTTTATCGATCGACTGGGTTCGCGATGGCGCTCACGCCGAAGCGGCCTTGCGAGACGAGGGATATTCGGTCGTTCTGCTCGACCTCGGCCTGCCGGACGTGGACGGTCTTGCGCTTCTCAAAACCGCCCGGGGCAGGGGCAGCCACGCGCCCGTCCTCATCATCACCGCGCGGGACGCGCTCGACGACCGCATCGCCGGGCTCGATCTCGGCGCCGACGACTATCTCGTCAAACCGTTCGAGACGCGGGAGCTTCTGGCGCGCATGCGCGCGCTCGTGCGCCGCCGCGCGGGGCGCGCGACCTCGATACTGATGGCGGGGGCGACCGAACTCGACGCGGAGAGCCATGAATTGACGCATGCCGGACAGGCCGCGGTGCTGCCGGCCAGGGAATATGCCGTCATGCACGCGCTGATGGAGCGGCCCGGGCGCATCCTCTCGCGGGCGCAGATCGAGGAGCGCATCTACGGCTGGGGCGAGGAGGTCGAAAGCAACGCCGTCGACGTGCTGATCCATTCCATCCGTCGAAAGTTCGGCAAGAACATCATCCTCAACGTGCGCGGCGCCGGATGGATGGTCGCGAAGTCATGACCCCGTCGCTGCGTCGATCCGCCCTTGCCTGGATGACCGGCCTTCTGACCGCGGTCGGTTTGGTCGCGATTCTCATCGCCTATTGGTATGCCCGCAGCGAGGCCGCCGAATTTCTCGACGGGCAGCTTCGGCAGATCGCGCTGAATGTCGGGCCGGGCCTGCGATCCGCCAACGCGCCGGCGGGGTCTGATCGCGATCCGGAGGACCGGTTCGCGATCACGATCTGGGACAGCGCCGGGCGCATCGTCCATCAGTCGGGGCCGGAGGCGGCGATCCCCCGGCAGACGCAGGCCGGCTTCGCGGATGTCCGTGCGGCCGGCGCGTCGTGGCGGGTCTATCAGGCGCGCAGCGGCGAGCGCATCGTGCAGGTCGCCCAGCGCGACACAGTGCGAGCGGAGATCGCCGACGGCGCGGCGCTCGGCGCGGCTGCGCCGGTGCTCATCGTCATACCGCTGTCCTGGCTCGTGGTAGGCTGGGCCCTTAACCGCGCCCTGCGCCCGCTGAACGCGATCTCGGACGAACTTGCCGCGCGCAGCGCGGCGGCGACGGAGCCGATCGTTCTCGACAGCGTCCCCGCGGAAATTGCGCCGCTCGTCGCGAGCATGAACGGGCTGATCGATCGCCTTCAAGCGGCGGTCGAGGCGCAAAAGCGTTTCGTCGCCGACGCCGCGCATGAATTGCGGACGCCGCTGGCGGCAATGCAGATTGAAGTCGACAATCTCAGGTCCAGCCCCGGGGCGGACCAAGCGCACCGTGTCGCCGCGCTGGCGGCCGGCGTCAAACGCGCCAGCGCGCTCGCCAATCAGTTGCTCGAACTCGCGCGGCTGGACGAACCGGTTGCGGCTCGGCGCCAGTCGGTCGATCTGAGCGCGCTTCTGCTCGACTGCGTCGCGGCCTGCGCGCCGCTGGCCGATCGAAAAGGCGTCGATCTCGGCGCGAATATTCGACCCGACTTGCGTTTGCGAGGCGTGGAAAGCGAATTGCGGGCGCTGCTCGCCAATCTCATCGACAATGCCGTGCGCTACACGCCGCCCTGCGGAAACGTCGACGTATTCCTCGGCCTTCGCGACGACGAACTTGTCGCGGAGGTCGTCGATAGCGGTCCCGGCCTGCCGCCCGGTACGGAAACGCGGATTTTCGACCGGTTCTATCGCGGCGCATCGAGCAATGCGGAGGGAACGGGGCTCGGCCTCGCGATCGCGCGCCGCGTGGCCGAACGCCACGGCCTCGCCCTGACCGTCGAGAACCGCAGGGACGGCGTCCCGGGCGCGCTGGCGCGCGTTACGGCGCCGAGATCGACGCCTGGCGCGGCGAGCTAATTCGCTCCTCATTCTCCTGGCGCACCATCCCGCCATTCGACGCATTCGCGCAGGCGAACGTCCTATGCCAGGGGCCGGGGCGCTTGGAGAACCACATGGATACGACACGACAGAACATCGGGATCGTCGCGGTCGCCGCCCTGGCGGCCACGCTGGCTACGCCCGCGCTGGCCTACACCGGCCAGAAGCTGCGCGGCGAGGCCAAAATCGGCATGAAAGAGGCCCGGGCCATCGCCCTGAAAGCGCATGCTGGCAAGATCACGGATTTCGAACTCGAGCGCGAGCCCGGCGGCAGCGGGCTCCGGTATTCCTTCGACATCGCGAACGGCCGCCACGTTCAGGAAGTCGGCGTTGACGCGTCGACCGGCGCGGTGCTCGAGAACAAGGCCGAAGGCCCCAATCCGGACTGACCTCCAACCCGCATTTCGGGCCGCTCCGCCATGCGGGGCGGCCGTCCCGCGATCACGAGACTAGACCCATGAACGAAGCAACCAAGGCCGCCCTGAGCAAGGTCCCGGAAGTCGCGCTCGGCTTCTGGATCATCAAGATCATCGCCACGACGCTCGGCGAAACCGGCGGCGACGCCGTAACGATGAGCATGCTGCACGCCGACAAGAATGCGAACAACGGCGGATATTTGATCGGAACCAGCATATTCCTGGCGATCTTTGTCGCGGCCGTCGCCGCGCAGATCGCGACCAAGAAATTCAATTCGTGGATCTACTGGGTCGCCATCGTCGCCTCGACCACGGTCGGCACGACCATGGCCGATTTCGCCGACCGGTCGCTCGGGATCGGCTACGCCGGCGGCTCGTCGCTCCTGCTCGCGCTGCTCGTGGCCTCCCTCGCGATCTGGCGCTGGTCCGAGGGCACGGTTTCGGTCGACACGGTCGCGACGCCCCGTGTAGAGGCCTTCTACTGGGTGACGATCCTGTTTTCGCAGACGCTTGGAACGGCGCTCGGCGACTGGATGGCCGACACGAATGCGCTGGGATTCGGCGACGGGGCGCTCGTGTTCGCCGCCGCGATCGCCGTCGTCGCCGCGCTCTACTTCCTGACCGACATCTCCCGCGTGCTCCTGTTCTGGGTCGCATTCATCCTGACGCGCCCGCTCGGCGCGACCGTCGGCGACCTGCTCGACAAGCCGCATGCGTCCGGAGGACTCGCTCTGAGCCGGGTCTATGCTTCTGCCGTGCTGATCGTTTCGATGTTCGCGCTGATAATCCTGCTTCCGCAGAGGCCCGGCCGGCATCCGGCCAACGCGTGAAAAGCGGTATCGGCGACGTAGGCGAGGAGTTGCCTCCGGAAGCGACCGGTTTCTGCTGACGACGAGCCGCACTCGTGGGGCGGCGGGAAGTCCGTTTCCCGCCCACAGCCGCCTAACCGGCGGGAACGGCGCGGCCGTCCATGCGACGCCCGCTTATCGCCCGCCTATTCCTCCTCGCCGCCGTCGCCGAGGAAGGCTGCGGCCGAGAGCACGATCTTGCGGTCGACCGCGCCGACCGTCTTGGCGTCCTTGTCGGCGTAGGGGATCACGTCCAGCAGGTGGCGCATGACTTCGATGCGCGTGCGGCGCTTGTCGTTGGCGCGGACCACCGTCCACGGGCCCTGCGCAGAATCCGATCGCGCGAGCATGCGCTCGATCGCGCGCGAAAAGTCGTTCCACTTGTCCAGCGCCTGATAGTCGAGCTCCGACAGTTTCCAGCGTTTGAGCGGATCGTGATGGCGCGCATGCAAGCGCTTCATCTGCATTTCGCGGCCGATCGTGAGGAAGAACTTGACGATGCGCACGCCGTCGCGCGCCAGCATGTCCTCGAATTCCGGGACCCGATCGAGGAAGGCCTTGGCCTGCTCTTCTGTCGCGAAGCCGTAAACGGGCTCGACCACCGCGCGGTTGTACCAGGAACGGTCGAACACCACGATCTCGCCTTTGGCCGGCAAATGCGGGACGTAACGCTGGAAGTACCATTCGTCCTGCTCGCGCGGCGTCGGCTTTGACAGCGCCACGATATGCGCCTTGCGCGGGTTGAGGTGCTGCGTCAGCCGCGCGATCGTTCCGCCCTTGCCGGCGGCGTCGCGCCCCTCGAAGACGATGACGATGCGCTCGCCCTTGTCCTGGGCCCAGTCCAGCAGTTTGAGAAGTTCGATCTGGAGGCGGCGCAGCTCCTTCGCATACGTCTTGCGCTTGAGCTTGTCGTCATAGGGATAGCCGCCGGAGCGCAGCGCGCGCTGGTCGATCTCCTTCGGCAGATCCGGGGCGTCGATCGCAAAGGCGGCCACCGCCTTGGCGGCTTCGGCGCGTTTTGTCGCTTTCTTGTCACTCATCATCTATGAAGCTAGCGCAAAAGCGGTAAGCGAGGAAACATGACGGATCCGGCTCCGGATCGACGGCCCAACATTGTCGAGGCGCTCATCGAAGCCTTGCCGGACGCGGTGTTCGTCGTGAGGCCCGACTATCGCCTGCTCGCCGTCAACGCGCCCGCGGCGCGCTTGTTGCCCGCGATCCGGGTCGGAGAACCGCTGGTGCGCGGCCTGCGCGCGCCAGACGTGCTCGACGCCATCACGCGCGCTTTTCAGACCGGCCAGACGCAGACCGCGGTCTGGCTCGACCGCTTCCCCGTCGAACGGCATTTCGAGATTCAGCTGAGCCCGGTGTCGCTCGACGGCGGCCGGGCCTGCGTCGTCTCGCTGCGCGATGTGACCGAGGCGCGGCGCATCGACCGGATGCGCTCGGACTTCGTGGCCAACGCGAGCCACGAATTGCGCACGCCGCTCGCCTCGGTTCTGGGCTTCATCGAGACGCTGCAAGGACCGGCGAAGGACGATCCGCAAGCGCGCGCGAAGTTCCTCGACATCATGGCCGCGCAGGCGCGGCGCATGGCCCGTCTCGTCGACGATCTGCTCTCCCTGTCCCGGATCGAGCAGAATCTGCATATGCGGCCGAACTCGCCGGTCGACCTCTCCTCGATCGTCAGTCAGATCGTCGACAGCTTGCACGCCGTCGCGGAAGACGACGGCGTGGACGTGCGTTTCGAGCCGACAGGCCCTGTCGTCGTGCTCGGCGATCGCGACGAATTGCTGCGCGTCGCCGAGAATTTGATCGAGAATGCGATCAAGTACGGCGCGCCCGCGCCTGTCGATGTGACCGTCGACGCCAAGGACGGGCAGGGACGGCTCGTGGTCGTCGACCACGGGCCGGGCGTCGCGGCCGAGCACCTGCCGCGGTTGACGGAGCGCTTCTATCGCGTCGACGCCGGCGCCAGCCGCGCGAAGGGCGGCACGGGACTTGGTCTGGCCATCGTCAAGCACATCGTCGCTCGTCACCGCGGGCGCCTGTCGATCGAGTCGAAACTGGGCAGCGGGTCCACATTCTCCGTGACGCTGCCGTTGGCGACATAAAAAATAATCATATATGAATCAATAGGATAATGATTTTGCGCGACGCGATCGATCTGTGTCGCTAAACTGTCATCCAATCGTCGTATCAGGCTCGCCGTCGACCTCTATGGTCCGACCGCCGTCCAAGGGCGGCCCCCTGTATACGAGCCTGAAAGGCCAGACGATGATGATGAAGACTTTCCTGCGTGTAGCAAGCGTGGCGGCCGTCGCCACGCTCGCCGCTGCGCCGGTTCGCGCCGCCGACATCTCCGGCGCCGGCGCGACCTTCCCCTATCCGATCTACGCGAAATGGGCCGACACGTACAAGAAAGAGACCGGAAACGGCCTCAACTACCAGTCGATCGGCTCCGGCGGCGGCATCAAGCAGATCAAGGCGCGCACCGTGACGTTCGGCGCGACCGACGCTCCGCTGAAGGCTGAGGAGCTCGAAAAGGACGGCCTCGTCCAGTGGCCGATGGTGATGGGCGGCATCGTGCCGGTCGTCAATCTCGACGGCGTCGAAGCCGGCGGGATCGCGCTCGACGGTCAGACCGTCGCCAAGATCTTCATCGGCGAAATCAAGACCTGGGACGATGCTGCGATCAAGAAGCTGAATCCGTCCGCCAAGCTGCCGTCGTCGGCGATCGCCGTGGTGCATCGCTCGGACGGCTCGGGCACGACCTTCAACTTCACCGACTATCTCTCCAAGGCGAGCGCTGACTGGAAGAGCAAGGTCGGCGCCGCGACCGCGGTGGAATGGCCGGTCGGCATCGGCGCGAAGGGCAACGAGGGCGTCGCCAACAACGTGGCGAACACCAAGGGCTCGATCGGCTACGTCGAATACGCCTACGCCAAGCAGAACAAGCTGACCTACACCAAGATGGTCAACAAGGAAGGCAAGACCGTCGCCCCGACCATGGACGCCTTCCAGTCCGCCGCCGCCAACGCCGATTGGGCGCATGCGCCGGGCTTCTATCAGATCCTCACGGATCAGCCGGGCGCGGCTTCGTGGCCGATCACGGCGGCGACCTTCATCCTCATGCCGAAGGACCCGCAGGACAAGGCGGCCGCCAGCGAAGCGCTCTCCTTCTTCGCCTGGGCGTTCGCCAAGGGCGGCAAGGCGGCCGAAGAGCTCGACTACATTCCGATGCCGGCTTCCGTCGTGAAGCTCGTCGAAAAGGAATGGTCGGACAAGATCAAGGGCGCCGCGCCGAAGGCGACGCACTGATCCAAACCCGGCGCCCCTCCACCCGGAGGGGCGCTTTCTCGTGGCGGTTGGTTGATGAGCGAGGCGAGCGATGTCGGCGAAAATCTGCGGCCGAGGGCCGATAGGTCCGAGGAGGCCGATGTGACGGACGCGACCGTGGCGGAAATCCCGCTGACCGTACAGGCTCACTCGAAGGCGGGCGTTCTGCGTCGCTTCGCGTTCGACGATCTCGTCTTCCGCACTTTGACGCGCAGCGCCGCGATCGCCGTCCTCGTTCTGCTCGGCGGCGTGATCGTTTCGCTGATCCACGGCTCGATCCCGGCGATCCGGGCCTTCGGGTTCGACTTTCTCACGACGCAATCCTGGAACCCGGTGACAGAGAAATTCGGCGCGCTGGCGCCGATCTACGGCACGATCGTCACCGCGGTGCTCGCCATGTTTCTGGCCGTTCCGATCGGCCTCGGCATCGCTGTCTTTCTCACCGAGCTGTGCCCCCACAGCCTGCGTCGCCCGATCGGCATCGCCATCGAGCTTCTCGCCGGCATCCCCTCGATCATCTACGGCATCTGGGGCCTGTTCATCTTCGCGCCCTTCGTACAGCAGCATATCCAGCCGGCGATTATCGCCGTGACCGGCGACATTCCCGTTCTGTCGACGCTGTTCGCCGGCCCGCCCTATGGCATCGGCGTGCTGACGGCCGCCTTCATTCTGGCGATCATGGTGCTGCCGTTCGTCTCGTCCATTTCGCGCGATGTGTTCGAGACCGTGCCGCCCGTCCTCAAGGAGGCGGCGTTCGGCATCGGCTGCACGAAATGGGAAGTGATGCGCAACGTCGTCATTCCCTACACGCGCGTCGGCGTCGTCGGCGGCGTCATGCTCGGTCTTGGCCGCGCTCTCGGCGAGACGATGGCGGTCACGTTCGTCATCGGCAACGCGCACAAGATCTCGGGTTCGCTGATGGCGCCGGGCACGACGATCTCCGCGACCATCGCCAATGAATTCACAGAAGCGGTCGGCGATCTCTACACCTCCGCGCTGGTCGAACTCGGCCTCATCCTGTTCGTCATCACATTCGTCGTGCTCGCCATCGCGCGGCTGATGTTGATGCGCATCGAAAAGAAGGCGGCCTGATCATGGCGCTCTACGACACGCGTCGCCGCGGCAACGCCATCGCCATGGGCATGTGCTGGGGCGCGGCCGGCTTCGGTCTCGCCTTTCTCGCGCTGATCCTGCTGGCGCTGGTCTGGAACGGCGCCAAGGGACTGTCGCCCTCGGTCTTCATGGAAATGACTCCGCCGCCGCCCGGCGAAGGCGGCGGTCTGCTCAACGCGATCGCGGGCAGCCTGGTCATGACCGTCATCGGCGTCGCCGTCGGCGCGCCGATCGGCATGCTGGCGGGCACCTATATGGCCGAATACGGCCGCTACTCGAAACTCACGACGGTCGTGCGCTTCATCAACGACATTCTTCTCAGCGCGCCGTCGATCGTGGTCGGCCTCTTCGTCTACGAGGTGATGGTCGCGCAGCTCGGCCACTTCTCGGCGCTCGCCGGCGCCGCGGCGCTCGCCGTCATCGTGATCCCGGTCGTCGTACGCACGACCGAGGACATGCTTCTGCTGGTTCCCGGACCATTGCGCGAAGCCTCGACGGCGCTCGGCTTGCCGCGCTCCTTCGTGATCCGTCATGTCGCCTATCGCGCCGCGCGCGCTGGCCTCGTCACGGGCGTCCTTCTGGCCATCGCCCGCGTCAGCGGCGAAACGGCGCCGCTCCTCTTCACGGCGCTCAACAACCAGTTCTGGAGCTCCAACCTCAACGCGCCGATGTCGAGCCTGCCGGTCGTCATCTTCCAGTTCGCGCTCAGCCCATACACGGGCTGGCAGCAATTGGCCTGGACCGGCGCTTTGCTCATCACCGTCGCCGTGCTCGCGCTGTCTGTCGGCGCGCGCGCTCTCTCCGCTCAGAGGACTTCGAAATGACCGCCGCGATCATGGAAAAAACCGAGGCGAAAGTGTCGGTTCGCAACCTCGATTTCTTCTACGGGCAGACGCGCGCGCTGAAGTCGATCAACCTGCCGCTCGCCAAGAACGAGGTGACCGCCTTCATCGGTCCGTCCGGCTGCGGCAAGTCGACCCTGCTGCGCGTTCTCAACCGGATGTACGACCTCTATCCAGGTCAGCGCGCGACCGGCGAAGTGATCCTCGATGGCGAAAATATCCTGCGCCCGGGGGTCGATCTCAATCTGCTGCGCTCGCGCGTCGGCATGGTGTTTCAGAAGCCGACGCCGTTTCCGATGTCGATCTACGAAAACATCGCCTTCGGCATTCGTCTCTACGAGAAGCCGTCGAGAAGCGATCTCGACGGGCGCGTCGAACAGGCCCTGCGCGGCGCGGCGCTCTGGGAAGAAGTGAAAGACAAGCTGCACACCTCGGGCCTCGGTCTGTCCGGCGGACAGCAGCAGCGCCTGTGCATCGCGCGCACGGTGGCCATCCAGCCCGAAGTCATTCTGTTCGACGAGCCGTGTTCGGCGCTTGATCCGATCTCGACCGCCAAGGTCGAGGAGCTGATCGACGAATTGAGCGAGCGCTACACGATCGCCATCGTCACCCACAACATGCAGCAGGCCGCGCGCGTGTCTCGGTACACGGCCTTCATGTACCTCGGCGAGTTGATCGAGTACGGGCCGACGAAACGGCTGTTTACGGCGCCCGAGAAGAAGCAGACGCAGGACTACATCACCGGCCGCTTCGGTTGAGCGCCCGACAGGAGAGATCGATGAGCGATCATATTGTCAGAGCCTACGACCGCGATCTGGACCTGCTCGGCCGGCGCATCGCGGAAATGGGCGGCATTGCGGAAAAATTGCTGTCGGACGCCATGGATGCGCTCGCAAATCTCGACCCCGATCTCGCCAAGACGGTGGTCGCCGCGGATGCGCGCCTCGATTCCCTGCAGCGCGAGGTGGAGGATGACGCGATCCTCACGATCGCACGTCGACAGCCGATGGCGATCGACCTGCGCGAATGCGTCGCTGCGATCCGCGTGTCGGGCGATCTCGAGCGCGTGGGCGATCTCGCCAAGAACATCGCCAAGCGCGCCGTGAAGATCGCCGCCGAGGCGCGCCTTCCGCGCGCGATCGTCGGCCTGAAGTCGATGCACGAATTCGCCGCCATCCAGCTCAAGGACGTGCTCGACGCTTACGCGCAGCGCGACGTCGAGCGGGCTCGCGCCGTCTGGATGCGCGACGCGGAGCTCGACGCGCTCGAAGATTCCGTGTTCCGCGATCTCCTGACGTTCATGATGGAGGACCCGCGCAACATCACCTTCTGCACGCACCTGCTGTTCTGCTCCAAGAACATCGAGCGCATCGGCGACCACACGACGAATATCGCCGAGACGGTCATGTATCTGGTCACCGGCGAGGTTCCGCAGATGGAGCGGCCGAAAGGCGGCGCCGCCAAGGTCGGCGAGCCGTGAGCGTGGACGCGATGACGGAAGGCCGGCTGACCAGTTCCCGCGAGACGGCGCCGAGCCGCGCGCCGCGCGTTCTCGTGGTCGAAGACGAGCAGGCCCTCGCCCTGTTGCTCACCTACAATCTCGAAGCCGAGGGGTATCTCGTCGAGCGCGTCGAGCGTGGCGACGACGCCGAACTGCGGCTCGCTGAAGCGCCGCCGGATCTCGTGATCCTCGACTGGATGCTGCCGGGCGTTTCGGGACTGGAAATCTGCCGCCGTCTGCGGGCGCGCGAGGAGACGCGCGATCTGCCGGTGATCATGCTCACGGCGCGCGGCGAGGAATCCGAGCGCGTGCGCGGCCTGTCCGTCGGCGCGGACGATTATGTCGTCAAACCCTTCTCTGTGCCGGAATTGATGGCGCGCGTGCGGTCCCTGCTGCGTCGCGCGCGGCCGGAACGCGTCGCCAACCGGCTCAAGGCCGGCGACATCGATCTCGACCGCGAGACGCGACGCGTCCGCCGCGCAGGTCGCGACATCCATCTCGGTCCGACCGAATTTCGCCTGCTCGAATATTTGCTGGAAAAGCCCGGCCGCGTGTTCTCGCGCGCGCAATTGCTGGACTCGGTCTGGGGCATGTCCGCCGAGATCGACGAGCGGACCGTCGACGTCCACGTCGGGCGCTTGCGCAAGGCGCTGGTGCGCGGCCGCGAACGCGATCCGATCCGCACCGTGCGCGGCGCCGGCTATTCGTTCGACGAGACTTTCGGAAGAAACTGATATCGCCCACGCGCACGGGGCGGCGCGGGCCGGGGCGGCGCGAGCCCAAAGGCTCGCGCGCTTCCTCAGCGCTTGGCGCGCCGACGGTCCTGCGCCGGCTGATAGGCGACCCGCGCGTGGTACTTGCAATAGGGGCCCTCGCCGATCGGCGCGTCGGCGCCGCAATAGCGGAAATCCGGGGTTGCCGGATCGCCCATCGGCCAGCGGCACATGGACTCGCGCAGCTCCATGATCGTGACCCTCTCGGACATCGGTATCACCACCTCTTCGAGCGAGGCTTTGGGCTGCGGCGGCGCTTCCATGATGCGCGGCGTCAGAGCGTAGGCGAGATTGCCGCGCATCATCGGCGCATGCTGGCGGGGCGCCGAAGGCGCCGTCCGCGCCGGCTTGGCCGGACGCGGACGGGGCGCGCTCTGGGCAGGCGCTTTGGCCCGGCCGCTGAGGCCCAGACGGTGCACCTTGCCGATCACCGCGTTCCTGGTGATGCCGTTGGAGAGTTCCGATGCGATCTGGCTGGCGCTCAGGCCTTCGTGCCAAAGTTTGCGCAGGAGATCCACGCGCTCGTCAGTCCAGGACATGAAGTCCTCCTTGATCCTTGGGTCCGCATTTACAGTCCGAGCAACGCAAACGTCTGATCCGGAATCGGAATCGTTCTCCGCCCGCCGCTCAAAGCGGCGTCGTTCGACGCAATGCACTCTCAGATGGTCCGCCGCACGAGATGTCGTAGTCGACGAAGGGGACGCTACACTAGCCGTTGAATCGCGCGCAAGAGTCCGACGCGTCATATCGACGTTTTCAACAGGAGGATCGCGTTGCGGGCGCGCGGGCTCGAAAGCCGCGCATTTGACCTGAAAGCCGCCAAATCGTATTAATAACGATCTGCCGCCCAAGAGGCGGCAGTTTCATTTACGGCTCCGGGATTTGTCGCGCGTTTACGCGAAATCCCGTCGTCGTCGGAGGAGTTGGAGACGTGACCTCGGCCCTTATTCCGACCTACGCGCGCGCCGACCTCGCTTTCGAGCGGGGCGAAGGCTCCTGGCTCGTGTCGGTCAAGGGCGAGCGATATCTCGATTTCGGCGCCGGCATCGCGGTCGCGTCGCTCGGCTATTGCCATCCGCATCTGGTCGAGGCGTTGACGACGCAGGCCGGCAAGCTCTGGCACACGTCCAATCTCTATCAGATTCCCGATGGCGAGCGGCTCGCCCGCCGCTTGGCGGAGGCGTCCTTCGCCGACATGGCTTTCTTCACCAATTCGGGCGCCGAGGCGCTGGAATTCGCGGTGAAGACCGCGCGCAAGTATCATGCGTCCGAAGGCCATCCCGAGCGCTTCCATATTCTGACGTTCGAGGGCGCCTTCCACGGCCGGACGATCGCGATGATCGCCGCCGGCGGCAATCCCAAGTACATCGAAGGCTTCGGGCCGAAGGCGGCTGGGTTCGATCAGGTTCCGTTCGGCGACATCGAGGCCGTGAAGGCGGCGGTCGGCCCGCAGACGGCGGCGATCCTCATCGAACCGATTCAGGGCGAGGGCGGCATCCGCGCCGCGGACCCCGCGTTCCTGCGCGCGTTGCGCGCGTTGTGCGACGAACAGGGCATCCTGCTGATCTTCGACGAGGTGCAGACCGGCGTCGGCCGCACAGGCAAATTCTTCGCTTATGAATTGGTCGGCGTGACGCCGGATATTCTCGCTTTCGCCAAGGGCATCGGCGGCGGCTTTCCGCTCGGCGGCTGTCTGGCGACCGCCAAGGCGGCCAAAGGCATGGTCGCCGGCACGCACGGCACGACCTATGGCGGCAACCCCTTGGCCATGGCGGTCGGCAACGCCGTGCTCGATATCGTTCTCGCGCCGGGCTTCCTCGACGAGGTGGCGCGCAAGGGCTTGCTCTTGCGTCAGCGGCTGGCGGAATTGCGCGACCGCCATCCAGACGTCATCGCCGGTCTGCGCGGCGAGGGGCTGATGATGGGCGTCCAGACCAAGGTTCCGGTCGGCGAATTCGTCGCCGCAGCGCGCGACGCGCACATCCTCACCATTCCGGCCGCCGACAATGTCGCCCGGCTCCTGCCGCCGTTGACCGTAACGGACGACGAACTCGCCGAAGGCGTGCGTCGGCTCGAGCAGGCCTGCGTCGCCGTCGAGAAGGCGCGGGGGCCGCAGCAGGGAGCGGCCGAATGACGGCGCGCGTCAAGCCGGGCGAGGTTCGTTCGTTCCTCGACCTCGACCAGATTTCGTCGGACGAGTTGCGGCGCATCCTCGGCATCGCCGTCGAACTGAAGAAGAACCGCGCTGCGGCCAAAGCCGCAGCGTCCAAGCCGTTCGCCGGCAAGACGCTGGCCATGATCTTCGACAAGCCCTCGACGCGCACGCGCGTGTCCTTCGACATCGCCATGCGCGAACTGGGCGGCGAGACGATCATGCTGACCGGCGCCGAGATGCAGCTCGGCCGCGGCGAGACCATCGCCGATACGGCGCGGGTGCTGTCGCGTTATGTCGACGCCATCATGATCCGCATCCTCAGCCACGAGGATCTGGAGGAGCTGGCGCGTCATGCGACGGTGCCGGTCATCAACGGTCTCACCAAGGCGACGCATCCGTGTCAGGTCATGGCCGACGTCATGACTTTCGAGGAGCATCGCGGTCCGATCACCGGGCGCACTGTCGCGTGGACCGGCGATTCCAACAATGTTCTGGCGAGCTGGATTCAGGCGGCGCAGCGCTTTGGGTTCCAGATCAACGTCGCGACGCCCAAGGAGCTGTCGCCGTCGTCGTCGCTGATCGACTGGGCGCGAACCAACGGCGCAAAGGTGGAGTTGACGCGCGACCCGTTCGAAGCCGTCAAGGGCGCCGATTGCGTCATCACCGACTGCTGGGTGTCGATGGGCGATTGCGACGAAACTCACCGCCACAATCTGCTCGCGCCCTACCAGGTCAACGCGCGTCTGATGGCCGCCGCGAACAAGGATGCGATCTTCATGCACTGCCTGCCCGCGCATCGCGGGGAGGAAGTGACTGACGAGGTGATCGACGGGCCGCAATCCGTCGTCTTCGACGAAGCCGAGAACCGCCTGCACGCCCAAAAGGGCGTGCTCGCCTGGTGCCTCGAGGCGACGCGATGAACGACGGACCGAGTCGGCTCGTCTCCGACGCCGCCGTCGACGACGTCGTTCTGCCATTCGCCGTCGAACCGCTGGACCTGCGCGGCCGCCTCGTGCGCCTCGGGCCAGCCGTCGACGACATTCTCGTCCGCCACGACTATCCGCCGCCCGTCGCCCGTCTTCTCGCCGAGGCTTCCGCGCTGACCGTGCTGCTCGGCGCGGCGCTCAATCAGGAAGGGCGCTTCCAGTTGCAGACGCGCAGCGACGGCGTGGTCGACATGATCGTCGTCGATTTCGACTCGCCTGACCGCTTGCGCGCTTTTGCGCGCTTCGATGCGGGGCGCCTCGCGGAGGCCGAAGCGCAAGGCAAGGTCGCGGGCGCCGATCTGCTGGGCCGCGGGCATCTCGGCTTCACCATCGAGCCGGGCGGAGCGGCGACCCGTTACCAGGGAGTCGTCGCGCTCGCCGGCGAGGGTCTGGAGCGCGCCGCGCACGACTATTTCGAGCGGTCCGAGCAAATCCCCACCGTCGTTCGGCTCGCGGTCGGCCAGATCGTCACCGGCGAAGGCGCGCATTGGCGGGCAGGCGGCCTGATCGTGCAGTTTCTGCCGGAATCCGAAGATCGCCGCCGGCAAGCGGACCTCCATCCGGGCGATGCGCCGGAAGGCACGCCCGCGCATGTCGTCGACGAGGATGAAGCCTGGACGGAAGGCCGCGCGCTGGCCGGCACGGTCGAAGACCACGAACTGATCGACCCCTCGCTGTCAGGCGAACGGTTGCTTTATCGGCTGTTCCACGAGCGCGGCGTGCGCGTGTTCGCGGCGCAGCAGGTTCGCGACCAGTGCCGATGTTCGACCGACGGCATCCGCACGATGCTCCGTCGGTTCACGCCGCAGGAGCGCGCCGACATGGTCGGCGACGACGGCCGGATCGGCGTCACCTGCGAATTCTGCTCGACCAAGCGCGAGTTCGACCCGAAGGAATTCGAGTAGGGGCGTCTGTCTTTTCGAGGTGCGACGCTCCTTCGCAGCGGCGACCTGACGTTCAGTCGCCCGTCTCTCGACAGGCGGACGCCGGCGCCTTGACGAGCTTCGCCACCTTGTCGTCCGGGCTCTTGTCGATCGTGACGTCGGATTCGTCCGCCGCGTCCTGCGGCCGCCAGATGCGGAATCCGTCGAAGCGGGCGGTGACGGACTTTCCGTCCGGCGCCAGAGTCAGATCGACCGAGCCGCCGTCGCCTTCCACGTAGCAATGCGCGGCGAGACCGTCGAATGCGTCGCACTGGCCGCCGCTCCAGTATTTCTGCTTCGCGCCTACGATGTGGGTGACGAGACTGTGATCCAGCCGGCGTTGGCCGTTTTCGGTGCGCAATGTCAGCTTGATCGCGACATCCCGGATGCGCTGGCCCTTGTGCGCGGACAGATGCTGCGCGTCGTACGTCCGCGCGTAGCAGATCGAACCGTCCTTGGCGGCTCCTGCGCCAAACGACGCTTGCAGAAAGGCGTCCCAACCGGCCGCCGAGGCCGGCGCTGCGGCGACAAGAAAAGCAAGTGGCGCGATAAAGCGGCGCATGACGTCCCCCATTCTGATCGCGCCGAGAATATTGAACGGATCGCGCGCCGCCATGCGCTGGCGCACATTCAGCGGGACAGTTCTTTCGCGAGACGCCGCATGAAGGCGACGCATTCGGCGATCTGGTCGATCTCGACATATTCGTCGGCCTGATGCGCCTGCTCGATCGAGCCCGGGCCGCAGAGCACGGTCGGAATTCCATGCGTCTGAAACTGCCCCGCCTCCGAGGCGTAAGGCACGGCGACCGTCTTGTTTCGGCGCGCGAGACGCAGCGCCAGCGTTTCGGCGGCCGAGCCGGGTTCGGGCGCGAGCGCGGGAATCTCGACCTCGATCTCGGTGACGATCTCGCAATCGGGAAAACCCTTGAACCGGCGTTGCGCTACGTCGTCGCACGCCAGCGTGAACTTGTTGTACGCGGTGCGGAGCGAAACGCCAGGCAGGCCGCGGAACTCCCATAGCAGCTGGCAGTCGCGCGCCATGATGTTGCGCGCCGTGCCGCCGCCGATCAGACCGACATGCACCGTGGAGACTGGCGGATCGAAACGATCCGACCGCGCGCTCTCTTCCGCGATTTCCGCGCCGATCTTTTCCAGCGACATCACGAGGCGGGCGCCGACGTGCACCGCGCTCACGCCCTGATGCAGTTTCGCCGAATGGGACTCGTGGCCGCGCACGCGCGTTCGGTAAGTCGAAACGCTCTTGTGCGCGTCGGCGACCTCCATCGACGTCGGCTCGCCGACGAGCGTCACGGCCGGGCGCGGCAGATCGAGGCCGAAGCGTTTGATGATGTCGAGCGAACCGGCGCAGGTCGTCTCTTCGTCGTAGCTGAGCAGAATGTGGATCGGGCGCGCGAGATCGGTCGCGAGAAATTCCGGGATCATCGCCAGGCAGACGGCGTCGAAACCTTTCATGTCGCAGGAGCCGCGTCCGTACAGTCGCCCGTCCGCCCTCCGCACGCGGAACGGGTCTCCCGTCCATGTCTGACCCTCGACCGGCACCACGTCCGTGTGGCCGGACAGGACGACGCCGCCCTCGACCATCGGTCCGATGGTGGCCATGATCGCCGCCTTGTCGCCCGCCCGGTTGGGCGCTCGCACGAACGGAACGCCGAGGCGTTTCAGATAGAGTTCGACGTGATCGATCAGCGCGAGGTTCGACTTCGAGCTCTCGGTGTCGAAGGCGATCAGCTCTTCGGCGATTTCGAGTGCGCGTTCGAGCGTGGCTTCGGCGTTCAATTCAGCACCTTCCGGCTGAACGGGGAATCGAGCGAAAAGGCCGGAATCTCGACGTCGAAGGCGCGGCCGTTTTCGTCGACCATGCGATAGGTTCCGACCATGATGCCGGACGGCGTCGTCAACGGACAGCCGGAGGTATAGCGAAAGGCGTCGCCCGGCCGCAGGATCGGCTGCTCGCCGACGACGCCGGGCCCCTTCACCTCTTCGCGGCGCCCTTCCGCATCGGTGATGATCCAGTGGCGCGACATCAATTGCGCGGTCGTCGCGCCGAAATTGGCGATCTCGATCGTATAGGACCACACGAAGCGGTTCTGCGACGGTTCGGACTGCTCCGCCAGAAAATTAGGCAGGACAGTCACCTGGATGTCGTGCGTGATCGCTTTGTACATGCATCGACTATAGCTGCGTTTCGCGGCGCTTTCACTATGCGGGGGCGTCCTTTGCGGGAACGCTGGCGAAACGCAGCATGATCCATCGCGCGCGCCGCGCCACGCCGGGGTCGGCGTGTTCGGTCAGCCGCTCGATCTCGGCTTCCAGCTCCGGCGAACGGACCGCGAGCGCGAGCTTGCCATAAGCTGCGAATTCGTTGCGGTCCGGCCCCATCGCGCGCGCGATCACGATCGATTGGAGCCGGCGCTTCTGCTCCGGCGAGAAACTCGCCCGCTTCAGACGCCGGATCAGCCGCGCTTTCAGATAGCCCGAGCCGAAGAAATATCCGTCGGCCTGAAGGAAGGCGGTCGCTGTGTCGATCGCGCGCGGCTTGGCGTTCTTCAGGTCGTTGTAGAGATCGGGCGTTCCTTGCGGCAGGGCGGCGTGGACGCGGTCGCTGAACTCTCTGCCCAGTTGCGTATAGGCGGCCGGGTCGCGCGAGCGCAGGTCGTCCCTGAACGCCGCGTCCAGCGCCCGCTTCGCCTCGTAGGCGGCTTTTCCTGCCTCCGCGAACTCGCGGACGAGCGTCTGATAGTCCTTCATGCCGGCTGTATGCGGCGCTCTGTCGTCGGCCTCGGTGCGGCCGGACACGCCGCGTTCAGCCGCGCGCCGCCTTGGCGGCCGCCGTCACGTCGTCGATCAGGTCCTCGACGTCTTCGAGCCCCACCGAAAGCCGCAACATGCCCTCGCCAATGCCCATTTGCGCCCGCACGTCCGCCGACAGGCGCTGGTGCGTCGTCGTGGCGGGATGGGTGACGAGGCTCTTGGCGTCGCCGAGATTGTTGGAGATCTTCACGACGCGCAAAGCATTGGCGAAGCGGAACGCTGCTTCCTTGCCGCCTTCCAAGTCGAGCGCGATGACGGTGCCGCCGCCGGCCATCTGCCGGCGGGCGAGCGCGTTCTGCGGGTGGTCGGGGCGGAAGGGATAGAGCACGCGCGCGACGCCCGGCGCAGCAGCCAGCGTGTCGGCGAGCCGGGCGGCGCTGGCGTTCTGCTGCGTCACGCGCAGCGGAAGCGTCTCGAGCCCCTTGAGCATCACCCAGGCGTTGAACGGCGACAGCGCCGGCCCGGTCTGGCGCAGCGGATTGTGGAAATTATCGTCGATCATCTGCTGCGTCGAGAGAATGACGCCGCCCAGGCACCGTCCCTGGCCGTCGATATGTTTGGTCGCGGAATAGACGACGACGTCGGCGCCGAGCGCCAGCGGCTGTTGCAGCATGGGCGTGGCGAACACGTTGTCGACCACCAGCTTCGCCCCGCCAGCGTGCGCGATGTCGGCGATCGCGGCGATATCGAGCACTTCGAGCTGCGGGTTGGTAGGGCTTTCGAGAAAGCAGACCTTGGTGTTCGGCCGCATGGCCGCCCGCCACTGGTCGAGATCGGTCCCGTCGACCAGCGTCGAGGCGACGCCGAAGCGCGGCAGCCATTCTTCCACCACGTACAGGCACGAGCCGAACAGCGCGCGCGCCGCGACGATGTGGTCGCCCGCACGCAGCAGGCCCATCAGGGCGGCGGTCACGGCCGCCATGCCGCTGGCGGTCGCCCGCGCCGCCTCCGCGCCTTCCAGCAGCGCCATGCGGCTTTCGAACATGGCGACGGTCGGATTGGAGAAACGCGAATAGACGAAACCGGGCTCTGTCCCCTTGAAACGCGCCTCGGCGGCTTCGGCGGTCTCGTAGACGAAGCCCTGTGTGAGGAACAGAGCTTCGGAGGTCTCGCCGAATTGCGAGCGCAGCGTTCCGCCGTGCACGAGGCGCGTCGCCGGACGCAGGTTTCGGGCGGGCTTGTCGGACGCGCTCATCGTATCTCCTCGCCGCCGACCGGGATCGCGGACAAAAAGCGCGGGAATCTTCGAGGAAGCCCCGGCCTTTTAGTCCTTTGTTTAAAGTGGCGACAAGCCGGCCGGCTCAAATGACCACTGGATATCTGTTCCTAGCGGGCGGCGGGCTTGGCGTCAACGCGTCGATCCGATAGCAGACATGGCGAGGTTTGGGCCGGCCGGGAGATCGACGGGTGCTCAGCGAGACGAAGCCTGCCGACGGCCGGGGCATTCTGGCCGGCCACCAGATCGAGGCCTTGGCCGCCGCCGGCGCCGTACGCGCGCCTGCGTTCGCTGGCGGGCAGGTGCAGCCTGCGAGCCTCGATCTGAGGATCGGCTTGCGCGCCTGGCGGCTGCGCGCAAGCTTCCTGCCCGGCGGCCGCAGCGTGGCGGAGCGCGCCGCGGAGCTCAGCCTGCACGAAATCGATCTGTCCAACGGCGCCGTGCTCGAGACCGATTGCGTCTATCTCTGCGAATTGCAGGAAGCGCTCGCTCTGCCGGCCGACGTCGCCGCTTCCACCAATCCGAAATCCTCGACCGGCCGCATCGACGTGTTCACGCGCGTGATTTGCGACAACGCGCGCGAGTTCGACCAGATACCGGCGGGCTACAGGGGGCCGCTGTTCGCGGAGGTCTCGCCGCGCACCTTCCCGGTTCTCCTGCGTGCGGGTTCGCGGCTCTCGCAGATCCGCTTCCGGCGCGGACATGCCCGTCTCGACGACGCCGAGCATCGTGCGCTGCATGACGCAGAGAAACTCGTGACCTCCGCCGAGCCGTCGATCTCGGGCGGCGTCGCGGTATCCATCGATCTGTCGGGGTTCGACGCCTCCGGCCTCGTCGGCTGGCGCGCCAAGCGACATACCGGCCTCATCGACGTCGACGCCGTGGGCGCGCAGGACGCTTACGACTTCTGGGAGCCGATCTTTTCGCGCGGGCGTCGCGAACTCGTGCTCGATCCCGGCGAGTTCTACATCCTCGCCTCGAAGGAGGCCGTGCGCGTGCCGCCGGATCACGCAGCGGAAATGACGCCCTTCGATCCGCTCGTCGGCGAATTCCGCGTGCACTACGCAGGCTTCTTCGATCCGGGCTTCGGCGCGGCGGAAGCCGGCGGGCAGGGCGCCCGCGCGGTGCTCGAAGTCCGCTCGCACGACGTGCCCTTCATTCTCGAAGACGGGCAGATCGTCGGCCGTCTTGTGTATGAGCGCATGGCGGAACTTCCGCGCGCGCTCTACGGCGCGGGACTGTCGTCGAACTATCAGGCGCAGGGCCTGAAGCTGTCGAAGCACTTCCGAACGCCGACGCTTTGAGCTGCGCGCGCGCTCATTTCTCCAACGGCACGTCCAGCGAATGCAGGACGCGCCCGACGCAGGCGTAGAACGACGACGTCAGCACGAGTTCGACGATCTCGCTCGCGTCGAACAAGCGCTTTGCTTCGTCGATCGCTTCGACCGAGGCGCCGGGACCGCGCGTAATTTCATCGGCGAGCCGCAACGCGGCGCGTTCGTGCGGGCTGAACAGCGACGACGCGCGCCAGTCCGCCAGCGCGTCGATTTGCGCCTGCGACGCGCCTGCCGAGATCGCCATCGGCGCGTGATGCGTCCACTCGTAGTCCGCGCCCATGATCTGCGCGCCGCGCAGGATCATCAGTTCGCGGAGCGCGCGCGGCGTCTTGGCCTCGGCGCGCAGCGGCCACGCGAGCCCTGTCCAGGCCTTGAGCATCTCGGGCGCATGGCCGATCAGGCGATAGAGGTTCGGGAATTGCTTGTGTCCGCCGCCCGACACCGCTGCGTGAATCTCGGCAATGCGCGGGTCTGTATCGTCTTCGATCAGGGGAAGGCGCGGCATGGAAAGGCTCCGGTTTCGATAAGGCGGGATCAGCGCGGGACTTGGGATAGCAAGGATGCGATGGTCGGCGGCAGGTCGCGCATATGCGCGATCACGCGCGCCGCGCCCGCCACGCTGAGGCGGCTGGCGAGATCTTGGTCGGCATGGCCGCCGCCGACGAAGCCGATGGCCATCATGCCAGCGGCGCGCGCGGCCTGCACGCCCGCGACCGAATCCTCGATCACGATCGCCGAATGCGCGTCCATCTCGCGCGCCGCCAGCAGAAACAGGTCCGGCGCCGGTTTGCCGCGCGCCACCTGCGTCGCGCTGAAGCGTTTCTGGAACAGGGCGTCGAGCCCGGTTGTCGCGAGCGCAAGATCGATCCGTTCGGGCCGCGAGGACGACGCGAGACAGCGCGGATGCGGCAAGGCGGCGATGGCGTCCGCCACGCCTTCGATCGCGCGCAGCTCCGCGCGGAACCGGACGAACAGACGCTCGTTCATCTCCTCGGCCGCGCCTTCGGGGATCGGCCGACCGACAATCTCGGCGGTCTCGCGCAAGATATCCGAAAGGCTCCGTCCGATCTGTGTGCGCATGCATTCCGCCGCCGTCATCGGGCGTCCAAGCGCAGTCAGCGTCTCGGCGAGTTCTTCATTGGCGATCGGTTCTGAATCGACCAGCACGCCGTCGCAATCGAAAATCAGAATCGTCATGCTGTTCCTTGCGCGCGCGGCGCGGCGGTCGGGTTCGAACTGCGTAATTAGCGCGCTCCAGCGGGCGAGACAAAAGGCCGCAGCATGCGGCATCGTCGCGAACCCCCCGGAATTCGGGAGATTGAAGGGAGTTCGCCGCGCGCGATCCTCCGAAAGTCGGCGCCGCAAGCGGCTTTGTTCGCGCCTCTGTCGGTTGTCTTGCGGCATGGCGCCGGCATATACATTTGTGGGACTTGGACGGATTTCGGCTTTCGCGCGAAAGCTCAGTTTGCGTTCAATTCGGGGCGAATTGTCGGAAAGGATTCGGGATGAAGAAGACTGTTGCTTTGACGTTGGGCCTCGGCCTGTTCGCGGCCGTCGCGAGCGTCGGTTCGGCTCTGGCCGCCGGCGATGCGGGCGAAGGCGAAAAGGTCTTCAACAAGTGCAAGGTGTGCCACAAGATCGGCGAAGGCGCCAAGAACATGGTCGGCCCCGAGCTGAATGGCCTCGACGGTCGCCACAGCGGCTCCGTGGCGGGCTTCAACTATTCCGACGCCAACAAGAATTCCGGCATCACCTGGAACGAGGCGACCTTCAAGGAATACATCACCGATCCCAAGAAGAAGATCCCCGGCACCAAGATGGTGTTCGCCGGCCTGCCGACCGAGAGCGATCGCGACAATCTCTGGGCGTACATCTCCCAGTTCAAGGCCGACGGCTCGAAGAAGTAAGCCGGACGATCACGGCTCCAAGGGCCCTGTCGCGCGAGCGGCAGGGTCTTTGTTTTTGGTCAAGCGCTCCGCCGGGAGCGCGTCAGCCAGGCCTGCGCTCGGCCTTTGGCTCGATTTTCGCGCAAGGCGCGACATGCGCGCGTGACTTTTCCCGCCGGCGCCGCATATCCATGACGGCATGATCGAGCCGCCCGAGACCTCCCCAGCCACGAAGCCTGACCAAACTCCGGTCGAGCCGCCGCCGCTCGCCAGTCTGCCCGTGTTCTACAAGCTGACCGGCCGGCGCTGCGTCGTGGTCGGCGGGTCGGACGGCGCAGCCTGGAAGGCGGAGCTGCTTCTTTCGGCGGGCGCTGTCGTCGACGTATACGCGGCCGAGCCCTGCGAACGCCTTGTTCGCCTTGTCGAGAGCGAGGCCCGCGCCAGGCTGCATCGACGCGTCTGGGCGAACGACGACCTGAACGGCGCGCTGATCGCCATCGCCGACGCCGAAACCGATGCGGAGGCGGAAAATTTCGTGCGCGCTGCGCGCGCCGCGGGCGCTGCGGCCAATCTGGTCGACCGTCCTGCATTTTGCGACTTTCAGTTCGGATCGCTGGTCAATCGTTCGCCGCTGGTGATCGGCATATCGACCGACGGCGCCGCGCCGGTGTTCGGGCAATCGCTGCGCGCGCGCATCGAGACGCTGGCGCCGCCGGGATTTGCCGCCTGGGCACAGGCCGCTCGCGCGTGGCGGGCGGAGGTCGCCGAACGCGGCCTGCCGTTTCGCGCGCGCCGCAATTTCTGGGAGGCGTTCGCCGCGCTGGCCTTCTCCGCGGCGGAGCGGGCGCCGACGCAGGCCGACCTGCAGGGTCTGCTCGCCGCAGCGGCCTCCGAGGACGCGGTCAGCGCATCGTCGCGCGGCAAGGTCCTTCTGGTCGGGGCGGGGCCGGGCGATCCCGAATTGCTCACATTGAAAGCGGTGCGCGCGCTGCAGTCGGCGGATGTCGTGCTCTACGACGATCTGGTGGCGCCCGCGATCGTCGACATGGCGCGCCGCGAAGCCGAGAAGCTCGACGTCGGCAAGCGCGGCTACCGGCCGTCGCCCGGCCAGCCGGACATTACGTCCCGCCTGGTCGCGCTGGCCGCGGCAGGGCGAACGGTGGTGCGCCTCAAGGGCGGCGACCCCTCGATATTCGGGCGCGCGACGGAGGAGATCGAGGCGTTGCAGACGGCCGGGGTCGACGTCGAGATCATCCCCGGCGTCACGGCGGCCTCCGGCGCGGCCGCGACGTTGCGCGCGTCGCTGACCGAACGCGATCTCGCGCGTCGCGTTCAGTTCGTCACCGCGCACAGTCGCGATGGGCGACTTCCGGACGACCTTGACTGGGGCGCTCTGGCCGATGCGGGCGCCACGACGGCTGTCTACATGGGCGTACGCACCATGCCGGCTCTGGTCCAAAAGGTTCTCGACGCCGGCCTGTCGCCGCAAACGCCCGCGATTCTCGTCGAACGCGCGACCTGCGCGGATCAAAGAAATATCGTCGCGACGCTCGAAACCGTCGCCGAGCGCGCCGCCACGGCCGCGCCGACCGGCCCATGTCTGTTGCTTTATGGGGCCGCCCTCGCAGCGGCGGCCGCCAAGAGCGACGCCTGAGGCGACCTACTCGGCCGCTTCTTTTTGCGAGTTGCGGTGCGAGGCGTGACCGCCCTTGCGGCCGGCCTCCGAGGCCAGCGACGGGTCGCGCGCAAAACTGCGTTTCGACGGATCGACCCGCGTTCCGCCTTTACGGCCGGCAGCCGCGGCCAGGCCGGGATTTTGCGAGAAGCTTCGCTTTTCGTTCGGGACGCTCTCGCCACCCTTGCGTGCGATGGCGCGTTGCTTTTCTGGGTCCATCGACGCGAACCCTCGCGTCGATTTCGCTTTTACTTCGCTCAATGTCCCACCCTCTCAGTCGGAGATCATGCCTGCGCGAGATCGCGCCGCATTTCTGATCGAGACCGGGCCCATTCTGTGCGGGCCCCGGACACGTTCGGACCGTCCGCCGAGACGATTTCCGAACGCAGGAAACAGCAGAGCCTGTTTTTCTCGATAAAACAATGGCTTCGTATGCGTCCACCGGGACGGTCGAGGTCGCTTGCTGGATTTTTCGACCCGAGGGGCGATTAAAACGCATAGCTCGAGCGGATTTTGCATGGCTCTTTGAGCGCGATTCACCGATCGCGCTGGATTGCGACGCAGTCTCGAGCCACGCGCGCCAGGATCGCCTTTCCCGATTCGTCGAGCGAACCCGACCTCAACTGATCCCAGAGATTAAGCCGCCGAAACGTGGCGACAGTGCAGGCGCATCCGCGTTGGCATACCGCTTCGTTCGCGGTGGGCGACAGGCATTGCTGGACGCAGGCCGCCCGGAAGGCCCGCTCGTCAGCCGGGCCCGGCTGACCGAAGGCCCAGACGGAGGCCGTCAGAAGCGCGAAGAAAACGGGTTGATGGACGAGATAGACGAACAGCGAGTGTCGGCCTGCGAACGCCAGCAGCCGCGCGGGCGCGCTGCGCCCCTTGATGCGCGCGATCCGCGCAACGCCGCCGCGGTCCTTCGCCAACAGGCCGAGCGAGAGGCCGACCAGCAAGACGCCGGCCCACGGAAGCAGCGGCCGAAAGTCGTTCGAATTAGGCTCCACGAGGCCGAGCCCGGTCCAGTTCAGCCAAGGGCTGTCGAACGCGTGCGAGCCGGTGAAGAACGGCAGTCCGAAAGCTAAAGCTCCGGCGAAGAACGCCGCCGGCCAGGGAAGAAACAGAAAGGGCAGGGCGAGCAAACTGGCCGCGGCGATGCAATGCAGAATGCCAAACAGGATGAGGCCTTCGGGGAACAGAAACCAACTCGCCGCCGTCACGGCCGCGGCAGCCGCCGCGATCACCGCGATCCGCCTCCAATAGGCGGGCCAGTCGAACGGCGCGCGCCGCGTCAGCGCGAGACTGAAGCCGGCGACGAACAGGAAAGTCGAGGCGATGAGATGGCTGAACAGACGCATCTGCGGCGTGAATGGCGCGCGCGCGTCGATATAGCCGAAATGCGCAAGGTCCCAGGTCAGGTGATAGGCGAACATCGCAACGAGCGCCGCGCCGCGCGCCACGTCGATCGCGGCAAGGCGCGCGCGGGGCGGTGCGGTTCGATCGCTTGCAGCCGGCATTCAGCGCGCCGACCGGTCCGAGAACAGGCTGAAGCTCATGTCCGGCGCCGTCGTATTGTGACGCGACGGCACGCGTCGACCAGCCCAGAATTCCGTGATCTTTCCAGTGGGGGCGTCCATGATCCCCGCTTCTTTCCAGGCGCTGGCGCCTGCGGTCAGCCAGGCTGCGCGCGCGACGTCGGAATTCGTTTCTGTGGCGAACATCGATCGCATCGTTGCGAAGGGCAGGCCGTCCGGCATGGGGCCGTCCAGGGATATGTCGAGAGCGATATGGTCCTGATCGATCTTTTCGAGTTTCATCCGCGCTGTTCCGCCGCGCCGAAAGCTCAGCGAAAAGCTACGGCTTTCGGGTTCGAACGCGATCTCCTTGAGGTCGACGACCGGCCGCTCCTGCACCTCGACCGGCCCGACGAGGAACGAAGAGCCGTAAGCCGTCCAGCGCATGTCGGCGAAGGGCAGGGGTCTGATCCGCCAATATCCGTCCGGCGGATAGAAGACCATGACTTCCTCGGCGCGCTCACGGTAGCGAACCCATAATTGAACGGCGTCTATGCCTTCGAAGGTCTTGCCGCCGATCCGCACCGGCGTGCGCGCAGGCCGCCAGAAATTCGGCAGCCGGTAGCCGACGAGCTGCAGCGCCGGCGTCTCGTAGAGCGTCACGCGTTCGCCGTCGTCGGCGAAACTCTTGGTGGTCGCAAACGAGCAGCTGGAAAAATCCGGCGCATAACGATCGACCGAGACCGATCCGATATAGGCGGGATGGATCGCCTGCACGCGGAAGCTGCGCACCGCGGGGGAGACGAAGTCGATTTCGACATTGTCCTTCTCGGCGCAGACGTCCGGGGTCGAGCGGTTTCGCGCCTCCACCTCGATCTGCGGCGGTCTCGCCTGCGCGCGCGCCGGCGCCGCGCCGGCGGCGATCAGCGAGAGGACGAGAACGAGGGCGCGCGCAATCATACAGGGCTTTCGGCTTGGCTTTCGGGGCCGGCACAATAGAGGAAAGGCGTGCGGGACGGAAATCGCGCGTCCCGTCCAATTCTTGCAATTGCCGGCTGCGCTTGCGATACACCGCGCCCGGGATTGGCCATCGCGTCCGGCGGGGCCCGGCGCCGCAACGAGGTAGATGGTGGAGACGACGCAGGCAGCCGCTGCGACGAACGTCGGCAGGGCGCGCAGCGCGAGCGAGCGCATCGAATTCGCCAACACGCTGCGCGGCCTGGCGGCCTTTGTGGTGCTGATCGCCCATGTCGGCGTCACCTACTGGTACCACCCGGCCATCGTCGAATGGCTGACCGGCGTGCCTTACACGAAAACCGCCGCGCCGAAGTTCTTCACCGCGCTCAATCTCACCTACGACGCCATCGGGGGGTACGGGGTCGCGCTGTTCTTCGTCATCAGCGGCTTCGTCATTCCGTTCTCGCTCGAGCGATACAGCGTGAAGGGCTTCTTGGTCGGTCGCCTCTTTCGCATCTGGCCTACCTATTGGGTCGGTTTCGCCTGCACGCTGCTGTCGATCGTGCCGGGCGTCTACTTCATGGGCGGCAGAGTGGCGTATTCGGCGCGCGACGCCGTGCTTCATTTCTTTCCGCCGCTGCGCGCGTTGGCCGATACGACCTTCATCGACGCCATTGTCTGGACGCTGGAGATCGAGCTTCTGTTTTACGTGGTCTGCGCAATGGCTGCGCCGCTCATGCGCCGCGGCAGCGCCGCGCTGCTGCTGGTCGCGCCGGCCATCCTCGCGGTGTGGGCGGGCGTCGATTTCGTCGCCAGCCACGGCGATCCGTGGCTCGCCTCGCGCCTGCGCTTTTTCGACAATGGCGCGCCTTACATCGTCTTCATGTTCTGCGGCGTCGCCCTCAACCTGCTGCAACGGGGCAAGATCGCGCTGACGACGGCGGCCGTCGCGATCCTCGGCTACTACGGACTGTTCGCGGCCGCCAACATCTGGGGCGCAGCTCAGGCCAAGGCCGAACTTCCCGTCTACGCCGCCGCGCTCGCGACCTTCATTGTCAGCATGATCGCGCAGGACTGGTTTCGTCCGCACTGGATTTTTCGTTTCCTCAGCGACATCTCCTATCCGCTCTACGTGGTACATGGAGTGGTCGGCTTCATGTTGCTGACAGCCATGACGCGCGCGGGCTGGGACGCCGATCTGGCGACGGCTACGACTGTCGCCGTCGCGGTCCTGCTCGCCTATGCGATCCATCGCTTTGTCGAGGCGCCGAGCCACCGGCGCGGTCAGGAGCTGGCGCGTCGTCTCTCCGCCGATCTGCGCGCCGCGCGGGCGACTTGATCCGCCATTGCGGCAAGCGCCGGTTGCGGGCTATGGTCCGGCCGGTCGCGAATCCGCCCGCAAGGGCGCTTGCGTCGGCGGGCGTAGTTCAGTGGTAGAACGACAGCTTCCCAAGCTGTATGTCGTGGGTTCGATTCCCATCGCCCGCTCCAGTTCGCGGCTCAGTCTCGATGCCGCGCCATCGCCGGATCCTTGGCCAGCGCAGCGCCCTCCTTCGCCAAGATCTTGCACACCCGCTCCGGCGGAAAATTGAGCGCGACGAACGCCGGGCCGACGTTCGCGACCTCGCGATAATCGCAGATCGAGCCGTCGCGCAGCTTCATGATCGACACGCCTTCGAAGCCGACGCGCTTGCCTGCCGCTTCCGGCAGGGTCGAGACGTAGGAGAAGGTGTAGCGCGCATAGAGCGTCGCGCCGTCGCAGACCGGTTCGTGCATGTCCCAGCGAAAGTCGCGGGCCGTCCGGTAGAACCAGTCGTCGATCATCTCGGCGATTTTCGCGCGGCCGACGAAATCGCCATAGAACACGTCGTGATAAACGGCGTCTTCCGAAAACAGCGCAGCGAAGGCCGCGCCGTCGCGCCGCTCGACCGCCGCGCAAAAGGCCCTGAGCATCCCGGCCACGTCCATCGCGCATCCTCCCTGTCCTTGGGCGACAGTGTATTCGCGGGATCGCGGCAGCGTAATCCGGCGCGGCGCTTGATTTTGCGCGCCGCCGCGAGAACTATCGCGCCCGCTGCTTTCGATCCGGGGATGAAGATGAAGCCGATTTCGCCGAGCCTGCGCCGCCGCCTTGGCCGCAGCGACCTGCATGTGACGCCGATCGGCCTCGGCTGCATGTCGCTGTCGGGCGTCTATGGCGCGGCCGACGACGCGCAGTCGGTGCGGCTGATCCGCGCGGCCATCGAGCGCGGCGTCAATCACATCGACACGGCCGACATGTACGGCTGGGGCCATAACGAGACCGTGGTCGGGCAGGGGATCGAGGGGCTGCGCGACCAGATCGTGCTCGCCACCAAATTCGGGCAGGTGAAGAAGGAAGGCGGCGTCAACGGCGTCGACGGGCGGCCCGAATATGTAGTCGAAGCCTGCGAGGCGAGCCTGAAGCGTCTTGGGGTCGACAGCGTCGACATTCTCTATGTGCATCGCATCGATCCGAACGTGCCGATCGAAGAAACGATCGGCGCGATGGCGAAGCTCGTCGCAGCGGGCAAGGTCCGCTATCTCGGCCTGTCGGAAGCCCACCCCGATACGATCCGCCGCGCGCACGCCGTCCATCCGATTGCGGTCGTGCAGACCGAATATTCGCTGCTCTACCGCGTCGAGGCGGAGGAGACGCGCAGAACGACGCGCGAGCTTGGAATCAGCTTCGTCGCTTATTCGCCGCTCGGGCGCGGATTTCTGACCGGCGCGCTCAAGACGCTCGCGGACATCGACGGCCGGCGCGCGGCTCATCCCCGCTTTCAGGGCGAGAACTTCGCCGCCAATCGCAGCCTCGTCGAAAAGGTCGAGACGCTCGCGCAGAAGAAGGGCTGCACGCCTTCGCAGATCGCGCTCGCCTGGGTGCTGGCGCAAGGCGACGACGTCGTCGCGATATTCGGCACGCGTTATGTCGAACGGCTCGACGAAAATCTCGCCGCGCTGGATGTGTCGCTTACGCCGGCCGAAGTCGCGGAACTGTCAGCCGCCATTCCGGCGGGCGCGGCCTCGGGCGAACGCTATCCGACGGCCGCCATGCCGGCGGTCTATCGATAGGCCCGAGGGAGGAGAGGCGCGGGCGTGCGCTATTCGACGCCCAGCCCGCCCCGAAACGTCGACATGGTCAGCTCATTCGCCGTGCGCGCGCGACGCGACAGCCACCAGCCGGATTGCGGCGGCGCCATCGCGAAGTCCGGGTCGAGGCCGAGTTTCTGCGCGGCGTCCAGCGGCCAGTTGGGATTGTAGAGAAGCTCGCGCGCCAGCGCGATCAGGTCCGCGCGATCCTCTTGCAGGACGCGCTCCGCCTGGTCGGCGTGAACGATCAGGCCGACGGCCATCGTCATGATCCCGGCTTCGTGTTTCAGTTTCTCGGCGTAGGGAACCTGATAGCCGTAGCCGACCGGCGCCGCGGGCGGCTTGGTCGACATGCCGCCGCCCGAGCAATCGATCACGTCGACGCCCTTGTCCTTGACGATGCGCGCGAGCGCGACGCTCTGCTCTGGTCCCCAGCCCGCATCGTCCTCGACCGACAGGCGCATGAACAACGGCTTGTCCGCCGGCCAGTGCGCACGCACGCTTTCGACGACCTCGATGGCGAAGCGCATGCGGTTGAGGTCGCTGCCGCCATATTCGTCGTTGCGGCGATTGGCGACGGGCGAAAGAAATTGATGGATCAGGAAGCCGTGCGCGCCGTGAATCTCGACGACGTCGAGGCCCGCTTCGTGGGCGCGCCGCGCCGCCTGCCCGAAGGCCTCGACGACTTTCGGAATCTCGTCGCGCGACAGGGCTCGCGGCGGCGCTTCGCTGGCGGAGGCGGCCAGTTCGCTCGGCCCGACGGGCTCCCACGCGTCGAAGTCGGGAACCTGCGACAGCATCTCGGGCGTGCGCTGCAATTGCCGGCCGCCTTCCCACGGCCGCTGCGTGCGCGAACGGCGTCCGGAATGCCCGAGCTGCACGCCGGCCGCGGCGTCGCACCGATGGATGAATTCGGCGAGCCGGCGAAATCCGGGAATGAAGGCGTCGTCCCACAGGCCGAGATCGCCGACCGTGCCGCAGCCGCGCCGCTCCACCTTGGTCGATTCCAGGATGACGAGGCCCGCGCCTCCGGCGGCGAACCGGCCGGCGTTCATCAGGTGCCAGTCGGTCGCGAAACCCTGTTCGCCGGAATATTGATGCATCGGCGCGACGACGATGCGGTTCTTGAGCGTCAGCGCGCGAATGACGAGCGGCGAGAACAGTTTTGCTCCGGACATGGCTTTCCCCGTTTGTCCGAAGGTTAGTTGCGCCGATGTATCGGGTCGAGGGGAGATCCTGCGCCGAGCGTGCGTCAGGATGCGCTCAGACGTTTGAAACGCTCGGCAAGACCCCCATCTCATCAAGCGTCGCGCTCGGCGCATTGCATTAATTATCCGTCCAGAACCTCGCCGTGGCCATCTATCGCTTCCGATAGATCGATTGCGAGGGCGGCGGGTCATGCGCTAGAGGTGGAAACGCAAGTCCGAACAAGGCGGAACTTCGGATTGGGCGAGGCCATGGCGCGGATATTGTTCGTCGACGACCATCCGATCTACCGTGACGGCCTGCGCCGCGCTCTGGAGGCGCGCATCGACGGTCTCGAGGTCGTCGTCGCCGACGGAGCCGCCGAGGCGAAACGCATTCTGGCCGCCGACCGGACGATCGGCCTTTGTCTCGCCGACTATCGGCTCGCGGACGGCGACGGGCTCGAACTGATCGCCGGCTTGCGCAAGACGCACCCTTCGGTTGCGGTCGGCGTCCTGTGCGGCGAGCCGACCCAGGTTCTCGCTCGCGACGTGCAGGCCCTGGGCGGGGTCGCGTGCCTGCCCAAGGAGCTCGACACCGACGATCTCGTCGAGGCCGTCCAAGGCTTGCTCGAAGGCGAGGAGGCCTTTCCGGGCCCGGTTCCCGCCGGTGGCGCGGCGCCCGCCATGTCCGAACGGCGGCGCGACATTCTCGCTTACGCCAGCAAGGGCTGGCCGGATAAGTTGATCGGCGAGGAACTCGGCATCACCGAAAGCACGGTGAGGAATCATTGGCATCACATCTTTCGGCGACTCGGGGTAGGCAATCGGACCGAGGCCGTGACCAAGGCCCTACGCCAGAAGATCATCTGACGCGCCCCGCCGAAGACCGCGAGGCCGCGATCGCGCGCGAGCGCATGCGTCTCTATTTCACGGAATTCTCCCCGAGCGCTGGTTTCGGCGGCGTTCGGCCGCTTCAGTTTCTCGCAGCGCTCGGCGCGGCGGTCATTGCGAGCGGCATGACGTTTCTCTATCGCGCGCCCGCCTCGCGCGCGGCGCTCTGGTGGGGGCTGATCGTGCTCAGCGAGGCGGCCATCGTCGCGATCAACGGCCTCTATCGCCTCAGTCCTCCCGACGATTCCAGATTGCGCGCCTGGGCGCTCGCCAAGTCCGCGCTGGCGGGCCTCGGCGGGCTGATCTGGAGCCTGTCGCTGGTCCTGTTGCGGGTCGACGGCGAGCCGGTCACGACCATCGTGCCCGCGTGGATGATCCTCACTTTCTGTTGCGGGGCGGTGTGGGCCGGCGCCTTCTACGTGCCGGCGTTGATGGCCATGCTGCTCGGCGCGATCCTGCCGGGGGCGTTCTGGCTGCTGACGCACGAGGGGTTCGACCGCTCGATCGGCCTGTGCATGCTCGTCTCTGCGCCCATGATGGTCGCGATCGGCAACCAGGCCGCAAAACGATATCGTTCGGCGGTCAACGACAAGATCGAAATTGGACTGCTGCTCGCGCGTCAGCACGCCTACACGCAGCGCATCGAGCAGTTGAACGACGAGCGCCGACGCTTCTTCAGCGCCGCCAGCCACGACCTCCGCCAGCCCTTGCACGCGATGGGCCTCTACCTGTCGCTGCTCGGCGACGACGCCAATGCGGCGCAGCGGCCGCAGCTGATCGACAGCCTGTCGCAATGCGCCTTCAGTCTCGATCGCCAGTTCAACGCGATCATCGGCGTTGACGAAACGGACCGCTTCGTCGCGCAGGCGCAGCCTGCGCCGACGCCTTTGCAAGTGGTCCTCGACCGGGTCGCCGCGCAAGCGCGTCCGCGCGCGGAAGCGCAGGAACTGCGATTTCTCGTCCCGCGCACGAGCCTGTGGATCGAGGCGCCGGCCGAAATCCTGGAGCGCGTGCTCGGCAATCTCGTGCATAACGCGATCCGATACACGCGTTCCGGCGGGGTCTTGCTCGGCGCGCGCAGAAAAGGCGACCGCGTCGAGATTTGCGTCGTCGATACGGGCGTCGGCATCGCGCGCGAGCACCAGGAGACGGTGTTCCGCGATTTCTTCCAGGTCGACAATCCCGGCCGCGACCGTGACAAGGGATTTGGCCTCGGCCTCGGCATCGTGCGGCGTCTCTGCGACGGCATGAACTGGCCGATCGCGCTGCGATCCGAGCCGGGGCGCGGAACGGCCTTCGCCGTTTCCGTCCCGCGTACAGAGGCGCAGGCCGCTTCCGAGGAAGCGGCGTCGGTCGAGCCGGCCGCTCCGTCGCCGTCTGCGCGACGCGCCGCATTGATCGTCGACGACGACCCGCTCGTGCTCGACGCCATGCGCCGGACGCTGGAGCGATGGGGCGTGGATGCGCGCCTGTGCCGGACGTCGCAGGAGGCGCTGGCGGCGCTCGCCGCAGCGCCGCCCGACTCGACATGGATGGCGCTCGTCGACCGGCGTCTCGGCGAGACGGACGGTTTCGCCCTCGCTGCAGAAATTGCGCGCCAATGTGGGGATCGCGCGCGGATCGCCATCGTCACGGGGGACGTCGACGAAGACCTCGATACGCGTGCCGCGGCGGCCGGCTTCGACATCGTCCAGAAGCCTGTGGCCCCCGTCCGAGTGCGCGCGCTGCTGACGGGATGATTTCGCCTTTTGCGGACGAGCGCCTTCGCGCTACAAACGCACGATTGCAACGGCGGGTTTCGCAGATCGAAAACACAACCGCCGATCGGATGGAACGAACGAGGAAGGCGACGATGGCGCAGATTGCGATTGAGACTGGCGTTCACCGCAACACGATCCCGGACGGGCTCCGGCGTTCGGCGGTGAAATACCGGGGACGCACGGCGCTGACCTTCGCCGGACGCGCCTGGTCGTTCGCCGACATCGACGCGGCGGCCGGCCGCATCGCGCATCGTCTGTCGTCGCTCGGGCTCCAGAAGGGCGACCGCGTCGGCGCCTACGCCAAGAACTCCGACGCCTATTTGTTGCTCTGGCTCGGGTGCGTGCGCA
This sequence comes from uncultured Rhodoblastus sp., assembly GCA_964634325.1. Taxonomy (GTDB): domain Bacteria; phylum Pseudomonadota; class Alphaproteobacteria; order Rhizobiales; family Beijerinckiaceae; genus JAJXWB01. Next base: position 166,694 of record CAZWJF010000007.1, read on the forward strand.
TCGGCCTCGTCCATGTGCCGATCAACTATGCGCTGACGGCGGGCGAGCTTTCCTACATTCTCGAACAGTCCGGCGCGAAGGCGCTGTTTCACGATCCCGATCTCGCCGCGACGGTCGATGCTGTTCGCAAGGACGCCAAAGTTGCGCACTACGGGCTCATTCGCGGCGGCGACGGCGATATTCTTTCGACCGCGCTCGACGCCGCCGCCGCCCGTATCGACGACAGCGATTGCGTCGACAACGATCCCGCGCAGTTCTGCTACACGTCGGGCACCACGGCGGCGCCCAAGGCCGCCGTCATGAGCCATCGCGCCTACATGGCGGAATACATGGCTTGCGCCATCGAAATGGAATTTTCCGGCTCAGACGTCGCGCTCGCCGCTCTGCCGCTCTACCACACGGCGCAGATGCACGCTTTCACCATGCCGCAGATGTTCATCGGCGCTGTGACGCATCTCATCGAAACGCCGGCTCCTGACGTCGTGCTCGAACTGATCGAGCGGCTGAAGATCACGTCGTTCTTTGCGCCGCCGACTGTATGGATCAGCCTGCTGCGCCATCCCGATTTCGACAAGCGGGACCTGCGCACCCTGCGCAACATCTATTACGGCGCCTCCATCATGCCCGTGCCGGTGTTGCAGGAACTGCGCCAGAAGCTGCCAGGCGTGCGGTTCTACAATTGTTACGGCCAGACCGAGATCGCGCCGCTCGCCACCATCCTCAAGCCCGAGGAGCATGACGATCGTCCCGCCTCTGCCGGCCGCGCGATCCTCACCGTGCAGACGCGCGTCGTCGACGAAGACATGAACGACTGCCCGCCCGGCGTTCACGGCGAGATCGTGCATCGCTCGCCGCAATTGCTCGAGGAATATTACAACAAGCCCGAGGAAACGGCGGAAGCCTTCGCGGGCGGCTGGTTCCATTCCGGCGACGTCGGCTATTTCGACGAGGAGGGTTACCTCTACGTCGTCGATCGCGTGAAGGACATCATCAAATCCGGCGGCGTCGTGGTGGCCGGACGCGAGGTCGAGGAGGCGCTGTTCAAGCATCCCTCCGTGTCGGAAGTCGCCGTCGTCGGCCTGCCCGATCCGAAGTGGATCGAAGCGGTCACCGCCATCGTGGTGCTCAAGCCGGGCCACGCGCCGGACGAGGCGGCGCTGGTCGCGCATGCGCGCGAACATCTCGCGCCCTTCAAAGTCCCCAAGAAGGTGATCTACGTTCCGAACCTGCCGCGCAACACAGCCGGCAAGCTGCTCAAGCGGCAGTTGCGCGTCGAATTCGCCGAAAGCTGACGCTGCGCGCTCACTGGAACGGACGCAGGCTTAGCTCGTCGATCAGCGCGTCGCGCTCCGCGCGCCGCTGCGCCAGTTCAGCGCGGGCTATCTCGCGGCTGGTGCGGTTCGAGCCGAGACCGACGAGCCCGGCGATGGCCGCCGCGATCGCAAACAGCAGGATCGGCGTCGAGCGAACGACGCCGAGCAGCGTCGCCATGAAAGTCGCAGCGCCGATCGCGACGGCGGCGCGCGACAGCAGCATCGCCTTGCGGCAGGATTCGATTTCGTCGCGCAGCGAGTCCATGCGACGTTCCAGCAATTCGATATCGGAGGGATCGTCGTTCATGGCGGAGCGACGACCGAATTTGCGCATCGGCGCATCGTGACGGATTTCTTTCCGTCGATTTTGTCGCTACAAATCATCCTACAAAATTAACAAGCCATGGGAGCCCGACATGATCGCCGTCGTCGCCACGATCAAGACCAAGCCCGGCATGGGCGCGCAGTTCGAAGCCGTCGCGAAGGAGCTGGCCGCCAAGGTGAACGCCGAAGAGCCCGGCTGCAAGCTCTATCAATTGTGCAAGGCCGGCGAACCCGACACTTACGTGTTCATGGAGCGCTACGTCGATCAGGCTGCTGTCGAGGCGCATCGCGCGACGGCGCATTTCAAGGAACTCGGCAAGAAGATGGGCGAGTTCATGGCAGGCCGCCCGGACGTCAAAATATTGCAGGAAATCTGAGCGGTTCGGGCGCTTCGGCGCCACGGCCTCGCCGCGAATCCGTCTTTCAAGCGCCCATCTTCGTCGGAAGACTGTGTGTCCGACGATAGGCGCGACGAGTAGTCTGCGCTGGAAAGAGGGGCGGATATGACGACGAAGGCGAGAGTTCTGTTGGCCGGGGTGATGACGCCGGCGCTCCTGTTGACGCAGGCGGGTCCCTCTTTTGCCGACCCCGGAGCGGTCCGGTTCGCGCAGGCCGCGCCAGACGACCGAGCTCAAAAGCCGGCCGCAAAACCGCCGGCGCCAGCAGCGCCGCCAGCGCCCCACATCGCGCCGCCAGCGCCCCACATCGCGCCTCCGGCCCCGCACGTCGCGCCGGTCGTCCCGCGCGCAGCGCCTGCGGCGCCTCGCCCGGCCGCCGCGCCCGCAGCTCCCGTCGTCGCGCCTCCTGCGCCGCATGTCGCGCCAGTCGCCCCGCGCGTCGCGCCGCCTGCGCAACGACCCGCCGCTGCGCCGCCGGCGCCCCGCATTGCGCCTGCGGCCCCGAGCGCAGCGCCGGCCGTCCCCCACGCCGCGCCGACGGCGCCTCGTCCGACCGCTGCGCCCGCGCCTCTCGTTGCGCCAAAGCCGCCCGTTGGCGGCGCTGCGCCGACGGCGCCCGGACGTCCCAAAGCGCCGAGCGCGTCGCAGCCGCAGCCGCACGCCGCGCCTTCCGGCGTTCCGGCGAAACCGCTCGTCGCGCCAGTCGCTCCGGCTGCGCCGACCGCAGCTCCGACGACGCTGCCGGCTCCCGCAAGGCCCGGGGCCGGCGCGCCGGCCAATGTTGGGGGAGCGCCGACCGCTCATCCGCCGAGCGGCGTTCCGCTGCGGCCGAACGCGGTCCAGCCGACGCAGCCTGCTGCGGCCCCGCTGACGGGCGCCCCCGCGGTCGCGCCCGCCCAAGCGCCGGGTCTCGGCGCGCCGGCGGCGAACCAGCCCATTCCGCGCGTTCCGAACGCGCCGGTCGCGGCCCCGCCCGCGCCGCCGCCGCAACCGGGCGCTTCGGGCCGGCGCATCAGCCCGGCCGCCGCTGCCGCGCTCGGCGCCGCAGCGGGCGCGGTTGGCGGCTTCATGCTCGCCCGTCCGGGCGCAGAGCCGCGCTCGCTCGAAGGGCTTCAGCGCGACCGTCGCGAATTCAGGGATGGCGACGCTTTCGTGTATCAGGAGCCCGGCCGCATGATCGTGCGCGACGGCGATCGATACTACTTGCGTCATGACGAGAACGAGCGCTTCCGCGCGCTCGGCGGAGAAGTTCGCAGCGAACGCCGCGGCGACGATTTCGTGACGGTCTACAAGCGCCGCGACGGCGACGAGATCGTTACGATCACCGACGCGAATGGCAATCTCGTTCGGCGTTACCGCCGCTCGCCGGACGGCGCGGAAGTCGTGATCATCGACAACAGCTATCGCGGCGGTCCGCGGTCGTTCGCCGACGACGTGGTCGTCCTGCCGCCCCCGCAAATCCGCATTCCCGAAGATCGCTACATTGTCGACGCCGACGGCGCCGACGAACGTCTGATCTATGAAACCCTGATCGCGCCGCCCGTCGCGCCGATTCCGCGCCGGTTCACGCTCGACGAAATCCGCTCGAGCCCCAATGTTCGGGCCTATACGCGCAGCGTCGATCTCGACACGGTCAATTTCGACACCGGCTCCTGGGCGCTTTCGCCGGATCAGGTGCAGAAGCTGGCGGTGTTGGCGAAGGCGCTCAATCAGGCGATCCAGCGAAACGCGAACGAAGTGTTCCTCGTCGAGGGTCACACGGACGCAGTCGGGACGGACGTCGACAATCTGTCTCTGTCCGATCGTCGCGCTCAAACGGTCGCGGAAATCCTGACCCGGGATTTCGGCGTTCCGCCGGAGAACCTCACGACGCAGGGCTACGGCGAACAATATCTGCGCGTGCAGACGCAGGGGCCGGAGCGGCGCAACCGTCGTGTGACAGTGCGGCGCATCACCAATCTGCTCACCGGCCAGAACCAGTGAGGTTGGAGGCGGCGCATCATTGCGCCGCCGCCGGACCTCGGCTGGCGCACCGCGTCGGGCTTTGATTGCAGGCTGGATCGGCGGGCCGCCGTCGTGCTAGCTTCAAACATGTCGCGTGCGATCTGAAGTCGGCGCGACGTGAGCTTGTGGTCCGGCGATGGCGGATTTTCGGACCCCGGGGACGCGAGGAGGCTGTTTGCGAGCGGAATCTGCGCCGCTCGAGCCTTTGGAGTTCGCGTCATGCGTCGACTGTTCCGCTTTGCCCTTCCTCTCGCTCTGATCGTCGCCGGACCTGCCGCCGCGCTTGCTGGCGCGGGCGTGGGGCCGGGGGGCGTCTATTCGAGAGCGCCCATCGGGATCGCGCCGCCGGCGCGCGTCGTCGACCTTGCCATTCGCGGCCGTCATCTGGCTGGCCAGCAAACCGCCCGGCCGGAATGGCGCCGCAATCGGGGCGTCGTTGGATATCTGGGCGCGCCGCTGGTCTACCAGCAGGCGGGCGAGGCCGCGGCGCCCCGCATCGTCGAACGCGCGAGCGAAACGGCGGCCTCCCGGACGGTCATTTACAATTACAATGGCGCGCCGCCGCTCTGGCAGGGCGACGCCGGCTATGTCGCCCAACCCGCCATCTACGATGTCGGCTCGGTGTTGCGCGATCATCCGCTGCCGGGCCGTCGGGCGCGTGTCGTCAAATAGGCCAAGGCCCAACCGGCTTCGGGTATGATCTATCGCAAAGCCAGTCGCGCGTGGCCGGTGAAAATGGCGGTCGCATCGTGGGAAGGGTGCGGCGTTTGATCGCTCGCATTCATTCACGAAAGCGTATATGAATGTGACCGGGGAGTAGCCCGAGCGCTGATAATGACCCGATCTAACGGGTCTCGCTGGCGGATGGGCCGAAAGGATCGGTGGATATGCACTATCGGCGCTATTTTGACGCAGCGATTGGGCAATTGCGGAACGAGCGGC
>CAZWJF010000008.1:0-166203 GCA_964634325.1 uncultured Rhodoblastus sp.
ACCACGCCGGAAAACGCGAAATCCTCGTCGGAAACGGCGTCGATCGAACCGCGTTGTGCGCTGAAGGCGATTGAGGGCCGAACCCTCAATTCGCCACAACCGCGACTTAAGCCTCCGGCGAAAGAAGGATCGCACATGTCGTTTTTTGGTTCGTCTCGCCTGGCTTTTTTTGCGTCTCTCGTCGGAATGTTCGCTATCGTCGCGTCGGCGCAGGCGCAGCCTGTTCCCGGCTCGGCGGCAGGAACAAAAGCATCCGCCAAGCCGTCTGGGGCTGAGCGCATCTCTCCCGATGTGGCGATACAAAAGGCCAACGCGTACTTGAACGGCGCGACCACTCTGGTCGCAGATTTCGTTCAGGTCGGCGGCGATGGCAGGCGGTCCGAGGGCAAGCTCTATGTCCAGCGGCCCGGTCGTTTGCGTTTCGAATATGCGCAGCCCGCTACGCTCGAGGTCGTTGCGGACGGAACTTCGGTTGCGATCCGGGACCGCAAGCTCGCGACGCAGGACATGTATTTCATCAATCAGACGCCGCTGAAATTCCTCCTGAAGGATCGTATCGATCTCAAGCGCGACGTGAAGATTCTCGGCGTCAGCGAGGATCGCGCCGGCGTTGTTATTTCAATTGAGGACAAGGCGACCTTCGGCGGAACGTCGCACATCAAGCTGATCTTCGATTCCAAAACCTTCGCCCTGAAACAATGGCATGTGACGGATCCCCAAGGTTACGAAACGCTCGTCTCGCTGTTCAATGTCGACCTGTCGCAGGCCCCCGATCCTTCGCTCTTTCGGATCAATAACGAGCGCTTGCTCAATCCGAACTGATTGCCGCGATCGTTGGCTTGCGAGGTGCGCTGTGGAGCGCGTCGCTCAATTGCTTGCGCGCGCGTGAGAAGCGTGGTCCACCGAGAGGATGGCGACGTACAATTGCTCCCTCGCGACATGGAACATCAATTCTGTCCGGCTTCGGATGCCGCTCGTTCTCAAGTACTTGCAGGGCTATCAGCCTGACATCCTTTGCCTTCAGGAGACCAAGTGCCGCGACAGCGAATTCCCGTTCGCGCCGCTTCGGGACCTCGGCTATCGGCACATCGAGATTCACGGTCAAAAAGGGTATCATGGCGTCGCCATTGTCTCGCGATTGCCGCTGACCGAGGTCGAACGGCGCGATTTCTGCAACAAGGGGGACGCCCGGCATATCGCTGTGAACTTCAGCGTGGGCGATAGAAGGATCGAACTGCACAATTTCTATGTCCCGGCGGGCGGCGACGAGCCGGACCCGGCGATCAATCCGAAATTTGAACACAAGCTGGCGTTTTTCGACGAATTGGCGAGCTGGTCCGCAGATACGCGAACGCACGAACGCGACACGATATTGGTCGGCGATATCAACGTCGCGCCGCTCGAAAACGACGTCTGGAATCACAGGGCGCTGCTGAAGGTCGTGAGCCATACGCCGGTCGAAGTCGACCGTTTCAATGCGGCGATGCGCTCTGGCGAGTGGGTCGACGCCGTTCGAAAGTTCACGCCGCCGGAGCAGCGACTTTACTCCTGGTGGAGCTACCGGTCTCCGAACTGGGAAGCGGCCGACAGAGGCCGGCGATTAGATCACATTTGGGTCAGCCCCAGCCTCGGGGAGGCGGTTGTCGACGCCCAGATTCTCAAGGAGGCGCGGGGCTGGGAGCGGCCATCCGATCACGTGCCGATCAACATCCGGCTCGAATTTTGATGAACTGCTCGAATGCCGGATAAATCAATCAACTGGAAATTGCCGCCGTCAGCGGCGCGAGGTCTGCATTTGTCGCCTTGATCCTCTCCAGGAGCGCGCGTTCCAACGCTCGTGCGCTTTCAGGGTATTCCGCCAGCACACGATAAAACGTCGGCCGCGAAATGCGCAGGATCGTGGATGGCTCGCGTGCGACGATCGATCCCGTCGTCTCCACCTGCGTTATCATCGACAGTTCGCCGATCAGCGCCGGCGCGCGAACGATCTGGCGCGGCGCGCCGATTTGATCCGGGTTATCGAAGACAGCCACCGAACCTTTGACAAGCAACAGTCCTCCGTCGAGGCTCGCCGGCGCTCGCACCACTAGGTCGCCTGCGCGGAGCAGCTTCGTCTCGGCCGAGAAAGCGAGCAAACGAAGCGCGTCCTTTTCGAGCAATCGAAAGACGGGAATTTCTTTGAACAACAGAATGTCGTCTTCAAGCGCCATGTCCGGGAACCCGCTGAGCACGTTGGGCGACAGTCGGACGCCCTCAAATCGCTAGTTTGTATCCCCCCGCGTCGGTGACAAGCAATTTTGCGCGGACCGGATCCTCCTCGATCTTCTGGCGGAGCCGATAGATGTGCGTTTCGAGCGTATGCGTCGTCACATTGGCGTTGTAGCCCCAGACGTCTCGCAGAAGCACCTCGCGAGTGACCGCATTGGGGGCCGCGCGATGCAAAAAGCGAAGTATAGCTGTCTCTTTCTCTGTTAATCTCAGCTTGCCGCCCCGCGGAGTGGCGAGGTGTTTCGAGCGAGGATGAAATATATAAGGCCCGATCGCGAAGGTCGCATCGTCGCTTTGCTCGAATTGTCTCAGTTGGACGCGGATTCGTGCAAGCAATACGCTGAACTTGAAAGGTTTATTGATGTAGTCGTTTGCGCCGGATTCCAGACCCAGCACCGTGTCGGCGTCGGATGTATGACCCGTCAACATGATGATCGGGTTCGGAAAGCCCTCTCGGCGCAAGACCTTGACCGCTTCCCTGCCATCCATATCCGGCAAGCCCACGTCCAACAGCACAAGATCTGGCGTTTCGCTCCGCGCCAGCGCCACGGCCTCCACCGCGCCTCCCGCCTGAACGATGGTGAATTCCTCGTGGAGCGCCAATTGCTCGGCCAGCGAGCCTCGCAAGTCTTCGTCGTCATCGACGATCAAGATCTTGCGTACCTGCGCCATGCCTCATCCTCACGTTAGAATGAACTGTCGATTCATGCCTTCTGGCGAAGCTAGGCCCGTCCAATGTGCGCGTCAAAACACGAAAATGTCAGGCGGAACAGGATTCGCACGATCCGCGTATTTCAGGTCCTGGCGGGCGATCGGTCCAGCCGGTCGGCTGGTTTTCTGACTGCAGGGCGCACGACGATACGATGCGCGCTCGGCGAAAATGGCGCCACGCGCCGCAAGCGCGAGGGAGATCGCGCCACGCCGATCGGCGCGGTCCGGATATTGGAATGGCGCATGCGGCCGGTCCAACCTGCCTACGCCCGGCATGGACTGAACTGGCGTTCGGTCAGGACGGACGAGGGATGGTGCGACGATCCGGGGTCAGGCGCTTACAACCGTCAGGTTCGGCTGCCGTTTTTGGCGTCTCACGAGGTCATGTTTCGCCTGGACGGAAGATACGACGTTGTCGGCATTCTGGATTATAATTATCCGAATATTCGACGCGGTCTGGGCAGCGCGATATTCTTCCATATCTGCGATGATCAATATGGCGCGACTGCGGGATGTATCGCCATACCTGCTCGCGAATTCAGAAAGTTGCTTCCGCGGCTTGCTCGGAAAGTGCGGATCGAAATTTCTACCGGGAGCCGAAGATCGCGGAACCCACGCGAACTTCGGTTGAGCCCATCTGGATCGCTACCTCGAAATCGGAGGTCATTCCCATCGACAAGTTCTTAATCCCGTTCCGATCGGCGATATCGCGAAGCAAAGCGAAGTACGGCGCCGCCAATTCATTGGCCGGCGGGATGCACATGAGGCCGTCGATCGCCAGGCCGAGTTCTTCGCGGCACATATGAATGAAGCCGTCGGCGTCGTGCGGAGAGATACCTGATTTTTGGGGCTCTTCGCCGATATTCACCTGCACGGACAATCGCGGGAGGCGGCTCAGATGCTTTATTTGCGCCGCCAGTTCATACGCGAGCTTTGGCCGATCGACAGACTGGATCTCGTCGAAAAGCCGTAGGGCGTCTTTGGCCTTGTTGGTTTGCAGCGGACCGATGAGCCGCAACCGAACGTCAGGGAAAGCGGCTCGCAATTCGGGCCATTTATCGGCGGTTTCCTGGACGCGATTTTCGCCGAAATCACGTATTCCAGCCGACAGCAAAGGCTTGATCCGCACAGCGTCGATGGTCTTGGTGACGCATACCAACCGGATGTCGCTCGGGTCTCGTCCACAGTCGCGAGCGGCTCGCCGTATACGGTTTTGGACTTGATGCAGTCGTTCGAGATCGGAATTGTCGTCGGTCATATTTGGCCCGTTCGTCCTGCGGTTTCTTACCAGTGCGGACGCCGCGCGCCCATGCCAAATTGCGGCGGATTGATCTGTTGACCCGCAACACGAAATCGGGCTCATTGCCGCCGACATCGCAACATGGGAATTTTGCCTCGAACATGCGCCCAGATCGGTACAACGCCCGGGAATCCGAACCTCACTGGCAGCGTGTCTGGGACGAGCGCAAAGTCTTCGAATCCCGCAACGCCGACCCCCGTCCGAAGTATTACGTCCTTGAGATGTTCCCCTATCCGTCTGGGCGGATTCACATGGGGCACGTCCGCAATTACGCGATGGGCGACGTCGTAGCGCGCTACATGCGCGCGCGCGGATACAATGTATTGCATCCCATGGGCTGGGACGCCTTCGGGATGCCGGCGGAGAACGCCGCGATGCAAAGCGGCGCGCATCCGGCCGCCTGGACCTATTCGAACATCGACACGATGCGCCGTCAGCTTAAGTCGATGGGCTTGTCGCTCGACTGGTCCAGGGAGCTCGCGACCTGCGACCCGACCTACTACAAGCATCAACAGCGCATATTCCTGGATTTCCTGCGCGCCGGTCTGGTCGACCGAAAGACCGCAAAGGTGAACTGGGATCCCGTCGATCAAACAGTTCTCGCGAATGAGCAGGTCATAGACGGACGCGGCTGGCGCTCGGGCGCGCTCGTCGAGCAACGCGATCTCACGCAATGGTTTTTCAAGATCACGAGATATGCCGACGATCTGCTTCGCGGTCTCGATACGCTCGATCAATGGCCGGACAAGGTCCGGCTGATGCAACGCAACTGGATCGGACGCTCGGAAGGGTTGAAGATCCGCTTTGCGCTCGCAGCCGACTCCCGTCTCGAGGAGAATTCGGAGATCGAGGTCTTCACGACGCGTCCCGACACGATATTCGGCGCGTCGTTTCTCGGCATCGCGGTTGATCATCCGATCATTCGTAGGCTTGCGGACAGCAACGACCGTTTGCGCGAATTTTGCGACGAATGTCGGCGCATGGGCACGTCGGCCGCGGTGCTCGAGACTGCCGAGAAGCAGGGGTACGATACCGGCCTGCGCGCGGTTCATCCCTTCGACAAGAGCATTTTGCTACCTGTCTATGCGACGAATTTCGTTCTCATGGATTATGGCACCGGCGCGATCTTCGGCTGTCCCGCACATGACCAGCGCGATTTGGACTTCGCCAACAAATACGGGCTCTCCAAGACCCCGGTCGTTTGCCCGCCCGATGTCGACCCATCGACCTTCTCGGTGGGCGCCGTCGCCTACGACGGCGAGGGTGTCATTGTGAATTCTCGGTTCTTGGACGGCATGACGATCGAGGCCGCCAAAGAAACGATAGCGCGCGAACTGGAGACGCGCGAACTGTTCGGCCGGCCCCAAGGTCAGCGGCAGGTCAACTTCAAGCTGCGCGATTGGGGAATATCGCGCCAGCGATACTGGGGCTGTCCGATTCCGGTTATTCACTGTGAAGGTTGCGGCGTGGTCGCGGTCCCGGAGAAGGACCTGCCGGTCGTTTTGCCGCAGGATGTCGACTTCAAGACCCCGGGAAATCCGCTTGATCGCCACCCGACCTGGAAGCACGTGACGTGCCCGAATTGTGGCGCGGCAGCGCGTCGCGAAACCGATACGATGGACACGTTTGTTGATTCGTCCTGGTATTTTCTACGCTTTACGGACCCATGGGACGAAGAAAAGCCAACTGATCTTGAAGTCGCTAGGAAATGGATGCCTGTCGATCAATATATCGGCGGGATAGAACATGCGATTTTGCATCTGTTGTACTCAAGATTTTTCACGCGCGGCCTTCGAGCGACCGGACACGTGGACGTCGACGAACCCTTCAAGGGGCTGTTTACTCAAGGAATGGTCGTTCACGAGACATATCGCGGCAAGGACGGCTCCTGGCTGTCTCCCTCCGAAATCCGGCTTGAATCGACGTCGGACAATCGACGCGCCTTCTCGCTTTCCGACGGGTCCGAGGTTGAGATCGGATCAATCGAGAAGATGTCGAAATCCAAGCGCAACACGATCGATCCCGACGAAATTATCGGGACTTTCGGAGCCGACGCCGCTCGTTGGTTCATGCTGTCCGATTCGCCCCCCGAAGGCGACGTGATCTGGTCGGAGGAAGGCGTTCAGGGCGTTGCGCGGTTCATGCAACGCGTTTGGCGTCTCGTCGGCGAACTCAAATCCGTTGCGGAACGTGGCGGCGATGAAAAGCCTGATGCATTTTCCGGCGTTTCGCTGTCGATTCGCAAAGCGACCCATAATGCGCTCGCCAAGGTCGAGGATGATATTGTCCGTCTGCGATTCAATCGCTGCGTTGCGCACGCGAACGAACTCGTGAACCGCCTCGGGCAGGCGATCGGATCGATTGAAAGCCCCGTAATCGAAAACGACCTCGCCTTCGCTTGCCGTGAAGCCGCCGAGGGTCTGATTATCCTGATTTCGCCGATGATGCCGCACCTCGCGGAAACCTGCTGGGCTGACCTCGGGCGCTCAGGTATGGTTTCCCAGGCGCCATGGCCGGTTGCGGACCGCGCGCTGATCCGAGAGGACGAAATTGTCCTTCCGGTACAGGTGAACGGCAAGAAGCGCGCGGAGATAGTCGTGCCGAGAACCGCCGACGATGATACGATTCGCGCGGCGGCTTTGGCGTCGGATGCGGTTCAAAGAGCGATCGACGGAAAGGCCATAAAGCGGTTCGTCGTTGTGAAGGAGAGGATCGTCAATGTCGTCGTCTAGCCGGATGTCCGTGAAGACGATCCTTGTCGCCGCGCTCGCAGGATCCGTAGGCGGCTGCATCCAGCCGCTTTACAATTCGCTCGGACCGGGCGGTCTTGAAAGTGAACTGCAATCGATCAAGGTCGAACCGATTCCCGACCGCTTCGGCCATTATGTCGAGAAGGAGCTCCGCTTCGCTTTCAATGGCACAGGCGCGGAGGTCGCGCCGAAGTATCGTCTGGTCGTGTCGCTGAAACAGAGGGTGCAGGCGCCGGTTATCGATACGGTGACGGCGCGCGCGACGGCCGCGACGGTGGTCGGCGACGCCAGCTATGAACTTTTTGTCATCGGGAAGACCGAGCCGATCATCCAGGGGATAGCGTTCAGCGTCGCGAGCTACGATCGATTCAGTCAAAGGATTTCCAACGTCCGCGCAGCGCGCGACGCCGAAACTCGAGACGCCAAGACAATCGCTGAACAGATCAGAACTCAGATTGCGGCCCGCATGGCCGCGCGGAATTGATGCTGAAAAGCGCATCGAAAGAATTTGAAAGTGCGCTCGCAGCTCGGAGCGTCACAGCCAAGGCCATCATTCTCGCCGGCGACAACGCTGAATTGAAGAACGATTTGTTTCGTTCGGTTCTCAGGGCGCATGACGTCGATCGTAATGACGTCTTCAGACTTGTTTCGCTGGATTCCGAAACGCTGGACGCCGATACCGGACGCTTGGCGGATGAATTGGCCGCAATACCTATGTTCGGCGGCCTGAAGATCGTACGCGCGACGCCCTCTCCTCGTCAGTTTGGCGACGTCTTGAGTTGTGCGATGAATGCGCCAGCCGGGGAATGGCTTCTCGTTATCGAGATCGTCGAGTTTGAATCGTCAATTGCGCTCCCCTCGGGATCGGACGACACGAGGGTTCTGGTCGTCGATTGCGTCGCGGATCGCCCGGGCGACTTTCGTTCGTTGGTCGCTCGCGAATTCGATCGTGCGGGAATCCAGGTCGACGATGGGGTCATCGAAACCTTGATCGAACTGCTGGGCGAGGATCGATCAGCCGCGCGTGGCGAGATCGAGAAGATCTCTCTCTATCTTCACGGCTCGCAGCAGCCTACGGAATCCATGATACGAGACGTTATAGCGGACGCTTCGGCGCTGGCGTCCGATCAATTGACCAACGCGATCTTGAGCGGCGAAACGGTCAAGACGGCAGCGCTGATCGATCGCCTCGAAATATCGGGCTCCGACGCGGTTCAAGCGCTAAGCGCTCTTCTTCAGCGTGTCCTGTGGGTGTTTCGCGCGCGAGCGAAGCAATGGAGTGTTCGAAACGACTCTCCCGATTCCCTATTGTCGATTGGCGATTGCCGTGCGCTTTCGCGCCATTTGCAGGCGAGCGTTCGGCAAGTCCGCGACGACGGCTCTACAGCCCCTCTCAATGCGGAGCACGCGTTGATCGTCTTGGGGAACGCGCTCTCGAAACGTCGGCGTCGAGCCTGATCAGTCGGTCAATTTGGCGCAGATCGATTCGAGTTGTTCGAGGCTCGAATAGCGAATGACCATCTCGCCGGTTTCACCTTTTGATTTGATGGCGACCGCCAAGCCAATTGCGTCCCCGAGTCTCTTGGCGAGGTCGCGCGTATCCGCATCCTCGGATACGGCGCGCGGTCGCCCGCCCTTCTTGACGCTATCGGAGTTGTTCACCGCCTCCTGGGCCAGCCGCTCGACGTCGCGAACAGTCAGACCCTTTGAAACGATCATCTCGGCGACCGAGTCCGGCTCCGCAACGGCGAGCAAGGCGCGCGCATGTCCGGCGCTGATCCGCCCATCCGCCAACATGTGCTTGGCTTTTTCGGGAAGCTTCGAAAGCCTCGTCATATTGGCGACATGACTGCGGCTCTTGCCGATCGTCTTTGCGATATCGGCATGCGTATAGCCGTAGTCCGCGGCGAGCCTTTCGTAGCCTTGAGCCTCTTCGAGCGGATTGAGATCCGTTCGCTGCACGTTTTCGATAATCGCAAGCTCCAACGCTTCTCGATCATCCGCGCTGACGACAACAATCGGAACTTCGTGCAGGCCTGCTTTTTGCGCTGCGCGCCAGCGCCGCTCTCCGGCTATGATTTCATAGAGATCGGCGCCTTCGGAAGCGGAACGCACAATGATGGGCTGCAATATGCCTTTCTCGCGAATCGACCCCGCGAGATCCTCAAGATCGGCGTCCGCGAAGTCCTTGCGCGGGTTGCGCGGATTCGGCCTGAGAAACTCAACCGGCGCCTTTTTCTGACCCTGTCGCGCCGCATGGCCAATCTCGCTTTCATCATGCGAAACGCCAATCAACGCGGCGAGCCCGCGTCCCAATCTCCTGGCTTCTTCGGCCATTGTTTACTCCTGGAACCTGTTAGGCGGCGCGAATTCGGCGCTCTCTCTGGATGATCTCTGACGCGAGCTTCAAGTACGCCTGGCTTCCCGTGCAGCGCAGGTCGTAAAGCAAGGCGGGCTTCCCATAGGACGGGGCTTCGGAAACCCTGACATTTCTCGGAATGACCGTGTCATAAACCTTCTCGCCCATATGACTCCGGACGTCGGCGACCACCTGGGTTGCGAGTTTGTTACGCGGATCGAACATGGTCAGGACGATCCCATGAATCGTCAGTCGCGGATTCAGCGACTTCTTGACCTGCTCTACAGTGGAAAGCAGCTGCGAGAGCCCTTCCAACGCAAAGAACTCGCACTGCAGCGGGACGACGACGCTGTCGGCGGCCGCAAGTGCGTTGATTGTCAGCAAATTCAACGACGGCGGACAATCAATCAGGACATATGTGATCTGGACCCCGGGCTCGACCTCATAGCGCTGCAAGTCCGACAGCGCCTTTCGTATTCGAAACGTTCTATCCGAACTATTCGCGATCTCGAGTTCGACGCCGAGCAAGTCCAGCGTTGATGGAGCGATCCACAGCCGCGGCACGGCTGTCGGGACGACGGCATCCTCAATCGACCGATCGCCCGTCAGAACGTCATACGTCGAGACTTTGCGGTTTTGCCGGTCGATTCCCAAACCGGTCGACGCATTTCCCTGCGGATCGAGATCGATGATCAGCACATGCTCGCCAATGGCCGCGAGCGCTGTTCCCAGGTTGATGGCCGTGGTCGTTTTCCCGACCCCGCCCTTTTGGTTAGCCAACGCGAGAACGCGCATCAAATCCCCCAAAATCTTCTCGCCCGTTCGCTCGGAGGCGTACGATAGAGCCCGCAGGGTCAACCTTGCTCGGAAACAATTCGAGTATGAAATTACTATTGCTTGGGGTTCTGGTCAATTCAGACGCTATATCTCGGCCCTTGAGGAACAAGCCGGTCGAGCCATTTTCCACATCATCTTTCACCAGATCCATCAGATCTGGCATAGGCGCCATGGCTCGCGAAACTATCACGTCGGCTTTAATCGCTCGCAGAACGTCCTCACATCGAGCGTTGTGCACAACCGCAGCGGCTCCTGTTTCACGTGAAACTTCGCGCAAGAACGATGCTTTGCGCCTGTCCGATTCAATCAAATGCATTTCGCCGACGTGACGGCTTCTTTGGAGAAGCGCGATGACCAAACCCGGAAAACCCGCGCCGGACCCGAGATCGGCCCACCTACCGTCAACAGACGCGAACTTCACCAGCTGAAGCGAGTCCGCGAAGTGCCTGGACCAAACCTCTGAGAGCGTCGAGTGGCCGACGAGATTAAGCTTCGACTGCCACCTTCTCAGTAGCTCTTCATAGACGCCCAGCGGTTCGAGGATCTCACTGAGCTCGGGCACGAGCCTCGCCGCGCTTTCGATCTTCGGATTGCTCATGCCGAGGGACTATTCGCTTTCCTCGCGTATGCCGCCAGAAGCGTCATCGCCGCCGGCGTTATCCCCTCTACGCGATACGCATGTTCCAGCGACACCGGCCGAGCAGCTGTCAGTCTGGCCTTGACTTCATTAGACAGCCCCCCGATCGAGCTGTAGTCCAGATCGGAAGGCAGCTTGGACTCGAACCGACTTGTGTAGTCCGCGATCGAAGCCGCTTGCCGATCAAGATACACCGAATATTTGGCGTCCGTTTCGACCTGGTTGCGCGCCATCTTCGAGCTACCGCTCAAGCTCGGCCATAACCGCTCCAAGGTATCAAACGACACATCCGAACGTGACAGGAGTTCGAGTCCGTTTCGACGAATTCCATCCGCATTCACTGCGATGCCGACTGCCGAGGCTTCTTCCGGCGAAGCGGTGACGCCGGTCAACTCGCGGGTCAAGTCTTCGACCGCCGCGCGTCGACGGGCATGAGCCGCGGACCGCGAGGAAGACACGCAACCCAGTTTTTCACCGAACGGCGTGAGTCGCAGGTCGGCGTTGTCCGCTCGCAAATTCAGCCGATATTCGGATCGCGAGGTGAACATTCGATACGGCTCGCTAACTCCCCGGCTGGTCAGATCGTCAATCATTACGCCAATGAATCCATCGCTGCGCTTGATCATCACTGCATCGAGACCGCCCGCTCGCCTGGCGGCGTTGATACCTGCCAATATCCCCTGCCCAGCGGCCTCTTCGTAGCCTGTCGTTCCGTTGACCTGCCCGGCAAGGAACAGCCCCTCGATTCTCTTCGACTCGAGGGTGGGCGCCAACTCGCGCGGGTCGAAATAGTCGTATTCAATCGCATAGCCGGGCCGAACGATTCTCGCCCGCTCAAGCCCGGGAATCGTCCGGATCATTCGTTCCTGAGCCGACTCGGAAATACTGGTCGATATTCCGTTAGGGTAGATCAACTCGGACTCGTACC
Organism: uncultured Rhodoblastus sp.; assembly: GCA_964634325.1. GTDB lineage: Bacteria > Pseudomonadota > Alphaproteobacteria > Rhizobiales > Beijerinckiaceae > JAJXWB01. Next base: position 11,791 of record CAZWJF010000008.1, read on the forward strand.
CCTCGGGCTCAAGAAATATCTGGTGTCCGTCTCGATCCCCGAACCGTGTGACCTTGTCCTCGATCGACGGACAATACCGTGGCCCCCGCCCTGTGATGGCGCCCGTAAATAACGGCGCATCGACCATCGCCTCACGGATCACATCGTGCGTCGCCTGCGTCGTACGTGTGATATGGCAGCATACCTGAGGCGCTGCGATGCGTTCGGTGACGAATGAAAAAGGCTCCGGCTCCAAGTCGCCGAACTGTGGCTCTAACGATCGCCAATCGATCGTATCCTTGGCAAGCCGCGCGGGAGTGCCGGTTTTCAAGCGCCCGACCGGCAAGCCGATTTCTTCGAGCTGACCTCCCAGCGCCTGGGATGGGATTTCGCCTATCCGCCCGCCGGACCGCTGATCACGACCTATGTGAATCACGCCGCGCAGGAACGTGCCACTGGTGAGCACGACGCTTGGGGCCCGGATCAAATCCCCATTCGAGTCATGTATCCCGATTACCCTGGCGTCTTCGACCGCCAGTCCGGCGACCAAAGTCGCGCCAATCGTCAGATTTGGGTAGCCGAACAGTTCTTCTTGCATCGCTCTCGCATAGAGATCGCGATCGATCTGGGCGCGTGGGCCACGCGCTGCAGGTCCACGGGATCGGTTGAGAACGCGAAACTGAATGCCGCCACGGTCGGCTATCCGTCCCATGAGGCCATCAAGCGCGTCGATCTCTCTGACGATCTGCCCCTTCCCTAAACCGCCAATCGCCGGATTGCAGGACATAACCCCGATGTCCGAAAACGACTTGGTGGCCAACAGTGTGCGCGCGCCGATTCGCGCTGAGGCCGCCGCGGCTTCGCATCCCGCGTGGCCTGCGCCGATAACGATCACGTCGAACCTTTTCGATACCGAATCGTGTTTCACGTGAAACTCTCACTTCCCGACGCAGAATCGTCGAAAAATCTCGCCGAGAACTTCCTCATCGTCGAACCCATGGGCAATGCCCTTCAGGTGGTCGTTAGCCAAGCGACATTCCTCCGCCGCCAATTCCACATCCCCTCTTGCAGCGTGCGCCGCCAACCTTTCGAGGTCCTCCATCGCCCGTTCAAGACACTTCCGATGTCTCTCTCGAATAATCGACCCCTCGGATCCGTCACCAACCACGTTGAGCGCGCGATTTCGAAGTTCCTCGACAAGATTTGAAATCGAGTCCGAATCGTTCTTCGCGACTGCGAGCATGCCCTCTGGCGGCGGCGCCTCATCGGCTTTGGACCAAATCTCCAGAACTGGCGTCGGCAGCGCTTCCGGCGGTGCCGCTCCTGTATCGGCAGATCTCAGCCAGATCACCAGATCCGCCGACGCAGCTGTCGTTCGCGCTCTCTCCATACCGATCAATTCAACCGGATCGAGTGATTCATGCAAGCCGGCGCTATCGACAAGGTTCACGGGAACGCCGCGCAAATCCAACCTGTTGCGAACGAGATCGCGCGTCGTCCCGGCGTACTCGCTCACAATCGCGAGATCCTCGCCCGACAGGCAATTGAACAACGTGGACTTTCCTACATTCGGAGGACCAGCAATCGCAATCGTAAACCCCTGCCTCAATGACAAACTACGGTCGCTGGCGGACAACTCCTCCTGCATGTCGGCCCGCAATTCCCTGCAGACTCGCTCGATAGCGCGAGTGTCGAACATTGCGACATCTCCCTCGTCACTGAAGTCGAGCGAACTTTCCAACAGCGCTGCAACCGTCAAAAGCCTCGAGCGCCAATTGTCGATCTTCTTACCCAGCGCCCCATCAAGCGCACGAAGCGCTTGCCTTCGCTGAAATTCCGTCTCCGAATCAATCAGGTCGGCCAGGGCTTCGGCCTGTGCAAGATCGAACTTGCCAGCAAGGTGCGCGCGTCGGGTGAACTCGCCAGGTTCGGCCTGCCGAACTTCAGCCAGGCTACCCACCACTCTCGTCAATGCGGCAATGACGCTTGCTGCGCCGTGAACGCTCAGCTCAAGGCAATCCTCGCCAGTGAAACTATGCGGCGCTTCGTAAAATGTGACGATCGCCTCATCAATCTTTTCCGCTGTAGCGGGATCGCACAGACCAACCAGCTTCGCATACCGTGGTTTCGGGCAACTCGTCCCCGTCAGATGGTGGAAGACGCCTCGACACTTCGCGCCGGAAATACGAAAAACCGCCAAGGCTGAACGCCCTGGCGGTGTCGAAAGCGCAAAAATCGTATCGGTATCAGCCATGTCTTCGATACCGCACAGCCGACGATTGATCCGTCAGGTGTTCATCGACTCGAAGAAGCTCGCGTTCCCCTTCGGCGTTTCGCGCAACTTTCCGAGCAAAAACTCGATCGCGTCGATCGTGCCCATCGGATTGAGGATCCTACGCAGCACGTACATCTTCTTGAGAATGTCGCCGGAGACCAGAAGCTCCTCTTTACGCGTGCCCGACCTCGTAATGTCGATCGCCGGAAACACGCGCTTGTCCGCGACCTTGCGATCGAGAATGATTTCAGAATTGCCGGTTCCCTTGAACTCTTCGAAGATCACCTCGTCCATCCGAGAGCCAGTATCGATGAGCGCTGTGGCGATAATGGTGAGGGACCCGCCTTCCTCGATGTTGCGCGCGGCGCCAAAGAAACGCTTCGGCCTTTGAAGCGCGTTCGCGTCCACGCCGCCAGTCAACACCTTTCCGGAAGACGGCACGACCGTATTGTACGCGCGTCCGAGCCTCGTGATCGAATCCAGCAGGATCACGACGTCACGTCCGTGTTCGACCAGGCGCTTCGCCTTCTCGATGACCATTTCGGCGACCTGAACGTGCCGGACCGCCGGTTCATCGAAGGTCGATGACACGACCTCGCCTTTCACCGAGCGTTGCATGTCGGTGACTTCTTCCGGACGCTCATCGATCAGCAGTACGATGAGATAGCATTCTGGATGATTGGCAGTGACGGCCTGCGCAATGTTCTGCAGCAATACCGTCTTGCCGGTCCTCGGCGGCGCCACGATAAGCGCGCGCTGTCCTTTGCCGATGGGCGAAACGATATCAATGACGCGCGCTGAAACATCCTTTCGAGTTGGGTCCTCGATCTCCAGCTTGAGCCGTTCGTCGGGATAAAGCGGCGTCAAGTTGTCGAAATGTACTTTATGCCTTGCCTTCTCTGGATCTTCGAAATTGATCGTGTTCACCTTCAGAAGTGCGAAGTAACGCTCGCCTTCTTTCGGGCTTCTGATCAATCCTTCAACCGTATCTCCGGTACGCAGACCAAATCTCCTAATCTGCGACGGAGAAACATAAATATCGTCTGGACCAGCTAAGTAGTTAGCGTCCGGAGACCTCAAAAATCCGAAGCCGTCCTGTAATACCTCTACAACGCCCTCGCCGATTATCTCAACTTCATTATTTGCAAGTTGCTTCAATATCGCAAACATGAGCTCCTGTTTACGCATAACAGAAGCATTTTCAACTTCAAGCTCCTCCGCAAACGATAAGAGTTCCGTCGGAGATTTGAGCTTGAGGTCTTGTAATTTTACTTCCCGCATAGGGCATCCTTGGCGATTTCAGCCGATTGATTGGAAAACGCCAACGAGCTGTTTCGAGCTTCGGCTCCTGCGGCTGAGCGCCGCGGAATCGTTGGCTTAATGAGGAGAGGCCTTACAGTTATCGCCAGAGTACGAGGATTGCAAGCCGCCGATTCAGCTCTCCCGAACGAGCCGTATCAATTGCTCGACATGGTCAATCGGCGTTTCAGGCAAAATCCCGTGCCCGAGATTGAATACGTATGGCGTTCCCGACAAATCGCGTTTGATACGCCTGACCCCGTCTTCAAGCGCACGACCGCCGGCGACAAGGGCCAACGGGTCCAGATTGCCCTGAAGCACGACATTCGGGCCGAGCTCCGCGCGAACCTTAATCAGATTTTCGGATGTTCCCAGAGCAAGGCAATCGCCAGTCACACGACCAGCGAATGTCGCCAGATTCGATCCGGCCTCGCGCGGAAACGTGATGATCTTCACTTGAGGCGCCTTCTCCCGAAGGCCGTTCACGATCTTCGCGATCGGATTGATGCACCAAGCCGTGAACTCGCTCGTCGGCAGAAGCCCGGCCCAGGAATCGAATATCTGGACGACCTCTACCCCCGCTTTGGCTTGAGCGACCAGATACTCGATGGAAGCGTCGACGAGCTTGTCCATGAGGCTCGAGAACGCTTCCGGATGCCGATAAGCGAAAACACGAACCGCCTCCAGATCGCGAGACCCTTGACCCGCAACCATGTAGCTTGCGACGGTCCACGGAGCTCCGCAGAAGCCGATGAAGGTTGTCTGCGCAGGAAGCGCAGCACGGACGAGTTCGACGGCCTCGAGAACCGGCGACAACCGTCCAAGATCGAATTTCGGAAGATTGGCGATACCTGCGACATCAAGCGGCGGACTCAAGCGAGGCCCGACGCCCTCTTCGAACGCAACGCCTTGTCCAAATCCGTACGGCACAACCAGAATATCGCTGAACAGGATCGCTGCGTCGAACCCGAATCGACGGATTGGCTGCAACGTCACCTCCGCTGCAAGCTTTGGCGTGAAGCAGAGATCCAGAAACGATCCCGCCTCCGCGCGAACCTGCCGGTATTCCGGAAGATACCGACCGGCCTGTCGCATCAGCCACATCGGCGGGGCGGTATGGACGGCTCCGCCAAGCGTTTCGAGCATCTTCTTGGTCATAGCGCCCCTTCTTCCCGAGCGAATAAAATATCCTTCGGAAGATTCTCTGTTTCTGTTTCTTGGCCTCGGATTAGGCCCATTCGCGACCATCCACAACTAGTGGACGCGTCGATCCGCGAACAACCCGGAATGAACAAGGGTGCAAAACGGGGATAACAGAAATATCTTTTGAAATCATATAGATGCAGGACGACAAATGAGATGTCCCTGACAATTCGCCCCACAATCAGAAATTCCGGAATTCCGACTGCAGAGCGAAAAGAATTCCTCTGTGCGTTCACGAAGCCCTTTTTCACGACCGCCCCTGACAGACTCGTCCGCAAACCGTATTCTCCACAGCGATTCACCGGTCGTTCACACGAGGCGTCCTTGGTCGGAAGAAACTATTTCCATTTGCACCTGGTGTCGGATGCGACAGGCGAAACGTTGATCGCAGTCAGTCGCGCTGCCGCGGCGCAGTACCAGGGCGTTTCGTCGATCGAGCATGTTTATCCCTTGGTGCGCAATCAGGCCCAACTCGACAAGGCCATCGCAGAAATCAAGGCGGCGCCGGGGATCGTGCTTTTCACGCTGGTCGATCGAAATCTGACGGATCAGCTACAGGCCGCGTGCGAGCAAGCCGCCTGTCCATGCCTGTCGGTGCTCGAACCAATCCTGGCTTTGTTCGAATCCTATCTGGGAACGGCTTCGACGCCGCGACCGGGCGCGCAGCACATGCTGAACTCCGACTATTTCAAGAGAATAGACGCCCTCAATTTCACGATGATGCACGACGACGGCCAAATGCCTGAGCATCTGGATGACGCAGATATCGTGCTGTTGGGGGTAAGCCGAACATCGAAAACGCCGACAAGCATTTATCTCGCGAACCGCGGCATCAAGACGGCGAACATTCCGATCGTCCCGAATGTACCCTTGCCCGCAGCGCTCGACACCCTGAAAAAGCCGCTTGTCGTCGGCTTGCTCGCGTCTCCCGATCGAATTGTGCAGATCAGGCAAAACCGCCTGCTGGCGCTCAACGCGGACCACGATACGCCCTATGTGGACCGCACGCTTGTCGCCGACGAAATCGCCTCGTCTCGTCGTCTCTATGAATCCCGTGGTTGGCCGACAATCGACGTATCGCGACGTTCCATCGAAGAGACGGCTGCTGCGATCATCGATCTCTATCGCGAGCATAGACTGAAGTTCATCGCGAGCGGTTGATGGAGGCGAATACAACAGACGACCGCCCAACGCTGTGGCGTGGCGAACGATTGGTGCTGGCGTCAAAGAGCCGTGGCCGAGCAGAGGTCCTGCGCCGCGCAGGCGTGCTCTTCGACGCTGTCGATTCCCGGCTGGATGAGCGACAGGTCGCGACCGACGCAAGTCTTCCGCCGGGCCAGCTCGCCGAAAAATTGGCGATCGCCAAAGCCGAAGCGGTCTCGAAGCTCTATTCAAACCGGATTGTGATCGGGGCGGATCAGGTGCTGTCCTTCAACGACGTGATCCTGCATAAGGCCGAGTCGATCGAATCGGCGAAACGAAATCTTCGCGCCTTGCGCGGCAAGCGACACCATCTGCACTCTGCAATGGCCTGTGTGCGGGATGGCGAACTCCTATTCTCCTTCGTCGAACAAGCACGAATCTCGATGCGGAGATTTGACGAAGACAGCCTCGACGCCTACGCCGCGGCGATGGGCGAGAATCTGCTACGAACGGTCGGCGGCTATGAAATCGAGGGGCTTGGCGCCAATCTGATCGAACAGGTCGAGGGCGATGTCTTCACCGTTATAGGGCTGCCTCTGTTGCGTTTGTTGAAAGAGCTTCGACGCATCGGCGTCATTCCAGGCGAAAGCGAGACTCCATGATCTTGGTCGGACTTACCGGATCGATCGGCATGGGAAAATCTGCGACGTCGCAAATGTTTCGCGACGCTGGAGTGCCGGTTTACGACGCGGATGCAGCCGTTCATCGTCTCTACGCCGGCGCCGCCGTCGGGCCGGTGCGCGCGGCCTTTCCTCAGGCAATTGTCGAAGGCAAGGTTGATCGTACAATCCTGTCGAAGTTCGTCGTTCATGATGCCGAAGCGATGGCGAAACTCGAGGCCATCGTTCATCCCCTCGTCGCGGCCGCCAGAATGGAGTTCCTCGTTCGCTGCCGTCGGACAGGTGCGGCGGCCTGCGTGCTCGATATCCCTCTCCTGTTTGAGACCGGCGGAGATAGAGGCGTCGATGTCGTGCTCGTCGTTTCCGCGGGAGAGGCCGAGCAGGAACGAAGAGTCCTCGCTCGGCCAGATATGACGCCTGAGAAATTTCGGGCCATCCGTGCGAAGCAATTGCCTGATGTCGAAAAGCGGCGACGTGCGCATTCTGTCATCGACAGTCGCGGCGGTTTCGAGTCGGCGCGCCGCCAGGTTGGCAGGTTCCTGGTTGCATTGGGAGTGTAGGTCGGTTGCGCGAAATTGTTCTCGACACGGAAACAACCGGGCTGGATCCGACGACCGGCGATCGGATCGTCGAAATCGGCGCCGTCGAACTGATCAATGGCGTGCCGACAGGCTCGAATTTTCACGTGTATGTGAATCCGGAACGGGAAGTCCCCGAGGGAGCTTTCCGAGTTCATGGCCTTTCGAGCGAATTCCTGCGAGGCCATCCGGTATTTTCTGCGATCGCCGAGGAGTTTGTCGCTTTCATCGGGAGCGACCGCCTGGTCATTCACAACGCCGAATTCGACGTAAAATTCATCAATTCAGAATTCGCGCGGCTCGGCTGGAATCCCTTGGCGCAGGAGAGGGTGCTCGACTCCCTCGCCCTGGCGCGCCGGAAGCACCCCGGCTCCGGAAATTCGCTCGACGCGCTTTGCGCGCGGTATGGAATCGACGCTTCGCGCAGAAAGAAACATGGCGCGCTCTTGGACGCCGAACTGCTCGCCGAGGTCTACCTGGAGCTCTCGGGCGGCCGGCAAACCGTGTTTACGCTCCAAGCAGCCGAGCAGCGGATCGAGCGGCGCGCCTTCGATGGGCTGAAGACGCGGCCGGCGCCGCTGCCCATGCGCCTGGTCTCGAATGAAATCGACTCCCACCGCCGGCTCGCCGATTCGATCGGCGACCGAGCGATCTGGAACAAATTCGAGGCGTATCGATCAGGCGAGCGGAACTGACGGCTGACCTTGCTGCGCCTCCGCCACCCGCTGCATGTAGAGCGCCGCAAAATCCACCGGATCGAGATAAAGCGGCGGGAAACCGCCGTTCCGTACAGCGTCCGCGACGATCTGACGTGCGAAGGGAAACAGAATCCGCGGACATTCGATCATCACGATCGGATGGACCTGGTCCTGGGGAATGTTGACGAGACGAAACACGCCGCAATATTCGAGCTCGAATTTGAAAAGCGTATCAGCGCCTTCGCCAGCCGAGCCTTCAAGCTTGAGCTGAACCTCAAAGTCGCTTTCCGCGAGCTGCTGCGCGTTGACGTTGACCTGAATTGCGATGTTCGGCCCGCGCTCCTGCGGCGCAAGCGACCGCGGCGCATTCGGGTTTTCAAACGAAAGGTCCTTCATATATTGAGCGAGCGTATTGATCTGGGGAGCGGAATTCGCCGCACCGGCCCCGTTGTTGTCCGCCATGTCTAGCTCCTTGCCAGTCGTCCCCACGCTTGGCGCTGTGGACGGTCGAGTACTTCAGAAATTCGTCGGCTCGCCGGTAGCATGGTTGGAGCCTCGGAACAAGGATCGGACGGCGGTGCGAAATAGCGGGTTTGTCAGGGTCGCCATCCCCATTTAAGAGAATGCGACCGCTATGGCGCGGCGCCGAAGAGCTGAACAAGATGCAAGATGGTCTGGATCCCACCACTGTCATTTTCGCTTTGCTGGCGATCTTTGTCGTCTGGAAGCTCAAGGCGGTTCTGGGGACGCGCGTCGACATCGACAAGAATCCGCCTCGCGGCGCAAACCAGGCGCCGACGCAAAATGGCGAGCGCGGAAATGTGATCAAGCTCCCTGGCGCTGCGGAACGATCGGCCACAAGTGGAGCGCGAGCCGCGGCGACGGATTTCTCGGCGTTCGCCGTAAGCGAAAAAGGGCAGGCCGGATTGGCCGAGATTCAGCGCGCCGACGCGAGCTTCAATGCGGATCGGTTCCTGGCGGGCGCCAAGACGGCCTACGAGATGATCGTGACCGCATTTGCGGAAGACGACAAAGCCACGCTGGAAAAATTGCTCAGCCCGGACGTGATGGCGAGCTTCGCGGCAGTCATCGATCAAAGACGCAAGGCTGGACGCAGGTCCGAAACCAGGCTGGTTTCAATCGACGAGATCGATGTCGTAGACGGCGCGGTCAAGGACGCTATTGCACAGATTTCGTTGATGTTCTCGGCGAAGCTGATCAACGTTGAACGCGATACGTCCGGCGCTGTGGTCAGCGGCGATCCGGATCTGGTCGTTTCAACCGACGATCGCTGGACGTTTGCGCGCCCGATCAGTAGCAGCGATCCGACCTGGCGTCTTGTCGCCACAGAAAGCAATCACGGCGGATAAATCGCGCCACGAAATGCAGCTCCGCGCTACTCGTTTTGACGCATTGCCGCACTGGTCGCCAGAAGAACTGACGGCGGTTTGGCCGACCTATCTCGCTTCATGCCGCGCGGTCGTCGAAAATCGTTCGACGCTCCGGCCCGGGGCGCTTGCGACGCCTGAAATGGTCAGGGTCTGTGCGCGTGCTCTAGCGCTGCCCGAGAAGCCAGAGAGTATCGAGAGATATTTTTACGAGAACTTTCGCGCCTGCGAGGTGACGCCGACCCCGGATTCGTCTGGATTCCTGACCGGTTACTATGAACCGGAGATCGACGGCTCTATCGAACCTACAGGCGAGTTTCCGATGCCGATCCTGAACCGTCCGAGCGATCTGATCGACATGCGAGGCGTAAACCGTGCGGGCTGGGATCGTCTTCTGGAAGGCGCCCGGCTCAGCGCGGACGGCCAGCTCGAACGGTATCCGGATCGAGCGGCCATCGAAACCGGGGCGATTGATGCTGTCGCATCGCCAGCTGTCTGGGTTCGTGATGCGGTCGAGGCGTTCTTCGTCCAAGTACAGGGATCGGCGAGGATACGGCTCCCCAATGGTGAGACGAGGCGACTTGTTTACGCCGGCCGCAATGGCCGACCCTATTCGTCGATCGGGCGAATGCTCATAGAAAGCGGCGAAATCTCCGCCGACGAAATGTCGCTCGCACGCTGCAAGCTCTGGCTGCGCGAGAACGGGCTGGAAATCGGATCGCGTGGACGATCCGTGATGCAAGCCAATCAATCCTATGTGTTTTTCAGGCTTGAAGAAGATCGCGACGTCGCTCGTGGCCCCATCGGAGGTCAGGGCCTTCCGCTGACGCCGATGAGGTCGATCGCTGTCGACCGCAAAATCTGGCCATATGGCTCGCTCGTCTGGCTTGCGGCGGATCTCTCGAGCGCCGGCGTCGGCGACGGGCCGGCGGGCCGGTTGATGGTGGCGCAGGACACCGGCTCGGCGATCGTCGGGGCTGCCCGCGCGGATGTGTTCATCGGCAGCGGCCCGCGCGCCGGCGACATAGCCGGCCTGATCCGACATTCCTCGCGCTTTTTCGTTTTCATGCCGCTAGAGTCGCGATCGAATGGAGCGCCATAAACCAGCAACGCGACATTTGACGCGCGATGAAATCGAGCTGTGGCGCGCAGTCACCGCGACCGTTACGCCGCGCCTCCCGCGCGCTCCCATCCTTGCCGCCGAACACAAGGCGCCGAGACGCGAGCCGCTGGTGGATGCCGGCGGCGTCTTGACGTCGCCTGCACGATCTCGGGAACCCGTGGTCCGGCAGGTTGGGTCGATCGATCGACGCCAGCGTCGGGACCTGACCAAGGGCAAGCTTCAGATCGACGCGAAACTGGACCTCCATGGCAAGCGCGCCGCGGAGGCCCATCATGCCGTGCTCGACTTTCTTCATCGCATGCACAAGGACGGCGGGCGGATTGTTCTGATCGTCACTGGCAAAGGCGAACGCTCGGGGGATCGTGGGGACCTCGAGTTCGGCATATTGCGGCGGCAAGCGCCAATCTGGCTCTCGGACCCGCGCTTGCGCCACATCGTAGCGGCGTTCGGCGAAGCGGCTCAACCGCACGGCGGCGCAGGAGCCCTTTACGTCCGCCTTCGTCGGTCCCGGTGAACGCCGATGACGCCGTTTGGAACCCGCCTCAGACAATTGCGCGCCGAACGAGGAGTCACGCTCAAGGAAATGGCGTACTCCCTTGGCGTCTCCTCGGCTTATCTCTCTGCGCTCGAACACGGGAAGCGCGGCGCGCCGACATGGTTTCTGGTGCAGCGGATCATTGTCTACTTCAACGTGATCTGGGACGACGCGGAAGAGCTGTGTCGCCTGGCTCAGACGTCGGACCCACGGGTAAAATTGGACACCTCCGGCGCAATCCCCGAGGCGACGGCGTTCGCGAATCTGCTGGCGCGGTCGATTTCGAAACTGGACGCCGCTGACTTTCAGAAGCTGACTCGGATCGTCAAAGACGCCGCAGACCGTCAGAGTCCGGATTGATCCGACGGGGACCGGCCGATTAAAAGGGCCGAGACATTAACAGGATCAGGCCCGGGAGCCGCAAATGACCGTGCGATTTGAGTATGACGTTGTCGGCATTGGCAATGCCATCGTGGATGTGATCGCCAAAGCCGATGATGATTTTCTCGTGACGCACGATTTGCGTAAGGGCGGGATGACCTTGATCGATGAAGCCGCATCGCTGCGTCTTTACGAAACCATGGGTTCGGCGACCATCGCGTCGGGCGGATCAGCGGCAAATACAATGGTCGGCGTTGCGAGTCTTGGCGGAAAGGCGGCCTTCTTTGGCAAGGTCAGAGACGACGACGCGGGCCATGCGTTCCGGCATGACATCCAGGCCGAAGGCGTTTTCTTTCCAACGCCCGCAGCGACCGGCGGCGCCGCGACCGCGCGTTGCCTGATCGTCGTGACGCCCGACGGCGAGCGAACGATGTCGACCTATCTGGGAGCATGCATCGCGCTGGGACCGGCGGATGTCGATGAACACGTCGTCGAGCGCGCCGGCATCGTCTATTTCGAAGGTTATCTCTGGGATCCGCCGCACGCCAAGGATGCTTTTCGAAAAGCTGCAGGCATTTCACACAGCGTCGGCGGCAGAACGGCGCTGACCCTGTCCGACGCGTTTTGCGTCGATCGCTATCGCGATGAGTTTCTGACCCTCATCCGCACTGGATTGGTGGATATCGTCTTCGCGAACGAAAGCGAACTACACGCCCTCTATCAGACAGGCGATTTTGAGACGGCCATCGAGGCCTTGCGTCGCGAAAATATCCTCGCGTTCGTGACGCGTTCCGAAGCCGGTTGCGTCATCGTCGATCGAGGCGTCGTGCAATCAGTTCCCGCAGCGCCAATCGAACGGCTCGTCGATACGACCGGCGCCGGAGACCTGTTTGCGGCGGGCGCGTTGTTTGGCCTAGCGCGCCAGATGCCTCTGACCAGATGCGCGCAGATTGGCGCGCTCGCGGCCGCCGAGGTAATTCAACACTTCGGCGCAAGGCCAGAGATCTCCCTTTCCGATCTGATACGTCAAGCGCAGTTCTGATCGCCCGATCCTCAGATCTCGGTCAGCATGCGCTTGAGGTAGTCGATATCCTGCGCCAGCGAACGGTCGGTCGACGTGAGGCCCTCGATCTTGCGAACGGCGTGCAGGACCGTTGTGTGATCTCGGCCGCCAAATCTGCGGCCGATTTCCGGCAGCGACCTGGGCGTCAGCACCTTTGAAAGGAACATGGCGATCTGGCGCGGGCGAACGACTGAAGCCGTGCGCCGCGACGACAGAAGATCGGCGCGAGTCACATTGTAGTGGTTGGCGACCAGTTTCTGAATATCCTCGATTTTGACCTTCTTCGGATCGCGAGTGCGCACGAGATCGCGGATCGCGTATTCGGCGACGTCAATGGTCAGCGGCCCGCCGCTGAGAGTCACACGCGCCAGCAAACGATTGATTGCGCCTTCGAGGTCGCGACCGTTCGTGTCGATGACTTGCGCGACATAATTCACGACAGCGTCAGGCACCGAAAATCCGGGCTGCCGCTTCTGCGCCGCAGCTACCCGCGACGTGAGAATCGCCTTTCGCAATTCGGGATCAAGCGATCCGATTTCAAGACAGATCCCACCTGTGAGACGCGACTTCACGCGATCGTCCAAATTCTCCAGATCCGCCGGCGGCCGGTCTGCGGCGACGACCACCTGACGCCCGGAATCGATCAAAGAATTCAGCACATGTCCGAATTCGTGCGGAATGATCTTGCCGTTCAGGAACTGCACGTCGTCGACAATGAGCAGGTCGATCGAGCGGAGGCTTTCCTTGAATGCAATCGCAGATTGGCTCTTCAGCGAGTTGACGAAGCCGTACATGAATTTTTCGGCCGTCAGATAGATGACGTTCCGGCCCGACGCAGTTGCGGCCTGCGCGATGGATTGAACTAGATGCGTTTTTCCAAGACCGACGTTCGCATGGAGATAGAGGGGATTGAACTCGATGGGATCGCCGACGTTCGAAACCGCAATGCGGCGCGAAGCTGCGTGCGCCAACTGGTTCGATGGCCCAACCAGGAATGTCTCGAACGTCATCCGATGATCGAGAGGCGACCCGATGATTCGCTGACCGTCGCCCGGCTCGCCAGCGTTAACAGCTCCGGCTGCTTTCGCAATCGGCGCCGTGGCGACCTGTTGGTTGTTCTTCCGCTGCGCTGCGAGGTCTGTGCGCGTCGCCGAGCGCGGTCCTTCGAAGCTCGTCGGTGCGGCCCGCATTGAAGAACGTATGCGAATGACGATTTCCGTGAGATCGGGACGATCCAACGCAATCGACGACCGAATGCGGTCTACGTAATGAAGTTGAATCCAGCTCTTGAGAAATTTGGTAGGAACAGAAAGGCAAACGACGCCGTCCTCCACGCGTTCGAGTTCGACGCGCGCGAGCCATGAATTGAACCGCGCCTCGCCGAGTTCAGCGCGCAAACGCGCACAAACGCGTTTCCACAAGTCGTCCATCGCGCGGTCCTCTGGCGTGATCTCCGGGCCGCGGGGCGCTGGTGCATTCGAATTGTTCATCGCGTGGCCTGATCAGTTGACAGCGAAGGCTGCAGACCTCGAACGGCGCACGCTCGCGGCCCTCCTTCGCGAAGAAGAAAGTGTAAGCTTTTGGAATTTGAAAGGAGGAAACGGACGCCCGTCAGAACGACCGCTACGACAGCCTGTCCAGAGGACGCTCCTCAGCGCAGCCGCCGCTCATGATCTGACGGCGAACCGGAGACGTTGTCGCCAATCCCATCCAAGGGACATCTGAGAATCGTGATCTGGGCCGCACGTGCCGCTCTCCCCGCATCTTGATCAAAGCGCGTTGTAACGCGCCAAAACCAACCCCCGCCCAGACGCGCGCAGCGACTGAACTGACTGTGATCTAAAGCTCTGCAAACCGACTGAAACCGCAATCCGCCGCATCAGCGTCGACCGTGCGGCGGCTCCGTCCTTCGATGGCCTCACACTATCGACGCGGGCATGCGGCGCCAACGACATTTGTCATGAATGTTTCGCACCATCGGACCCAATCAGCGTCGCTGTCGAAAATTGATTTCCTTAATTGGCTGATTCCAAGAGTTCTGCTCGGCGAGCATTGTGCACGTCGATTTGAAGGATCGATCTCTCGAAGCTCCTCGCGATGCGCCGCGAATCGCGAGTCAAGGGGCGCGTTTGGAGCCGCCTTCAGGGCATTGATGACAAATCCTTGAATCACTGGAATTTCGAATGCGCGGGCATTCACGCAGGCTTTAAAAATTTGTTAACGTGGCAGAGATCAGACTCGTAACGCACACCGAAATTTACGCGAAAAAAAACCGGGCCAGCGCCCGGTTCTTTCGCATTCCTCGACGGCCGACGGCTTGCGTCAGTTCGCCATGGCCTTCACGCGCGAAGTAAGGCGAGACACCTTACGCGACGCGTTGTTCTTGTGAATGATCCCCTTCTGGGCGGCCCGCATGACGAGCGGCGCAGCCGTCGAAAGCGCGGTCGCCGCGGCGGTCTGATCGCCGCTCGCGATCGCCTCTTCCACCTTGCGAAGGAAGGTTCGCATTTGCCCACGGCGCGCGCGGCGGACGGCCGTGCGGCGGGCGATCTTACGAACGGCCTTTTTAGCCGAACTGGTGTTAGCCATTGCAATTTCCTCAGAGCCGGCCGCAGGCGGCCGCAAAATTCCAAATGAGCGAGCCCGGCTCTAAGGCATAGAACCGGGCGATGGCCGCTTGATATTCACAAATGCCGCCGCCGTCAACGGTCGGCGACCTAGCGGTGGCGGAACTGCGGCGGGCGCTTTTCGACGAACGCCGTCATGCCTTCCTTCTTGTCTTCGAGCGCGAACATCGAATGGAACACGCGCCGCTCGAACCTGATCCCTTCGCTCAAAGTGGTCTCGTAGGACCGATTGACGGTTTCCTTGGTCAGCATGACCGTGGGTCGAGAGAAGCCCGCGATGATCTGCGCCGTCTTGATCGCCTCCGCGACGAGTTCGTCGGCGGGAATGATCCGGGACACGAGCCCGGAACGTTCCGCCTCCGCCGCATCCATCATCCGGCCGGTGAGGCACAATTCCATGGCCTTCGACTTGCCGACGAACCGGGTCAGGCGCTGCGTTCCGCCGACGCCGGGCATGACGCCGAGTTTGATTTCCGGTTGCCCGAATTTTGCGGTGTCTGACGCCAAGATGAAATCGCACATCATGGCCAGTTCACAACCGCCGCCAAGCGCAAAGCCGGAGACTGCAGCGATCAAAGGCTTACGGATTCGTGTAATTCCTTCCCACGACGTAATAAAGTCGGAAAGATACGCATCCATGTACGACTTCGGAAGCATCTCCTTGATATCGGCTCCGGCCGCGAACGCTTTCGTGGAGCCGGTAATTACCATACATCCGATGCCGTCGTCTTTGTCGAATGCGATCAGAGCAGTGTTGAGCTCTTCGATCAGCTCTGAATTGAGGGCGTTCAGGGCTTGCGGACGATTGAGGCGCACAAGGCCGACATTGTCGTGCGTCTCGACGATGATGTTCGCGAAAGTCAAAAGCCCCTCCGTCGCTTCCTGTGGCGATCGCCTGAATGCGCTCGCTGGACTGGGCGATTTATAGACCTTCGAACAAGGCCGTCGACAGATATCGTTCGGCGAAGGAAGGAATAATGACCACGATGTTCTTGCCCGCCATCTCCGGACGTCCGCCCACTTCGATCGCCGCCGCGAGAGCCGCGCCCGACGAAATCCCGACCGGCGCGCCCTCCAGCCGCGCGACCAGGCGCGCAGTGTCGAAGGCCGTCTGATTTCCGACCTTGACGACCTCGTCGATGACGGATCGATCGAGAACCGGCGGCACAAACCCCGCGCCGATCCCTTGAATCTTGTGAGGCCCCGGCTGTCCACCGGACAGCACGGGCGAGTCCTCCGGCTCGACCGCGACCACTCTCAAATCCGGCTTTCGCGCCTTGAGAACCTGACCGACGCCGGTAATCGTGCCGCCCGTGCCCACCCCGGAGACGAATACGTCGATTGCGCCCCCGCAATCGTTCCAGATTTCTTCAGCGGTCGTGCGCCGGTGGATGTCCGGGTTCGCGGGATTTTCGAATTGCTGCGGAATCACCGCGTTCGGGATCGATTTAGCGAGTTCGTCTGCTTTGGCGATCGCGCCTTTCATGCCTTGCGCGGCTGGCGTCAGCTCCAGTTCCGCGCCGAGGAGGGCGAGCATCTTGCGCCGCTCGATCGACATCGACTCCGGCATAACCAAAATCAGTCGATAGCCCCGCGCCGCAGCGACAAAGGCGAGCGCGATGCCGGTGTTCCCCGAGGTCGGCTCGACAAGGGTGGTCTTGCCGGGGGCGATCCGACCGGCCGCCTCCATCGCGGCGATCATGTTGACGCCGATCCGATCCTTGACGCTGGCAAGCGGATTAAAGAATTCCAGCTTCGCCAGAATATGGGCCTTGATCCCTCGCTCCGCTGCAAGTCGCTCCAGTCGGACGATGGGCGTGTCGCCGATCGTTTCGATAATCGAGGCATAGATCCGTCCCCGGCCTGGGGCGCGCTGCGCTTCGTGCTGTGTCATGACGCTTCCCTTGTCTCCACCTTGGCGGAATGCAGAAGATGATCGGATTGTCCCGGTTCGCCGCAGACGGTTCAATCGCATTTTGAGACGTTTTTGGAGAAGGATTGTTTCTTGAAGCGCCGTTTGGCGATCAATTCGTTCCAGTTGATCCGAAGCCGCCGTCTTTACGCGACGTATCCGACAATTCCGCCGCAACCTCGATTTCCGCGCGCGCCACCGGCGCGATGACCAATTGCGCCATCCGAACGCCACGTTCAAGGAGGAACGGCGCGTCGCCGAGGTTCACCAGCAAGACTTTGATTTCGCCGCGATAGTCGCAATCGATCGTTCCCGGCGTGTTGAGCACCGTTACGCCGTGTTTGAGCGCGAGGCCGGAGCGGGGACGGATCTGCGCCTCGAATCCTTCCGGCAATTCGATGCAAAATCCGGTAGGCACAAGCGCGCGGCCTCCGGGAGCGAGCGATTTCGTCTCGGACGACGCCAGCGCGCAGGCGAGATCGAGACCGGCGGCGCCGGCGCTTTGGTACGTCGGAAGATCAATGCCGTCCGAATGCGGCAGGCGCCGAATTCGGACAGCTATGCGCGTCGAGGCGCTCATGCGCCGACGCCCAGCCTGCGAGCAATGAGTTCCGCGAGGCGCGCGCCGATTGCAGTTTTGTCAGCCTGCTCCCAAGGATGCGCCCCATCCGTGTCGACGATCACGACTCGATTGCGGTCGCCGCCGAAAATGGATTGTTCCGCCCCAACATCGTTAGCGACGACCAGATCGCACCCTTTGCGATCGAGCTTTGCGCGGGCGTTCGAAACGAGATTCTCGGTTTCGGCGGCGAACCCGACGACTACCCGCGGTCGACCAACGGTCATCTTGCCGACCGTCGCCAGAATATCGGGATTTTCGACGAGCTCGATGGTCGGTGGACCCATCACGCCTTTCTTGGTTTTCTGGGTTGCGGCTTCCTTCACCCTCCAGTCGGCGACGGCGGCGGCGGCTACGAAGATGTCGGCCGGAAGAGCGCGCTGCACTTCCGCAAGCATTTCGACCGCAGTTTCGATTGGCTGGAAAACGACGCCGGCCGGCGGCGCGATTGCGACGGGTCCGCTGACGAGGATCGTCTCAGCTCCAGCCGCCGCCAGCGCCGCCGCTATCGCATAGCCCTGTTTGCCCGAAGACTTGTTGCTGATGTAGCGAACAGGATCTATGGCCTCGCGAGTCGGTCCGGCCGTCACGATCGCGCGACGTCCCGCCAGCGGCTTGGACGACCGCCCTTCGGGAAGATCGATTTTCGGCAAAACGCCGTCGGCCGTCAGGGATTCGAGTTGTGCGACAATCTCGAGCGGTTCGATCATGCGTCCCGGTCCGAATTCGCCGCAGGCCATTTCGCCATCGGCCGGCCCCAGAATCTTGCAGCCGGCCTGCCGCAACAACTCGACGTTTCTCCGCGTCGCCGAATGAACCCACATACGAACGTTCATCGCCGGCGCGAAAATCGGAGCGCGATCGGCGGCGAGAAGCAAGGTGGACGCGAGATCGTTAGCCAGCCCATGCGCCGCCTTGGCCATGAGATCGGCGGTCGCGGGCGCTACCAAGATGACATCGGCCGCGCGCGACAGCTGGATGTGGCCCATCTCGGTTTCGTCGGTCAGCGAAAAAAGTTCATCGTATACCTTTTCGCCAGTCAGACTGGCTACCGACAGGGGCGTGACGAACTGCTTCGCCGCTTCGGTCATCACCGCGGTGATCCTGACGCCCCGCTCGCGCAGGCGTCGGATAAGTTCAAGCGTCTTGTAAGCCGCGATGCCGCCGCTGATGATCAGGAGCAGATGCTTTCCAGCGAGGTTTGACATGCCTTGCTCCCGTTTCTCAACGCAGGAGGGCGATCGCCGCCGCCGCCGCCAACAGCCAGAGCGGAAGGCTGGACCAATAGGAGATCGACGAAGCTTTGACGTTCGCCGAGTCCAGGTCTGCGCGCGCCTGAAGATTCTCGGTAATCGTATCGAGGCGGTCGAGCATCTGCGGCGCGCGCGCGACGGCCTGCAACGCTGCGCCGACCACATCTTGCGCGTCGCGCATCTTGCCCGCGGGACCGAGATTTTCCTCGATCCATGCGCGAATGACCGGCTCCGCAGTCGTCCACATGTTCAGGTTCGGATCGAGCGTTCGCGCAACGCCTTCGACGACCACCATGGTCTTTTGCAGGAGCACCAATTCGGTGCGGGTCGACATGTCGAACAACGCCGTGATCTCGAACAGCAAGGTCAACACCTTCGCCATCGATATCTGGTCGGCTGTGCGCGAATGGATCGGTTCGCCGACCGCGCGTATGGCCTGGGCGAATTCGGCGACGCCATGGCTGCGAGGGACATAACCCGCGTCGAAATGGACAATCGCCACGCGACGATAGTCGCGGGTTATGAAGCCAAAGAGGATTTCCGCGAGGAATTTCCGCTGCGCCGGGGTCAGTCGGCCCATAATGCCGAAATCCACTGCGACGACGCCGCCTTCTCGGTCGACGAACAAATTCCCCTGGTGCATGTCGGCGTGGAAAAATCCGTCGCGGACCGCGTGGCGCAAGAACGACTGAATAACCGTCGCGCCGAGTTTCGGCAGATCGAGACCAGCAGCCTGCAAAGCCGCGACATTCGACAGCGGGACCCCATCGATCCATTCGGTCGTAAGAACGTCGCGCCCTGTTCGGTTCCAATCGACTTCCGGCGTCCGAAAGCCGGGGTCGGCTGCGGTGTTCTCGCGAAATTCGGAGGCCGCAGCCGCTTCGAGACGGAGGTCCATCTCGAGGCTGACGCTGCGCGCAAGGGTTTCAACCACAGCGACGAGCCGCAGGCGGCGCGCCTCGGCAGAGCCGCGCTCCGCCATCTGCGCGGCGAACATCATATCGTCGAGATCGCGCCGAAATCGGACGTTGATTCCGGGCCGCAATACCTTCACAGCGACGTAGCGACCGCCATCTTCTTCTCTTGTGCGGGCCTTATGAACCTGAGCAATCGACGCCGCCGCGACTGGCTCGCCGAATTCCGAGAAAATGTCCGAGAACGGTTGGCCGAACGTGCGTTCGATCGTCTGTATCGCCTCGGCGCGCCCGAACGGCTCCATGCGGTCCTGCAACTCTTCCAGCGCGCGCGCCGCTTCGAAGCCGACAATATCCGGCCGCGTTGCAAGAAACTGACCGAGCTTGACGTACGAAGGCCCTAGAAGCGCCATCGCGCGTGCGATCGAATTCTTGGACTTGATCGCATCTCGTCGCGCAAACTTCCGGAAGAGGAGGAAAAATGGACGCGCGGTCGGAGGCAGCAGTTCCGGGTCGACGTCGAGAAAGACGCCTTCGCGCGCGAGGATCAATCCCGCGCGAGCAAGACGAACGACGTGAATGATGCTCGTGAAGAAACGCACTCGACCGTCTCTAGATATTCCAGCCGCTGTGTATCGCGACCACGCCGCCCGTGAGTCGCTCGAACGACGCCCGTCGGAACCCGGCGTCCTCGATCATGTCGCGAAATTCTTCCGCCTTGGGGAATTTCCGAATCGACTCGACGAGGTAGCGATAGGGATGCGCGTCGCCGGTCACGCGCTCTCCCAGCCGCGGCACGACGCGGAAAGAATATTGATCGTAGATCCTGTCCATGATCGGCAGGTCGACCTGAGAGAATTCGAGGCACAGAAATCGCCCGCCTTTCTTCAGGACACGCCGCGCTTCCGCAAGAGCTTTGGGGATGCGCGGCACATTCCGGATGCCGAAAGCGATCGTGTAGACATCGAAGCTGGCGTCCGGAAACGGCAAATCTTCCGCGTTGGCCTCGACGGTCTCGACGCGATCGTCGTAACCCAATTGAAGCGCGCGCCGCCGACAAACCGCGAGCATATCCGCGTTGATGTCGACGACGGTCGAATGGGCGGTCTTGATGTCCTGTTCTGCAATGCGAAAGGCGATGTCGCCGGTCCCACCCGCGACGTCGATATGTCGCCATGATCGCGACCGGGCAGGCCGCGCCATCGCAACGAACACGTTCTTCCACTCCCGATGCAAGCCAGCCGACATCAGATCGTTCATCAGATCGTAGCGATCCGCGACCTTGTGAAAAACTTCGTCGACCAACGCTTGCTTGGATTCGAGCGGAACGCGCTCAAAACCAAAATCCGCGCTGCTGCGATCGATTGATCCGGACGGGCCCGTCGCGTTCATGCCTTGATCCCCTTGCCGGCGGGACAATAGCCGGTCTGCGCGCCTATATCTACGCGACCGGCCGCCGCGTCCGGTCGAAGGTTAACTGAGGCGGGAGCCCAAAATGCCGGAACTTCCAGAGGTCGAAACGACCAGACGCGGGCTGGCGCGGTTCATCGACGGACGCAAGGTCGGCGAGATCGTGCTCAACCGGCCAGACCTGCGGTTCCCGTTCCAGCCGGATTTCCGAACGCGCCTGACCGGCCAAACCATTCTGGGCGTCGATCGGCGCGCGAAATATCTGATAGTCCGGCTGTCAAGCGGAGACGCCATGGTCGCTCATCTCGGGATGAGCGGCTCGTTCCGCGTTGTGCTCGACGGTCCGGATCAGGAGACCGCCAATCTGTACCGGTCGATACCGAAATTCGCGACGCATGATCATGTAATCCTGCGCCTGAACGACGGTTCGCAGGTTATCTATAATGACCCGCGAAGATTCGGCTTCATGTTCGTCGCGTCGTTCTCCGAACTCGAGCAGCACCCGCGCTTCCAGAAGATCGGCGTCGAGCCGCTCGAACCGCCGCTCGATGAAGCCGTGCTGCGTCGTGTTCTTTCTGATACGAACTTGAGCCTCAAGGCTGCGCTGCTCGATCAACGTAAGATCGCGGGTCTCGGAAACATTTACGTATGCGAGGCGCTCCATCGAGCGCGCCTGTCGCCCTTCCGGACTGCGCGATCGATTGCAGGCGCGGGCCAGAACTCTTTGATGCGTCGCGTTCGCCTCGCACGCGCGATCATTGACGTCTTGGGCGAGGCGATCGACGCTGGCGGATCGTCGTTACGCGATTTTTCGGGTGCGGACGGGAAGCCCGGCTATTTCCAGCACGTATTCAGAGTCTACGACCGAGAGGGCGCGCCCTGCCCGCAAGACGGATGCAATGGCGTCGTCGAGCGTGCGACGCAGTCCGGACGATCCACATTTTATTGCGCAGCATGCCAGAAATGAGCAATCGCGCCTCTCATGTCGACTTTCGTGAACGCGATCCTCATAGATGCCGGGCGGCAGTCCCGAAGTGTGCGGGAGCTGGCGCCTCTCCTTCGAATCCATAGCGACTCAAAGCGAGTTTCGTTATTGTTTATGGATGCGGCGGCTTCGACGGAATGAACGTGCGCGCTCCGAATGTCCCGAATTGGAGCTTCAGCACGACGGAGAAACATATCGAGTTCAGTTGCGGCGCTTAGACACCGCACGTCGCTTTATTCTGCGAGTGCGCGGCGCCACGCGCGACGCGGTTCTGACGATGCCAAAGCGGGCGTCGTTGAAGGACGCAGCGGATTTTGCCGAACGCAATGCCGCGTGGGTCGGCGTGCGGTTACGGCGCTTGCCGCAACAGGTCACATTCGTCGATGGGGCGACGTTTCCCCTGCAGGGACGACAGACACGAATTGTACACGCCAGAGGCTCGCGGGGCGTCGCCTGGCTCTCCGATAATTCGTCGTCTGGAGCAACCGAGCAGGTTCTCTACGTGACCGGCGGAGAGCCCCACGTCGAGCGCCGCGTTCGCGATTGGCTGAGAAGTCGTGCGCGCGCGGAGCTCTTGTCCGCGGTTAGCCGTTACGCGGAACTGCTTTCAAAGCCCATGCCTCCCGTCAGCCTGCGCGACACGACGACGAGATGGGGCTCTTGTTCGTCGAGCGGATCGCTCAATTTTTCGTGGCGATTGATCATGGCGCCGCGAGAGGTGCTCAGTTACTTGGCGGCGCATGAAGTGTGTCACCTCGTGCACATGGATCATTCCGCGCGGTTCTGGAGACTATGCCGATCGATTTGCCCGGAGACAGATGCCGCGGAGGCTTGGCTGAAAGCCCACGGTCCCGATCTGCATCGCTATGGAACGAAGAGTTCGCGCAGCGCGAACCCGGGCGCAATCACGTTCTGACGAACGTGAGATAAGCAGAGGACCGCCCTTCGCGACGCGCTTTTTGCTCGTACCGCGTTGCAGCCCATCCGTCCCAGGGCGTCAACCAGTCGCACGGGCGGCGCGCAGTCCATCTGAAATGCGGCGCGTCGCGCACGCGGTCTAATGTCCAGGCGCAATAATCGTCGATGTCTGTAGCGAAACGGAATTCGCAGCCGACCCGAAGCACGCGGGCCACCGCGTTGAGAAAATCTTGCGAAACAATCCGGCGCTTGTGATGACGTCGTTTTGGCCAGGGGTCCGGATAGAGCAATTCGATACGGCTGAGCGATGCGTCCGGAAGCGCGTTCAACAAATCGCGCGCGTCGCCGCCAAAAATTCGGATATTGCGTAATCCGCGATCGTTTATCGCCGCTACCGCTTTGGCGACGCCGTTGACGAAGGGCTCGCAGCCGATGAACGCCACGTCCGGGGCTGCGGACGCTTCATTGACAAGATGCTCTCCGTCGCCAAAGCCGATTTCGAGCCGGATTTCGGAGGGTTCAAAAGCAAAAAGCAGTTCGGGCGCGATCCGCCCGCTCGTCGGAGCGATCGATATTTGAGGAAGAACCTCCGACATGAGCGCTTCCTGGCGCTGCCGAAGCTTCTTCCCCTTTCGACGACCGTAGAGCTTATGCAATCGCGACCCTGATTTCAGAAATAGGCCTTCAGCTTGTCGGCCAGGTCGGTTCGCTCCCACGAGAATCCGCCGTCGGCTTCGGGGTGGCGGCCGAAATGCCCGTAAGCCGAGGTGCGTGCGTAGATCGGTCGATTCAACTGGAGATGTTCGCGAATTCCGCGTGGCGACAACCGCATCGCCTGCATCAGCACCTGCTCGAGCTTGCCTTCGTCCACCTGCCCGGTCCCGTGCAGGTCGGCGTAAATCGACAGCGGTTCGGCGACGCCGATCGCATAGGACAATTGAAGGGTGCAACGATCGGCCAGTCCGGCGGCGACGACATTCTTCGCCAGATAGCGCGCAGCATATGCGGCGGAGCGATCGACCTTGGTCGGGTCCTTGCCCGAGAAGGCCCCGCCGCCGTGCGGCGCGGCGCCGCCATAGGTGTCGACAATGATCTTGCGCCCGGTGAGACCGCAGTCTCCATCGGGGCCGCCGATATAGAACTTGCCTGTCGGATTGATGTGCCACACGGTCGAGGCGTCGACCCAACCTTCCGGCAGCGCTTTGAGCACATAGGGCTCAATGATCGCGCGGACGTCGCCGGACGTCAGGTTTTCGTCGACATGCTGATGCGACACGACGATCTGCGAGACGCCGACCGGTTTGCCGTTCTCGTAACGAACGGTCACCTGGCTCTTCGAATCCGGGCCGAGCTTGGGTTCGACGCCTGAACGCCGGGCTTGCGACAGCGAGTGAAGGATCTTGTGCGCGTAATGCAAAGGCGCCGGCATGAGCTCCGGCGTCTCGCGGCACGCGTAGCCGAACATGATGCCCTGATCGCCCGCGCCTTCGTCCTTGTTGCCGGCGGCGTCGACGCCTTGCGCAATGTCAGCGGATTGGGCGTGAAGAAGAATCTCGACCTGAGCGTTCTTCCAGTGAAAGCCATCCTGCTCGTAGCCGATGTCCTTGATCGCCTGGCGCGCCGCATTTTCAATGTCGGCCGTGGAGATCTTTGGACCGCGAACCTCGCCGGCGATCACAACTCGATTCGTCGTAGCCAACGTCTCGCAGGCGACACGGATCTGGTAGGGATCGATGCCCTCAGCAGCGCCGCGGGAAAAGAAGAGATCGACGACTTCGTCCGAAATCCGGTCGCAGACTTTGTCCGGATGGCCTTCGGACACGGATTCGCTGGTGAAAAGGTAATTCTTACGGGCCAAGCCAGCCTCCTGGAGGTCGGGCCGCCTCTCCAGCGGCCAAAAGCTGGCGCCTTCTCGCAGCACGCGTTCGTTTCGTCAAGCAATAGCGCGCAAATCGTTCGGTTTGACGAACGGCGTTCGCCTACTGCGATTCTGCAATCGCCGCGACGAGAGCGATCACCTTCTTGCGGATCTTTTGACTCTTGATGCGGGCGAACGCGTGATTGAGCGCCAACCCTTCGACGGTATCCTCTATCCCGACCGTTTGGATGACGCTCTGCCGTTCGGAAAATCCCCCATCCGCGGCAGGCAGGCCTTCAAAGAAGAAATTCGGCTCAACCCCAAGAAACTTAGCGATTTCAAATAATTGCCCGGCGCCTATTCGATTGACGCCTTTTTCGTACTTCTGAATTTGTTGAAATGACACGCCGAGGCGCTCGCCGAGCTTTTCTTGGCTGAGCTTCAAGAACGACCGGCGAACTCGAATACGATTGCCGACGTGAGTATCGATCAGTGATGGCAGCGCGCCGGATTCCATCTGCACGTCCAAAGCGGAGCTCCAATGTTCGGCGATAGAGAGCTCTGTTCCTGTCGCCAAGTCAATTTCGGCGTCGGCCTATCAACGAAAGAGCAAATAAAGAGGCGAACAACGCCGCTGTCGGACCGTAAGGATGTCGGCTGAAGACGGTCGGTCCTATCGAAGCTGGCAAAGGACCGTCCAGCACGCCGGCCACCCCAAGCGGCAGTTCCTTCATCACCCGGCCGTAGGGGTCCACAATCGCTGAAATGCCTGTATTGGCGGCCCGAACCAGGGGAAGCCCCTCTTCGATCGCCCGCAATCTGGCTTGCGCAAAGTGCTGGTATGGCCCGGATGTCAATCCAAACCAGCCGTCGTTTGTCACGTTGAGCAGGAAACCGGGCCGCTCCGTATCCGAGTCTGAGGGAGAGGAAGGCGTGACGGCCCCGGGGAAGATCGCCTCGTAGCAGACAAGCGGCTGAAACGGCGGCAGGCCGGGAACGCGCATCATCCGGCGGTACGCGCCTGCGGTGAATCCTCCCGGCAGGGCGATGAATTGCCGCAGCCCGAGCGCGCGGAACAATCGGGCCGCAGGAAGATATTCGCCGAACGGCACCAGATGGACTTTATCGGCGCTGTCGATAATGCGGCCTTCGCCGTTGACGGCCAGAACGGAATTGTAGGCCGGCGCATCCCGGCCGGATGCGCCCTCGAGCCGGATCGCTCCCGTGAGCAGAATTGTATGGGAGCCCAGAGCCGACGCGATCATGTTCAGAGCCTGCGGCTCGCGACTTAGCACAAACGGAAATGCGGACTCTGGCCAGATCAGATGTGTGACGTTTATCAATCCAGAGCTGTTCGGCGAGGTCGACCGGTCGGAGAGCTCGAGATACTTGCGAAGAATCTCTCCACCGGCTGCCGGTCGAAACTTGGCGTCCTGCGGCAGATTCGGTTGCATGATTCGAAGGCGGACGCCTGGAGCCGTCGCGACGGTGTCTGCATTCAGTCGCACGGCTCCGAACGCGGCGATTCCGGCCAGAGTCATCGCAGCCCACATGAGCGGCGATCCCAACAGGCTTCGACGCTTGCCGTCGTAGAGCGTGGCCGGAGCCGCGCTGATGGCGATCGCCAGGGGGGTCAATCCGTAGAGCCCGAAAATGGACGCCGCCTGGGCGAGGACGTCGTGCTGGCCGAGCGCCATCCCGAACTCGTTCCATGGGAATCCGGTGAACGCGTAGCCACGGACGACTTCCGCAAGTCCGAGAGCGACCGCCAGGATCAATATGCGCGCCCCGCCGGCTTTCCAGAAGATCGAAGCAAGGACGAAGCCGACCGCCGTGAAGCAGGCGAGCGCCGCGGGCAAACCGAACACGCCGAGCGGCAAAGCCCATGCGAACCGATCTGGTTCGACCAGGAACGCCGCCCCCAGCCAGTAGAGACCTGCGACGAAGTATCCGAGACCCAGCGACCATCCGGATATAGCCGCGCATCTGATCCGTCGGATCGAGAGACCTTCGCCGGAGCCGCCGCAACCGTCCAGGAGCCATACAGCGGTAGTCATCGTAATGATAAGCGCCGGAAAAAACCCGACTGGAGGCATGGCGAGCGCGCCGACCGCGCCTGCCACAAACGCTATGGCCGCGCGTCTCCAGCCGTCCGCAAGAACCACGGATTGTGCAAGCTGGATCATCCGGCTCACGACCCGGAATCCATAAGCCCGTAGGCCGCCCCTTCTCCAGCAGCCCCTGCGTAGCGTCGACCCAAAGCTGCGCTCATGAAGCGAACCGGCCTATTCTTGGGAAGAAGTCCCCTGGCTCGGAGCGTCACGGTCCGAATCAGGCGGTATCAAGCGTATACGAACGCGTTTGATCCGTCGTGGGTCCGCATCGACGATCTCGAATTCCACGCCCTTCTCGGTCAAAGGAATTATCTCGCCTCGCGTTGGCAACCGACCCGCAACGCTGGCGATCAATCCCCCAAGCGTGTCGACCTCTTCAGACTCGATGCGATCGTCTAGCGATACGTCGATACGCTCGGATACAGCTGCAAGGCTCGCGCGCGCATCTGCGAGAAACTCTCCGGCGTTGATCTGATCGACACGAGGTTCTTCCTCGAAGTCGTGTTCATCCTCGATATCGCCGACAATCATTTCGACGACGTCTTCGATCGAGACCAAACCATCGGTGCCGCCGTACTCGTCGATGACCAACGCCATATGCGTTCTCGTGGCCTGCATTTTCACGAGCAGGTCCAACGCCGGCATCGAAGGCGGTACGAACAGAACCGGTCTGACAATTCCGGCATGCGCTAGCTGCGATGACAAATCGATCGCGCCCAGCGCCGCCAGTCTCTGCAATCGGCGATCCAACGCGCCTTCTGTTGCGACCGTGGACGGAGCTTCGACAATTTCGCTCGACGCTGGTTTGCGCTTCCGCATCCCCAGCTCGACCGCGCCGGCAAGGTGATCGACGAAATCGCGGATGTGAATCATTCCACGCGGGTCGTCGAGCGTCTCACCGTGAACGGGGAGCCGAGAATGTCCCGCTGTCCTAAAAACGGTGAGAACATCGGACAGCGTCGAGGTGATCGCCACCGCGACAATATCGGCGCGCGGGATCATGATGTCCTGGACGCGATGTTCGTGGAGCTCCAGGACATTCCTGAGTATCACCCGTTCCTGCGGCGAGAAATCGTCGGCGCCTTCAGGTTGCTCAAGAGCGTCCTCTATGTCGTCGCGCAACGATGCGGGCGTTATGCCCAACAGTTGACGCATGCGCTCAATGAGCGTCGGGCGCGGTTGAGGCTGATCGGTGTCTCGTTTGGCGTCGGTCATGTCTTGGGTCGATCGGCGTCGCGGGCGGAATCGTAAGGATCTGCGATGTCGAGGCGTGCCAGAATTTCGCGCTCGAGAGATTCCATCTCTTCAGCCTCCTCGTCGACTTCGTGATCGAATCCGACGAGATGGAGGTAACCGTGAACCGTCAAGTGGGAGAGGTGGTCTGCAAAAGTCTTGCGTTCCTCCCTCGCTTCGCGATCGACCGTCTCGAACGCAATTGCGATGTCGCCGAGATGCGTAAGTCGGGCGACCCCATCCGGTGTTGGGAAAGAAAGCACGTTCGTAGAAGAGTCCTTGCCACGCCATCGGCGGTTCAGGCGTCTGATTTCCTCGTCGTCGCATAACAGGACGCTGACGTCGCTGGCGCAATCGTCGCAATTCTCGAAAGCGGATTCAGACGCGGCTACAGCGCGCCGAATGACTTGTTCTGCTTCAGGAAATCGCGACCAGACTGCGGCCGAGACAGAAATATCGACGTTCGATGTCATCGTTGATCGGACGGGTGAGACGATGAAGCTCGCTCCGCCTGTGCGTAGGCGTCGACGATCCTCTTCACGAGATCATGGCGAACCACGTCGCCTTCCTGAAACTTGACGTGGCCGATGCCCTCGACGCCTGACAACAATCGCACCGCTTGGGTCAATCCTGATTTTTGACCGGACGGCAGGTCGGTCTGAGACGGATCGCCGTTGACGATCATCCTGGAGCCTTCTCCAAGACGCGTCAGGAACATCTTCATTTGCATCGTGGTGGCGTTCTGCGCCTCGTCGAGCAGCACACAGGCGTTCGTCAATGTTCGTCCGCGCATGAACGCCAGCGGCGCGACTTCGATCATCCCAGTCTGCATGCCGCGTTCGACCATCCGGGCGTCCATGAAATCCTGGAGGGCGTCGTAGATCGGGCGCAGATAAGGATCCACCTTTTCGCGCATATCCCCCGGCAGGAAACCCAGACGTTCGCCCGCTTCGACCGCGGGCCTCGACAGTATCACGCGCTCGACGACGCCCTGCTCGAGCAACGAAACTGCGTGACCAACGGCGAGCCATGTCTTTCCCGTGCCGGCAGGCCCCTCCGCGAATACGAGCTCGTACTTTTTCAAAGCACGCAAGTACGCGCTTTGGGCGTTCGTGCGTGCGCGAACGCCCGGACGTTTGCGCGTACGTATTTCTTCGAACCCCTGCGGCTCCAAAGATGCGTCATCGGGAAACAAGGATCCCTGCAGCGCAGCCTCTTCCAACGCGCCGTCGACTTCGCCGAGTGTAATAGCGTTCCCGGAAGCAGCCCGATTATACAGGTGCTCAAGCGTCCGCCGAGCCTGATCGACGTTCAAGGTCGACCCCTTCAACGTCACATGATTCCCGTTCGCCGCTGCGACAACCCCCAAGCGACGCTCGATTTTTGCGAGGTTGTGATCGTACTGCCCAAAGACGGTCGATGCATGACGGTTATCGCTGAAAGTGAGGGTTATTTCCGTATCGCCTTGCGCCGATGTCGTTCGCAATGTCTCGAGCTCCCTGCGCCCACTCGCGGTGTTCTTGCCGTTCAAGCGATCGCCCCTTTCGAAGCAGTGGCGAGGACGCATCGGCCAAAAAGCGAATGCGGCCCGGGTCGCTCGATGAAGGTGGGGACGACTTGTCCGATCAAATCGGGCGATGCGTCGACCTGAACGCTCTGGAGATATGGCGTCCGGCCGACGATCTGACCGGGATGGCGGCCGGATTTTTCGAACAGCACATCGGTCGTCTTGCCGACCTGAGCTGCATTGAACTCTGCGGCTTGCTTGTCGAGTTCATTTTGTAACTCAGCAAGCCTCGCCTTCTTGGTCGTCTCGTCGATTTGATCCTGGCGCTCGGCGCCTGGCGTTCCCGGCCGCGTCGAGTACTTGAAGGAAAACGAACTTGCGAAACGAACGTCGCGGACCAGACGCATCGTATCCTGAAAATCGTCATCGGTTTCGCCAGGGAATCCGACGATGAAATCGGACGACAGCGCAATGTCGGGACGAGCGACGCGAATTCTGTCGATGAGCGCCAGATAGTCGCGCGCGGTGTGCCTGCGATTCATTGCTTTCAGAATTCGATCCGCTCCGCTCTGAACAGGAAGATGCAGATACGGCATGACTTTTGGCAAGTCGCGATGCGCGTCGATCAACTCCGCGCTCATATCGAGCGGATGGCTGGTCGTGTAGCGCAGTCTTTCGACGCCAGGAATCTCTGAAAGGCGTTCGAACAGCTTCGTGAGGGTCCAGTCCCCGCCAACGCCGCTCCAACGATAGGCGTTGACGTTCTGTCCGAGCAGCGTGACGTCGCGGACCCCGGCGCGCGCGAGCTTCTCGACTTCGGCGATCACATCGGGCGCCGCGCGCGAAACCTCTGCGCCGCGGGTGTAGGGAACGACACAGAAGCTGCAGAACTTGTCGCAGCCCTCCTGGACGGTGACGAAAGCGGCGACGCGCCGGGCGGTCGGTTCAGGCGAAGTTTCACGAAGGTCGCGAAATTTTTCTTCCGTCTCGAAGTCGATCAACAAAGGCCGTTCGCCATCGCGAGCTTTCGCAAGCGCCTCGGCCAGGCGATGATAGGATTGCGGACCGACGACAAAATCGACGGCCGCCTCGCGCCGCAGGATTTCTTCGCCCTCGGCCTGGGCGACGCAGCCGGCGACCCCTACGATAAGCCGACGCCCCTCGGCGGATCGAAGCGCTTTCAATTGCCTGATCTGGCCGAGTTCAGAAAAAACCTTTTCCGCCGCCTTCTCGCGGATATGGCAGGTGTTGAGAACGATGACGTCCGCCTCGTCCGGCGATTGCACCGGGGCGCAGCCATCATCCCGCAGCAAACCGCTGATCCGCGACGAATCGTACACGTTCATCTGGCAACCATAGGACTTGACGTATCCGCCCCGCAGCGCCTTCAGCTCCTGTTCCACTCCGAAATCGTTCCCTTGGGTCCCGGTCGGCGACATCCGGACAGTCGCCCTCGATCGATTTATACGCTTTGCGACCCGGAAAGAACATAAGCCGGCGCTGACTCTGCGGCCCCCGAGATCAGACTAGCCTTTTCGAACCTGATGGCGTCTCCGGCGAGGCGAGCGAGCTTCTTTCGGTCTGAGGAGCGATCGAAGGGAATCGGCGTCAAGAATCGAATTCGGCATTCGACCGCGCCTCCGCGCGCCAGGTCGAGGAGATGCGGCGCGAATTCCATGTCGCCATACCAGGCGACAGCCGCTCGGCCGGCGCGTCCGAGGGGCAAGCCGCTGCGACGCGTATAGGCGATAACGACGGGTGCGATGTCGACGCTCGTCAAGTCGGGTCGCATCTCCAGCAAGCTCCGCGCCGCTGCGAAGTGCACCGCGCTAAATTTCTTCAGTCGCGTGCCGTCGCCGGTCGTCGCTTCGGGAAACAACCCAACTGTTTCGCCCCTCTCAAGGCGCAGAGCCATCTGGCGATTGATCGACGGGATCTGTCTCAACCGTCCTCGCTCGATGAACAATGTTCCGTAGATACGGGCGAGTTGGCCAAGGGCCGGCCAATCGGCGACATCGTGTCTGGCGAGAAACGTGATCGGCATGATGCCGCCGAGAGCTAGAATATCCGTCCACGAGACGTGGTTGGCGACGAGGATGACGGGTCGGTCGCGAGGAATCTGCCCGTCGAAGACGACCTTGATGCCGAGTATCCTGCAGGCCAGGTTCGAAAACCGCCGCCGGACTCTTGTCATCGCCATTCCGGATATCCGGCTCGGAAGTAGCCCGAGCGCCGCGCCGAAAAGGATCGCGAGAGCGATCGTCGCAGCGACAGAAATGAGACGGACCAACGCCATGGCCGAGCTTTGCCCGCTGTTGTTGACGCTCCTGTGACGATCGCGCCTAGAGGTTGCAGCGTAAGATCAAAGCGGCCGCCCGCGTTCCGTCTGGTTTCGCGTAATAGCCCTCGCGAAGGCCGACACGCTCGAAACCGTAACGGTTATAAAGCGCTAGCGCCGGCTTGTTGGACTCGGCGACCTCCAGGAACAGCTTCTCGACGCCAAGCATCGAAAGGCGGGACAAGTGGAAGCCGAGCAAAGCGTTCCCAAGGCCATGCGCCCGTTTGGCCGGGTCAACGGCGATGGTCAGAATTTCTGCTTCATCGGCGGCGCGACGGGACAAGATAAATCCGTCGACAAGCGGCGCAGACCCCACGCCGTCGGCGACGACGGAAGCGCTAGCCAGAAGACTTCCAAATTCCGCTGCAGACCAGGGAGAGCTGAAGGAGATTTTATGCAGATTGGCGCAGCGGGCCGCCGCCGCTGGGGCAAGCGGCGCGCAAACGACGCGCGTCGATCCAGCGGCCGCCATTTTCAACCCGCCGGAACCAACGTTGTCTCCGGCGTCTTTACGTCGGGGGCTCTGAGATAGAGCGGGCGCGGCGGCGCTGCTTGCGGGTCTGCGGCCGCGCCCAGCCGCGCAACGAAAGAAATGTCCGGAGCAACCGCGTCTGAAACAACTTCCGCCGCCACGCCCATCGACCACGCCTCGATCGCCAGAGATGCGGCGGCTCCGCCCGCGAGGCGCAGAGGCCCGGAACCCATCGCCCGAACTGCTTCGCGCGGGGATCCGATCCGCGGCGCAATGATCGGGCGACCGTTGGCGAAAGCGGCTATGTAGATACGGCCATGTCGCGCATCGATGGCCGCCGCCGCGACGCCTTCAGTCCAGTCGAGCATGACGGGGGCGACGTAGGCCGACAAGGTCGAAACGCCTACCACCGGCTTGTTCAAGGCAAGACCGATCGCCCGCGCCGCGGACAGGCCGACCCGAATTCCGGTGAAAGACCCGGGTCCTACAGTGACCGCTATTCTTTCAATATCGGCAATTCCACCGCCCGAGGCGGTGACGCGATCGATCAGCGGCACGAGCGTCTGATCATGGCCCCGGTCGAGCCAAATGGTCTCGCGCGCCAAGACTTCGTTGGACGCGCTGTCAAATATGCAGGCGGACGCCGCGCCGAGCGCCGTGTCGATCGCGAGAACCTTCATCGCGCCATCGTGACGTTTTATGATCCGTCTATCAATGATGGCCGCAAGTCAGATCTGCTCGACTGAACGGACTTCAGGCAGGAAATGCTTGAGCAGGTTCTGAATTCCATGCTTGAGCGTGGCGGTGGAGGATGGGCACCCTGAGCAGGCCCCCTTCATTGCAAGATAGACGACGCCGTCCTTGAAGCCCCGGAACTTGATGTCGCCGCCGTCGCCAGCCACGGCCGGACGCACGCGCGTTTCAAGAAGGTCTTTGATCTGATCGACCGTGTCTGCGTCGGCCGCGTCGTAGAATTCGTCGTCATCCGCTGGGCCTGCCCCGGTTTCGACGAACATCGGCGCGCCAGACACGAAATGCTCCATAATGACACCGAGAATGCTGGGCTTGAGATGTTGCCATTCGCCTGCATTCTTCGTCACGGAGATAAAGTCATTTCCTAGGAAAACCTGCGAAACGCCGTCGACCGAAAACAGCGCAGCCGCAAGCGGCGAGCCTTTGGCGTCGCCCGGCGAGCGAAATTCTGCGAGGCGAGGGCCCGCGACCTCGCACCCTGGCAGGAATTTCAATGTCGAAGGATTGGGGGTCGGTTCGGTCTGGATGAACATGTCGGGCCTTCGGGAAGCAGTTTGCGTTGATTTGTCGGTAAATTATTGCCTTGCCGGACGATTTCAACTCTGCCGGCGGTTACCTGACGAACCCCAGTATGTCTTTTACCGCGACCATGGTCTTGGCCGCGATGGCGCTCGCCCGCGCCGACCCATCCCGCAGGACCGAGTCGATATAGGCATGGTCCGACTGAAGCCGCTTCATCTCGACCCCGAGCGGACCGAGTTTCGCCACAGCGAGGTCCACGAGCGCAGCCTTGAAACTCGAGAAATTCTTGCCGCCGTATTCGCCGAGCACCGCGTCTTTGGTCGTGCCCTCGAGCGCCGCGAAAATGCCGACGAGATTATCCGCCTCCGGGCGGCGTTCGAGACCGGTAGTCTCGGAGGGAAGAGCGTCCGGGTCGGTCTTCGCCTTTCGAATCTTCTGAGCGATCTGATCTGAATCGTCGGTCAGGTTGATACGCGAATAATCCGAAGGATCGGACTTCGACATTTTCTTGGTTCCGTCGCGCAGGCTCATGACCCGCGTCGCGGGTCCCTGGATTACCGGCTCCGGAAGCGGGAAATAAGAATCGCCATAACCGCAACGCGCGATCGACGCGGCGAAGTCGCTATTGAACTTCTGCGCGATGTCCCGGGTCAGTTCGAGGTGCTGTTTCTGGTCCTCGCCGACCGGAACGTGGGTGGCGCGGTAAACCAGAATGTCCGCCGCCATTAGATTCGGATACGCGTAGAGCCCGACGGACGCGTTCTCGCGGTCTTTACCGGCCTTTTCCTTGAATTGCGTCATGCGGTTGAGCCAGCCGAGGCGCGAGACGCAATTGAAGACCCAAGCGAGTTCGGCGTGCTCGGCGACCTGACTCTGGTTGAAGACAATGTGCTTCTTCGGGTCGATGCCGGACGCCAGAAATGCGGCCGTCACCTCGCGAATGTGGGCTGTCAGTTCCGCCGGATCCTGCGGAACCGTGATCGCGTGGAGGTCGACGACGCAATAGATGCAGTCGTATTTCGACTGCATCTCGACGAACTTCACCAGCGCCCCGAGGTAATTTCCGAGATGGAAATTGCCGGTCGGCTGTACGCCGGAAAATACCAGTTGGGGGAA
Source organism: uncultured Rhodoblastus sp. (assembly GCA_964634325.1). Lineage (GTDB taxonomy): Bacteria > Pseudomonadota > Alphaproteobacteria > Rhizobiales > Beijerinckiaceae > JAJXWB01. The sequence continues at coordinate 46,687 of CAZWJF010000008.1, forward strand.
GTCCGCCATCAGTCCAAGCTCCGAAAAAGCGCTGGGGTCTTATCCCACGAGCGCCGCCTCGGCAAACGCCCGCAAGGCGACTACAGGATGAACCGGCTCAGATCGACGTTGCGGGCCAGGTCGCCAATGCTGCGTTCGACGTAACCCGCATCGATAACGACCGTTTCGCCCGACATGTCGGGCGCCGTGAAGCTGATTTCTTCGAGAATGCGCTCCATCACTGTTTGCAGTCGGCGCGCCCCGATATTCTCCACGGACGAATTGATGCGGGCGGCGAAGCCGGCGACCGACGCAATCCCGTCCGGCTTGAAGTCGAGGTCGACGCCTTCGGTCGCCAACAGCGCCCGGTACTGTTTTGGCAGGCTTGCTTCGGTTTCCGTGAGAATTCGGACGAAGTCCTCTTCGGTGAGCGAAGCGAGTTCGACCCGGATCGGCAGGCGTCCCTGCAGCTCCGGCAAAAGGTCCGACGGCTTCGAAATGTGAAACGCGCCGGAGGCTATGAAGAGAATGTGATCCGTTCGGACGGTGCCGTGTTTGGTGGCGACGGTCGTCCCCTCGATCAGCGGCAGCAGATCGCGCTGTACGCCCTCGCGCGAGACATCGCCGCCGCGGCCTTCGCGCACGCAGATTTTGTCTATTTCATCAATAAATACAATGCCATGATTTTCCGTTTCACGGACGGCGTCCTGCACGATCTGCTCCTGGTCGACGAGCTTTTCGGCTTCGTCTGCGATCAGGGGCTCCCGCGCCTCGTGAACCTTGAGACGCCTCCGGGTGGTCTTGGCGTTCTTCCCGAAGAGGTCGCCGAGCGAAATCGCGCCGACTGCGCCGGGCATGTTTGGAAGTTCGAACATCGGCGTCCCGGCGCTGGCCGCCGTCGTTTCGATTTCGACGTCCTTCTGCTCCAGTTCGCCCGCCCGCAACATCCGGCGAAACGAGTCGCGGGTCGCGGGCGACGCGTTGGCGCCGACCAGAGCGGTCACCATGCGTTCCTCGGCGGCGGATTCCGCGCGCGCCCGGACGGCCGCTCGTTGCTTTTCCTTGCCGAGGGAGATGGCGACTTCGACCAGGTCGCGAACGATTTGCTCGACATCGCGCCCCACATAGCCCACCTCGGTGAATTTCGTGGCTTCGACTTTCAGGAACGGCGCCTGCGCCAGCTTGGCCAGTCGCCGGGCGATTTCCGTCTTGCCGCAGCCCGTCGGACCGATCATGAGAATGTTCTTCGGCAGAACCTCCTCGCGCATCTGCCCTTCGAGCTTCGAGCGCCGCCAGCGGTTCCTCAGAGCTATCGCGACCGCGCGCTTGGCGTCTTTTTGCCCCACGATATATCGATCGAGTTCGGAGACGATTTCTCGCGGCGAGAAGTCGGTCATCTTATATCCTTGATTTTATTTCGAATCGACAGATTCGACGATGATATTGCGATTGGTGTAGACGCAAATGTCCGCAGCGATTTCCAGCGCTCGGCGGGCGATCGCCTCCGAATCCAGGGGCCCGTCGATCAGCGCGCGAGCGGCCGCCAGCGCGTAATTTCCGCCCGATCCGATCGCCATGACCGACCCATCGGGCCCCTGCTCGGGCTCCAGCACATCTCCGGTTCCGGACAGGAGAAACGCCGAAGAGCCGTCGGCGACCAGCATCATCGCCTCCAGGCGGCGCAGATAGCGGTCCGTTCTCCAGTCCTTCGCCATTTCAATCGTGGCCCGGGCGAGCTGGCCGGAAAATTGGTCGAGTTTGGCTTCCAGCCGTTCGAACAAGGTGAACGCGTCTGCGGTTGCGCCCGCGAACCCCGAAATCACGTTGCCCTTGCCGAGACGGCGCACTTTGCGCGCGTTGCCTTTGACGACCGTCTGTCCGAGCGAAACCTGCCCATCGCCGGCGATCGTCGTGCGATCGCCCTTGCGCACCATTACAATCGTGGTCGCATGCCAGCGTGCCTGATCCGTGGCCATATGCGCCCCTCCTTTCGAACCCGCTGCCTGAATTTTACCCAGAACGCGCAATCCGACAGCCCGCCATGCGACGTCGGCGTGGCAAACGGCGGAAATACCGGCTAGAAGAGCGCCCGAACGCTCAAGGGATTACGGATATGCGTCGCGCGACTGTCCAGCGCAAGACCAAAGAAACCGACATTACGCTCGCCATCGATCTGGATGGGTCTGGAAAAGCCTCCATTTCGACGGGCGTCGGCTTTTTTGACCACATGCTGGACCAAATCGCGCGGCACGCCCTGTTCGACCTCGAAATTTCGGCCAAGGGCGATCTGCACATCGACGATCACCACACCGTCGAGGATGTCGGAATTGCACTGGGCCAGGCCCTCAGGGAGGCGCTCGGCGATCGACGCGGAATCCGCCGCTATGCCGCTGCATATGTCCCGATGGACGAGGCGTTGACTCGCGCGGCGGTCGATCTGTCGGGCCGCGCCTTTCTCGTGTTCGAGGCGACGTTCCCCACTCCAAAAATCGGGACGTTCGACACCGAGCTGGTGCGCGAATTCTTTCAGGCGTTCGCCGGAAATTGCGCCGCCAACATCCACATCGACAACATCCGCGGCTCCAACAGCCACCACATTGCGGAATCGTGCTTCAAAGCCTTGGCCCGGGCCTTGCGAGACGCTGTTGAAATCGACGCGCGGCAAGCTGGCGCGATCCCTTCGACCAAAGGCGTTTTGTGACCCGATGAGTTCCGCGGCGACCCTTTTCACGCTCCACGAGGCGTCCGAGTCGACGAATGACGCCGTGCGCTTGTCGCCGCACCGGTTTTCCTGGGTCGCCTTTTGGCTCGGTCCGCTTTGGCTCGCCGTGAAGGGGCTCTGGTTTCTCGCGGCGCTGTTTCTGTTTGTCGACGTCCTTATCGGGGCAGGCGCAGGCGCGGGTTGGATAGGACCAGCGGGGACTACGGCGCTTTGGGCGTTGGCGCATCTGCTGATCGGGCTGGAGGCGCAGGAGTGGCGGCGCCGCGCGCTTTCGCGGTCGGGATCGAGCATCGTCGGATTCAGCTACGGCGTTGACGAAATAGACGCTTTGGCGCGTGCGGCCTTCTCGACGCCGACGTCAGGGCGCACGGAGTCCGTGTCTTGACCGTCGCGATCGTCGATTATGGATCGGGCAATTTGCATTCCGCCCGCAAGGCCTTCGAGCGTGCGGCGCGCGAGGCGGGTCTCTCCGCGTCGAGCATTACGGTGACCGCTGATCCAGACGTGGTCCGATCCGCCGACCGGGTCGTGCTGCCTGGCGTGGGCGCCTTCGCAGATTGCCGAAACGGCCTTGCGACGGTTGACGGTATGATCGACGCGCTGATCGAATCGGCGATCGTGCGCGCGCGCCCGTTCCTCGGCATCTGCGTCGGCATGCAGCTCCTCGCCACGCGTGGGTTGGAATACGAGGTCGAGGAGGGGTTGAACTGGATTGGCGGAGATGTCGTCCGGATCGAACCTGCCGACCCGTCGCTCAAAGTTCCGCACATGGGGTGGAATACCCTGACGGCGCGGCGCCATCATCCGCTCCTGAAAGATCTTTCGCTCGGCGAGACAGGTTTGCACGCCTATTTCGTGCACTCCTTTCATTTCCGGCCGCAGGCGCCGGACGCAATCATCGCCGAGGTCGATTACGGCGGCCCGCTCACGGCCATGATTGGCCGTGACAATATCGCTGGCACGCAATTCCATCCTGAAAAAAGCCAATCGCTCGGCCTCAAGTTGATTGCAAACTTCCTTCGGTGGTCGCCTTGATTCTGTTTCCAGCCATCGACCTCAAGAACGGCGAATGCGTGCGCCTGATCCATGGCGACATGGACAAGGCGACCGTGTTCAACGTCGATCCTGTCGCGCAAGCGCTCGAGTTCGAACAGCTTGGTTTTGAATATCTGCATGTCGTCGATCTCGACGGCGCCTTTGCGGGCAGGCCGGTCAACGCGCACGCCGTCGAGGGCATGCTTTCGCGGTTGACGATCCCTGTCCAGCTCGGCGGCGGAATTCGCGATTTGCGGACGATCGAAGGTTGGCTCTCCAAAGGCGTGAGCAGGGTGATCATCGGCACGGCCGCGGTTCGCGACCCCAGCCTTGTTCGCGAGGCGGCGCGTCTTTATCCCAAGCGTATTGCGGTCGGAATCGACGCGCGCGACGGGCTCGTGGCGATCGAGGGTTGGGCGCGAACCTCTACTGCGACTGCCGCCGACATCGGCAAGCGTTTCGAAGACGCCGGCGTCGGCGCCATCATCTACACGGATATCATGCGCGACGGCGTGATGCTCGGGCTGAATATCGACGCAACACTGGCTTTGGCGGATGCTGTTTCGATCCCCGTCATCGCCTCCGGCGGCCTGGCGTCGCTTGACGACGTTCGTCGCCTTCTGAAGCCGGACTGCGCTCGCCTGGCGGGCGCGATCTCGGGCCGGGCGCTTTACGACGGCCGATTGAATGCGGCCGAGGCGCTGACGTTGATCCGGCAATCCCGCGAGAACGTCCGTGCTTAAGAAACGGCTGATCCCCTGCCTCGATGTGAAAGACGGTCGCGTCGTCAAGGGCGTCAATTTCGTCGATCTACGCGACGCCGGCGATCCCGTTGAGTGCGCGATCGCCTATGACGCGGCGGGAGCGGACGAACTCTGCTTTCTCGACATCACGGCGACGCATGAAAATCGCGGAATTATCTTCGATGTCGTCCAACGCACGGCCGAAGCCTGCTTCATGCCGTTGACGGTCGGGGGCGGGGTTCGGACCACTGACGATATTCGCAGATTGCTTCTGGCCGGCGCGGACAAGGTGTCGATCAATTCCGCTGCTGTCGCCAGCCGTGGATTTGTTCGCGATGCGGCGGAGAAATTCGGCAGCCAATGCATAGTCGTGGCGATCGACGCCAAGCGCGTCGGCGACCACTGGGAGATTTTCACGCACGGGGGTCGTAAGCCGACGGGAATCGACGCGGTCGAATTTGCGCGCGAAGTCGTAAGCTTGGGCGCTGGCGAAATCCTTCTCACGTCGATGGATCGGGACGGCACCAAGACCGGCTTCGACCTGGAATTGACCCGTGCGATCTCGGACGCCGTATCTGTGCCGGTGATCGCGTCCGGCGGCGTCGGCGAACTCCGACATCTTGTCGAGGGCGTCGACAAAGGCCACGCTTCCGCGGTCCTGGCTGCTTCAATCTTCCACTTCGGAGAGTTCAGTATCCGGGAAGCCAAAGATTTCATGGCGAAATCCGGCATCCCGATGCGTCTCGACGCTTCGGCCTCCGATACGTTCACGCTGGAGCGCTTGCGGGACATCGTCGTCGCTCGCGCGGCGTCCAATGACCCCAAATCCTATACCCGCTCGCTGGTCGATGCAGGAATCGGACGAATTTCCAAGAAGTTCGGAGAGGAGGCGGTCGAAACCGTCATTGCCGCCTGCACGGGCGAGGCGCGCGATGTGGTCTCCGAGAGCGCCGACCTTCTATACCATTTGATGGTCTTGCTGCACGCGAGGGGCGTTGCGCTCGAAGAGGTTTTCGCCGAACTTCAGCGACGGACAAGGCAGTCTGGCCTTCAGGAAAAGGCCGCGCGCAAGGAGCGTGTCGGTAAGGCTGAAAGTGCAGGGTGAGATGGACGAGCGAGTCGTCGCGAACCAGGCGAGCGCCAGCCTTTCGCCCTATCGCTATTTTACTCGAAGCGAATGGGCGGCGTTGCGCGCCGACACGCCGCTGACGCTGACCATCGAAGATCTGACGAAGCTTCAGTCGATCAACGATCCGATCTCGGTCGAGGAAGTCATAGCGATTTATCTTCCGCTGTCGCGGCTCCTCGCGCTCTATGTCGCCGCCACACAGGGCCTGTTCAAGGCGACGCAGCGCTTTCTCGGCGCCGAGGACGGCAAGGTTCCCTACATCATTGGCGTCGCCGGCTCCGTCGCCGTGGGCAAATCGACAACCGCGCGCGTTCTGCAAGCCCTGTTGTCGCGGTGGCCGAACACGCCGAACGTTCAGCTCGTCACCACAGACGGCTTTTTGTATCCGAACGCGATCCTCGAACGCGACGGCTTGATGGAGAAGAAGGGGTTTCCGGAAAGCTATGACCAGACGACGCTGATCCATTTCCTCTCGGACGTGAAGGCCGGCAAGCCGCGCGTGGAAGCGCCTGTCTACTCGCATCTGACCTATGACGTCGTTCCGGGCGAAACGGTCGTCGTGGACCGGCCGGATATTCTGATCGTCGAAGGCGTCAACGTTCTCCAGCCGAGCCGTTTGTCGCGCGAAGCGAATGAAACGCCGTTCGTTTCTGATTTCTTCGACTTTTCCGTCTACCTTCACGCCGAAGACGAAATTTTGGAAAAGTGGTACGTGGACCGCTTCGTTCGCCTTCGGCAGACCGCCTTTCGCGATCCGCAATCCTATTTCCGGAAATATGCTGATCTCAACGACGCGGAAGCCGTGACCGTGGCCCGATCGATCTGGTCGCGGATCAATCTCCGGAATCTCCACGAAAACATCTTCCCGACGCGCGCTCGCGCAAGCCTGGTGCTGACCAAGGGCTTGACGCACAGCATTGAACGCGTGGCGCTGCGTAAACTCTGAGTTTTTTTGTCATCGGCCGACCTTCACGCGCGACCATTCACGCGTGATGATCTTCTGGATGTCCGGCTCTTTCATCCCGACCGTGAAGAGCTTGGCCATCATCGGTCCGTCGGGATAGATCGACTTGTTTTCGACGATCGCTGGCGGCAGCGACGCTTTGGACGCCGGAATCGGATTGGCGAAATTCGTAACGGCCGTATTGCGCGCCGCGATCTCCGGACGCAGCAGGAAATCGATAAATTTGTGCGCCTCCGTCACGTGCCGCGCATCCTTGGGGATGGCCAGCGTATCGATCGACATCAGCGTGCCCTCCCGCGGGATGACATAGGCGATGTCGACGCCGGCTCCGGCCTCGCGCGCACGATTGCGCGCCTGAAAGCTGTCGCCCGCCCAGCCGATCGCCAGGCAGATGTCTCCATTCGCCAGAGCGTTGATGTACTCCGACGAATGAAATTTCCGGACATAAGGCCGTACGCGGGCGACCACTTCGGCGGCCCGCCGGACGCTGGCGGCGTCGCGCAGGTCAGGCGAAAGCCCGACGTAGCGCGCCGCGATCGCAAGCAGGTCTTCCGGACTGTCGAGGAAATAGACGCCGCAGTCCGAGAGCTTCCGCAGGTTTTCCGGCTTCAGGACGACGTCCCAACTGTCCATCGCGCGGTCGCCGAGGCGATCTTTGATCTTGGCCGTGTTGTAGGCGATTCCGGTCGTGAACCACATGTAGGGAACGCTGTACTCGTTTCCGGGGTCGTACACGGCCAGACGCGCGGCGATTTCCGGCGCGACTCCCTTGAGATTTGGCAGCAGCGACTTGTTCAGCTTCTGATAAACGCCCGCCTTGATCTGCCGTTGCAGAAAAGTCGCCGAGGGAACGACGATGTCGTAACCGGAACCGCCGGCCAACAGCCGCGTCTCCAGAATTTCGTTCGAATCGTAGGTGTCGTAGACGACCCGAATTCCGGTCTCCCGCGTAAAATCCTCAAGCGCTTTCTGATCGATGTAGTCGGTCCAGTTCGCGACGTTGAGGACCGGCTCGGCGTGCAGGATCGACGGCCAAAGCCAGCAGAGCGCGGTCAAGCCGAGCGTCGCGGTCAACCTGTTTAAAATGGGACGAAGCCGTGCGAGTAATGTCATGACGCGATCTTATTCAACCATTCGCGTCTGTCGATTGGCGCGGAATGAATTCAGAGGCGACCGTAGGGACCGGCTTCGCAGAAAGCGCATCCCGGATCTCCCGGGGCGTGAGGCGCATGCTGGCCGCGTCCGGCTGTTCCACGATCGTGGAAATGCCGCTTCCGGACGGTCGTCGCGCGGACATAGTCGCTATTCGATCCGACGGGTCGATCGAGATCATCGAGATCAAGTCTTCAGTCGCGGACTTCCGGGCGGATCGCAAATGGCCGGACTACTGGAGTTCTTGCGATCGCCTCTTTTTCGCGATTGATCTGGCGACGCCGGCCGAGCTGATCCCCTTGGAGGCCGGGCTGATCATTGCAGATGATTTCGGCGCGAGGCTTCTCCGCATGGGCGAGGAGCGCCGGCTCTCCGCCGCGCGTCGCAAGGCGGTCCTGCTGCGGTTTGCGAAACTCGCCGCAGACCGTCTGCATCAATTGCACGATCCGATGTGGCGCGCAGGAAATTCCTGACGGGCTCAGCGTGGCGCGCGTTTGGCCAAAATTCGCTGAAGCGTCCTGCGGTGCATGCTCAACCGTCGCGCCGTCTCCGAGACATTGCGGCCGCAGAGCTCATAGACGCGCTGAATATGTTCCCAGCGCACCCGATCAGCCGACATCGGGTTTTCCGGCAATTGGGCATGATCAGGCGCAACGGATCGGAGCGCCGCGTCGATTTCGTCAGCGTCCGCCGGCTTCGCCAGATAGTCGAACGCCCCGAGTTTCACCGCGGTCACTGCGGTCGCGATATTGCCGTATCCCGTCAGAATCACGCCACGGGCTTCAGGCCTGCGCACCTTGAGTTCTGAAATGATATCAAGCCCGTTCCCATCGCCGAGCCGCATATCGATGACAGCGAACGCAGGCGCGCTCGCCTCGACCGCCTTCAGGCCGTCCGCGACGGAGCTGGCCGTGCGGACCGTGTATCCCCGCGCTTCCATCGCCCGCGCCAGGCGTCCCAGGAACGCGGCGTCGTCGTCGACAATCAGCAATGAACGGTCGTCGGAGGCGATTTCGGAGCGCTCCTCGCCAAAATTCGACGTTGGTCCATCGTGGGTCATCATCGCTCTATCCGGTTTTGACCTCGATGCGTCAAGACCCGCTTGTTCAGGGCGCGGTCGCCGCGCTGTACTCAAACGCCGGACGAGGCCATCGAATTTCGACAATCGCGCCGACCTCCGGCGCAGTTCGATTGCCAACTCTGACCGTGGCTCCCGAGCGTTCGAGCAGCGTCTTGGCGATGAAAAGGCCAAGCCCGAGGCCTGACGCATCGTCGATCTTGGCCCGGCGCTCGGCCGCCCGGGTCGTCACATAGGGCTCCCCGACGCTCGACAGGATCTCGGGAGCGAATCCCGGCCCATCGTCGGATATCGTGACCGAGACGGTGGATGAGTTCCACTCCGCACGGACCTCGACGGCCGCTCGGGCGAAGTCGACGGCGTTCTCGATAAGGTTGCCGAGACCATACAAGACGCCCGGACTTCGCGCGCAAATCGGTTCCGGACTGGCGCCGATTTTCGAAATTCGAACCGCGACATCGAAATTTCGATGCGGCTCGGTGACTTCCTCAATCAGGACGCCGAGCGACATGTTGGTCAAAACACTGCCCGGATCGTCGCCCAAGGAGGTGAGTTTCCCGAGAATTTCGCGGCAGCGGCGCACCTGTTGGGACAACAGGTCCAGATCTTCCCGACCCGGCGGAATTTCTGGATCCTTGCTCCACTCCTTGGCGACAAGCGCGATCGTGGCGAGCGGAGTCCCGAGCTCGTGGGCGGCGGCGGCCGCCAATCCGTCGAGCTGACTCAGATGTTGCTCGCGCGCGAGTATGAGTTCAGTTGCAGCGAGCGCATCGGACAACAACCGCGCTTCTTCCGCGACCCGCCCTGCATAGAGCGCTACGAAGAGGCCGCTGAGACCAAGCGCGACCCAAATCCCCGCGCGATACAACGAGGGGAGTTCCGGGGCCGCGCGGCCGGCCCACGGAAGGGGCAAATGATAGAAGGCGAGCAGAAACGCCAATCCGATCATAAGAGCGACAAGATAGGCCGCCGGCGCGCGCGGCAGCGAGACCGCGGAAATCACCACGGGCGCAAGCGACAGGACGACGAACGGGTTGTCGATTCCGCCAGTTAGATAGAGGAGCGCGGCCAGTTGAAGGAGATCGAAGGTCAACAGCGCCGCGGCGGGCCCATCGTCCAGCCGGTCGTTTCTATCGAAGGTGAGCCGAAGGCCTATGTTCAGCCCGGCCGACGCCGCAATGGCCAGAAGGCAGAGCGCCATCGGCAACGGAAAGCCGAGGCCGAACCGCACCAGCAAGAGCGCGCAAAGCTGGCCTGCGACCGCAAGCCACCGCAGCCGAACCAGCGTATCGACGCGCAGCCGCCGCGCATTGCGACCAAGATCGACGATGGAGAAGTCCGACATTTCCAAACAATCGGCCGCCGTGCGGCCAATGGCAATGGCGCGGCGACCAACCCGATCGCGCGACGTTAGGCCGCAGCCTCTTTCGTCCGCTCTGCTTTCTTGCGGTCATTGGGATCGAGGAGCGCCTTGCGCAAGCGGATAGATTTCGGCGTGACCTCGACGCGCTCGTCGTCCTCGATATAGGCGAGCGCCTTCTCGAGCGTCATCTTGATGGGCGGCGTCAGCCGCACCGCCTCGTCCTTGCTTTGCGTACGGATGTTGGTGAGCTGCTTGCCCTTCAGCACGTTGATCTCGAGATCGTTGTCGCGCGTGTGTTCGCCCACGATCATGCCGCGATAGACCTTCCAGCCGGGCTCGATCATCATCGGCCCGCGATCTTCGAGTTTCCACATGGCGTAAGCGACGGCCTCGCCCTGATCGTTGGAGATCAAAACACCGTTGCGACGGCCCTGAATATCGCCGCGATGCGGTGCGTATTCGTGGAACAGACGGTTCATGATCGCCGTGCCGCGCGTATCGGTCAGAAGTTCGCCCTGATATCCGATCAGGCCGCGCGTCGGCGCGTAGAAAACGAGGCGCAACCGGTCGCCGCCCGACGGGCGCATCTCGACCATCTCGCCCTTGCGCTCGGCCATCTTCTGCACGACCACGCCGGAATGCTCCTCGTCGACGTCGATCACGACTTCTTCGATCGGCTCGAGCAGCTCGCCGTCTTCGGAGCGTTTGAACACGACTTGCGGGCGCGAGACGCCGAGTTCGAAACCCTCGCGCCGCATTGTCTCGATCAGGATGCCGAGCTGCAATTCGCCGCGGCCCGACACGATGAAAGCGTCGCCTTCCGGCGAATCCTCGACCCGCAGCGCCACATTGCCTTCGGCTTCCTTGTAGAGGCGCGCACGGATCATGCGGCTCGTGACCTTGTCGCCCTCGGTGCCGGCGAGCGGCGAATCGTTGACCAGGAAGGTCATCGACAGGGTCGGCGGATCGATCGGCTGCGCCTGCAGCGGCTCGGTGACTTCGAGCGCGCAGAGCGTGTCGGCGACGTTGAACTTCTCGAGGCCGGCGATCGCGACGATATCGCCCGCCTCGGCCTCGTCGATCGGCTGGCGCTCGATGCCGCGGAAGGCGAGAATTTTCGACACGCGGCCTTGTTCAACGACGTTACCGTTGCGGTCCAGCACCTTGACCGGCTGGTTCGGCTTGACGGAGCCGGCGAATACACGACCCGTGATGATGCGGCCGAGATAGGGATTGGCCTCGAGCAGCGTGCCGAGGAGGCGGAAGCCGCCCTCTTCGATCGCGGGCTCATGAACGTGTTTCACGACAAGGTCGAGCAGCGGCGCCATGCCCTGATCGGTCGGGCCTTCCGGCGCATCGGCCATCCAGCCTTGCTTGGCGGAACCGTAGATGATCGGAAAATCGAGCTGTTCGTCCGTGGCGTCGAGCGCGGCGAACAGGTCGAAAACTTCGTTGACCACTTCGTTGACGCGCGCGTCGGGCTTGTCGACCTTGTTGATGCAGACGATTGGCTTGAGGCCGATCTTCAGCGCCTTGCCGACGACGAACTTGGTTTGCGGCATGGGGCCTTCGGCCGCGTCCACCAGCACGATGGCGCCGTCGACCATCGACAGGATGCGCTCCACCTCGCCGCCGAAATCGGCGTGGCCGGGCGTGTCGACGATATTGATGCGCACATCCTTCCAGGCGATCGAGGTCGCCTTGGCCATGATCGTGATTCCGCGCTCTTTTTCGAGATCGTTGGAATCCATCACGCGCTCGGCCACGCGCTGGTTTTCACGGAAGGCTCCGGATTGCTGGAGCAGGCGGTCGACCAGTGTGGTCTTGCCATGGTCGACGTGCGCGATGATCGCGATATTGCGGAGCTTCATGGGTCTGCCGTGCAAATGAGAAAAGCCGGCGCGGTCCATGCGCGCCATGCTGCATTGCGGCGGCTTGTACCCCAAGCCGCCTCGAATTGGAACATCAATCGCCGGAGGCGATCCTTCGCGGACCCGGCGGCGCCTGCGCGCGTGTGATCGCGCGTCGCTGCTCGCGTATCGCCTCTCGCGCCTGGTCGAGCGCGAGCGCGAGGGCCGCCATGCCATGTTGATCGACCGTGGCGATCCTCCGGTTTGCGATGCCGGATACGAGGATTTCGTCGGCTTCCTTCTCCAGCCGATCGAGATCGTCCGGATCGATGGTCGTCCGCGCTGCCGCCAGAATCTCGAGCAGACGCTCGAGCAGGCGGTCGAACTGATTATGGCTCACGGCCGTCATCCGCCCGAAGAAGGCGGCCGCGCCGGAGCCGGCGATGCTGAGCAGCATCGCGCCTATGTATATGAAATCGCTGTATTTATCAAAAAACGTCTGTTCTTCGTCGTCCAGATATGCAGCGGCGCCGGGATGGACGGGCAGAGCCGAATCCTTGTCGGTGGAAGGCGCTTCAATCTGGTTGGCGAGCCGATGTAGTTGCGCGATGGCGAGCCGTTCGGAAAACAGTACACGCGTCAGATCGGACGCTGTCGTGTCTCTCAGTGAGGCCCTCGCGACCAGACGCGCGGTGACGCCAACGGTTTCGAAGGCTTCTGACGGTCTGGGCGGATCGCCGCCGAATGCGCCCCGGACGATGTCGGTCGATTCCAGCACCTTTGACCGCTGCGCCATGGCCTTCGCTTCCGAAACGGGAATGAAAGCGACGCCGCCAGCTCCCTGCGCGGCGGCGGCGACAGCGTCGGCCAGGGCGTCGGACGTCGTCGGGGCGACGATGAACAGGGCGTCCACCTGACCGCTCTTCAACGAAGCGGCGAGTTCGCGTCGCTCGAGAACGACATGGGTCACAGCGTCTGGGGCGATATCGTACTGGGCCAGTATCTGGTCGAACAGCGCGGCGTTGCCGTTGCCCGCCGAGGTCGCGCGGACGATGCCGACCGTCTTGCCGCGCAGGTCGACGACCGAACGAAGTCCACGATCGGCTGTAGTGATCAGCAACGCGGGATTGTGATGCAGGATCGCGAGCGTCTGCCCGTTGACCGGCAGTGCGATGTCCGATCGCACGACGGCAAGATCGACGGCGCCCGCCTGGAGAGCCGCCGCGCTCGCGGCGGCGGAATTGACGGGGACCACGTTCAACCGCTCACGCCCGCGCGACGCCGAGAGAACCCGAGCGATCGCGTCGACGAGTTTGTGGTCGTCTGTCCCTTGCGCGACTGAGACGCGCAGGACCGAAGGTCGGAGAAGAAAGTAATTGGCCGCCGCCGCCGTCATGACGATCGCGAGACCGAAAACCACCCCCAGGAACAGATATCGTCTCATCCCGACCCCGCGCCGCGCGGCGACGTTCGATCAACATTACAGGCGATTCGGCTCAAAATGCGACGCGGGTCGAGCTAACGGTCGTCGACGTGGGTCTCTCTGAGGACGACGACGCGCCAGCCGATCATCGTCAGGAGCAAGACGAGCAAAGCGGAAAACGCCACGTCGGAAAGATAGTGCGCCCCTGCGGCCATGCGCATGAGCGAAACGACAATCCCGAATCCGAGCGCCGCCGCGACCGCAATTGCTTGGCTCGGCGCAGGCGCGAGCAACGCGGGCGCCGTCGTCCAGAAAGCGGCGGCCGCTTCGCCCGATGAAAACGAGCAATTTCGATGGCAAGTCCCGTCGAACGAATAGAATGGTCGAAATTCGGCGCCGGCTCCGGCGACTTGCATCGTTTGAGACGGCCGCGGTCGGTGCGAGCGTTCCTTGATCAACCCGTTGACGAGAATGCCCGGGCCAAGCCCGATCGTCGCTATGAGAAAGGCGATGCGCCGAAGCGCCAGGCCGGCTCTTGCTCGATTGCGAACCGCCTGCGTCGCCAGATTGATCGATACGGCTGCGCAAAGGACAATCGGAAAGATGCGCGCCACAGCCCGTGCGGTCGAGAATGCTCCGCTTGGTCCTGCGTCGGCTGGCGACCAAAAGAAGCGAGCCACAGCCGCGTCGATCTCGGGAGCGATCGCTGCGGCGATCAATAGGCTGGCGGCGACGAGCGCTATGGCCCAAATAGCAGAATGCGCCAATCGCTTGGGTCTGCAAGCGCGAGTGCGACTGCTGCAATTGTCTGGGCGGGAGGGATCTTGAATGAGTCGCCTCGACTTCTGGTTCGAATTCGCCAGCACATATTCATACCCTGCAGCCATGCGAATCGACGAAATGGCGCGCGCCCGCGGCGTCGAGGTGGAATGGCGGCCGTTTCTGCTGGGACCGATATTCGCAGAACAGGGATGGCGCAACTCGCCTTTCAACATCTATCCAGCCAAGGGACGCTATATGTGGCGCGACCTCGAACGCATATGCGCGCGAGAAGGTTTGGCCTTCGCGCGCCCCGACCCCTTTCCGCAAAATTCCCTGCTCGCCGCGCGCGTGGCGATGGCTCTCGCAGGGCCGGCCCGGGCCCGATTTGCGCGCGCTGTCTACGCCGCCGAGTTTGGCAGGGGCCAATCCATCGACCGGCCGGACCTCGTCGCGGCCATAGCGCGCAATGAGGCCTTGCCCTCGGAAATCCTCGAACGCGCATCCTCCGACGAAGTCAAAGCCGCGCTGAAGGCCAATGTCGAGGAAGCCAAACGCCTCGGCATATTCGGCGCGCCTTCTTTTGTGACGGCCGATGGAGAGTTGTTTTGGGGATTCGATCGGCTCGAAGCGGCGCTGGATTGGGCGGCCGGGCGCGCGTAGATAGGCGCATGGCTCTGCAACCTGACGAAATCGAGCGCTATGCCCGTCACATCGTCCTGAGGGACGTCGGCGGCCCCGGCCAGCTGAAACTCAAGGCGGCGCGGGTGCTGGCCATCGGCGCAGGCGGGCTCGGCGCACCGCTGATCCAGTACCTCGCGGCGGCTGGCGTCGGGACGATCGGCGTCGCCGACGACGACATTGTTTCGCTCTCGAATCTCCAGCGTCAGGTGCTGCACGGCGGGCCGGACCTCGGTCGAAAAAAGGTCGACAGCGCCGCTGACGCGATCGCGCGACTCAACCCGCATGTAGCGGTCGAGCGTCACGATCTCCGGGTGGGGCCAGAAAATGTTCGGTCGCTTGTCGCGCGATACGATGTCGTCGCCGACGGCTCCGACAACTTCGCCACGCGCTATCTCGTCTCGGACGCATGTTTCCGCGAGTGCAAACCACTCGTGACCGCGGCGGTCGGACCCTTTGACGCCTCCCTGACGACCCTCAAACCTTATGAAAGGGGGCCGGACGGCGAACTGAATCCGACCTATCGCTGCTTGTTCCCGGAGCCGCCGGAGCCCGGAACCGTTCCGACCTGCGCAGAAGCAGGGGTCTTGGGCGCGCTCACCGGGATCGCCGGCTCGATGATGGCGCTCGAGGTGATTCGGGAAATCGTCGGCTTCGGAGAGAACCTGGTCGGTCGTCTCCTTCTGTTCGACGCGCGAGCTATGCGGTTCGAGACCTTGGCCTACGGTTGGGACGAGGACAATCCGCTGAACGGGATCACCGCGCAGCGATGACCGCGATCTCGACCTTGTACGGCGGGGCGGCGAGCTTGGCCTCGACCGTGGCGCGCGCCGGCGTATGGCCCTGAACGACCCAGGTGTCCCACACTTTGTTCATCTCGGGGAAAGTCGCCATGTCGACCAGATAGATGGTCGCTGACAGGATCTTGGTCTTGTCGGATCCCGCCTCCGCCAGCAGCGAGTCGATCGTCTCCAGTATTTCGCGAGTCTGGGCCTCCACGGAATCGCCAGCGGTCTTGTTGGCGACCTGACCGGCGAGATAGACGGTCTGTCCATGCGCGACGGCCTGGCTCATGCGGGGCCCAACGCCGATGCGGGTAATGCTCATGACGCTTTCTTTCCTTGGAAGGGAGGCGCAAGCGCGCCCGATCTCGCTTGAGAGGCTGAACGAAGTGGAAAGCTGGCGGAGGGAGCGGGATTCGAACCCGCGATACGGTTTCCCGTATACACACTTTCCAGGCGTGCGCCTTCAACCACTCGGCCACCCCTCCATGTCCGCCCGGCGATATAACAGGTTCGGAGCGGGCGCAAGGTAGGCCGGACCCAGGAACGAAGATGGAGCAGGTGGACACGATCGTCGTCGGCGCTGGCGTCGTAGGCCTCGCCATCGCACGGGCTCTGGCGCTGGACGGCCGCGAGCCGCTCGTGCTTGAAGCCGCCGACGCCGTCGGAACCGGGACCAGCTCTCGCAACTCGGAAGTGATCCACGCCGGGATTTATTATCCGCCCGGCAGCCTCAAGGCGCGCCTGTGCGTCGACGGTCGCCGGCGCCTGTACGAATTTTGCGCCGACCACGGCGTCCCGTGCCGGAAGGTTGGAAAACTGATCGTCGCGACAGAGCCCGGCCACGAGGAAAAACTAACGAAAATCGTGGCCGGCGCACGAACCTGCGGCGTCGACGACCTACGGCCGCTCACGCGCTCCGACGCCCGGACGCTCGAGCCAGAGCTTTCCTGCGTCGTGGCTCTAATGTCGCCGTCGACGGGAATCGTCGACTCGCATGCCTTGATGTTGGCGCTTCAGGGTGACGCAGAGGCGAATGGCGCCCAGCTCGCGTTTCGAACGAAAGCCGTCTCAGGCCGGTCGACCGGCGAAGGCGTCGAACTCGTGACGATTGGCGAAGACGGAGCCGAGCTAGCGCTGCGGGCTCGGCTTCTCGTCAACGCCGCCGGCCACGGCGCGCAGCAATTGGCGCGCACGATCGTCGGCTATCCGGATGGGCGCATCCCGCGCCAATTCTACGCGCGGGGCTGCTACTTTTCGCTAGCAGGAAGATCGCCGTTCGGCCGACTGGTTTATCCTGTGCCGGTCGAGGGCGGGCTCGGCGTGCACCTGACGCTCGACATGGGCGGAGCCGCCCGCTTTGGGCCGGATGTCGAGTGGGTCGACACGCTTGATTACACAGTCGACCCGCGCCGCGCAGATGCGTTTTACGGGGAGATTCGCCGCTATTGGCCCGCCCTGCCGGATGGCGCCCTGCTGCCGGCTTATGCCGGCGTGCGCCCGAAGCTTTCAGGTCCCGGAGAGCCTGCGGCGGATTTCAAAATCGAAGGCCCGCAGACGCATGGCGTTGCGGGCCTGATCAACCTGTTCGGGATCGAAAGTCCCGGATTAACGGCGTGCCTCGCCATCGCGGAGCATGTGCGCGCGATGGCGAGCGGTTCCTGAACCCGACGACTCAGTAGATTTCGAACAACCCCGCAGCGCCCTGGCCGCCGCCGATGCACATCGTCACGACGGCGTATTTGCCGCCGCGGCGCTTGCCCTCGATCAGCGCATGGCCGGTCAGTCGCGCTCCCGATACGCCATAGGGATGGCCGACCGCAATCGCGCCGCCGTCGACGTTGAGCTTGTCGTCCGGAATGCCAAGCTTGTCGCGGCAATAGAGCACCTGCACCGCGAAAGCCTCGTTCAGCTCCCAGATGTCGATGTCGGAGACCTTGAGCCCGGCCTTGTCGAGCAGCTTCGGAATGGCGAAGACCGGCCCGATGCCCATCTCGTCCGGCTCGCAGCCGGCGACGGCGAAACCGCGGAAAGCGCCGAGCGGCTTGAGCCCACGCTTTTCGGCCAGCTTGGAATCCATCACCACGACGGCTGCTGCGCCATCGGAGAACTGGCTGGCGTTGCCGGCCGCGATCACGCCGCCCTCGAACACGGGCTTGATCTGGCTGACGGCCTCATAGGTCGTGCCGGCGCGGATGCCTTCGTCGGCCGAAATGGTCACTTCCTTGTCCACGACCTGCGCCGTGTTCTTGTCCGTCACCTTCATGATCGTCGTCACCGGAACGATCTCGTCGTTGAACTTTCCAGCCTTGAGCGCCGCTTCAGCGCGCTGTTGCGAGCGGGCGCCGTACTGGTCCTGAACCTCGCGGCCGATGCCGTAGCGCTTGGCGACCTGCTCGGCCGTCTGCAGCATGGACCAGTAGATTTCAGGTTTCTGCTGGACCAGCCACGGATCCTTGCCGTGCATCTTGTTGGCCTCGTTCTGCACGAGCGAAATCGATTCGACGCCGCCGGCGACGAGAATGTCGTTCTCGCCGGCGATAATGCGCTGCGCCGCCGTGGCGATCGTCTGGAGGCCCGACGAACAGAAGCGATTGATCGTCATACCGGGCACGCTCACAGGGCAACCGGCGCGCAAGGCGATCTGGCGGGCGATATTGCCGCCGGTCGCGCCCTCCGGAGTCGCGCAGCCCATCACCACGTCCTCGATTTCGTCGAGACCGATTTTCGCCCGCTCGGCCGCAGCCTTGACGGCGTGGCCGCCCAGCGTCGCGCCGTGCGTCGCGTTGAACGCGCCTTTCCAGGATTTTGCGAGACCCGTGCGGGCGGTGGAGACGATGACGGCTTCTCTCATGGGCGATAGTCCTCGGTTGAACACGACAGCGAACGGCCGCGATATTCTTTCGCTATGCGGAATTTGATCTGTTTCCTCCGCCTCGCGCGCTCTTGCGGCGGCGATGGCCGTTCGATTTCGGGCGTCAAGCTATCCCAGCATCAGCTTTCGAAGCAATGGCGTCAGTGACCGTACTTTACAACGTAAATTTAATTGACCATTCTTGCTCCCAACGAGACATGGGCAAACCTCGATGCGTCCCCATCTGACAGACGAGGAGATCGCGCAATTCCGTCAGCGCCTTTGCGCGGCGGCGGCGAAGCTGTTTGTCGAGCGCGGCGTCGAAGGCGTGACCATGCGTCATATCGCCAAGCGGTTGGGTTGCAGCGCCATGACGCCTTATCGCTACTTTCGGAACAAGGAAGAAATATTTGCGACGGTGCGGGCCGCAGCGCTCGATCGTTTCTCGGAGAGGCTGGAAGTTGCGCGGCGCACGCTAGGCAACGCCTCTCGCCGCGGTCGCGCGGTTGGCGACGCCTATCTGCGTTTTGCGATCGAGGAGACGGACGCCTATCGGCTGATTTTCGACCTGTCCCAGCCGGAGGAAGCCGACTACCCCGAGCTCGCTCGCGCCAACGCGCGCTCGCGCAAGACGATGACCGACTACATGGAAGATCTGGTGGCGGCCGGCGTCATGGAGGGCGATCCCAAGACGCTCGGCCTGATCTATTGGGCGGCGACGCACGGCCTGGTCACGCTCTACATGGCCGGAAAGATCGACGAGAGCGAATTGCGCGCGTTGCACAAGCAGACCGCGAAGACGCTTTCGCGCGGCGCGCGCGGCAAGCCCGAGCGCGCACGGAAGGCGCGCGCCTCCTGAACTTCAACGCAATCAGAGAAAGGAAATAACTTGTCGATTCCCAAGTCCCTTCAGGGAAAACTCCGGCTGCCTATCATCGCGTCGCCGCTGTTCATCATTTCCAACCCGGACATGGTGATCGCGCAATGCAAGGCCGGAATCATCGGTTCCTTTCCGGCGCTCAATGCGCGACCCGGCCCAGTGCTCGAGGAATGGCTGCAACGGATCACCAGCGAACTCGCCGCCTACGACAAGGCTCATCCCGAACGGCCGTCTGCGCCGTTTGCGGTCAACCAGATCGTGCACAAGTCCAATGACCGTCTGCAACACGACATCGATCTGTGTGTGAAATACAAAGTGCCCGTAATCATCACCTCACTTGGCGCTCAGGAGGAGCTCAACAAGGCGATTCATTCTTATGGCGGCGTCGTGCTTCACGATGTGATCAACCAGAAGTTCGCGCGGAAGGCGATCGAGAAGGGCGCGGACGGTCTGATTCTCGTGGCCGCGGGCGCCGGCGGCCACGCCGGCGTCCAGTCGCCCTTCGCGCTCGTGCAGGAAACACGCGAGTGGTTCGACGGTCCGATCGCCCTATCGGGCTCGATCGCCACGGGCGACGCTGTGCTGGCGGCTGAAGCCATGGGCGCCGACTTCGGCTATATCGGCTCGGCCTTCATCGCGACCAAGGAAGCGAACGCCAGCGACGCCTATAAGCAGGCGATCGTCGCAAGCGCGGCTGAGGATATCGTCTACACCAACCTGTTCACCGGCGTGCACGGCAATTATCTTCGTCCTTCTATTGTCAACGCCGGACTTGACCCCGAGAATCTCCCCCAATCCGATCCCTCGAAGATGAACTTCGGTTCGGGCGGCAATACCAAAGCCAAGGCCTGGAAAGATATCTGGGGGTCCGGCCAGGGCGTCGGCGCTGTGAAAGCCGTGACTTCGGTCGCGGAAATGGTGGACAGACTCGAGCAGGAATATCGCGCCGCCCGGAAACGGATCGCAATTTGAGACTGCACCCTTCGTCGGTCGCTGGCGTCGGGCTCTCCAGCGACTAGATAAACGACGATGTGAAAGCGGGCGGCGAAGCGGGAGGCGGTCGGATGAGCGTTGAATTCACCCTCAACGGACGACCAACTTCGCTGTCCAGCCCAGCGGATACGCCTCTGCTTTGGGCTCTGCGGGACGAAAAACATCTCGTTGGCGTAAAGTTTGGATGTGGAGCCGGACTTTGCGGCGCATGCACCGTGATGGTCGACGGCCAGCAGACGCGCTCCTGCGTGACCGCGGTCGGCGACGTCGCTGGAAAAAGCGTCGTGACGATCGAAGGATTGTCCGGCGAAGTCGCGAAGGCGGTGACCGAAGCCTGGATCAAGGCGCAAGCGCCGCAATGCGGCTATTGCCAGCCGGGGTTCGTCATGGCGGCAACCAGCGTGATCGCGGCTAATCCCCGACAAACGCTTGAAGAGGCGCTGTCGCAACTCACCAACATTTGTCGCTGCGGAACCTATGATGCGATCCGGGATGCGGTCTCGCGCGCACTGGCGGCGTTGCAAGGCGCGTCGTCGGCCAAGAGCGAAGGAGTCGCGCAATGAGCGACGCCCGCTCGTCTTCGTCCGTCGGGAAAATCGCCCGCCGTAGTTTTCTTGTAGCCGCTGGCGTGGTCGGCGGCGGCTTGCTGGTCGGTGCGGGAGCGGTCGCGTGGCGACTGGGCTCGATCGACGGGTACAAACTGCCGGCAGGCGAGGGCGAACAAAGTTTTGGCGCGTGGCTCAGACTTGCGCGGGACGGCAAGATCGAAGTCGTCGTCCCGCATCAGGACATGGGCCAGGGCATATACGCGCTCGCCGTCATGCTGACGGCCGAAGGACTCAAATTGCCGCTGGAAGCGGTGCGCGCCGTGCCCGCGCCAATCGAGGCGCGGTTCGCGAACCCGGTGATGCTGCTCGACGGTCTGCCATTCGACGAGGCCGTCGAAGGCCCGATTCAGAAAGCGGCCGTGTGGACGTTCGACAAGATTCTTCGCGTGCTCGGTCTGCAAGGCACCGGCGGGTCGACGTCGACGCGCAATATCGCCGATCCAATTCGCGCGGCCGCTGGCTCCATGCTCGACATGCTCACGCGCGCCGCCGCCGCGCGATTCAAGACCTCGGTCGTCGACCTGAAAATTGTCGGGGGCGCGATACTCGCGCCGGGCGGCCAAAGCGCGACCTATGCGGAGCTTGCCGAGGCCGCGGCGAAGCTGTCGCCGCGCGAATTCGCGCTGCCGGCGTGGTCCGCGGGCGCATATGTCGGCAAAGGCGCGCCGCGCTTCGACGTGCCGCTCAAGACACATGGCGAAGCCCGATACGGAATCGACATACGCGAAAAAGATCAGCTCTTCGCGGCGATCCGTCATTCGCCCCGCCTCGGCGGCCGACTGGCGCGCGCCTACATTCCACAAAATGTCGCCGGCGTGCGGGGGATTGTCGAAGGCAGAGACTACGTCGCCGTTGTCGCCGAGACCTATGCGGCGGCGCAGACCGGCCTGGGAAAGGCTGACGTCCTCTGGGACGATTCGAAAGCGCTGGACATTTCGACCAAGGACGTCTTCGCTGCCTACCGGGCGGCGCTCGACAAGGGCGCCGCTTACGCGCCGCGCTGGGTGATAGACGCGTCGGGCGACCTCGCGAAGGCCTCCGGCAAGGAGATCAAGGCGACGTATGACGCGCCGTTTCTCGCCCACGCCACAATGGAGCCGATGAACGCGACCGCTTACGTGACAGAAACGGAAGCCAAGGTTTGGGCCGGCCACCAGTCGGCCTCGCTCGTCCAGCTTCTGGCCGCAAGAGCGGCGAATCTGCCCGCGGCGAGCGTCGAGGTTATTACGCCGTTCCTGGGCGGCGGCTTCGGTCGGCGCGCTGACCTAGGCTACATCGTGAAGGCGGTCGAAATCGCCAGCCGATTCAAAGGCGCGCCGGTTCAGACGATCTGGTCCCGCGCAGAAGACATTCGCGACGACGTCTACCGGCCCGCCGCGATGGCGGACATATCCGCCAAAGTCGATGGCGATGGATTGCCGACTGGCCTGCTCTATCGGATCGCGGTTCCGTCGGTGACCGACCAATTCGTGGCGCGCGCGGCGCCGTCCGCCAAGGGCGGTCTCATGGCCGATCGCACGACGGTCGATGGAGCGATTTTTCCTTTCTACGGTCTGCCTGTTCGCTCCATCGAAAATCTCACGGTGGATACGGGAATCCCAGTGGGATTCTGGCGCTCCGTGGGGTTCAGTCTGAATTGCTTCTTCGTGGAATCCTTTATCGATGAACTCGCCGCGGCCGCCGGCGCGACGCCGCTCGACTATCGAGGGCGATTGCTGGCGCGTGCGGGGTCGTACGAGCCCGCGCGGCGCGCGAAGCGGGTTCTTGAAAGAATGGTGGAATTCGAAAAAGCAAATCCTGTTGCGGCCGCGAAGCAGAGCGGCGCGGTCGGGCGAGGCTTCGCGTTGACGGCATGTTTTCATTCCTATGTCGGCGAGATCGCGGATGTCGAAGTTGTGGGAAGCGACATTCGCGTTCGTCACGTCCATGCCGTGGCGGACTGCGGTTTCGCGATAGACCCGCCGAACGTCGCGGCGCAGATTCGCAGCGCGATCAATTTCGGATTGACCGCCGCCCTGTTCGGCAAGGTGGACTTCGATCGGGGTCGTGTCGTCGCCACCAATTTCGACAATTATCCGATCCTTTCGCTCGATCAGGCGCCGCAGATCAGCGTCGAACTCGTCAATTCCGGCGCGCCCTTGGGCGGCGTCGGCGAGATCGGCACGCCCGCCATCGCGCCCGCCGTCGGCAACGCGATCTTCGCTGCAACTGGCAAGCGGCTGAGATCTTTGCCCTTCCTGATGACCTAATGGGCGAGGCGCCATCGGCGAGGACGCGCCGGAGGCTTTCAAAATCGATACGAAGGTTTGTCGCAATCGCCGATCTTCCCCTTTGCCGGCCGGGGCACTAATAAGACCTGACATGCCAGCGTCGCCGGAGAGCGGCGCTCCCAGGGAGAATTCATGACCGGCTCAACCTCCACCATTCGCCGCGGATCGCTCGAGATCGCGCCGGTCCTCCACGATTTCGTCGAGCGTGAAGCGCTGCCCGGGACGGGATTGTCGCCAGAGGCCTTCTGGGCCGGGCTGGAAAAGGTTCTGACCGAGCTGGCCCCACGCAATCGCGCGCTGCTCGAAAAGCGCGACGCGTTGCAGGCCATGATCGACGATTGGCATCGAGGGAGAAAGGGCAGGACATTCGATCCCGCCGAATACAAGGCGTTTCTGACCGAGATCGGCTATCTCGTTCCGGCCGGGCCCGATTTTTCCATCGAGACGCGGAATGTCGACGATGAGATCGCACGGATGGCGGGCCCGCAACTCGTCGTGCCCGTCACCAATGCGCGCTACGCACTCAATGCAGCCAACGCGCGCTGGGGCTCGCTCTACGACGCGCTGTATGGAACCGACGCATTGCCGGGCCGCGAGAACGCCAGGCCCGGCTACGATCCCGCGCGCGGCGCCGAGGTCATCGCCTGGGCGCGAAAATTCCTTGATGACCAGGTCCCGCTAGCGCAGGGCTCGCACGCCGATGCGACGCTCTATGCTGTGCGAGACGGCAAGCTGGTCGTGACGCTGAAGAGCGGCGCCGAGGCGGGGCTGAAGGATGGAGCCGCGTTCGCGGGCTACACGGGCGATGCGGCTGCGCCGAAATCCGTTCTGCTCGTCCATCACGGCTTGCACGTCGAGATCGACATAGATCGAAACCATCCAATCGGTAGGGACGATGCGGCGGGCGTCTGCGATGTCGTGCTCGAGGCGGCGTTGACGACCATTCAGGACTGCGAGGATTCCGTCGCCTGCGTCGACGCCGAGGACAAGGTCGGCGCCTATCGTAACTGGCTCGGCCTGATGAAGGGCGACCTCGCCGACACCTTCGAAAAGGGCGGAAAAACAATGACGCGCCGGCTCAACGCCGACCGCGTCTACGTTGCGCCCGACGGCAAGAAAAAAAACCTGCACGGACGTTCGCTGCTGTTGGTGCGCAATGTCGGTCATCTCATGACGATCGACGCGGTGAAGCTGAACGGAGCCGACATTCCCGAAGGCATCCTGGATGGCATGATGACGAGCGCGATCGCATTGCACGATCTGCGCGGAACGAACGCGCTGAAGAACAGCCGAGCGGGCTCGGTCTATATCGTCAAGCCGAAAATGCACGGACCCGAAGAAGTCGCTTTCGCCAACGATCTGTTCGACCGTATCGAGGACGCGCTTGGTCTGCCGCGCCACACGCTGAAGATGGGCATTATGGACGAGGAGCGCCGCACCTCGGTCAATCTCAAGGAATGCATCCGCGCGGCCGGGAACAGGGTGGTGTTCATCAACACGGGCTTCCTCGACCGCACCGGCGACGAGATTCATACGTCCATGGAAGCCGGCGCTATGGTGCGCAAAGCTGACATGAAGAACCAGAAATGGATTTCGGCCTACGAGGATTCCAATGTCGACATAGGCTTGCGCGCAGGCTTGCGCGGCAAGGCTCAGATCGGCAAGGGCATGTGGGCGATGCCGGATCTGATGGCCGACATGCTCAAGGCAAAAATCGCCCATCCGCGCGCCGGGGCGAACACGGCGTGGGTGCCGTCGCCAACCGCAGCGACGCTGCACGCCACGCACTATCACGCGGTCGACGTCGCAAGGACGCAAGAGGAGATCGCACGTCGCAAACCCGCTTCGGTCGACGATATCCTGACGGTGCCGCTGGCTGATCGGCCGAACTGGAGCGCCGAAGACATCCAGGCCGAACTCGACAACAACGCGCAGGGCATCCTCGGCTATGTCGTGCGCTGGATCGATCAGGGCGTCGGTTGTTCGAAAGTCCCCGACATTCACGACGTCGGCCTGATGGAGGATCGTGCGACGCTGCGCATTTCGTCGCAGCACATCGCCAACTGGCTTCATCACGGCGTTTGCTCCGAGGAGCAGGTGATGGCGACCCTGAAGAAAATGGCCGCTGTCGTCGACCGGCAGAACGCCGGCGATCCGCTCTATACGCCCATGGCGCCGGCTTTCGACGGCGTCGCGTTCAAGGCGGCTTGCGACCTCGTTTTCAAGGGAGCCGCGCAGCCATCGGGCTACACCGAACCTGTGTTGCACGCGCGGCGCCGGGAGAAAAAAGCGCAGGCTTGACGGGCGACGATTACCGAAAGTTAACCACGCTTAATGCATGGAAAGGGCGATGTCGCTCCTGTTTCATCATCCCCTGTGCCCGCATTCGCGTTTCATCCGTCTGGCCCTTGCCGAATACGGGTTGGAGGCGGATCTCTTCGAAGAAAAAATCCATGAGCGGCGCGAAGATTTCCTGTTGATCGACCCGGCGGGGCGGACCCCCGTCCTCATTGCGGACGGTGGGCTCGTCGTGCCCGGCGCAGGGCCGATCGCCGAATGGCTGGACGAGGCCTACGGGCCCTCCGCAGGCGCGACGCGGCTGATGCCGGGCGATATCGCAAGCCGCGTGGAAGTGCGCCGCCTCCTGGATTGGTTCAACCAGAAGATGTTCGCCGAAGCGACCGACTGGCTCGTCACGCAGAAGGTCTACAAACGCTTCATGACCTCGGCGCAGGGCGGCGGAGCGCCGGACATGAACCTTGTTCGCGCAGCGCGCGCCAACGTCCGCCATCACCTGGCCTATGTCGGCTACCTCGTCTCTGAGCGGAACTGGCTCGCCGGCCAGCGCATGACCTTCGCGGACCTGGCGGCGGCCGCTCACTTTTCCGTGGCGGACTATCTCGGCGATGTGCCCTGGGAAGAAGATGGCCACGCCAAGGCGTGGTATCAGAAGATCAAGTCGCGTCCATCGTTTCGATCGATCCTCGCCGATCGCGTGATCGGCATGGCGCCCAGCGCCGTCTACGCCGATCTGGATTTCTGAACGCGCCGACGGGTTGCGCGACGGGCGAGGCCCGTTCATCGTCCTCGCATGACTCCGATCGACTCGCTACGCGCCGACGCGCGGGCGCTTGGCTTCGATGGCTGCCGTATTCTGCGCGCCGCAGAAGCGCCCGATCTGCACGAGCGGCTCGGCGCGTGGCTGGAGACAGGCTCGGCTGGCGATATGTCGTGGATGCGCGAAACCGCGGATCGTCGCGCGCACCCGCTGGCGCTCTGGCCGGAAGCGCGGTCAATTCTGATGCTTGCGATGAACTATGGCCCCGACTCCGACCCGCTGGCCAACTTATCGAAGCGTGGTCACGCCAACATTTCGGTGTACGCGCGCAATCGAGACTATCACGACGTCGTCAAAGGCAAGCTCAAGATGCTCGCCTCCAGACTGGTGATGCGCTTTGGCGGCGAAGTGAAAGTGTTCGTCGACACGGCGCCGGTGATGGAGAAGCCGCTCGCCGCGCGTGCGGGGCTCGGATGGCAAGGCAAGCACACAAATCTCGTCTCACGCGAATTCGGTTCGTGGTTGTTCATCGGGTCCATCTTCGCGACCGCAGATCTACCTGACGACAAGCCGGAGACCGATCATTGCGGACGTTGCAGCGCCTGCATCGAATCCTGTCCGACCGGGGCCATCGTCGGTCCCTACAAACTGGATGCGCGCCGGTGCATCTCCTATCTCACCATCGAGCACAGTGGACCGATCCCGCATGAATTCCGTACGGCGCTCGGAAACCGTGTTTACGGTTGCGACGATTGCCTGGCCGTGTGTCCGTGGAACAAGTTTGCGGCGGTCTCACGCGAGGCGAAGCTGCGCCCGCGCGCCGATCTTGAAGCGCCGCTGCTGGCCGATTTTCTCGCCATGGACGAGCCGAAATTCCGCACCTTCTTCGCGGGCGGACCGGTCAAGCGGATCGGCTATGCGCGATTTCTCCGGAACGTTCTGATCGCGACGGGCAACAGCGGCGATCTGGAGCTCGTACCGCTTGTCGAAGCGCGCCTGACGGATAATTCCTCGTTGGCGCGGGGCGCGGCGGTGTGGGCGATATCGCAAATGGCGAGTCCCGAACGCTTCGTTTCGCTATTGGAGCGATATCAACCAGTGGAGACGGATCCGCACGTGCTCGACGAGTGGCGTATCGCGCGGCGGGCGACCATAGAGGCGGGCGCATGAAACTCTTCGCGTTTGGAATTGGGTATTCCGTGGAGGCCTATCTGCGAGGTCACGCAAACGATTGGACGCAGATGGCCGGCACTGTGCGAAGCGCGGAGAAAGCGTCGCGCTTGGCCAAGAGCATTCGGAACCTGGAAGCCTTCGCGTTCAGCGACGAAGGCGCCGAACCCGGACTGATTGAGCGTCTGAAGGAAGCTGACGCGCTGCTGATTTCCGTCCCGCCTCGTGGACACGACCTCGTGCTTGCCCGTTTCGCGGCTGAAATCGCGAATTCGAACGTTGCCCGGATCGTCTACCTGTCCACCATCGGAGTTTATGGCGGCGACGATGGAGGTTGGGTCGACGAGGCGACCCCGCCGGCTGGGCGCATCGAACGCGCCCGCGCGCGGATCGCGGCGGAGAACGAATGGCTCGCGCTGGCCCGACCCGATCGTCGGGTCTTCGTGCTAAGGCTCGCCGGCATCTATGGCGTTGGCCGCAATGCGCTCGTGAACCTTCGCGACGGGACGGCCAAGCGGATCGTTCGACCTGGGCAGGTATTCAACCGCATTCATACTGACGACATAGCCCAGGCCATATCCGCCTGTTTCGCGACAAGCCATATCGGCGGGGTTTTCAACGTCTGCGACGACGAGCCAGCCCCACCGCAGGACGTCGTCGCTTACGGCGCAGGGTTGTTGTCTGTCCCGCCGCCGCCCGAAATTCCTTTCGAGCAGGCGGATCTCTCGCCGATGGCGCGCAGCTTCTGGGCGTCCAACAAGCGCGTTTCCAACCGCAAGCTCAAACAGGAACTGGGAATCAAACTGCGATACCCGACCTATCGAGAAGGTCTGGCCGCCCTGCGGCAAACCTTGGGCGCGGATGAATCGATGGCGAACTGAAGAGCGTCATCGCCAGAACGTGTTTTCCTTCGCATCGGCGCCTTCGATCGCCTGCGCCTCGGCGACCGCGATGGCCGTCATGTTGACGATGCCGCGCGCGGTGACCGTCGGGGTCAGAATATGCGCGGGGCGCGCCGCTCCGATCAGAATGGGCCCAATCGGAAGCGCGTCCGCCATCACCTTCACGAGCTGAAAGGCGATGTTGGCCGAATCCAGATTGGGCATGATCAGCAGGTTCGCCTGACCTTTCAGCCGCGAATTCGGCATGACGAGATTGCGGATCGTCTGCGAGAGCGCCGTATCCGCTTGCATTTCGCCATCGATCTCGAGATCTGGCGCCCGGGTTTGAACGAGTTCGAGCGCCGTCCTCATCTTGAATGCAGATTTCGAATCCGCACCCCCGAAATCGGAATCGCACACCAACGCGATCTTTGGCGTCATCCCGAAGCGTCGAACATGCTCGGCGCACATCACCGCCATATCGGCGATCTCTTCCGCCGTCGGGTTCACGCGGACATGCGTGTCGGCGATGAACAGCGCCCCGCGCGAGGTGATCAGAAGGCTGAGCGCGGAAAGATCGACGACGCCCGGCGCCAGGCCCACGATGTCCTTGATATAGCGCAGGCGCGACGGAAACCGCCCTTCCAGTCCGCAGATGATCGCTTCGCAATCGCCGCGGCGGAGGGCGAGCGCCGCGATGACCGTCGTATTGGTGCGCGCCAGCGCCTTTGCTGCGTCGGGTGTGATCCCCTTGCGGCCGGCCACGTCGATATAGGTCGAAACATATTCGCGATAGCGCGGATCGTCCTGCGGGTCGACGAGTTCGAAATCGCGTCCCGGCTTGATCGACAGGCCGAACTTTTCGATTCGCCGCGCGACATGCGCCGGACGTCCGATCAGGATCGGAATGGCGATCCCATCCTCCAGGATCACCTGCGTCGCGCGCAGAACGCGCTCGTCCTCGCCATCTGCGAAGAGGACGCGCTTTGGCGCGGCGCGCGCCGCCTCGACGATCGGCTTCATGATCAGGCCGGAGCGGAATACGAACCGACCCAATTGCTCCTCGTAGGCCTTGAAATCGACGATCGGCTTCTGCGCCACGCCGGTCGCCATCGCCGCGCGCGCCACCTCGGGCGCGATGCGCAGGATCAGCCGTGGGTCGAATGGCGAGGGAATGAGCGACGTCGGACCGAAAGTCGGCGCCTCCCGGCCATAGGCGCGCGAAACCACATCCGACGGCGCCTCTCGCGCCAGCGCGGCAATCGCTCGAACCGCCGCGAGTTTCATGTCTTCGTTGATCGCGGTTGCGCCGACGTCGAGCGCGCCGCGAAAGATGTACGGAAAACAGAGAACGTTGTTCACCTGATTCGGATAATCAGAACGCCCCGTGCAGATGATCGCCTCCGGCCGCACGGCGAGCGCGTCCTCCGGCATGATTTCCGGATTGGGATTGGCGAGCGCCAGGATCAGCGGTTTGGCCGCCATCTGCTTCACCATCTCCGGCTTCAGCACGCCTCCGGCCGAAAGTCCGAGAAATACGTCCGCGCCGGCGATGACGTCGCTGAGAGTGCGCGCGTCGGTTTTTTGGGCGAAAATCGCCTTCCAGCGATCCATCAGTTTCTCGCGGCCCTCATAGACGAGGCCCTCGATATCGCAGACGAAGATATTCTCGCGTCGCGCGCCGAGCGAAACGAGCAGGTTGAGACAGGCGAGCGCGGCGGCGCCGGCGCCCGAAGCGACGATCTTAACGTCGGAAATCTTCTTGCCCGCGAGCTCCAGCGCGTTCGTCACAGCCGCGCCGACGATGATCGCTGTCCCATGCTGATCGTCGTGAAACACCGGAATTTTCATGCGCTCACGCAGGCGCGCTTCAATCTCGAAACAATCCGGTCCCTTGATGTCCTCCAGATTGATGCCGCCGAAGGTCGGCTCCAGCGCCGCGACGACCTCGACGCAGCGGTCGATTTCCTTGGCGTCGATCTCGATATCGAATACGTCGATGCCGGCGAATTTCTTGAAGAGAACGGCCTTGCCTTCCATGACCGGCTTGGAGGCGAGCGGGCCGATGTCGCCGAGTCCCAGAACCGCAGTCCCGTTGCTGACCACGGCGACGAGGTTCTGCCGTGCGGTGAGATTGGCCGCCTGTCCGGGGTCTTCGACGATCGCCTCGCAGGCGACGGCCACGCCCGGCGAATAGGCCAGCGCAAGGTCGCGCTGATTTCCAAGCGGCTTTGTCGCCTGTATCTCGAGCTTTCCGGGGCGCGGCAGGCGATGATAGATGAGAGCGCCGCTGCGCAGGTCTTCGGACATTTTGGTCGCCATCGGCACTTCTCCCGGAAATCGGCGCCCGCGCGGCAGGCGGCGGATTAGCTTATACTTCGGCTTAGGCGGATGACGACTGCAGAAAAGAGACGACTTGCGTCGTCGTAGCGCTGTCGGCGCCAGCCCGCGCGCAGCACAATGCCGCCGCTGCGTTGGCGAAATCGAGGAGATCTGCGAGCGCGCTTGCGTCGCGCGCGCTGGCCCCGTCCAGAACGCCAGTCGCCAGCCCGCGCGACAGAAACGCAGCGACGAACGCGTCGCCTGCGCCGACGGTGTCGACGATATCCACCGACCGCGCGGGGCGATGAATTTCAAGATCGCCGGCGAACGCGGTCGCGCCTCCGGCGCCCTCGGTCAGCAGCGCCAGCAGACCGTGCCGGCGAGACCATTCCCTGGCCACGTCGTGAGGAGGGATTTGCGGAAACAGCCACGCGAGGTCATCGTTGCTTGCTTTCACGATTTCCACGCGCCGAAGGCGGTCTTCGACCAGCGCCGCCGCTTGCTCGCGCGGCGGCAGGAGCGCAGGGCGAATATTCAGGTCGAAACTGCGCCGGGCGATCCCGGCGGCCTCGTCGAGCCCGCGAACCACCGCCTCTCCCCATGCGCCGGCAATCGCGGAAAAGGACGAAACATGAAGCAGCGCGGCGTCGGCGAGCCATCCTCGGGGCAGCGTCGGCGGATCGTGCGCCGTGCCGGCCAGATAAATAGCGTAACGCGCGCTGCCGGCTTGCGAGCCGCTTTCGATGAAGGACAGCGGGCTCGATCGATCGTCGCGGGAAACAAGATCCAGATCGACGCCGGATTCGGAGAGCGCTGCGGCCATCCGCCGGCCTTGTTCGTCGTTCGACAGCCGCCCGACGAAGGCGGCCGGGGCGCCGAGCCTCCCGAGCGCCAGCGCGACGTTGAACGACGACCCCCCGGGAACTGGACGCCATAGACCGTCAGCGGCCGGCAGCACGTCGACCACCGCCTCCCCCATCGAAAGGATTCGATTGCGCATGCTTTAGATAACCGCGCCCCGGAGCCTTTGAAACCGTCCGATGGGCCTCGCCGCGCTCTCCGAAAAATGGCAAGAGGCGAAAATGTCGGCTTCGAACCTCAACCGCCTCTCCAGCGCGCGCCGGCCGCTCGTGCGGCGGATCGTGCTGGCGGACTACCGGTCCTATCCCTCGCTCGATCTCGACATCGATTCGAACGTCGTGGCTTTGACCGGGGAGAACGGCGCGGGCAAGACCAACGTTCTGGAAGCGCTGTCCCAGTTCACGCCCGGCCGCGGTCTGCGTCGCGTGGAATTTTCCGAATGCGCGCGCCAGGGAGGCTCAGGCGGGTTTTCCGTCTCCATTGCGCTCGAGGACGAAATTGGGCTCACGCAGCTTGGCGCAGGCTACGAGCCGGATGGACAGCGCAAGTGCCGGATCGACCGCGCGCCGGTCGCGTCGCCCCGCGAATTTGCGGATTTTGTGCGAATCGTCTGGATGACGCCGGCGATGGACGGGCTTTTCGCAGGCTCGGCCGGCGAACGCCGACGTTTTCTCGACCGCCTGGTGCTGACTGTCGACCCGACGCATGGCGCGCGAGTGGCCGCTCTGGAACGCGCGCTGCGCAGTCGCAATCGCTTGCTGGAGACGGGCGGCGAGCCCGCATGGCTCGAAGCGACCGAGCGCGAGACGGCCGAACTCGGCGTCGCGGTCACCGCAGCACGGCTGGAAACCGTCTCGCGACTTGCGGCGCTCGTCCAGGCCGAGCGCGACGACGCGTCTCCGTTTCCCTGGGCGGATTTCGCGCTGGCTGGCGACGTCGAGGCCCTGGTCGCCGCCCATTCGGCGCTCGAGGCGGAGGATCGTTATCGTCTTCTGCTCTCCGCCAACCGCGCGCGCGACGCGGCGGCGGGCCGCACTTTGATCGGCCCGCAGGCCAGCGATCTGGTCGTCCGGCATGGCCCCAAGCAGATCGAAGCCCGCGCCTGTTCGACCGGCGAACAGAAAGCGCTGCTGACCGGCCTCGTTCTCGCGCATGCCCGCCTCGTGATGGCCATGAGCGGCATCGCGCCGCTGGTCCTGCTCGACGAGATCGCGGCCCATTTCGATCCGCGCCGGCGCGCCGCGCTTTACGAAGAGCTGGCCCGGCTGGGGGGGCAGGCGTGGCTGACGGGCGCCGATCCGGCGGCCTTCGCCGGCCTTGCGGGCCGCGCCCAAATCCTGCGGGTCGCGCCCGGACGGATCGAAGGGTGAATAACGGCGCTATTTCACGTCAGGACAAGGATTTTCCTGCATTTTCGCCCCCTTTTCGGCTAAGGTGGCCGATAACGAATCAAGGCCGAACGGCCCACGGGATCAGCGCGAAAATATGAACGAAAACGATCGCGAGAACGGCCGGCCGAACGGAAACGACTACGGGGCCGAGTCGATCAAAGTGCTGCGCGGCCTCGACGCCGTCCGCAAGCGTCCGGGCATGTATATCGGCGACACCGACGACGGCTCCGGTCTGCACCACATGATCTACGAGGTCGTCGACAACGCCATCGACGAAACCTTGGCCGGATACGCGTCGCTCGTGACTGTCACGCTGAACGCCGACGGCTCCTGCACAGTCTCCGACAACGGGCGCGGCATCCCGACCGATATCCATCCGGAAGAAGGCGTATCAGCGGCCGAGGTCATCATGACCCAGCTGCATGCCGGTGGAAAATTCGATCAGAATTCCTACAAGGTGTCGGGCGGCCTGCACGGTGTGGGCGTCTCTGTCGTCAACGCCCTGTCGACTTCGCTGAAGCTCGAAATCTGGCGGGACGGCAAGGCGCATTTCATCGAATTCGCGCATGGCGACGCCGTCGCGCCGCTCGTCGAAACCGGCCCTGCGCCCGAAGTCGACGGCGCGCCGAAGCGCGGCACGCAGGTTACCTTCCTGCCGAGCCCAGAAACCTTCACGATGATCGAGTTCGATTACCCGACCATCGAACATCGCCTGCGCGAACTCGCCTTTCTGAATTCCGGCGTGCGCATCGTACTGACCGACGCGCGCCATGCCGAGATCAAGCGCGAGGAACTGCATTACGAAGGCGGGCTGGAAGCGTTCGTCCGCTATCTCGATCGCGCCAAGCAGCCTTTGATCGACGCGCCGATCATCATGCGCGGCGAACGGGACGGAATCACGCTCGAATGCGCATTGTGGTGGAACGACAGCTACCACGAGAACGTGCTGGTCTTCACCAACAACATCCCCCAGCGCGACGGGGGCACGCATCTGGCGGGCTTTCGCGCCGCGCTCACGCGGCAGGTCACCGGCTACGCGGATTCCTCCGGGCTCACCAAACGCGAGAAAGTCGATCTCACGGGCGACGATTGCCGCGAGGGGCTGACCTGCGTCGTTTCGGTGAAAGTGCCTGACCCGAAATTCTCGTCGCAGACGAAAGACAAGTTGGTCTCGAGCGAAGTGCGGCCGGTCGTCGAGGGTATCGTCAACGAATCGCTCAATCAGTGGTTCGAGGAACATCCGCAAGAAGCGAAAACCGTCGTCGGCAAGGTCGTCGAGGCCGCGGCGGCGCGCGAAGCGGCGCGAAAGGCGCGTGAACTCACACGCCGCAAGGGCGCGCTCGATGTGGCGAATCTCCCCGGCAAGCTCGCCGACTGCCAGGAACGCGATCCCGCCAAGGCGGAAATCTTCATCGTCGAGGGCGATTCGGCGGGCGGCACGGCCAAGCAGGGCCGCAATCGCGAATTCCAGGCGGTGTTGCCGCTGCGCGGAAAAATTCTCAATGTCGAGCGAGCGCGCTTCGACAAGATGCTGTCGTCCGAGCAGATCGGCACGCTGATCACGGCGCTCGGCACGGGCATCGGCCGCGACGAGTTCAATCCGGACAAGCTGCGCTATCACAAGATCATCATCATGACCGACGCGGATGTCGACGGCGCGCATATCCGTACGCTGATCCTGACGTTCTTCTACCGGCAGATGCCGCAGATCATCGAGCGCGGCCACCTCTACATCGCGCAGGCGCCGCTCTACAAAGTGACGAAGGGCAAGTCCTCGCAGTACCTGAAGGACGAGCGCGCGCTCGAAGATTATCTGATCGACAGCCTGCTCGACGGCGCTGTGCTGCGTCTGGCGAATGGCGAAGAGCGCGCCGGCGCAGACTTGCGCGCCGTTCTGGAAGATGCGCGCACGTTTCGGCAAATTTTGTCGGGCCTGCATTCGCGCTATGACCGCAGCGTGGTCGAACAGACGGCCGTCGCCGGCGCCCTGCGTCCGCCGCCGACCGACGAGGCGGAGGCGAGCGCCCTAGCATCGGCCGTGGCGATGCGGCTCGACCGCGTCGCGGACGAAACGGAACGCGGCTGGATGGGGTCGATTGAAGCCGGGGGCTACGTCTTCCGCCGCACTTTGCGCGGCGTGGCCCAAGCCGTCGCGCTCGACGCCGCGCTGCTGTCGTCGAGCGAAGCGCGCAAACTCGATGAGAAATCTGCGCCGTTGCGTGAAATTTTCGCCGCGCCTGCAAAGCTGGTCCGTCGTGGCGACGAGACGATCGTCGACGGGCCAAGCGCGCTCTATGACGCGATGAGCGCGCAGGGGCGCAAGGGCCTCGCGATCCAGCGGTACAAAGGCCTCGGCGAGATGAATGCCGAGCAATTGTGGGAGACGACGCTCGACCGCGACGCGCGCTCGCTCTTGCAAGTGAAAGTGCGCGAGGGGGACGAGGCCGACGACATCTTCGTCAAGCTGATGGGCGACGTGGTGGAGCCGCGCCGCGAATTCATCCAGGACAATGCGCTGAGCGTGGCCAATCTGGACGTGTGACGGGCTCGGCCTACCGCTTGCTCGCCTTCCGCGCCGCCTGCTGCGCCAGAAAATGGTCCATCATCTTGCCCGGCTCGGCGCTTTCGTAGGCGCGCGCGAAAGTGTCGATGCCGGTGGCGATCGCCTGCGGCAGCGGCTGCGTCTCCCAGCGCGTGATGAGTTCCTTTTGCAGGCGAATCGCATTCGGACCGCACGCAAGAATTGAATTCAGCGCCTTGTCGACTTCCGCGTCGAGCGCATCGTCTGGAACCAAGCGTTCCAGAAACCCCCACTCCGCGCATTCGGCCGCTGAATAGGTGTCGCCCAGCAACAGCAGTTCGCGCGTGCGCCCCCAGCCGATGAGTTGCGGCAGGACGGCCGCCTCGACCACGGAGGGGATGCCCAGCTTCACTTCCGGCATGCCGTAGCGTGCGCTCTGGGCGGAAACTCGCATGTCGCAGGCCGCCGCCAGTTCCATGCCGGCGC
Organism: uncultured Rhodoblastus sp.; assembly: GCA_964634325.1. Taxonomy (GTDB): domain Bacteria; phylum Pseudomonadota; class Alphaproteobacteria; order Rhizobiales; family Beijerinckiaceae; genus JAJXWB01. The sequence continues at coordinate 82,642 of CAZWJF010000008.1, forward strand.
CGTAGCAATGGCCGTTGACGCGCGCGATGACCGGGACCGGGCAGCGGCGCACGACCGCGCAGCAACCGTGCACCCGCGTGATGAAGGCGCGCGCCTTTGCGCTGTCGAGACCTGCCATTTCAGAAATATCTGCGCCGCCCACGAAGGCGCGTGCGCCGGCGCCCGTGACGACGATGGCGCGGATCTCCCTGTCGGCGCCGCAACGCTCGACGGCGGCGACGAAAGCCTCCATGACAGGCGAACTCAACGCATTGAGTTTGGCGGAATTGTCGATCGTCACGCGGGCGACCTTGCCGCCGTCCCTCGCTTCCTCCGAAATCTCCACTTTCGCCTGAACGGTCACCTGCGCCTCCTCGATACGATTTGGAATTGTCTTACAATAATGGCTACAAAGAGCGCAGGGGTCGAGACGCGCATCAGCCATTCCCCGCGCAGCCGCATATTCGCCGCCTTAGCGGCCGGGAGGAAACATGAAGATAAAAGGCAGGATCGTGGTCGTCACCGGCGGCGCCGATGGTATCGGCAAGGGCCTGTGCGAGCGCTTTGCAGCCGAAGGCGCGAAGAAGATCGTCGTGCTCGACCGCAACGGCGCCGGCGCGAAGGCCGTGGCCGATTCGGTCGACGGCGTCGCCTATGAATGCGACGTGTCCAGGGAAGACCAGATCAAGCGTATCGTCGACGAGGTCGAGAAAACCGTCGGCCCGATTTCGATATTCGTGTCCAACGCAGGCATCGGCGATTTCGGCGGACGCCAGGACGATGCGACGTCGCAGCCGAATGAGCAATGGCAGCGCGGCTGGGACGTCAATGTCATGGCGCATGTCTATGCCGCGCGCGCCTGCCTGCCTTATATGATCGCGCGCGGCGAGGGATATTTCGTCAATACAGCCTCGGCCGCGGGCCTCCTCAACCAGATCGGCAACGCCTGCTACGGCGTCACCAAGCACGCCGCCGTCGGCTTCGCCGAAATTCTCGCCATCACCCATCGTGATCAGGGCATCCGCGTCTCGGTTCTTTGCCCGCAGGCCGTCGACACGCCGCTGCTGCGTCGCGCCGGCGAAGGTTCACAGAACGTCGATGGCGTGCTGACGCCCGCGCAAGTCGCAGACTGCGTCGTGCAGGCGATGGAAGAAGAGAAGTTCGAAATCCTGCCGCACCCGCAGGTGCTCGGCTACATGCGCAAGAAGACGGAAGATTATTCGCGCTGGATCGGCGGCATGGCCAAACTCCAGCGCGCGCTGTTCCAGAAGAAGAATTGAGCGGCGCGCGCAGCCCACGCTGGGCTGAGCTGGACGAGGGGCGCGCTTCCCTCGTCAGCGCGCTGATGATCGCGCTCGGCCCGCTCAGCCTGTCGCTCTACACGCCGGCCCTTCCGACCCTCGTCGGCGCTTTTGGTACGACGCCGGCGGCGGTCAAGCTCAGCCTGACCGTCTATTTCCTCGGCTTCTGCTTCGCGCAACTGCTCTGCGGGCCGTTGTCGGATGCGTATGGGCGTCGACCTGTCGCGCTCGTCTTCTTCAGCATTTATTTCGTCGGCAGCGCGGTCGCCCTGTTCGCGCCGACCATCGAGCTGCTGCAGGTTGGCCGCGGCCTGCAGGGCGTCGGCGCGGCCGCGGGAATATCGACCTCGCGCGCCATCGTTCGCGATCTCTTCGTCGGTCAGACCTCGGCGCGCATCATGAACCGCATCGGGCTTCTGGTCGGGCTTGTGCCGGCCTTCTCGCCCGCAGTCGGCAGCATTCTTCTGACGGTCGCGCACTGGCGAACCATATTTGTCCTGATGTTCGTCTACGCCGTCGTCGTGGTCGCGATCGTCTATTTCGTCCTGCCGGAGACCAACACGACGGCCGAGCGCGCACACGCGCATCCGCGTCGCATCGTCGGCAACTACGGCTCGCTTCTGGCGGATCGACGGTTCATGGGTCCTGCCGCGCTGATGGGCCTCGTGCTCGGCGGCGTCTACACATTGCCGTCCCTGATGCCCTTCGTGCTGATAGACCGGTTGGGCCTTACGCCGATCCAGTACGCGCTCGTCATGCTGGTCCAGACGGGAGCGCTTCTTCTCGGCAATTTGCTCGTTGGCCGCTTGCTGCGCAGCGTCAACGCCCGCCGCCTGGTCGCCGTCGGCATCGCGATCGTCGTACTGGCGGGCGTCGGCTTTGGTGTGGTCCGCTTCTTTTCAGCGCCGCATGTCATGGCCTTCGTCATTCCCGGAGCGATCTGGGTTTTCGGTCTCCCTTTCGTGACGCCGGGCACGATGACGTCGGCCCTGTCGAACTTTCCGAAAATCGCCGGTGCGGCGTCGTCTTTGATCGGATTCATGCAAATGGGCGGAGGCTTCGTCGGATCGGCCATCGGGGCGGCGGCGTTCGGCGATCCGATTTCGGCCGTCGACACCTTGCTGCCGGCGATCTCTCTTTTCGCGGGCGTCGCCTTTCTGTTCATGCCGCGTTCGAGCGCGGTCGAAAGTTCGGACTGAACGACAGGGCTTCTCTCAGCGGACTTATCCTGCTACCATTTTGTCCGACAATAAACGCGCGAGCCGCCCGCTGCGGACGGCCGGATAATTGGCTCTAGGGAACAGGGGAGAAAGCCCGTGGATTTCACAATGTCGGAGCGCCAGCGTCACTGGCGCGATCGTGTCGTCGCTTTCATGAACAAGCACGTGTATCCCGCCGTGCCTGTCTTCGACTCGCAGACGGAAGCTTTCGGCTCCGACCGCTGGCAGGTCGCCCCGGTGCTCGAGGAATTGAAGGCGAAAGCGAAGGCCGAAGGCCTCTGGAACCTGTTCCTGCCGCCGTCGCCCGAGCATGACGACGGCGAATATCAGGGCGCGGGCCTCACCAATCTCGAATACGCCATGTGTTCCGAAGAGATGGGCAAGGTGACCTTCGGGTCCGAAGTGTTCAATTGCTCCGCGCCCGACACCGGCAACATGGAAGTTCTGCATCGCTACGGAACCAAGAAGCAGAAGGACACCTGGCTGCGGCCGCTGATGGCGGGCGAAATCCGCTCCGCCTTCCTTATGACCGAGCCTGCCGTCGCTTCGTCCGACGCGACCAACATTGAAACATCGATCAAGCGCGACGGCGATCACTACGTCGTCAACGGCCGCAAATGGTGGTCGTCCGGCGTCGGCGATCCGCGCTGCAAGATCGCCATCGTCATGGGCAAGACGGATACGTCGAAGCCGCGTCATGAGCAGCAGTCGCAGATTCTCGTACCGCTCGATGCGCCCGGCGTGAAGGTCGTGCGCATGCTGCCCGTTTTCGGCTTCGATGATGCGCCGCACGGCCATGCGGAAGTGATTCTCGACAACGTGCGCGTTCCGGCCGAAAACCTGCTGCTCGGCGAAGGCCGCGGCTTCGAGATCGCGCAGGGACGTCTGGGCCCCGGCCGCATCCATCACTGCATGCGCACGATCGGCGTTGCGGAAGCCGCGCTCGAGAAGATGGTCAAGCGCCTGCAGAGCCGTGTCGCATTCGGCAAGAAGGTCAGCGAACAGTCGGTGTGGGAGCAGCGCATCGCCGCCGCGCGCACCGATATCGAGATGACCCGCCTGCTCTGCCTCAAGGCGGCCGATATGATGGACAAGGTCGGCAACAAGCAGGCCAAGCTCGAGATCGCCATGATCAAGGTCGCCGCGCCGAATATGGCGCTGCGGATCATCGACGACGCGATTCAGGCGCATGGCGGCGGCGGCGTGACGACCGACTTCGGCCTCGCCAAGGCCTACGCCGGCATTCGCACGCTGCGGCTCGCCGACGGCCCGGACGAAGTTCACAATCGTCAGATCGCGCTGATGGAAATGCGCAAGTACACGAACCGGGAGCCCAAGGCCTGATGGCCGAGGCGACCGACGCCGTCTTCGGCGGCACCAAGCCGGTCGAGGAACGCCATCGTTTCGACGAGGCGCGCCTCGCCGAGTGGATGAAACAAAACGTCAGCGGCTTTTCGGGGCCGCTGACCGTTTCGCAATTCAAGGGCGGGCAATCCAATCCGAGCTTCAGGCTCGACACACCCTCGCATTCCTACGTGATGCGTCGCAAGCCGCTCGGAAAATTACTGCCGTCGGCGCATGCGGTGGATCGAGAGTTCCGCGTGATTTCGGGACTTCATCCGACCGGCTTCCCGGTCGCAAAGCCTTGGGCGCTCTGCACCGACAATGACGTGCTCGGCTCGTTCTTCTACATCATGGACAATGTCGAGGGCCGCATCTTCTGGAACGGGACATTGCCCGACGCCAGTCCGGCCGAGCGTCGCGCCATCTACGAAGCCGAAATCTCCACGCTCGCGCGGTTGCACAATTACGATCCTGCAGTGCTCGGCCTTTCCGACTTCGGCAAGCCTGGCAATTACTTCTCGCGCCAGATCGATCGCTGGACCAAGCAGTACAAGGCGTCGGAGACGCGCCGGATCGAGGTCGTGGAGAAGCTGATCGACTGGCTGCCGCGCACTGTTCCCGAGCAGGAGCGCGTTTCGGTCGTTCACGGCGATTATCGTATCGACAACATGATCTTCGCGCCGGTCGAACCGCGCGTCGCCGCTGTGCTCGACTGGGAATTGTCGACGCTCGGCGATCCGCTCGCCGATTTCACCTACTTCCTGTCGCACTGGGTCATGCCGCCAGAAGGTCGCAGCGGGCTTGCCGGCCTCGATCTGAAGTCGCTCGGCATTCCCTCTATGGAAGAAGCCGTCGCGCTCTACTGCAAGATCACCAGCCGTCCCGGTCTGCCGCAACTCGAATGGTACTTCGCGTACAACATGTTCCGGCTCGCCTGCATCACGCAGGGCATCGCCGGTCGCGTCCGCGATGGCACCGCCGCGAGCGCCCGCGCGATGGAAGCCGGCTCGCGTACCGAGCCGCTCGCCAATATGGCGTGGAGTTTCGCGCAGAAGGCAGGGGCGTAAGCCTCTTCGCCAGCCTTCTCCGCTCCGCCGGAGAGGGGGGCGTCGCCGACGCCAATAATCAAACGACACAGAGGAAACGCCGCATGGAACTCTTCGACCTCACCGGCAAGACCGCCATCGTTACTGGTTCGTCGCGCGGAATCGGCAAGGCGATCGCCGAGCGCATGGCCGAGCATGGCGCGCGCGTCGTGATTTCCTCCCGCAAGGCCGCGCCGTGCAACGAGGTCGCCAGGGAGATCAACGCGAAATATGGCGAGGGCCGCGCCATCGCAATTCCCGCCAACATATCCTCGAAGGAGGAATTGCAGCGCCTCGTCGACGAGACGAAGAAGGCGTTCGGCGATATTCACATTCTCGTCTGCAATGCGGCCGCCAATCCCTATTACGGTCCGCTGGCGCAAATCTCCGACGACGCCTTTCGCAAGATTCTCGAAAACAACATCATCGCCAACAACTGGCTGATTTCGATGGTTGTCCCCGAGATGCGCGCGCGCAAGGACGGGTCGATCATGATCGTCTCGTCGATCGGCGGATTGCGCGGCTCGCCCGTCATCGGGGCCTATTGCATCTCCAAGGCGGCCGACATGCAGCTCGCCCGCAACCTGGCCGTCGAATACGGACCGGACAACGTGCGCGTGAACTGCATCGCGCCGGGCCTCATCAAGACGGATTTCGCCAAGGCGCTGTGGGATGATCCTGAGACGCTGAAGCGTTCGACCTCGGGCGCAGCGCTGAAGCGTATCGGCGATCCCGACGAAATCGCGGGCTGCGCGGTGTTCCTCGCCGGCAAGGCTGGCGCTTTTGTCACCGGCCAGAATTTCGTGGTCGACGGCGGCGCGACGATCTGACGAGGACGGACCGACCATGAAGCCTGCTGCCGAGTGGCCCGCCGTTTCGCTCGCGCAGGCCCATGCGCTGTTGACGTCGCCCGGCGCGCCGTTCGAGGTGGCCGAGGCGATCGTGGACGGTCGGCCCGTGCGGGTGTGGAAGAACGCGCCGGGTACGCTTCTGGATGTCTTTGCCGCTGGCCGCGGATTCGGCGAGCGCGTTTTTCTCGTGCACGAGGACGAGCGCGTTTCGTTCGAAGCGTTCGCCCGCGCGTCGATCGCGCTTGCGCATTGGCTGCAGGCGCAGGGCGTGCGTAAGGGCGACCGGGTCGCCATCGTCATGCGCAATTTGCCGGAATGGCCCGTATCCTTCTTCGCCGCTCTGCTGTGCGGCGCGATCGCCACCCCGCTGAACGGCTGGTGGTCGGGCGAGGAGCTGCTTTACGGCCTCGAGGATTCCGGCGCGAAGATATTGATCGCAGATGGCGACCGTTTCGCGCGGATCGCTGAACACGTCGTCGAATGTCCCGCGCTCGAACGTGTCGTGATCGCCCGCGCCGACCCGCCCTCGGGCGGCTTCGCGCTCGATTCGATCATCGGCCAACCGAGCGCCTGGGCCGATCTGCCGGATGCGCGGGCGCCCGACGTCGCGCTCATTCCCGACGACGACGCTTCGATCCTCTACACCTCGGGCACGACGGGCAATTCGAAGGGCGCAATCCAGACCCATCGCAATTCGACCTGCGCGATCATGGCGGCTCAGTTCGCCGCAGCCCGCAACTTCCTTCGGCGCGGCGAGCCGATCCCCGCGCCGGATCCGAACGCGCAACGCGCGATGCTGATTTCGATCCCGTTTTTCCACACGACGGGAACGCACGCCATTCTTTGTCCCGCCCTGGCGACAGGCGCGAAGATCGTGATGATGCGGCGCTTCGAGCCGGCGCGGGCCATGCAGCTCATCGAGCGCGAGCGCGTGACGGTCGCCGGCGGCGTGCCGACGATCGCCTGGCAGATCATCGAACATCCAGATCGACCGAAATACGATCTCTCGTCGCTCGAGGCGATTTCCTATGGCGGCGCGCCGGCTTCGTCCGAGCTCGTCCGCCGGATCGTCGAGGTCTTTCCGAAATCCGCGCCGGGCATCGGCTGGGGAATGACGGAAACGACTTCCACCTTCACCAGCAACAGCGCCGAGGATTATCGCAACCGGCCGGAGAGCGCCGGTCCGTGCATCCCGGTCTGCGACATGAAGATCGTCGATGACGCAGGCGAAGAACTTCCGCCTGACGCCGTCGGCGAATTGTGGGTGCGCGGCGCGAACGTCGTGCGCGGCTATTGGAACAAGCCGGAGGCGACCGCCAAGGCTTTCGAAGGCGAATGGCTGAAAACCGGCGATCTCGCGAAGATCGACGAGGAAGGGTTCCTCTACATCGTCGACCGCAAGAAGGACATGTTGATCCGCGGCGGCGAGAATATCTATTGCATCGAGATCGAGGAGATTCTCTATCGCCATCCCGCCGTGATGGATGCGGGGGTGATCGGCCTGCCGCACAAGACGCTGGGCGAGGAGCCCGCGGCGGTGGTCGCCCTCAAGGCGGGCATGAACGCAACCGAAGAGGAATTGCGCGCTTTCGTCGGCGAGCATCTCGCCGCCTTCAAAGTGCCGGTTCGCGTCGCATTTTCCGAGGAGCCGTTGCCGCGCAATGCGCCGGGCAAGATCATGAAGCCGCAATTACGCGCCTTCTTCAGCTAGACGGCGGCGCGGCGGCCTGCAGCGTTGCAATTGAATTTCTCTGTGCTAGCCTTGAGTAATACATCTTCAGACCAGATAAGTGATGTCTGAGACATAGACAGGCTTCGCGGATGATCACAGCCGCCCAATTGCGCGCCGCGCGAGCCCTGGCCGGGCTCGATCAGCGGAGGCTGGCCGAATTGTGCAGCCTGTCCCTGCCGACGATCCAGCGCATGGAAGCGAGCGATGGCGTGATTCGCGGAAACGTCGATTCGCTCACCAAGCTGGTTCGCGCGCTGGATGCGGCCGGCGTCGAGATCATCGCGGAGGGCGCCCCGAGCCAAGGGGACGGACGAGGCGTAAGATTGAAGCAACGCATGCAGCCGCCGGGAGCGGAGTGAGCCATGTCGGTCGCGCACACGCTCTTGTGTCTTGCAGCTTTGCTGGGCCTGAGCGTTGTCGCGATTGCGCTCGTCCGGATTCAATCGGCGAGCCGCATCGTTTATGGCGCTGCATGCGCGATTACGATCGTGCTGGCGGCCGGCGCGCTATGGCGGCTCGTCGCCGCGCCCGGCGAGGTCGAGCGTCTGGTTCTGCCGCTTGGTTTGCCCTGGATCGGCGCGCGCTTCAGGCTGGACGCGCTGTCGGACTTCTTTCTGCTGGTGGTCGATCTCGGCGCAGCCGTGGCCTCCGTCTATGCGATCGGCTATGGCGCGCACGAAAAGGCGCCCGGCCGCGTCCTTCCTTTCTTCCCCGCCTTTGTCGCGGGCATGAATGTGGTCATCCTCGCGGACGATGCGTTCACGTTCCTCGTCGCCTGGGAGTTCATGTCGCTGGCGTCCTGGGCGCTGGTGCTCGCGGACCATAAGGAAGAGGACAACCGCCGCGCGGCCTTCGTCTACATCCTCATGGCGAGCTTCGGCGCGCTGATGCTTCTGCTCGCCTTCGGTCTGCTCGGCGGGCAGACCGGCGCCTACGACTTTGCCGCCATGGCGTCGGGGACGCGCAGCGACTGGATCGTTTCTCTCGTCATGCTGTTGACGCTCGCGGGCGCTGGATCCAAGGCGGGGCTCGCCCCGCTGCATGTCTGGCTGCCGCTCGCTCACCCGGCGGCGCCGAGCCACGTTTCCGCGTTGATGAGCGGCGCGATGACGAAGGTCGCGGTCTACGCATTCGTACGGATCGTGTTCGATTTGCTCGGGCCGCCGGCGATCTGGTGGAGCGTGCTGGTCATGGTTCTCGGCGCGATCACCGCGACGCTTGGAGTCCTGTTCGCCGCCGTGGAGCGCGATCTCAAGCGATTGTTGGCGTATTCGACCATCGAGAACATCGGCGTCATTTTCGTCAGCCTCGGCCTGGCGCTCGCATACAAGGCCAATGGCGCTGACGCGGCGGCCGCGGTCGCTTTCGTCGCGGCTCTGCTGCATGTCCTCAATCATTCGCTCTTCAAGAGCCTGCTGTTCTTCGGCGCAGGCGCGGTCCTCGGCGCGACCGGTCTGCGCGATATCGAGCGGCTCGGCGGCCTCATCCACCGCATGCCGAAATCCTCCTTCGCGGTGCTGGGCGCCTGCATGGCCATCTCGGCCTTGCCGCCGCTCAACGGCTTCGTCTCTGAATGGCTGATGTTCCAGGCCGTGCTCGTCAGTCCGATCCTGCCGCAATGGGTGCTCAAACTGACGACGCCCGCCGTCGGCGCCGCGCTGGCGCTGGCGGCGGCTCTCTGCGCCGCGGCCTTCGTGCGCATGTACGGCATCGTCTATCTCAGCCGCCCGCGCTCGGTCGAAGCTGCGCAGGCTCAGGAAACGGACAATTGGTCGCTCGCCGCCATGTTCGTCCTGCTCGCGCTTTGCGTGCTCGTCGGCGTCGCGCCGGGCTTCGTGATCGACGCGCTCGCTCCGGTCGCCCAGGCCATGGTCGGGGGCCGGATGCCGGAGCAGTCGCATATGGCCTGGCTGACGATCGCGCCGATCGCGGAAGGCCGCAGCTCCTATAACGGTCTTCTCGTTTTCGCCTTCATCACGATTTCGACGCTGACGGCGGTGCAGATCATCCACCGCTTTGGATCGAGCGTCGTACGTCGCGGCCCGGCATGGGATTGCGGCTTTCCCGACGCGAGTTCGTCGAGCCAATATACCGCGTCGAGCTTTTCGCAGCCCATCCGGCGCGTCTTCGCCAATCTGGCGTTCCGCACCCGTGAGACGGTGGATATGCCGCAGCCCGGCGATCGCCGGCCGGCGCGGTTGACCGTCGAACTCGAGGATCGCGCCTGGACGTTGATCTACACGCCGCTCGTCCGCGCCGTCGATTGGTTGGCGACCGCCGTCAATCGCCTCCAGCTTCTCACAATTCGCGGATATCTCAGCCTGGTGTTCGGCGCGCTCGTTTTTCTCCTGATCTGGGTGGCGGCATGGCGATGATCTTCGCACTCGCCACGCAGGGCGCGCAGATGTTCCTCGTGCTCGCTCTCGCTCCGCTGCTGGTCGGCGTGACGCGCAAGGTCCGGGCGCGGCTGCTGAGGCGAATCGGCCCGCCGGTGCTGCAGCCCTATCGCGATCTCGCGAAGTTGATGCGCAAGGAGGCGATCGTCGCCGACAGCGCGTCCTGGCTGTTTCGCAGCGCGCCCTACATGATCTTCGTGGCGACGTGGGTCGCCGCCGCGCTGGTCCCCACCTTCGCGACCGGCCTCATCTTCTCGTGGACCGCCGACCTTATCGCGATTACCGCGCTGCTCGGCAGCGCGCGCTTTTTTCTGGCGCTCGTGGGCATGGACGTCGGAACGAGCTTCGGCGGTATTGGCGCGAGCCGCGAGGCGATGTTCGCCACTTTGGCCGAGCCGGCGATGATCATGATCGTATTCACTGTCGCGCTGGTCGCCGGTTCTACGCAGCTCTCCAGCGTCGTCGCCTACATGCTGTCGCATGTCGAATTGCGTGTTTCGCTCGGCCTCGCCTTGTTCGGCCTGATGATCGTGGCTATCGCGGAGAACGCGCGCATTCCCGTCGACAATCCGTCGACCCATCTCGAATTGACCATGGTCCATGAAGCCATGATCCTCGAATATTCAGGCCGGCATCTCGCCGTCATCGAAATGGCGGCCGCGCTGAAACTTCTCCTCTACGTATCGATGATCGCATGCATCTTCGCGCCTTGGGGCCTGGCGCCCGCGGGCGCGGGCGCAGAGGCGATGGCGATCGGTCTGGCGGCCTATGTCGTCAAGCTTTTGTTTGGCGCTGTCGCTCTCTCGATCTTCGAGACCGCCATCGCGAAAATGCGCGTGTTTCGCGTGCCTGAATTCGTCGGCGCCGCATTGATGCTCGGGTTTCTCGGCGTCCTCCTGCTGTTCGTGTCGCGGGGCATGTGATGGGCCAACTCGACTTCGACATCGCGCACCTTCTGGCCGGCGGACTCGTGCTGATGAGCCTGCTGATGCTCTACCAGGACAGGATGTTCGCGCTGATCCGTATCTTCATGGCGCACGCGATCGTCCTGTCCGCCTCGGTGACGTGGCAAGCCTATACGCAGCACGCGCCGCATCTGTACGTGACGGCGGCCATCGCGATCCTGTTCAAGGCGATCATTATTCCGCTCGCCCTGCAACGGATTGTCGTCAGGCTCGGCGTTCACCGCGAAATCGAGGTCGTGGGCGGGGTCGGCGTCACGATGCTCATCGCCATCGCTCTCGTCGCCCTGGCTTTGGCGGTGATGCTGCCGGCGACCGCGACCGCGACCGCCGATCCGCTTGCGCGCGAAGATCTTGCTTTCGCTTTGTCGGTCGTCCTGCTCGGCCTCCTGATGATGGTGACGCGTCGCAACGCGGTGACGCAGGTCATCGGCTTCATGTCGCTTGAAAACGGGCTCATTCTCGCAGCGGCCGGCGCCAAAGGCATGCCGCTCGTCGTCGAGATCAGCGTCGCTTTCTCGGTGCTCGTCGCCTTCATCGTCATCGGCGTATTTCTGTTCCGCATTCGGGAACGCTTCGACTCCGTCGATGTCGGCGTTCTCGAGCACGGCCGTGGGGAGCGCGCATGACGCTGAATCCTTCGCAGGCTGTCGCGCTGGTCCTCGCAATCCCCGGCGCCGCCGCCGTCGTGCTGGCGCTGCTGCCCGGGTATGTCTGGCCGTCGCGCCTCAACGTGCTCGCCTGCGCGCTCACATTCGCCTGCGCGGCCTCTCTGCTCTTCGGCGCGGGCCACGTTGCGAATTACCTGTTCGTCGACGAGCTGAATGTGGTCTTTATCGTCTTGACCACCTTCGTCGGGCTCACCACCAGCGCTTACAGCGCGAGCTACATCAGGCACGAAATCGAATCCGGCAAGCTCAAGCCGAATTACGTGCGGTTTTATCACGCGATGTACCAGGCGCTGATGTTCGCCATGAATCTGGCGTTGCTCGCCGACAACATCGGATTGATGTGGGTGGCGGTCGAGCTGGCCACCCTGACGACGGTGCTGATGGTCGGCATTTATCGGACGAGCGCGGCTCTGGAGGCGGCCTGGAAATATTTCATCCTCGGGAGCGTCGGCATTGCGCTCGCGTTGTTCGGCACCATTCTCGTGTATCTATCGGCGCAACCCGTCGTCGGCGAGGGCGTCGACGGCATGGTGTGGACCATTCTCATAAAGCGCGCGCACGAGTTCAGCCCCGGCTTGCTCAACGTCGCATTTGTTTTTCTGATCCTCGGCTACGGCACGAAGGTCGGCCTTGCCCCCATGCATGCGTGGTTGCCGGACGCGCATGCCGAAGGCCCGACGCCGATTTCGGCTGTCCTCTCGGGCCTTCTGCTCAATGTCGCCCTTTACGCGGTCCTGCGGTTCAAGATGCTGCTCGCAGCCAATGCGCAGGCGATAAATCCCGGCCCGCTTCTGGCGGCGCTCGGACTTCTGTCGCTGCTCTTCGCAGCTTTCATGCTCTATCGGCGTGACGACATCAAACGACTGTTCGCCTATTCCTCCATCGAACACATGGGCGTTATCGCGTTCGCGTTCGGAATGGGCGGGCCGCTCGCCAATTTCGCCGGTCTCTTGCACATGGCGATGCACAGCCTCACCAAGTCGGCGATCTTCTTCGCGGTCGGCCATGTCGTCCAGGCGCGCGGCACGCAACGGATTTCCGAGATCCGCGGGTTGACGGCCTCGCATCCGGCGCTCGGCTGGGGGCTTGTCGTCGGCGTAGCCGCGATCGCCGGTCTGCCGCCGCTCGGCGTGTTCATGAGCGAGTTCCTGATCGTCAGCTCGACCTTTGCGCGCGAGCCGCTGCTCGCCATTCCGCTGGTGTTCGGCCTTCTCGTGGCGTTCGGCGCGCTGACGTTGCGCATGACGAGCCTCGCGTTCGGCGAACCGGCAGGCGAACAACGCCCGGTGCAGGCGTCGATTGCGCCGCTCTTCGCGCACCTCGCGCTGGTGCTGACGGCCGGCGTTTATCTCCCGCAACCCTTGGTCGGATGGTTCCAGGCGGTTGCGCACATGCTCGGCTAGGGAGGTCGCCATGTCCAACCTGCGCGCGGCGATCGAGAAGGGCGAGCGTCTGAACGTTCAAGGCCCGTGGCCGCGTGTCGCCGTCGACGCCGGAATCTGGAGCCGCGCGGCGCGCGAGATCAGCAAGGGCGAAGGCGATCTCCTGTCGCTCTGGAGCGACGGCGAACTCATTCACATGGCCTTGCGCGCGAACGACGACCCGACGCCGGTCGTGCTGTCGCTGGCGACCTACGACGGAGCGTTCCCCTCGGTCGCCCGCTTTCATGCGCCAGCGCAGCGGCTCGAACGGACGATTTTTGATCTCTACGGCTTTGCTGCGGACGGGACGCCGGACGATCGACCCTGGCTCGATCATGGCGTCTGGGGCGTCAGCCATCCAGCGGGCGCCGCCGATACTAAGGCGATCGCGCCGGCCGCGTATGTGTTCTTGCAGGCTGAAGGCGCCCCGCTGCACCAGATTCCCGTCGGCCCCGTGCATGCCGGCATCATCGAGCCCGGGCATTTTCGTTTCTCGGCCAATGGCGAAACCGTCGTGCGGCTCGAGGAGCGTCTCGGCTATGTGCACAAGGGGACCGAAACCCTCATGCGCGGCGCACGCGTGGCGCATGCGGGGCGTCTTGCGGGCCGCGTGTCTGGCGACAGCACGGTCGCCTACGCCTGGGCATTCGCAAGCGCGGTCGAATCCGCGCTCGGCGTCGTCGCGCCAGCCCGCGCGCTGGGGCTACGCGCGACGATGGCGGAACTCGAGCGCATCGCCAATCACCTTGGCGATATCGGCGCCATTTGCAACGACGCCGCCTTCGCTCTTATGCAGGCGCATTGCGCCGCGCTGCGCGAACGGACGTTGCGAGCGTCGCATCGCGCCTTCGGCCATCGCCTGATGATGGATCGCGTCGTTCCCGGCGGCGTAGCAGCCGACCTCTCGACGGAACGCGCGCACGAAATCACGGCATGCCTCGACATGATCGACGCGGAACTGCCGCGTCTCATGGCCGTCTACGATGCGACGGCGTCGTTGCAGGACCGGACAGTTTCGACCGGAAAGGTCTCGGCCGATCTGGTTAATCGATTCGCGGCCGGGGGATTTGTCGGACGCGGCTCCAGCCGCGCGTTCGACGCGCGTCGCGCGTTTGCCTATGCGCCGTACGGCCAATTGTCCTTCGATACGGTCGTATTCGACGCTGGCGACGTCGACGCGCGCCTGCGCGTGCGCGCGGGAGAGATCGCACAGTCGATCTCGATCCTGCGCCAGTTGCTCGCAAACCTTCCGGACGGGCCTCTGCTGATCGACTTGCCGACGCCATCCCAACCGCGCGAAGGCGTCGCAATGACGGAAAGCTTCCGCGGCGATGTGCTCGTTTGGGTGCGGCTGGACGATCGGGGGGATGTCGCGCGTTGTCATTTGCGCGATCCCTCCTGGTTCCAGTGGCCTTTGCTGGAAGCGGCGATCGAAGGAAATATCGTCGCTGATTTTCCGCTCTGCAACAAATCCTTCAACTGCTCCTATTCCGGCCACGACCTCTAGGATCGCGCATGCGCAACCTCATTCTCCAGGGATTGACGAGGCGACCGCTGACGGAGCCGGGCCCCACGCCCGACGATGCGGCGATTCGCGAACTCGCGGATCGTGTTTCATCGATGGCGCAAAACCGGCTCGGGAGATCGCTCGCCATTCGCGCGGTCGACGCCGGTTCGTGCAACGGCTGCGAACTGGAAATGCACGCGCTTTCCAATCCTTTCTATGATCTCGAGCGTTTCGGCCTGCGGTTCGTCGCCTCTCCCCGGCATGCCGACGTGCTGATGGTGACGGGCCCTGTCGCAAAAAATATGCGTGAAGCTCTCGAACGGACCTATGCGGCGACCCCGGCGCCGAAATGGGTCGTCGCCGTCGGCGACTGTGCGTGCGACGGCGGTCTGTTCGCGCAGAGCTATGCCTGCCTGGGGGCCGTCTCGAATGTGGTGCCGGTCGATTTGCGGATTCCAGGATGTCCTCCCGATCCGCTGGCGCTGCTCAAGGGCCTGATGACTTTGCTCGAAGCCTGAAACGACGAAAGCGGGCGACTTCGCCCGCTTTCGATGTTCTCGACAAGTCTCGGTTTTTCACCCGCGATCGTCGTCGCGACCCCAGCCCCACCGCATGCCATGGTCGTGCATCCAGCGGCCCATATGTCCGCGCATGCCCGGACGAACCAGCATCGGCAGGCGCTCTTTCTGATCGGGGGTCAGGGACGCGTAGAGCGGCGCGGCGGCGTCGGCGACCTTTTTCATCGCCTCGCCGCGCGCGATCTGCCATTCCGCGCGGCGCTTCATGCCCTCGATCGGGTCCTTGGGCCTGTCCGCGCGCGCCTGGTCGAACCTGGCGACCATCGCGTTGGCCATGTCGCGCACGGCGGACTCGACCGCCGGCCAGAGCTTCTCCTGGTCTGCTGTCAGATTGAGGCCGGCGTGGATCGAAGCGATGCGCGCATTCAAAAAGGCGGCGCGGTGCTCCTTGGACATGCGATGGCGACCCCAGCCGCCATCCATGCCCCAATGCCGACCCATGCCCCAGCCGGGGCCGTCGCCCCAGCCCCAGGGACCGGCGCCTGGGCCGCCGGCAGGCGGTTGGCCAGCCATGGGCGGCGACGTCGGCGCCGGGGACTGGGCGCTGGCGATCGTCATTGCGCCTGCGACGCCGAGAGCGGCGACGAGCGCGAGTGCGACGGGTTTGGTCGGCTTCATGGAGAAACTCCTGCGGGACAATCGATGTCGCGCAGTAAGCGCTTTCCAATGGCGCATTCAACTTAAGGTTTGGCAATGTAGCCGCCGGCGGCCAGCGATCGCGCTTCTCCTCTCGCGATCGCCGGCTGCGGCGTCTTGTCGCGCAGATGGCGCCTCAGGCGCCGTCGTCCTCGCCGTTGATCGCCGCCTTCATGTCTTCGGGCCGCGGCATCGAGATGATGTTGTAGCCCGCGTCGATGTGATGGATCTCGCCTGTCACGCCGGCCGAAAGGTCGGAGAGGAAGTAGAGCGCGGATCCGCCGATCTCCTCGATCGACACCGACTTGCGCAGCGGCGAATGCGCGCGCTGGAACGAGTACATGGCGCGCGCATCGGAGACGCCCGCGCCGGCCAGCGTCCGCACCGGTCCCGGCGACAGCGCGTTGACGCGAATCCCCTGCGGTCCGAAGTCGTTCGCCAGATAGCGCATCGAGGCTTCGAGCGCCGCCTTCGCCACGCCCATCACGTTGTAGTTCGGCATGACGCGCGTCGAGCCGCCGTAGGTCAGCGTGATCATCGAACCGCCGTTCGGCATCAGCTCGGCCGCGCGTTTCGCCACTTCAGTGAACGAGAAGCAGGAGATCACCATCGTGCGCGAGAAGTTTTCGCGCGTCGTGTCGGCGTAACGACCTTTCAGCTCGCGCTTGTCGGTGAAGCCGATGGCGTGAACGATGAAGTCGATCGTCCCCCAGCGCTCCTTCATGGCGGTGAAAACCGCATCGACGGACGCGAGGTCTTCGACGTCGCAGGGCAGAATGAAATCCGAACCCGCCTGCTTGGCCAGCGGCGCCACGCGCTTGCCGAGCGCGTCGCCCTGATAGGTGAAGCAGAGCTCCGCGCCATGGGCCGCGAGCGTCTGGGCGATGCCCCAGGCGATCGAATGAGAATTGGCCACGCCCATGATCAGACCGCGGCGGCCGTGCATCAGGCCCTTGGTTGCTTGCGCATTCATGTCGGGGCTCCGCTCAAGCATCGGCGCGGCTGAAGACGAGCGAAGCGTTCGTCCCGCCGAAGCCGAACGAATTGGACAGCACGGTCGTCAGCTTCGCGTTGTCGCGACGCTGGCGCAGGATGGGCATGTCCGCGAAAGCCGGATCGAGTTCCTCGATATTGGCGCTCTCGCAGATGAAATCGTTGTTGAGCATCAGAAGCGAATAGATCGCTTCGTGGACGCCGGTCGCGCCCTGCGAATGGCCGGTCAGCGATTTGGTCGCGGAGATCGGCGGACACTTGTCGCCGACGCCGAACACCTCGCGAATAGCCTCGATTTCCTTCACGTCGCCGACAGGCGTCGAAGTGGCGTGCGGGTTGATGTAGTCGATCGGCGTCCTGACGGTCTCGAGCGCCTTGCGCATGCAGCGCACGGCGCCTTCGCCCGAGGGCGCCACCATGTCGACGCCGTCGGACGATGCGCCATAGCCGACGAGTTCGGCATAGATCTTCGCGCCGCGCGCCTTGGCGCGCTCATATTCTTCCAGCACCACGATGCCCGCGCCGCCGGCGATCACGAAGCCGTCGCGATTGACGTCATAAGCCCGCGAGGCGACCGCCGGTCGATCGTTGTAGGAGGACGACATGGCGCCCATGGCGTCGAACAGGACGGACAGCGTCCAGTCCAGCTCCTCGCAGCCGCCGGCGAAGACGACGTCCTGCTTGCCCCACTGGATGAGTTCGGAGGCGTTGCCGATGCAATGGCTCGACGTCGAGCAGGCCGACGAGATCGAGTAGCTCGTGCCGCGAATCTTGAACCATGTCGAAAGCGTCGCGGAAGCCGTGGAGCACATCGCCTTCGGCACCACGAACGGACCGACGCGCTTCGGGCCCTTGCTGCGGGTTACATCGGCGGCCTCGACCTGCGAACGCGTCGAGGGGCCGCCGGAGCCGACGATCAACCCGGTGCGCTCGTTGGAAATATCGCTCGCCTCGAGTCCGGAATCCGCGATCGCCTGCTCCATGGCGACATGCGCCCAGGCTGTGCCGCCGCCGTGGAAGCGCATCGCGCGCCGATCGACGATGTCTTCCGCCTTGCAGGTCGGCGCGCCGTGCACCTGGGAGCGGAAGCCGAGCTTGGCGTATTCCTCCGCGCGCACGACGCCCGAGCGGGCGTCGCGCAACGAGGCGAGCACCTCGGAGGCGTTATTGCCGATCGAGGACACGATGCCCATGCCGGTGACGACGACGCGTCTCATACCTGTCTCCTTTGAAACTCGCGCTGCGCCGGGCGCAGCGATGCGCGATCGCCGCTCAGGCGGGCGATGCTTCGGCCTTTGCGAGACCGACGCGCAAATCCTTCGCTTCGTAAATGCGCGTTCCGTCCGCGGCGACCCAGCCGTCGGCGATGCCGAGCACCAGTTTACCCTTGAAAATGCGCTTGAAATCGATGCCGTAGGTCACCTGTTTCACGGTCGGGCGCACCTGGCCGGAGAACTTCACTTCGCCGACGCCCAGAGCCATGCCACGGCCTGGGTTTCCGAGCCAGCCGAGGAAAAATCCGGTCAGCTGCCACAAGGCGTCGACCCCGAGGCAGCCCGGCATGACCGGATTGCCTTTGAAATGGCAGTCGAAAAACCAGAGGCTCGGCTTGATGTCGAATTCGGCGCGCGCGTAGCCCTTGCCGTGATCGCCGCCCGTCTCGAAAATTTCGGTGATGCGATCGAACATCAGCATGGGAGGAAGCGGCAATTGGGCGTTGCCCGGACCGAACAGCTCCTCCCGCCCGCAGGCGAGCAGGTCCTGATAGTCGTAACTGGAGCGCCGTTCGCCCATATCCCTTCGCGTCCCTCTGTCTTTTCGGCGCTTTGCGCCCGTCACCCCATTCCGACCGGCTTCTAACACACGCGGCTGGTGCTCGAAAGCCGCAGGCGGCGGGCTTTGCGTCCGCCACGACGTCTTGCCCGGAATGTTGCCTCCACGCCGCAATTTTCCTAGGCTGCGACCAGCTGTCGCGCTAGCGCGCTCGAACGTCGGGCGAACAGAAGTCATGAAATCGCGAAATGTGCCGGAACATGGGGTTGTCGGCGCCGCACAGGCCGGCGATCGCATCGGCCCGGGCTCAATCGTCGCGCTTCGATCCAGGCTGAAGCGCGCGGGCTTGCGCCCGACGCGGCAGAGAATCGCTCTCGGGTCGCTGCTTCTCGGCGCGGGGCCGCGGCACGTGACCGCCGAAAGCCTGTTCGAGGAAGCGCGTCGCGCCGGCGCGCCCCTGTCGCTGGCGACCGTCTATAACGCGTTGCGGCAGTTCACCGCCGCCGGGTTGCTGCGAGAAATCGCGATCGAAGGCTCGCGGACCCATTTCGATACGAACACCGCCCACCATCACCATTTCATGGTCGATGGCGAGCTGTTCGACATCGGGGATTCCATCGAGATCGCGGGCGCGCCGCCTCCTCCCGAGGGCATGGAGGTCGATCGCATCGACGTCGTCATCCGGCTCAGGCCGAAATCGTCGTCCTGAGCCCTCGCGTCACTCGATTTTTTCGCCCGGATAAGCGCCCCACAGATTTTCCTGCTCGATCCAGCCGTCGAAACCTTCGCCGGCCAGCCGGCACCATTTTCCATTGCACGATTTGAGCGAGCCGATCACGCCGGACTGCAGCTTGGCGGAAATGTCCGCGCCCGCGTCCGGGCTTTTCCGGAGCGGAAACGTCTCGCCCTTCTTCCACGGCGCGACGACCCCGGTGCGCCGCCCGGACAGGAGCGAATGGAGCACCCAGCCTTCCGAACCCTCTGAATCCCGGATGCGCCGCCAGATGTCGAATTCGGCGGTGATCTCGACCGGCAGGCCCGCGCGCTGAAAGATCCAGACGGTTCGATGCTCCTTCGAGGGGCCTTCGCGCAGATTGACCCGATCGGACTTGAGGCTGACGAACCGCGGAACCGGCAGCCCGGTCACCGGGCCGGTCTGCTGCGCCGCCGCCGCCGGCGTGGCGCCGCACGCCGCCATCAGGACGAGGGCAAGCAAGGCGCCTGCAAGTCCGAGCGCCCGGGATGGGTTCGGCCGTGCGTTGCGTGTCATGGGCTTGCTCCTGTTGGCGCTTCGACGTCGGCGTTCTTGTCTTTGGCCAGCCATCTGCTAGGAAGCGTCGAACCGCCGTCGCTCGCTCTCAAGACGTTGTCGTTCAAACGTCGTTAAGGAGCGGTGAATTGTGGCGGCCTCATGCCGCCGACCGGGACAGCTCGGTCCGCCGCGCGGTTAGGGACGGACAAGGTATGCCGCAGAAAAAGCCGCTGGTTGTCGTGACGCGCAAGCTCCCGGAGGTCGTGGAGACCCGCATGCGCGAATTGTTCGACGTTCGCCTGAACGCGGCCGACAAGCCGATGACCCATGCCGAGCTGGCCGAAGCCATGCGCACCGCCGACGTGCTGGTCCCGACCGTGACGGATCGGATCGACGCCGGCCTCGTCGCTCAGGCCGGCGAGCAGATGAAGCTGATCGCCAATTTCGGCAACGGCGTCGACAATATCGACGTAACCTCGGCGCTGCGCCGCGGCATTACCGTCACGAATACGCCAGGCGTGCTGACCGACGACACGGCCGACATGACGATGGCGCTGATTCTCGCCGTGGCGCGCCGCATCGTCGAGGGCGCGCAGACGATTCACACGGGCGAATGGGCCGGCTGGTCGCCGACCTGGATGCTCGGCCACCGGATTACCGGCAAGAAACTCGGCATCGTCGGCATGGGCCGCATCGGCCAGGCGATTGCGGTGCGCGCGGCCGCGTTCGGCCTCGAGGTGCATTACCACAACCGCCGCCGCGTGGCGTCGGCGACCGAAGCCAAGCTCGGCGCGACCTATTGGGACTCGCTCGACCAGATGCTGGCGCGCATGGACATCGTGTCGGTCAATTGCCCGCACACGCCGGCCACCTATCACCTGCTCTCGGCGCGTCGTCTGAAATATCTGAAGCCGCAGGCCATCGTCGTGAACACGGCGCGCGGCGAAATCATCGACGAAAACGCGCTGGTCCGCATGCTGGAGGCCGGCGAACTGGCCGGCGCCGGTCTCGACGTGTTCGAGCACGAGCCGGCCGTATCGCCGAAGCTCCTCAAGCTCGCCAAGGCCGGGAAGGTCACGCTGCTGCCGCACATGGGCTCGGCGACGATCGAAGGCCGCATCGACATGGGCGAGAAGGTGATCGTCAACGTGAAGACCTTCATGGACGGCCACCGTCCGCCGGACCGTGTGCTCCCGAGCATGCTCTGACGCCATCGCTGCCGACGGCCATGAAAAAAACCCGCCGGGGCGACCCGGCGGGTTTTCTGTTTCCGCAGTGAAGAAGGCGCTTATTCGCCCGCTTCAGCCGCCTTTTCAGCGGCCTTCTGCGCGTCGCGCTCGGCCTTCTGCTTCGCCTCGAGGTCCTCGCCCGTCTCCTGGTCGACGACGCGCATGGACAGGCGCACCTTGCCGCGATCGTCGAAGCCGAGCAGCTTCACCTTCACCTTGTCGCCTTCCTTGACGACGTCGGTCGTCTTGGCGACGCGGCCCTGCGCGAGCTGCGAGATGTGGACGAGGCCGTCCTTGGAGCCGAAGAAATTGACGAAGGCGCCGAAATCGACGGTCTTCACCACGGTGCCCTCGTAGATCTGGCCGACTTCCGGATCGGAAGCGATCGACTTGATCCAGTTGATCGCCGCCTTGATCGAATTGCCGTCCGAGGAGGCGATCTTCACCGTGCCGTCGTCCTCGATGTTGATCTTGGCGCCGGTCTTCTCGACGATCTCGCGGATCACCTTGCCGCCGGTGCCGATCACTTCGCGGATCTTGTCGGTCGGGATCTTCATGGTCTCGATGCGCGGCGCGAACTCGCCGAGTTCGGCGCGGGCGCCGGTCAGCGCCTTGGACATCTCGCCGAGAATGTGCAGACGGCCGTCCTTCGCCTGGGCGAGCGCGACCTTCATGATCTCTTCGGTGATGCCCGCGATCTTGATGTCCATCTGCAGCGAAGTGACGCCGTTGTCGGTGCCGGCCACCTTGAAGTCCATGTCGCCGAGATGGTCCTCGTCGCCGAGAATGTCGGAAAGCACCGCGAAGCGCTCGCCCTCGAGGATGAGGCCCATGGCGATGCCGGCCGTCGGACGCTTCAGCGGCACGCCTGCGTCCATCAGCGCCAGCGAGGAGCCGCAGACCGTCGCCATCGAGGACGAGCCGTTCGACTCCGTGATCTCCGACACGACGCGGATCGTGTAGGGGAACTCAGCCGCCGTCGGCAGCATCGGGCGAATGGCGCGCCAGGCGAGCTTGCCATGGCCGATTTCGCGACGCTTGGGCGAGCCGACGCGGCCAGTCTCGCCGACCGAATAGGGCGGGAAGTTGTAGTGGAGCAGGAAGCGCTCCTTGTACGTGCCTTCCAGCGAATCCACGTACTGCTCGTCCTCGCCCGTGCCGAGAGTCGCGACGACCAGCGCCTGCGTCTCGCCGCGCGTGAACAGCGCCGATCCGTGAGTGCGCGGCAGGACGCCGGCTTCAGCGACGATCGCGCGCACCGTCTTCACGTCGCGCCCGTCGATGCGAACGCCCGTGTCGAGAATGTTCCAGCGCACGACCTTGGCCTGCAGTTCCTTGAACGCCTCGCCGACGTGCTCCTTGGTGAAGGCCGGCTCCTGCCCCTCGGGGAACAGATGCGCCATCACCTTCGCCTTGACGGCGTCGACGGCCTTGTAGCGCTCCTGCTTGGCCGTGATCTTGTAGGCGTCGCGCAGTTCGGCTTCCGCGATGTCCGAAACGGCCTTCTCGACGGCGGAGCGATCGCTCTGAACGAAATCGCGCGGATCCTTGGCCGCGCGCTCGGCCAGACGGATGATCGCGTCGATCACCGGCTGGAAGCCGCGATGGCCGGTCATGACCGCTTCGAGCATGGTTTCTTCGGAGAGTTCCTTGGCTTCGGACTCCACCATCAGCACGGCGTCGGCGGTGCCGGCGACGACGAGATCGAGATCGGAGGACTTCATCTCCTCGATCGTCGGGTTGAGCTTGAGCGCGCCGTTGACGTAACCGACGCGCGCGCCGCCGACCGGGCCCATGAAGGGAATGCCCGACAGCGTCAGGGCGGCGGAAACGGCGACGATGGCCAGAACGTCCGGATCGTTCTCCAGATCATGGCTGAGAACGGTGACGATGACCTGCGTCTCGTTGCGGTATCCGTCCGGGAACAGCGGACGAATCGGACGGTCGATCAGGCGGGAGACCAGCGTCTCGCGCTCGCTCGGACGGCCCTCACGCTTGAAATAGCCGCCGGGAATGCGCCCCGCAGCGAAGGCCTTTTCCTGATAGTCGACGGTGAGCGGGAAGAAGTCCTGGCCGGGTTTGGCGGATTTCGCGCCGACGACCGTAGCGAGCACGGTCGTGTCGCCCCATGTGGCCATGACGGCGCCGTCGGCCTGACGGGCGACCTTGCCGGTTTCGAGCACGAGCTTACGGCCGGCCCAATCGATTTCTTCGCGATGGATTTCGAACATGTCTGTCTTTCCAGTTGGCGCAAACGACAAAGCGCCACGGACAAGATTGCGGGAAGCTGCGTTCAGGCGCGTTCAGCTTCCGGCGATCCTGTCATGGCGCTTCGTCTTCTGCGGTCGGATGCGGCGGGGCGGCCCCATGCCGCCACGCCCAAGTGCGCGGAACTTGCGCGCGAAACAGCGCGTAACGCTTTAGCGGCGGATGCCGAGGCGTTCGATCAGCTTCCTGTAACGCGCGTCGTCGTGCTTCTTCACGTAGTCGAGCAGCTGACGGCGCTGCGAGACGAGCTTGAGCAGGCCGCGACGCGAATGATTGTCCTTGGCGTGGCTCTTGAAGTGCTCGGTCAGGTTGGAGATGCGCTCCGTGAGGATCGCCACCTGCACCTCCGGCGAACCGGTGTCGCCAGCCTTGGTCGCATATTCGGAAATGAGCGCCTGCTTGCGCTCGGCCGTGATCGACATCGGAAAACTCCCGTCTGTCTGGAGAAATGGCCCGGCCGGGATGTCGTCCAGCAGGGTCGGTCAATCGGCCCGCTTGAGGCCGAAGCGGGCCTTATACACGAAATTGTCTTGGAGGCCAGCCCTGCCGGGAAATCGGCGCATTTGCGGGGACTAAATCGGCCGCTCGGAGTTAAGATACGAATCTGCGTCCTTCCGGGCGAGACCGCGAGGCGCGCATGTTTTTTGTAGCGATACTGAAGAAGGATAAGGCCCGTGAATAAAGCTCTGGCTGCAGCGACGCTCCTCACCGCGGTTTCTCTGGCCGGCTGCTCGACCTACCGTGAGCAGCGCGTCGCAACCGGCGCGGCGCTCGGCGGCGCCGGCGGCGCGATCATCGGCGGCGTGGCTTCCAACAGCGTCGGCGGCGCCCTGGCGGGCGGCGTGATCGGCGCGGCCGCTGGCGCGATCGTGGCGGACGCGACGCGTCCGCGCTACTACCATCGTCATCGCCGCTGCTGGTGGAACCCCGAAATAGGCCGCCGCGTCTGCCGTTGGTAAGGCGCTGCATGCATCGCTCGCAGCCCGCGTCGCGAGCGGCGGGCGCGTTCAGAACGGCAGATTGAAGACGCGGGCCGGGTTCAGCTCCCCGCCCGCCACTTCGCCGGTGGCGATCACGACGCCGCCGCACGCGGCGTAGGCCGCTCCCTCCGCTGGAGCCTCGCGCCCGCGCAGCAGGACGCTTTGCCCGCGGCGCAGGCGCGCTGCCGCATTCCGGTCCACCACCACGCACGGCAGCTCCGCGAGTCCCGCTTCCACCGAGCGCATGTGCCGCGCGGCGGCTTCCGGGCTTTCCTCGATATCTGCGAAAGTCACGAGATCGGCCTCCGTAAACGGGCCGACCCGCGTGCGTCTGAGCGCGATCACATGACCGTAGCACCCCAGCATGCGGCCGAGATCGCGCGCGATCGCGCGCACATAGGTGCCCTTGCCGCATTGCGCCTCGAGCGTCGCGGTGTCGTCGGTCGACGTCACGAGCTCCAGGGAATTGATCGTGACGGGCCTGGGTTCGATCTCCACGATCTCGCCGTCGCGGGCGAGATCGTAGGCGCGTTCGCCTGCGATCTTGATCGCCGAGAACGCCGGCGGGCGCTGCATGATCGTTCCCGTGAAATGCGGAAGCATTTCGACGATCTGGTCGACGCCCGGCCGCAAGTCGGATGTTTCGACAGTCTTCCCGTCGGAATCGTCGGAATCGGTCTCGATCCCCCAGCGCACAGTGAAGCGATAGGCCTTTTCGCCATCCTGCACGAAGGGCACGGTCTTGGTCGCCTCGCCGAAGGCGACGGGCAGGATGCCGGAAGCCAGCGGGTCGAGCGTGCCGGCGTGGCCCGCCTTCTTCGCGTTGAAGATGCGTTTCAGGCGCGAGACGGCGTGCGTCGAGGTCATGCCGACCGGCTTGTCGAGAATGACCCAGCCGTCGACGACGACGCGATTCGAACGCGGCTTGCTCATTCGGCCTCGCCCTTGTCGCCGCCCGGTTCGTCTTCCGCCGGCGCGTCGAGGTCGCGACGGACCTTGTCGGAATTGAGGAGGGCGTCGATCTTGGCGGCGTTGTCGAAGCTGTCGTCGACCTTGAAACGGATGTCGGGCGCGAATTTCAGATTGACCTTGCGGGCGATCTCGCCGCGCAGGAAAGCGCGATGCCGGTCGAGCGCGGTGATCACGTCCTTGGCGTCCTTGCCGCCGAGCGGCATGACGAACAGCGTCGCGAGCTTGAGATCCGGCGACATTTTCACGCGCGGCACGGTGACGACATGCGTCTCCAGCACCGGGTCGTTGATCTCGCCGCGCGACAAGACTTCGGCGCAAGCGTGGCGGATGAGTTCGGCCACGCGCAGCATGCGTTGCGACGGCTCGGCGCCGTGTTGATGATGCGATCTGGACATGATGTTTCGCGCCGTGCGCGTCTCTTGCTGCTGGCGTCGGCCACATACGCCGGCGCCTGTAAGTCGCCGACCGCACGAAACGCGCGCGGTCGACGTTGACTGTCGGGGATCAGAGCGTGCGCTTCACCTCTTCGACGCGATAGCACTCGATCACGTCGCCGGCGCGCATGTCCTGATAATTCTCGAAGGCCATGCCGCATTCCTGACCGGCCAGCACTTCCTTGACCTCGTCCTTGAAGCGCTTGAGCGTCGACAGCTTGCCTTCGTGCACCACGACGTTGTCGCGGATGAGGCGGACATGGGCGCCGCGCTCGACCGTGCCGTCGGTGACGCGGCAGCCGGCGACCTTGCCGACCTTCGAAATGTTGAACACTTCGAGGATTTGGGCGTTGCCGAGCATGGTCTCGCGAATCGCCGGCGCCAGCAGGCCGGACATCGCGCCCTTCACGTCATCCACGAGGTTGTAGATGATGTTGTAGTAACGGATTTCGATGCCGGCGCGCTCGGCCGCCTCGCGCGCTTCCTTGTGCGCGCGGACGTTGAAGCCGATGACGACGGCGCCCGAGGCTTCCGCCAGCGTGACGTCGGATTCCGTCACGCCGCCGACGCCCGCATGCACGACGCGCGCGGCGACTTCGTCGGTGTTGAGTTTTTCGAGCGTGGCGATGATCGCCTCGACCGAACCCTGCACGTCGCCCTTGACGACGAGCGGGAATTCCTTGCGGCCGGCCGTCTTCAGCTGGCTCATCATGTCGGCGAGCGACGAGCGCGCCGAACCGCCGCGCGCGGCCGCCTGATCGCGCTTCTGGCGCTCGCGGTACTCGGTGATCTCTCTCGCGCGCGCTTCGTTCTCGACGACGGCCATGCGATCGCCGGCCTCCGGCGCGCCGTTGAAGCCGAGAATCTCGACCGGGAAAGACGGGCCGGCGGACTGGATGCTCGCGCCCTTGTCGTCGATCAGCGCACGCACGCGGCCCCATTGGGCGCCGGCCACGATGATGTCTCCGACGCGCAGCGTGCCGCGCTGTACGAGCACGGAAGCGACCGGACCGCGGCCCTTGTCGAGCCGCGCTTCGACGACCGAGCCTTCGGCAGAACGATCGGGGTTGGCCTTGAGATCGAGAACCTCCGCCTGCAGCGCGATCGCTTCGAGCAGCTTGTCCAGATTGGTGTGCTGCTTTGCGGAGACCTCGACTTCGAGGGTCTCGCCGCCCATGCTTTCGACCTGGACATTGTGCTGCAGCAATTCGGTGCGCACGCGCTCGGGTCTTGCGTCGGGTTTGTCGATCTTGTTGATCGCCACGATCATCGGCACGCCTGCGGCGCGCGCATGATTGATGGCTTCGATCGTCTGCGGCATGACGCCGTCGTCGGCGGCGACCACCAGAACGACGATGTCCGTCACCTTGGCGCCGCGCGCGCGCATCGCCGTGAAGGCCGCGTGGCCGGGCGTGTCGATGAAGGTCACGGGCAAGCCGTTGGGCGCGATCACCTGATAGGCGCCGATGTGCTGGGTGATGCCGCCAGCCTCGCCCGAAACGACGTTCGCGTGGCGGATGGCGTCGAGCAGCGAGGTCTTGCCGTGGTCGACGTGGCCCATGATGGTCACGACCGGCGGACGCGACTCCAGCGTCTCGTCGGCGTCGGGCGCGTCGAACAGGCCCTCCTCGACGTCGGATTCAGCGACGCGCTTGACGGAATGGCCGAATTCCTGGGCGATCAGTTCCGCTGTGTCGGCGTCGATCACGTCGGTGATCTTGTGCATCTGCCCCTGACGCATCAGGAAGCGGATCACGTCGACGCCGCGCTCCGACATGCGGTTGGCGAGTTCCTGGATCGTGATCGTTTCGGGCAGCGTCACTTCGCGCGCGATCTTTTCCTTCTGCTCCTGAACGACGCCCTTCATGCGCTGCACGCGACGACGGAACGAGGCGACCGAACGTGTGCGCTCCTCCTCCTCGGACGTGGCGCTGGCGACGGTCAGACGGCCGCGATCCTTCTGCGGACCGCCGCGCGTCGGGCGCGGCGTCGGCACGGCGAGCTTCGGCGCGAGGATCGGGCGACGCAGCGGCTGCAACGCGCCGGGCGCGGCAGGCTGCGCGGGGCGTGCGGCGGCGGCGGGCGTCGCCGCAGGAGCTGCGGCCGGTTGTTCGGCGGCGGGCGCTCCGTCCGCGCCCGGCAGGCGACGACGCGCCTCCACTTCTGACTTGCGCTTGGCCTCCGCTTCCTTCGCGTGGCGCTCCTCTTCGGCGCGCTTGCGCTCGGCGGCGGCTTCGCGTTCTGCGGCTTCGCGCGCGTCGCGCTCGGCGCGGACCTTGGCGTCGGCTTCGGCGCGACGGCGATCTTCTTCCTCGCGCACCCGCGCATCGGCGAGCGCTCGGTCGCGCGCCTGGCGCTCGTCGTCGGTGAGCGTGCGCAGCACGACGCCGGAGCTCGGCTTCGCCGGGGCGGTGGGGCGCGGCGGCGGCGCGGCGGGCGCAGGCGCAGGGGAGGCCGGCGCGGGCGCAGACGGCGCTGCGGCCGCGGGCTTCGCCTCGTGCGGGCCGACAGTGCGGCGCTTGACCTTCTCGACCACGACCGCCTTGCTGCGTCCGTGCGAGAAGCTCTGCCGCACCATGCCTTGCTCGACGGGACGCTTGAGCGTCAACGTCTTGCTCGGCCCGACCGAAATGGTCTTGTCCCCGGGGGTTTTCGTATCGTTCATTCGTCCTGCGTCTTCGTCTCTGTCCCGGGCGGTCGGCCCGGCTCATCCGATGGCGCGACGGCGTCGCGCAAATTCAAACGGTTACGTCGGCCCGGCCGTCCCGGGCGAATGCGCCGCATCCGACCTGTAGGCCTGCAATCTCTCCACCCGCGCCAACAGCGCCGCGCTCGCGGGTCCGGGCCGGAGCGCTGCATGTATCACATTTGCCCGGCCCAATGCCAAATCCAATTGGCCGGAATCAAAGGTTTCCAACTCGGGCGGCGGAGTTGCGCCAAAACGCCGCTTGAGCGCCTGCCCGATCTTGCGTTTTCCGTCCGCGCCCCCGTCGCTGGCGTGAAGCGCGGCGAGAATGTCGCCAGCCGCGATCGCCGCCTCCACCTTGGCGTAGCCCGTCACGACCAGCCCCGCCTTGTTGGCGAGCGACAGGCCTTGCAGACACTCGGCCTCCAGCAGCCTGTCGATCAGGGCGACGAGTCCGTCCGGCGCCCTCGCCTTGCCCTTGAAACCGCGCTCGAAGGCGCGCTTTTTCACCGCTTCGGCAACGTTCGCGGCTGTCGCCGTCACCCAGACGCCGCGGCCAGGAAGCTTGCGTCGCAAATCCGGCGTCGCCGTGCCGTCCGGCGCGAGCACGAACCGGATCATCTCGTCCGGCGAGCGCTCGCGGCGGGTGACGATGCAGGTCCGCGTGGGGCCCTTGTCGTCGGCGGACGCCGTCATTCGGTTATTCGGCCTCCGGCTGCTCGCCCTCGCTCTCGGCGCCGGGCTCGATCCAGCCCGCATGCACGCGCGCGGCCATGATCATGGCTTCGGCTTCCTCGCGCGACAGGTCGAACCCGTCGAGGAAACCGGAATATTTAACAGTCTCGCCGTCCTTCTTCTCGGTCCAGCCGACGAGATCGTCGGTCGCGCAGCCGGCCAGATCCTCGACCGACTTCACATCGTTCTCGCCGAGCTTGACCAGCATCGCCGTCGTCGCGCCGTCGATCTGCTTGAGATCGTCCGAGACGCCCAGCTCCTTGCGGCGCGCATCGTGCTCAGCCTCGATCTGCTCCAGATATTCGCGAGCGCGGCTCTGGATTTCGGCGGCCGTCTCCTCGTCGAAGCCTTCGATCGAGGCGAGTTCCTCGGGCTCGACGTAGGCAAGCTCCTCGACCGAGCGGAAGCCCTCCGAAGCGAGCAGTTGGCCCACCACCTCGTCGACGTTCAGCGCGTTCATGAACGCGTTGGTGCGCTCCACGAATTCCTTCTGACGACGCTCCGATTCCTCGGCCTCGGTCAGAATGTCGATGTCCCAGCCAGTGAGCTGCGAGGCCAGACGCACGTTCTGGCCGCGGCGGCCGATCGCCAGCGAAAGCTGATCGTCGGGCACGACCACTTCGATGCGCGAGGAATCTTCGTCGAGCACGACCTTGACGACTTCGGCCGGCTGCAATGCGTTGACGATGAAGGTGGCCGCGTCCGCGGACCACGGGATGATGTCGATCTTTTCGCCCTGCAGTTCGTTGACCACGGCCTGCACGCGCGAACCGCGCATGCCGACACAGGCGCCGACGGGATCGATCGACGAGTCGCGCGAGATGACCGCGATCTTCGCGCGCGAACCGGGATCGCGGGCGACCGACTTCACCTCGATCACGCCGTCGTAGATCTCAGGCACTTCCTGACGGAACAGCTTCGCCATGAGCTGCGGATGGGTGCGCGACAGGAAGATCTGCGGGCCTCGCTGCTCGCGACGCACGTCGTAGACATAGGCGCGCACGCGATCGCCGGGACGGAACATTTCGCGCGGAATCATCTCGTCGCGCCGGATGATCGCTTCGCCGCGTCCGAGGTCGACGATGACATTGCCGTATTCGACGCGCTTGACCACGCCGTTCACGATATCGCCGATGCGGTCCTTGAATTCTTCGTACTGACGGTCGCGCTCGGCTTCGCGCACTTTCTGCACGATCACCTGCTTGGCCGACTGCGCGGCGATGCGGCCGAAGTCGAAGGGCGGCAGGGTCTCGGCGATCCAGTCGCCGGCTTGCGCAGCCGGATTGCGCTTGCGCGCGTCGGCGAGCGAAATCTGCGTCGCGTCGTTCTCGACTTCGTCGACCACCAGGAGGAGGCGCGAGAAGCGAACTTCGCCGGTCTTCTGGTTGATCTCGGCGCGCACTTCCGTCTCCTGCCCGTAGCGCAGGCGGGCGGCTTTCTGGAGCGCGTCCTCCATCGAGGCGATGACGATCGATTTGTCGATCGACTTTTCCCGCGCGACGGCGTCGGCGATCTGCAAGAGTTCGAGCCTGTTGGCGCTCACGGCCATGGCGATTTCTCCTATTTGGACTTCTGTGGACCGCGCACGGGCGGGCGCGGCGATTTCTTGAATTGGGACTGCACGCCGGCGGGCAGCACCGGCTTCTGCTTCATCTGGTTCTTGGACGCGAAGCGGCCGGGGCCCCGGCGGATCGGGGGCTCGGGCGCAGCCTCTTCGCCTTCCGGCGGCTGTTCGGCGGCGGCCTTGCCGGCCTTGAGCGATTCGCGGATCAGCGCTTCCGTCAGCACCAGCCGGGCTTCCTCGAGCGCGCCGAGCGGCAGGCGCGCCAGCTTTTCTTCGTCGGCGCGCGCGTCGTTGCGCTCGAAGGCGAGGACGGCGTCGCGCCCTTCGCCTTCGACGGCGAGAATGATTCCGCGAAACCGCTTGCGGCCGTCGGGTTGCGGCGTCGCCAGCTCGATCCGCGCCTCGTGACCGATCGCGCGTTTGAAATCGGAAACGCGCACCAGAGGCCGGTCGATGCCGGGCGAAGACATTTCCAGGCGATAGGCCTGCGCGATCGCGTCCTCGACGTCGAGCACGGGCGACAGCGTCTCGCTCGCCAGCTCGCAATCCTCGATATTCATCGAGCCGTCCGGCTTTTCGGCCATGATCTGAAGCGTCATGCCATCCTGCCCGGAAATCTTGACGCGCACGAGACGGAAACCGAGGCCCGACAGCGTCGGCGCCGCAATGTTCGCGATGCGCGCGGCCAGCCCGGTCTCGGAGACGAGGCGCGGCTCGTCCAGCGGAGCGTCGATGTGGGGTGCGGTGTCCGTCAAGCGTTCCTGCGTCAGGTAACAAAAAAGAGCGGGTCCCGGCCGGGGCCCACTCTCACACTGACCATCCAATGTGGTCCATGAGACTGTATACTGGCGTCTATATACACGCCGGGCGTCCGGCGTTCAAGGTCAGGATACGCAGGCCAATGATCGAAATCGACCGGCTCGACCATCTCGTCCTGACCGTCGCCGACATCGAGCGGACATGCGTTTTCTATCGCGACGTGCTGGGGATGAGCGTCGAGACCTTCGGCGCAGGCCGCACGGCGCTAAAATTCGGCCGTCAGAAGTTCAACCTGCATCAGGCCGGCCGCGAGTTCCTGCCGAAGGCCCATCGCCCGACGCCCGGCTCCGCCGATCTCTGCCTGATCGCGACGACGCCGCTCGGCGAAGTCGTCGCGCACGTGCAGAAAATGGGCGTCGTCGTCGAGGAAGGCCCGATCGCGCGCACCGGCGCGACCGGCCCGATCCTGTCGGTCTACTTCCGCGATCCCGACGGCAATCTGATCGAGATCTCCAATTACGAAGTCCGATAGGGCCTCATTGGCTCGCCCAGACGATCCGCGCCAGCCAGCGCAGGTCGCCGAGCGGAATCGTCCGGTCGGGATGGGCGGGATTGAGCGATTTCAGTTCGATCGTCTTGGCGGTCTGGCGCTTCAGCTCCTTCGCCAGCACTTCGCCTGACGTCGTCTTGGCGACCACCCGATCGCCGCGTCGCACCGGCGTTCCCGGCGACACGATGACGATATCGCCGTCGCGATAGGCGGGCAGCATCGAATCGCCGGAGATTTCCAGCGCATAGGCGTGCGGATCGGCGACAGCCGGAAACTCGATCTCTTCCCACCCGCCGCCGACCGGAAATCCGCCATCGTCGAAAAAGCCGCCGTCGCCGGCCTGCGCGAGGCCGATCAGCGGCAGCGGCCTGCGATGGGCCGGGGCGCCGGGCCCGAGCAGCGACATGAAGAGATCGACGCCGGCGCCGGTCGCATCGAGAATCTTGGCGATCGATTCCGTCGAAGGCCAGCGCAACCGCCCGTCCGGCGACTTGCGCTTGGATTTGTTGAATGTCGTCGGATCGAGGCCCGCCTTTTTGGCGAGGCCGGACGGCGTCATGTCGTAGCGCGCCGCGAGTTGATCGATTGCGGTCCAGACCTGGAGGTGAGTGAGCATGGGCGTCTCCGAACGCTGAGCCCTGCGTGATTAGGACAAATATCCTTATATCGGCCCTGTTTCACGGAAACAAGCCCTTGTTTCACGCGAAACGCGGAATTTACGCCCAATTTTACCGATCGGCTCGACCTGCGCCGACGGCTGGCGCATAGAAGCGCCGGAGGAGCCGACGTGAGCCGCATCTACAAGATCGTATCGTCCGCCGCCTGGCGCGAGGCCGAGGCGGCGGGTCTGTTTCACGGCGCGCCGGTCGATCTCGCCGATGGCTTCATCCATTTCTCTGCAGTCGATCAGGTCGAAGAGACGGCGGCGAAGCATTTCGCCGGCCAGTCGGACCTGCTGCTCGTGACCGTGGAAGCTGCACGGCTGGGCGATGCGCTGAAGTGGGAGCCTTCGCGCGGCGGCGCGCTGTTTCCGCATCTCTACGCGCCGCTCGACCCGCGTGCGGCCCTTTCGGTGCGGCCCCTTCCGGCTCGGCCGGACGGCGGCCACGATTTCTCGGGACTTCTGCCATGATCGGCCTGTTCGACAATCTCGCGCGCCCGCTGCTCATGGCGCTGGATCCGGAAAACGCGCACGCCGCGACCATCGCGGCGATGAAGCTCGCGCCGATTCCGCGCTGCGCGCCGGACGATCCGCGACTGGCGGTCGACGCTTTTGGCCTCAAATTCCCCAACCCCGTCGGCATGGCCGCAGGCTTCGACAAGAACGGCGAAGCGCCTGACGCGTTGCTCGCGCTCGGTTTCGGTTTTGCCGAAGTCGGCACGGTCACGCCGAAGCCGCAGCCCGGCAATCCGCGCCCGCGCCTGTTCCGGCTGCCGGCGGATCGGGGCGTCGTCAACCGCTTCGGTTTCAACAGCCAGGGCGCGACGGCGGTCGTGCGTCGCCTTTCGGCGCGGCGCGACCGCAAGGGCGTCGTCGGCGTCAACGTGGGCGCCAACAAGGATTCGGCCGATCGCGCCTTCGACTATGCATTCGGCGTCGCCGCCTTCGCGGAAACCGCGTCCTATTTCACGATCAACGTCTCCTCGCCCAACACGCCGGGCCTGCGCGACCTGCAGCAGGCCGACCAGCTCGACGATTTGCTCGCCCGCGCGCTCGCCGCGCGCGATTCGGCGCCGGAGCGCAAGCCGCTGCTCTTGAAGATCGCGCCCGATCTCAGCCTCGAAAATCTCGACGACGTCGTGCGCGTCGCGCGCGCTCGCAAGGTCGACGGCATGATTGTCTCCAATACGACGATCTCGCGGCCCGAAAGCCTGCGCGATCCCGCCGCCCGCGAGACCGGCGGGCTTTCCGGCCGGCCGTTGTTCGACCTGTCGACGCGCATGCTCGCGGAGACCTATCTGCGCGTCGAGGGCCAGTTCCCGCTCGTCGGCGTCGGCGGGATCGATTCGCCCGAAACGGCCTTCGCCAAGATCGAGGCGGGCGCGACGCTGTTGCAGCTCTATTCGGCGCTCGTCTTCGAAGGAATCGGCCTGGTCGACCGCATCAAGCGCGGGCTTGTGGGGCGCATGGCCAAAGACAATCTGGACAGCCTTGCCCCGGTCGTCGGCCGCAAGGCGCGGCATTGGACGAAGGGCGCGGCCTAGCCGAGATCGAGTTCGACTGCGCCGAGCACATGCTGGGGCAGGCGCCCCGGCGCAACGAGAAGCGCGTCGCCGCGCAGAGTTCGATTCGCCGCCCAGGGATGCATTGCGATCCAGTGGCGCGCGGCCTGCGACATGCGCCGGCGCTTCTGGGGCGAGATCGCGAACGCTGCTTCCTCGAGCGTCGGCCTCGCCTTCACCTCGACGAAGGCGATCGTGTCGCCGCGCTGGGCGACGATGTCGATCTCGCCTTCCCGAATTCGATAGCGCTGCGCGTGAATTCGATAGAATTTCAGCCGCAGCCAGAGGGCCGCGGCCGTTTCGGCGTTGAGGCCGAACGCCAGCGCCTGAAAGCGATCGCGCCCGCTCACGCCTCGCGTTCCGCGGCGAGTTGCAGCGCGCGCGCGTAGACGCGTCGGCGCGGTTGGCCGGTCTCGCCGGCGACGATGGCGGCCGCGTCCTTGATCGAATGACTGGCCATCGCCGCGCGCAGGCGATCGTCGAGCGAAGCCTCCGAAAGTTCCGCGGCGTCGTCCGCTGGCGGGCCGATCAGCAGCACGATTTCGCCGCGCAACGGCTCGCCGCCCGCGATCGCCTCCGCCAACTCGGGCAGCGGCCCGCGCCGCACGTTTTCGAAATGCTTGGTCAGTTCGCGCGCGACCGCCGCCTCGCGCGCGCCGAGCACGGCCGCGCAATCCGCGAGCGTTTCGTTGATCCGGCGCGGCGACTCGAAGAAGACCAGCGTGCCCGGGATAGCGGCGAGTTCGGCGAGCCGCGCGCGCCGCGCCGCGCTCTTCGGCGGCAGGAACCCTTCGAAAAAGAAGCGATCGGTCGGCAGACCCGCCACAACGAGCGCGGCGAGAACGGCCGAGGCGCCCGGCACTGCGGTCACCTGCGCGCCCTGCGCCACTGCTTCCGTCACCAGTTTGAAGCCGGGATCGGAGACCAGCGGCGTGCCGGCGTCCGACACCAGCGCCAGCGCGGCGCCGTCTGCCAGCCGCCTGAGGATCTGTGGGCGCACCAGATGGGCGTTGTGCTCGTGATAGGCGATCAGCGGGGTGGCGATCCCGTAATGGGCGAGCAGCGTCTTTGTGACGCGCGTGTCCTCGGCGATCACCGCCTCGGCGGCGGCCAGCGTCGCCAGCGCGCGCAGCGAGATGTCGCCGAGATTGCCGATCGGGGTCGCGACCACGTGCAGGCCGGGGGCGATCGGTTCTGCTTCCGCGCGCAGGCCAAAGGCCGTGAACGTGGCGGCCTCGGCAGGGCGGCTGGCGTGTCTGGCGTCCTTGCTCTTGTTCACGACGGCCCGCAGCAGACTGATTTCGACAGGCCTATTTGACGGTAATTGCGCCGCCTCTCAAGCCCGTCCCAACAAGGCCTCAATCGCCCGACAATTAACTATAGGTTGCAAAGGCCGCGCTAATATGGCTTTCGAAACGTTAATATCGCCTGGTTCAGGCCTGCGTCCGGACTTTGCGGCGGGCGGCTGGAGGTAGAGTTGACTGTTTTTCAGATAGTTGATCGCGCAGCGCCGAAGCCGCGCGCGCCTGCGGTCGCCATTTGTTCTCTCGCGCTGGCGCTTGCCGGCTGCAGTCCCAGTTTTGGCCCCCGGTCCGAGCAACCGGTCGCGCAGACCCCGTCGCCCACGACCGCATCGCCGACCGGCGAAATGATCGGAACTGGACCGGTGAAGGTCGCGCTCATCGCGCCGCTGACGCAGGGCGCGGGTCCGAGCGTCGTTGGCGCGTCGCTGCGCAACGCCGTCGACATGGCGGTCACCGAGACGGGTCCCGGCGACATCACCGTTCTGGTCAAGGACGATCACGGCACGGCCGACGGCGCCCGCGCGGCTGCGCAGGCGGCGGTGAGCGAAGGCGCCGAGCTGATCCTGGGGCCGTTGTTCGCCAGCAGCGTGCGCGAAGTCGGCCGCGTCGCCAAGGCGGCCAACCGCCCGGCGATCGCCTTTTCGACCGACGCGTCGGTCGCCTCGCGCGGCGTCTATCTTCTGTCATTCCTGGTCGAGAGCTACGTCGACCGCATCGTCGAATTTGCAGCGCAGAAGGGCAAGAAATCGATCGCCGTGCTCGCCCCGGAAAACGATTACGGCAATGTCGCGGTCGGCGAAATGCAGTCGGTCGCCGCGCGGACGGGCATTCGCGTCATGGCGATCGAACGTTACAGGCCCGGCGCATCGCAGGACGCGGTCAAGCGGATTTCGCAGGTCGCCGGCCAGATCGACGCGCTGTTCATCCCGGATCAGGCGGAATCCATGAACGTCGTCGGCAAGCAACTGACGACCGCCGGCGTCGATCCGAAGAAAGTGCAAATCCTCGGCACCGGCCTGTGGAACGACGCGCGCGCGCTCAATGTTCCCGCGCTTCAGGGCGCGTGGTTCGCCGCGCCCGAAAACGCCGGCTTCAACGCTTTCGCGGCGCGCTATCGCACGAAATACAATTCCGACCCGACCCGCATCGCGACGCTGGCTTTCGACGCGACCACGCTGGCCATCGCTCTGGCGCGCAGCCAGGGCCCGGCGCGGTATTCCGAGGGCGTGCTCACCAACCCCTCGGGGTTCAACGGCGCGGACGGCGTGTTCCGCTTCAAGCCGGACGGTTTGAACGAGCGTGGCTTGTCGGTGCTGCAGATCGGCGCCGGTTCGACCACGGTCATCAGCCCGGCGCCGCGCAGCTTCGCCGGCGGTCCGACCTGATCGGGCGATTATCGCGTCAGCGCTCGCCCGCCGAGCCGCAGCAGCCGATCATGGCGGCGCGCGTCTCGTAGGCGCTCGCCATTTCGCGCAGCAGCGGCCGCGACAAGCGACGCTTTGCGGCGATCGAGCGAAGGACGGCGGCGAGTTCGGCGAGAACGGTCGGGTCGGCGGAATAGGCGCGTTTCATGGAAGCCTCGCTTTGTTGACGACAAGGCTACGCCGAAATGGGGCGCAAATTTTACGCCTCACGCACAGTTGATCTTCGGCTGCGGCCGCGCTTCAGGCGGCCAGATCGGCCACCACGGCGTCCAGCACCGGAAAGCCTTCGGCGCTCACGCGCAACCGGCCGTCGCGCGTGTATTCCACAAGCCCGTCGGCGATGAGTTCGGCCACGCGCGAGGCGGCGAGCGCCTTGCCGGTCAGCGCCTGAAAACGGCCGGGGTCGATCCCCTCCGCAAGCCGCAGCCCCATCAGCAGGAATTCGTCGCCCTGCTCCTCGATCGACAGGGCCTCGTCCTCGACCAGCCCGTGGCCTTCCGTCTCCACGCAGGTCAGCCACATCTCGGGATGTTGCTCGGTCGCCTGCGCGCGGCGGCCGCTGCGGTCCATGATCCGGCCGTGCGCGCCGGGGCCGACGCCGACATATTCGCCGTAGCGCCAGTAGATGAGATTGTGCCGGCTCTCGGCGCCGGGCCGGGCGTGATTGGAGATTTCGTAGGCCGGCATGCCGGCCTTGCCCATGATGTCCTGCGTCGCCTCCCACAGGTCGCGCTGCAGGTCCATGCTCGGCATGGCGAGTTTGCCCGCCCGTTCGAGCCGCTCGAACATCGTGTCGGGCTCGATGGTGAGCTGGTAGAGCGACATGTGCTCCGGCGCGATCGCCAGCGCTTCCGTCAGCTCGTTGCGCCAGTCCTGCACGGACTGGCCGGGCCGGGCGTAGATCAGGTCGAAGGACGCGCGATCGAAGGTTTGCGTCGCGACCTTGAGCGCCGCCAGCGCCTCGTCGCGGTTGTGCAGGCGGCCGAGCGCGCGCAGGTCGGAATCGTTGAGCGCCTGCACGCCGAGCGAGACGCGATTGACGCCTGCCGCCCGGTAGCCGCGGAAGCGTTCGGCCTCGACGCTCGACGGATTGGCCTCCAGCGTGATTTCCGCCTTGGGCTCGATCGTCCAGTTGTCGGCGATGGCCTTCAAAATACCTTCGACCGTCTGCGGCTTCATCAGCGACGGCGTGCCGCCGCCGAAGAAGATCGAGCCGACCTTGCGCCCCTTGGTCAGTTTCGCGCGATGGGCGAGCTCGACGCGGAAAGCCTCGACATAGCGCTCCTCGTCGACCGGATTGCGCCGGACGTGGCTGTTGAAATCGCAATAGGGGCACTTCGACAGGCAGAACGGCCAATGGACGTAGACGCCGAAGCCCGGATCGATTCGAGGCGGTTGGGTTGAGGCCATGCGGCCTTATTGCACGAAGGAGGCCGTCGGGAAATGTGCCGGAATGGGACGATTATCCCTCTCGTCCGCGTGCGAGAGAGAGAAGGAGAGGCGCGCTACGCTCAGCCCGAACCTCTCCCTGGCCCTCGCCGCTTCGCCAGAGAGGGAGTGTTACGCCAAACACCCCCGCGCCAGCGCCTGAAACGCCCGCGCGCGATGGCTGAGCGCGCGAGACCCGTCCGCGGGAATCCCGTGCTTCTCCTCCGCCGTCATCTCGCCAAAAGTCCGGTTGTGGCCATCAGGCTTGAAGCACGGATCGTAGCCGAACCCGGCCGTCCCCTTCGGCGGAAAGACGAGATCGCCGTCGACGCGGCCTTCGAACTGCTCGACATGGCCGTCCGGCCAGCACAGCGCCAGCGCGGAGATGAAATACGCCCGCCAGGGCTGTTTTGCGCCCGTCGCCAAGACCTCGCGACGAATTTTGTCCATCGCCGCATAAAAATCCTTCGCCTCGCCCGCCCAGCGCGCCGAATAGATGCCCGGCGCGCCGTCGAGCGCCTCGACGCACAGGCCGGAATCGTCGGCGAAGGCAGGCAGGTTGGCCGCCAGCGCGGCCGCGCGCGCCTTGATCAGCGCGTTCGAAGCGAAATCCGATCCCGTTTCCTCCGGCTCCGCCAGGCCCAGTTCGCCGGCCGACACCGCCTCGATCCCGTAGGGCGCCAGCAATTCGCGCATTTCGCGCAGCTTGCCCGCATTATGCGTGGCGATGACGATCTTGCCGGCGAGTCTGCGGCCCATCAGGCGACCGTCGCCTTCTGGAGTTCGGTCAGTTTCGCGATGCCGGCTTTGGCCAGGCCCAGCATGGCGGCGAGCTGCGCCTCGTCGAACACGTCGTTTTCGGCGGTCATCTGCACTTCCACGATGCCGCCGGACCCGGTCATCACGAAATTGGCGTCGGTCTCGGCCGCCGAATCCTCGTCGTAATCGAGGTCCAGCACGCTCGCGCCCTTGTAGACGCCGCAGGAAACGGCCGCCACGCGGTCGCGCAGCGGCATGTCCTTGATGATCGAACGGCCGCGCATCCATTTCAGGCAATCGTGCAGCGCCACCCAGGCGCCGGTGATGGAGGCCGTGCGCGTGCCGCCATCGGCCTGCAGCACGTCGCAGTCGATGGTGATCTGGCGCTCGCCGAGCATTTGCAGATTGGTGACGGCGCGCAGCGAACGGCCGATCAGCCGCTGGATTTCCTGCGTGCGGCCGGACGGCTTGCCGGACGAGGATTCGCGGCGCGTGCGCGTGTGGGTCGCGCGCGGCAGCATCGAATATTCGGCCGTCACCCAGCCGCGTCCCTGTCCACGCAGCCACATCGGCGGCTTGTCCTCGAGCGAGGCCGTGCACAGCACGTGCGTATTGCCGAATTTCACGAGGCAGGAGCCTTCGGCGTAGCGGGCGACATTGCGTTCGAGCGAGACGGCGCGCATTTCATCGGGGGCGCGTTTGGAGGGGCGCATCACACATCCTTTGCTGAGGCGGCGGCTTTGTCGCGTCGCTGCATAGCTGTGTCAACCGCAGCCGGCTTGATCGCCGGCCTGGATTGGCGGAGTCTTGGCCACAATCCGCCGCAGAAGCCGATCCTTGCCCGAAACCCTTCCCAACGACGTCAGAGAGACCCAGCCCGCAGTCGCCGGCGCGTCGTTCCTGCGCATCTTTCCATCCATCGTTCTGCCGATGTTCATCGCGGTGGTCGACCAGACCATCGTCGCCACCGCCCTGCCGGCCATCGCGGCCTCGCTGGACGACGTCGAGCGCATCGCCTGGGTCGTCGTCTCCTACCTGGTCGCCACGACCATCGCCGCGCCGGTGTACGGGCGTTTGGGCGACGTCCACGGCCGGGCGCGGATGATGTATGTCGCGCTCGTCGTAATGATGGCGGGCTCCGTGGCCTGCGCGTTCGCGCCGACGCTGCCGTTTCTCGCCTTCGCGCGCGTCGTCCAGGGGCTGGGCGGCGGCGGTCTGATGACGCTGTCGCAATCGCTGATTTCCGAAAGCGTGCCGCCGCGCGACCGCGCGCGGTATCAGGGCTATCTCGCGGCGGTGGTGGTCTTCTCCAATGCCTTTGGCCCGGTGGTCGGCGGCTGGATGACCAGCCTGGCCGGCTGGCGCTCGATCTTCTGGATCAATCTGCCGATGGGCGCGCTCGCCATGGCGCTGGTGCGCCTCCTGCCGAAGCGTCCGCCCGGCGCGGCGAGCGGCTGGCGGTTCGATACGCCCGGCCTCGCCTATTTCGTGCTGTTCGTCGCCCCGGCGCTGATCGCCATGGAGCAGATCCGCCATCTGCGCCTGTCGGACGCCCCGGCGATCGCGGCGCTGCTGTGCGTGGCGATCGTTTCGCTGGTTCTGCTGACGCGGCGCGAACTCACGGCGCCGGACCCGCTGTTTCCGTTCTCGCTTCTGCGCGATCCGACCATTTGGCGGTCCGACGCCATGGCCGCCTGCCACGGCGCGGCTCTCGTTTCGCTAATCGCCTATCTGCCGATCTACCTGCGCGCCGTACGCGGCCTGTCGCCGGCCGAGACCGGCTATTTCCTGCTGCCGATCGCCTTCGGCATCGGTCTCGGGTCGCTGGTCACGGGCCGCCTCGTCAGTCAGACCGGGCGCACGGCGATCTTCCCGTCTCTGGCGATGATTCCCGTCGCGCTGATGCTGGCGTATGTCGCGCTCGCGCATCAGACGCTCGGCGTCTTCGAGCTCGGCGCGCTCGTCGGAGTCATGACCTTCTTCATGGGCTCGGTGATGGGAGTGGTGCAGGTGACGGTGCAGAACGCCGCCGGTCCCGGCATGCTCGGCGCCGCCGCCGGCTCGGTTCAGTTTTCCCGCGCGATCGGCGCCTCGTTCGGCACGGCGCTGGTCGGCGCGGTGCTGCTCGGCGTCTTCGCTGCGCGCGATCCGGCCGCTGCGGAGGCCTTCGCCAATCTGATCGAACGCGGGCCGGAGGCGTTGGCGGCGCTCGATCCCGCCGCGCGCGCAGGGGTGGAGAACGCGCTGGTCGCGTCGTTCCGCGCCGTCTTCTTCGTGATCGACGGCTTCGCCGCGCTTGCGCTCGCCTTTGCGTGGTCGATCCCGTCGCGGCGCTTGTGAGGCTGTTTCCAATCGGTTTCGATCCGCGCTAGCTTCCTCGCCGAGGAGGCCGCGCATGAAGAACATTCTCGTTCCGATCGAAGAACATGATTCGATCGCCGCCGTGCTGGAGACGGCGTGGCGGTTTGGTCAGCCTTTCGCCAGCCGGATCGAAGGCATCGCGCTCGGACCCGACACCGGCGATCTGATCGCCGCCGACTTCGCCATCGCCGGCTCGATCTTCGACGAGAAAACGCGGCGCGAACTCGTCGAACATGCACGGCGCGTGTTCGAGGATTTCATGACGTCGCGCGGCGTGCCGCCCTCGACCGGCGGCGCAGACGGCATGTCCTATGGCTGGGCCGGCGGCGACATGAGCACGGACAGCGGCATCGGCGCCTATGGCCGCGTGGCCGACGTCATCGTGGTCGGCAGGCCCGGCTCGGGCCGCGGCGATCCGCGCCGCGCGACGCTGGAATCGGTGCTGTTCGAAGCAGGCCGTCCCATCCTGATCGCGCCGCGCAAGCCGCCGCAAAAGATCGGGGAGACCGTAGTCATTTCCTGGAACCGCTCGACCGAAACGGCGCGCACCGTCGGCTTCGCCATGCCGGTCCTGAAACAGTCGAAACGCGTCGTCATTCTGACCGTGACCGGCGCTCTCTCGCCGGGCCCTTCGGCCGAGACGCTCGCCAAGGCGCTCCAGCGCCACGGCCTCGCCGTCGACGTCGCCAATGTCGAAAGCGGCTCACGCCCCCCAGGCCGCGTGATTCTCGAGCATTGCGCGAGCGTCGGCGCCGACCTTCTGGTCAAGGGCGGCTATACGCAGAGCCGACTGCGCCAGATGATCTTCGGCGGCGCCACCGCCGACATTCTCGCCTACGCCGAAACGCCGGTCTTCATGGCGCACTGAAGCGCCAGCGCGGCGCGCGGGTCAGGCTTTCGGGCCGCCGCGCGACACGCCGACCTTGGCCGGACGCAACACGCGCTCGCCGATCGAATAGCCGGCTTCCATGACCTGCAGGACCGTGCCCGAGGGCACAGATTCGTCGGGAATTTCGAACAGAGCCTCGTGCAGGTTCGGGTCGAACTTCTGGCCCTGCGGCTCCATTTTCTTGACGCCGTGGCGGGCGAGGCGCGACTGGAAATCCGCCGCGATCACAGACACGCCGTCGATCATGGTCTTGAGCGGTCCGTCGGCGTCCTTCGGCGCATTCTCTAGCGCACGCCCGAGATTGTCGGCGAAAGTCAGCATGTCGCGCGCGAAATTGGCGGCGCCGTAGGCGCGGGCGTCCGCGACTTCCTTCTCGGTCCGGCGCCGCAGGTTCTCCATCTCGGCCATGGTCCGCAGCACCTTGTCCTTCAGGGCGGCGTTTTCGGCGTAGAGATTTTCCAGTTCGACGAAGGGCTCGGGCTCGCTGGTCG
This sequence comes from uncultured Rhodoblastus sp., assembly GCA_964634325.1. Lineage (GTDB taxonomy): Bacteria > Pseudomonadota > Alphaproteobacteria > Rhizobiales > Beijerinckiaceae > JAJXWB01. The sequence goes on from CAZWJF010000008.1 coordinate 125,399, forward strand.
TCGCCTGCGCGGAAGCGTCGGCGAGCGAGGAGAGGTGGTCGGTCGAAGCGTCAGAGGCCGGGCGGTGAGCCGCGTCTTCGGGCTTTTCTGTCGAATTCATTTCGGTTCCATGGGTTCGGTCGCGCCGGATATCAGGGCGCGCGTTCGAAAAATCAAGTCGCGGAAAGGCTCAGCTCGCCGCGCGCGCGGGTTTGCGCTCGCCGCCGAGCGTTTCCAGCAGGCGTCGCTTGATCGCGGCCTGCCGCGCCGGGTTGACGATCTTCGCGCCGGTCAGATCGGTGACGTAGAAGACGTCGACCGCCTTTTCGCCGAAGGTCACGATGTGGGCGGAACCGATGTTGAGGTTGAGCTTCGAGATCGCGTTGGTGAAATCGAACAGCAGGCCCGGCCGGTCGAGGCCGGACACTTCGATGACCGTCGCCCGGTTCGAGAGGCTGTTGTCGATTACGACATCCGGCGCCACGGTGAAGGCGTCGGAGCGGCCGGCCGTCGCGCCGGCCTTCGCCTTGATCAGATCGACGAGCTTGATCTCGCCGCGCAGCGACTTCTCGATCGCCTCGGCGATGCGCTTGCCGCGACGCAACTCGTCCGAATCCATATCGAATTCGCGAGAGATCGAGATCGTGTCCAGCGCCAGCCCGTCCGTGGTCGTGAACACCTGCGCGTCCACGATATTGGCGCCGCCCGCCGCGCAGGCCCCCGCGATTGTCGACAGAAGATAAGGGTGGTCGGGCGCGACGACCGTGAGCTCGGTGACGCCACGGAACGAATCCGTCGTCACCTCGGTGGCCAGCGAGCGCATCTCCACTTCGGTCAGGCGCAACAGATTGGCGTGCTGGATCTTGCGGGCGAGATCGGTCTTGAGCCAGTAGGCCGGATAGTGCCTCTCGGCGTAGGCGTCGAATTCAGGGTCCGACCAGCCGGGCAGCGAGCGGCGCAATTCATCCTGCATGTGCGCGACCCGCGCCTTGCGGTCGATCGCCGAATGGCCGCCCGTCAGGACGACTTCCGTCTCCCAATAGAGGCTGCGCAGCAACTGCCCTTTCCAGCCGTTCCAGACGCCCGGCCCGACGGCGCGGATGTCGCAGACCGTCAGAACCAGCAGCATCTTGAGGCGTTCGGGCGTCTGCACGAGCTTCGCGAAATTCTCGATCGTCCGGCGGTCCGACAGGTCGCGGCTTTGGGCCGTGTTGGACATTTCGAGATGCTTCTCGATCAACCAGGCGACGCTTTCCGTCTCGGAGTCGGACAGGCCGAGTCGCGGACAGAGCTTGCGCGCGACTTCCGCGCCGGCGATCGAATGGTCTTCGGGACGTCCCTTGGCTACGTCGTGCAGGAACACGGCCAGATAAAGGACGCGCCGGTTGGAGATATGCGGCAGGATTTCGTTGGCGAGCGGATGGTCTTCGACCAGCCGTCCGTTGTCGATCTGCGACAGGACGCCGACGCATCGCAGCAGATGTTCGTCGACCGTATAGTGATGATACATGTTGAATTGCATCATCGCGACGACGCGCCCGAAATCCGGGATGAAGCGGCCAAGCACGCCCGATTCGTTCATCTGCCGAAGAACGACCTCGGGCGAGTTCCGCGATGTCAGGATTTCCAGAAAAAGGCGGTTGGCTTCGGCGTTCGCGCGCACTGATGCGTCGATCTTGCGCAGCGATCGCGTCACCAGACGCAGAGCGTCCGGATGCACGGCCAGGCCATGCTTGTCCGACAGCCAGAACAAGCGGATCAGATTGACCGGATCGCGGTCGAACGCGTCCGGACGCGCGACGGTGACGCGGTCGAATTCGACCGAGAAATCGTCCGACTGAATCGTCGTGCGCCGGCGGCGGAATCGACCGACGAACCGGTCGAGCACAGCGCGCGGCTTGGCCTCGCGCTCCTCGAGCGCGGCGCACACGATCGCAGTCAGGTCGCCCACATCCTTGGCGACCAGAAAATAGTGCTTCATGAAGCGCTCGACGCCGGACAGGCCCGCGTGCGACACGTATCCGAGCCGTTCGGCGATCACGCGTTGCTTGTCGAAGCTCAGCCGCTCTTCTGCGCGCCCGGCCACGAAATGCAGGTGGCAGCGAACGCGCCAGAGGAATTCCTCGCAGCGTTCGAACAGCTTCAGCTCCTGCGGCGTGAACAGGCCGCCCGTCACCAGCTCGTCGACCTTGCGCGCCCTGTAGACGTATTTGCCGATCCAGAAGAGCGTATTGAGATCGCGAAGGCCCCCTTTGCCTTCCTTGACGTTGGGTTCGACCAGATAACGCGAGGCGCCGGCGCGCGCGACGCGTTGGTCGCGCTCGGCGAGCTTGGCCGCCACATATTCCCGCGCCGTGCCCTTGACGATCTCGTTTTCGAAACGCCCGCGCATTTCTTCGAACAGCGGCTCGTCCCCGAGAATGAAGCGGGCCTCGAGCAGCGCCGTGCGGATCGTCATGTCGCCGTGCGCCTGCCGAAGGCACTCGTCGATCGAGCGGGTCGAATGTCCCACCTTCTGCTTGAGATCCCAGAGAATGTAGAGGATCGCTTCGACGACGCTCTCGCCCCAGCCGGTCTGCTTGGTCGGAAACAGGAAAAGCAGATCGATGTCCGAGCCGGGCGCCAGCGTGCCGCGTCCGTAGCCGCCGACCGCGCAGACCGCCATGCGCTCGGCGGTCGATGGATTTCGCACCGGGTAGATGTGCCGCGTGACGCAGTCGTAGATCGCGCGGATCAGTTCGTCTTCGAGCGCCGAGAGAAACCGCGCGCACGCCAATCCGCGACCGCCCGCCTCCAGAGCCTGACGCGCGCGCGCATGCCCGTCGAGCAGCGCTTGCTGGAAGACCGGCGCGACGGCTTTGCGGAACTCGTCCCGGGGGCCGATCCTGTCGGAAATTTCAGCGATGGCGGCCGCGATCGCCTGGCGATCCAGCGGCGCGCCCGCGTTGACGCGGCGGGGGTCCGGCGCCCGGCCGACGGAATTCGTGCTCTGGTCCATCGTCTAGACTTATCACATTTGCATCGCCGCGCAGCCCGCGCGCGGCGTCAGCCGCGCCGCCTGGCCTCGATCGCGTCCCAGATCGCGGCGGCGAGGTTCGGGCCGCCGACCCGCTCGATCGCCCTGACGCCAGTCGGGGAGGTCACGTTGATTTCCGTGAGATGGCCGTCGATGACATCGATTCCGACGAAGATCAGCCCGCGCTTTTTGAGTTCCGGGCCGAGTTTCGCGCAGATTTCGCGTTCGCGCGGGGTCAGGTCCGTCTGGGCGGCTGCGCCGCCGCGCACCATGTTGGAGCGGATGTCGTTGGGCGCCGGCACGCGATTGACCGCGCCGAGCGCCTGCCCGTCGACCAGAATGATTCTCTTGTCGCCTTCCGAGACGCGCGGCAGGAATTTCTGGCAGACCCAGGGTTCCCGGAACATCGTGACGAACATGTCGTAGAGCGAGCCGAAGTTCGGATCGACCGGCGCGACCTTGAAGACGCCCCCGCCTCCGAAGCCATACAGCGGCTTCATGACGATCTCGCCGTGCTCGGCGCGGAAGGCTTCGATCTCGTCGCGCTCCCGGGTGATGAGCGTCGGCGGCATGAATTCCTGAAAATCCATGACGAACAGCTTTTCCGGCGCGTTGCGCACATGCGCGGGGTCGTTGACGACCAGCGTCCTGGGATGGATTCGCTCGAGCAGATGGGTCGTTGCGATATAGGCGAGATCGAAGGGCGGGTCCTGTCGCAGAAGAACGACGTCGCATTCCGACAGGTCGACCGTCTTCGGCTCGCCCAGGGTGAAATGATCGCCGACGACGTCTCGAACCTGTAGCTCCTGAACCTTCGCGACGACGCGCTCGCCCCGGAGCGTCAGGCGCTCGGGCGTGTAGTAGAGGATCCGGCTCCCGCGCCGCTGCGCCTCCAGCAGCAATGCGAAGGTGGAATCGCCGGCGATCCTGATCCGATCGATCGGGTCCATCTGAACGGCGACCGTGAGCTGCGTCATGTCGTTTCCTTGGGTGAGCGGAGGCCGAAGCTTTACCCGATGCCTCGCCGCTGACAAAGCGCCGCGCGGCGTCGGCTCGGCAAGCGCCCGTTAACTATTCCTGAAAGGACCGGCGATATACCGGACGCACACTTTCGGCGAGGATATGATGCCAAGAATTTCGCTCGGCGGCGGGCTCGTGTTCCGGCAGTCCGTGTTTTTCCTGATCGTCGCCGCCTTCGGCCTTTACGCCTATCTGGCGGCTGGCGACCTCGTCGACCTCGCCAGACGCGCGTCGAACGCGGCGCCGAACCGGGCCAGCCAGGCGTTGGTCCAGACGGTCGGCGCGGCGGAGAGCCTGCAGCATCTTCTGCTCGGAAGCCTGGCCCTAATCTGCGTCATGGCGTTCGGCATCCTGATCCCGGCGCTCCATACGCTCGTTGCGCGGCCGATTTCGCGTCTCGCCGGACAGATGCGCGATCTCGCGCAGGGCGAAACCGAAATCACAATCGCCTACGAAACCCGCCAGGACGAAATCGGCGAAATAGCGCGCAGCCTCCTTGCGCTGCGCGACCATGTGCGCAGCAATCTCGCCCTCGTCGAAGAGATCAAGGCGCGCGACGACCGCGAGGCGCGCCTGCTCCGCGACGCTGCGGTGCGAGCGAGCGTCGAGCAGTTCGTCGGCGATATGACCAAACTCATGGAAGGCCTCGGCGCCATGACGCGACGCCTCTCGGAAGACACCGAGACGATGAAATCGGCCGTCCGTCACGCCAATTCCGGCACTGTCTCCGCAACGCACGCGGCGGACGAGGCGGCGCAGAACGTCTCGGCGGTCGCCGGCGCAGCCGAGCAATTGCTGGATGCGATCGAGGAGATCAGCCGTCAGGTCGTCGATTCGACGAGCGTCGTTCGCGAGGCGGTGGCGCAGACCGAGAAATCCAGCTCCGGAATTTCCCGGCTGTCGACCGCGGCGGCGCGCGTCGGCGACGTCGTCGAACTGATTTCGCGCATCGCCGCGCAGACCAATCTGCTCGCGCTCAACGCGACGATCGAGGCCGCGCGCGCAGGCGAGGCCGGCCGCGGCTTCGCCGTCGTGGCTCAGGAAGTGAAGACGCTGGCGACGCGCACCGCCAAGGCGACGCAGGACATCGCCGCCCAGATCGCGGAAATGCAGGCCGCGACCAATCAGTCCGTGGACGCGATCTCCGCCATCCGCGACAAGATCAGCGCGGTCGACCGGATCTCCGCGATCATCGCGTCAGCCGTGCACGAGCAGGGCGCGTCGACGCAAGAGATCGTCCGTTCGACGAGATCGGCGGCTGAAGGCGCAAGCTCCATGTCCGGCCATGTCGACGGTGTGGCCAAAGCCGTCGGCGATGTCGGCGACAGCGTCGAATCGGTCGTCGGCCTCGCCCAGGACCTCGATTCCCTCGCCAGCCGCATGCGCGCGAAGGCGACCGACTTCGGCCGCGATCTCGAAAAGGCGCACGGCTAGCGGTCGGCGTCGCCGTCGATCGGCGCGCCCTCCGCCAAGACCGATTCCAGCTCCCGCAGCATGGTCTGCAACTCGCCCAGTTTCTGCGCGCCGAAGCGACGGGTGATTTCGGCGTAGATCGCTTCGGACTGGGGCGAGACCCGTTCGATCAGCGCCTCGCCCTCCGGCGAGAGCGAAATGATGCTGCGCCTCTGGTCGGCCGCGTCGTGCCGGCGCCGGATCAGGCCGAGCCCCTCGAGGTCGCGCAGGATGCGCGAGACGCTCGGGCCGAGCAAAAAGGTCGCCTCCGCCAATTCCGAGACTTCCATCCCCGGCCGCGTCATCAGCGCGCGCAACACGCGCCATTGCTGCTCGGTCATCCCGTGGGCGCGCAACGCCGGCCGAAAATGGCGCATGACCGCTTCGCGCGCCCGTAGCAACGACATCGGCAGCGAGCGGGAGAAATGCCGGATGCGGACTTGCGAGGCCGGACGGACGTCGATGTCGCTCATAAGCTGTGCGCCTTATGCGAAATGGCAGCTGACGGTCCCATACGGCCCGTAATCTGCGACGAACGTGTCTCCCGCGCCCGCTTCGATCGGACGGATGAACGAACCCGCGAGCACGACTTCGCCCGATTTCAGCGACCCGCCATGTTCGGCCATGCGGTTGGCGAGCCAGGCGATTCCGTTGGCGGGGTGGTTGAGCACGCCGGCGGCGAGCCCCGTTTCCTCGATCGCGCCGTTCTTCGAGACGATCGCGCCGATCCAGCGCAGGTCCGCCGAATCCGGGCGAATGGGCCTGCCGCCCATCACGATCCCGCAATTGGCGGCGTTGTCGGCGATCGTGTCGAACACGGTGCGCGTCTTTTTCGTCTCGGGATCGACGCGCAGGATGCGCGTGTCGAGGATTTCGAGCGCCGGAATCACGAAGTCCGTGGCGTTCAAGACGTCGAACAAAGTGCAATTCGGACCGCGCAACGGCGCTTTCAACACGAATGCGAGTTCCGCCTCGATGCGCAATCCGATGAAGCGCGCTGTGGGTATCGTCCCGCCGTCGGGGAAGAACATGTCGTCGAGCAGGACGCCTGAATCGGGCATGTCGATGTTGAGCGCGAGTTGCATGGCTTTCGAGGTCAGGCCGATCTTGTGCCCGTGCACGGTTCGGCCCGCCTTGATTTTCATCGCGATCCACGCCTGCTGTACGGCGTAGGCGTCGGCCATGTCCATGCCGGGATGGTCGAGCGAAAGCATCCGGATTTGCCTGCGGGTCCGCTCGGCGTCGTCGAGTCGTCGGGCGGCGGAGGCGATTTCGTCTGATGTCAGCATCTCACACCTCGTCCATCACGCCGTTGGTCAACGTTCCGATTCCTTCGGCCGCAACCTCGATCACGTCGCCGGGAACGAGGAAACGCGGCGGATCGAAACGCGCGCCGGCGCCGGTCGGCGTGCCCGTGACGATCACGTCGCCGGGAACGAGCGTCGTGAAGGTCGAGATGTAGGAGATGAGATAGCGAAAACCGAAGATCATCCGGCTGGTGCGGTCGTCCTGCCGCAATTCTCCGTTGACGCGCGTCGTCAGCCTTATGTCGGCGATCTGGCTCTCATCCTCGTAGGGCACGATCCATGGGCCCAGCGCGCCCGTCGAATCGAAGTTCTTGCCCTGCGTCACGTTGAATTTCGCATGGCGCACCCAGTCGCGGATCGTGCCCTCGTTGCACAGCGACAGGGCCGCGATGTGGGCGAGCGCGTCGCGCTCGGCGATGTGGCGTCCAGCCCGGCCGATCACGATCACGACCTCGCCCTCGTAGTCGAGCTGCGGCGAGGCCTTCGGCCGCACCAGCCGCGCGCCGTGGCCGACGAAGGAGCGCGGAAAGCGGATGAACATCGACGGATACTTCGGGGCCGCTTGACCGTCCTTGTATTCCTCGTTGCGGTCTGGATAGTTGACGCCGATGCAGATGATCTTTTCCGGCGCGGGGATCGGCGGCAGGAGGGTTGCGTCGGCGAGCGCGAAGTCGGGGGCGCCGGCGGCGCCGGCATCGCTCAGGATCGGCAACGCGCCTTCCGCGATCGCCTCGCGCAGGGTCGGCCATCGCCCGGAAAACCGGGCGGAGAGGTCGACCACGCCATCGTCGCGGACAAGCCCGTATCCTGCGCCGCCGCTCGTCGAGCGGAAGGTCGCGAGTTTGCTGCGAGACGACATGGCGGACCCGGCTCCAATTAGATAACATGTAAAATGATAGAGGCAGGCCGGTCAATCGGCGCTCAGGGAGGCGATATGGCGGGGCGGTTGGAAGGCAAGAAGGTCCTGCTGCTGGGCGCGGGCTCGGTCGGCGAGGGCGTCGGCAACGGCCGCGCCATGGCGATCCTGTTTGCGCGCGAGGGCGCCGAAATCGTCGGCGTCGATCTCGAGCTGGCGGCGGCCGAGGAGACGGCGCGGCTCGTGAGGGCCGAAGGCCGGGACATGTTGGCGCTCGCCGGCGACGTCACCGACGCCGCCGATCTCTCCCGCATCATCGACGCGGCGCAAGAGCGGCTCGGACGCATCGATATTCTCGTCAACAACGTCGGCGGTTCGATTCCCGGCGGCCCGGAGGAGATCACGCCGGAGCAATGGGACGCGCAGTTCCGCTTCAACGTCGGCTATGTCCATCAATCCACGCGCATTCTGGCGCCGCGCATGGCCAGGCAGGGCGGGGGCGCGATCGTCAACATCTCCTCGATCGCCGGCGTGCGGCACCTCGGTCACGATCTCGCCGCCTACGCCGCCTCCAAGGCCGCTTTGCAGCAATATTCCAAGGTCGCTTCCGTGCGCTACGCTCCGCAGAACGTCCGCATCAACACCGTGATCCCCGGACTTATGTTCACGCCGCTCGTCACGGCGCGGCTCGCCAAGCAGCAGGCCGGCGGCGACGCCGAGGCGCTGATCGCGAAGCGTCACGCCAAGCCGCCGATGGGCCGCATGGGCGACGCCTGGGACGTGGCCTACGCCGCTCTCTACCTCGCCTCGGATGAAGCCAAATACGTGACCGGCGCCGAGATCATGGTCGATGGCGGGCTGTCCAACACGGTGCGGTGAACTGCCGCCTCCCAGCTTGCTGGACGCGCGGCTTGCTATAATTTAACGTGTTAAACGAACCGGGCGCGAGAGGGACGGCTTGCATTCGAGGCGAGCGCGCTGGAAGGTTCAAAAAATCAGGCCGAATGGCCGCCGACCAGAAAATGGCGCAAGGGAGGAAGACATGAAGAGACTGTTGCTGGCTGCGAGCTGCGTGGCCGCGCTTGGACTGGCGGGCGCCGCGCAGGCGCAGGACAAGCAGATCAACCTCAAGATTTCCTTCTGGGTGCCGGCGCAGCATCCGCTCGTGCCGGCGACCAAGGTCTGGGCCGACGACATCGAGAAGGAATCGGGCGGCACGATCAAGGCGACGCTCTTCCCGTCCGAACAGCTCGGCAAGGCCTTCGATCATTACGACATGGCGCGCGACGGCATCGCCGATGTCACCTACGTGAATCCCGGCTACCAGCCCGGCCGGTTCCCGATCGTCTCGCTCGGTCAGGTGCCCTTCATCTTCGGCGACGGCCACAAGGGCACGCAGGCCTTCGACGCCTGGTATCGCAATTACGCCGCCAAGGAGATGAAGGACACGCATTACTGCTTCGGCTTCATCCACGATCCCGGCGCGATCCATTCGCGCACCAAGAAGGTCATGGTTCCCGGCGACATCAACGGCATGAAAATTCGCCCGGCGCAGTCGACCATCGGCCAGATGGTGAAGATGCTCGGCGGCACGAACGTCCAGGCCTCGGCGCCCGAGTCGCGCGACGCGCTGGAGCGTGGCGTCGCCGACGCCATCACCTTCCCATGGGGCTCGGTCTTCCTGTTCGGCATCGACAAGGTGACCAAGTACCATATGGACGTGCCGCTCTACACGACGGTCTTCACCTACTCGATGAACAAGTCTCTGTACGATTCCATGTCGGCGGCGCAGAAGAAGGTGATCGACAATCACTGCACGACCGAATGGGCCGAGAAGGTTGCAGGCCCCTGGGCCGATTTCGAAGCCGCCGGCCGCGAGAAGATGAAGAAGGCCGAGGGCCACGAGGTCTACAAGCTGTCCGACGCGCAACTCGGCGAATGGAAGAAGGTCGTCGAGCCGCTCGAAAAAGACTGGGCGGAGGCTGTGAAGAAGGCCGGCGGCGACGCAGCCGCGATCAAGGCCGACCTCGACGCCACGATCAAGAAATACGGCGCGGGTCTCTGATCGATCAATCCCGTCAATGCGAGGAGCAATGGACGAAGTCGGATGTATCCGACTTCGAAAGATGCGACGAAGCGGTCCATCCCGAATGAATCTGGCGGATGGACTGCTTCGCTTTCAGACGAAGTCCGCAACCGTGGACTTCTGTCGGGCTCGCAATGACGCGCCGTTATGACGCAGGATGCACCCATGAAACGCAGCCTGATGGATCGCTTCATCGACACGATCGAATGGATCGCGGCGATCTTCGTCGGCATCGTGGCCGCCGACATCTTCATCTCTGTGCTGCTGCGTAAATTCTTCTCGACGTCGATTCCCGATGGCTATGATTTCGGTCGCCTGCTGCTCGGCATCCTGATCTTCTGGGGCATAGCCGCGACGAGCTATCGCGGCACGCACATCACGGTCGATCTGGTGTATTCGTCCAGGGGTCCGCGCGCGCAGCGCCTCATGGATGTGTTCGCGACGTTGGTCCTGCTGTTCGTCGTGACGGTGCAGACCTACACCTTGTTCGACAAGGTCCGGCAGACGCGTATCGACAACGTGCTGACCTACGACCTCAACCTTCCGACCTGGCCGTTCTTTGCGCTCGCGTGGATCGGCGACGTGTCGGCCGTTCTGCTGATCGCGATTCGCACCTATCGGCTGATCTTCCATCCCGAGGAGATGGAGCGCGGCCATCCAGTCTCGCATTCTGAAACCGCTAAGTCATGAATCCAGATCTCATCGCCGTCGGCGGTTTCGTCCTTCTGTTCGTTCTGATGCTCTTGCGCGTGCCGGTCGGCATGGCGATGGCGCTGGTCGGCGTCGGCGGCTATTCGCTGCTGGTCGGCGGGGCGCCGGCGCTCAAGCTCATCGGCCAGACGTCGATGCGCACGGTGACCGACTATACGTTCGGCGTCATACCGATGTTCCTGCTGATGGGCGCGTTCGTGTCCACGTCGGGCATCAGCCGCGAACTCTTTCGCGCGGCCAACACTTTTCTCGGCCATCGCAAGGGCGGCCTCGGCATCGCCACCATCGCGGCCTGCGGCGGCTTCGCCGCGATTTCGGGCTCGTCGGTCGCGACCGCCGCGACCTTCTCGACCGTCGCCTATCCCGAAATGCGCCGTTACGGCTATCCACAGAGCTTCGCTACCGGCGTGATCGCCGCCGGCGGCACGCTCGGCGCCATGCTGCCGCCCTCCACCGTGCTCGCGGTCTACGGCATCATCACGCAGCAAGACATCGGCAAGCTGTTCGTCGCCGGCGTGCTGCCCGGCGTGCTGGCGATCTGCATGCACATGCTCACCATCGCGATCATTGCGCGCGTGAAGCCGGACTTTCTTCCGGTCGCGCCGCGCGCAAGCTGGAAGGAGCGCCTTGACGCGCTCAGGAACGTCTGGGCGCCGGTTGCGTTGTTTGTTTTCGTGATCGGCGGGCTCTACGGCGGCCTCTTCACGCCGACCGAGGCCGGCGGCATGGGCGCCGGCGGCGCCTTCATCATCGGCGTGCTGCGCCGGCGGCTCGACCGCGAGGGCATACGCACCTCGCTGCTTCAGGCGACGCGCACGGCCGCCGCCGTCTTCACCGTCCTCATCGGCGCGCTGTTGTTCGGCTATTTTCTCACGATCACGCAGACGCCGCAGAAGGTGACTGAATTCCTCACCTCGCTCGGCCTCGGTCGCTACGGCGTGCTGCTTCTCATCATGGTCATGTATCTCATCCTCGGCTGCCTGATGGACGCCATGGCCATGATCATCCTGACCGTGCCGATCATCTTTCCGGTCGTGACGCATCTCGGGTTCGACCCTATCTGGTTCGGCGTCATTATCGTCATGACCGTGGAGCTCGGCCTGATCCACCCGCCGGTCGGCATGAACGTCTTCGTCATCAAGAGCGTCATTCCCGAAGTCTCGTTCTCGACGATCTTCAAGGGCGTCATTCCCTTCATCTGCGCCGACCTCGTGCGGCTCGCGATCCTCATCGCCTTTCCGATCATCGCGCTCTATCTTCCCACCCGCATGTGAGCCGACTGGATTCGGAACCGTGTCCGCGCCATATCGTTTGGCGGAAGGGCGAGGATCAGATGAGCGAAGTGGTCGACAACGAGAGCGCAAGCCGTTTTGAATTAGAAGTCGGCGGCGCGACTGCGATCGCCGACTATCGCATCGTCGGCGACACGATCTATTTCACCCACACCGAGACGCCCTACGCGCTGCAGGGCAAAGGCGTCGCAAGCCGCCTGATTCATGGCGCCCTCACGAGCGCACGGGCGCGGGGTCTGAAGATCGCGCCGCGCTGCTCCTTTGTCGCCGATTACGTCGCCAAACATCCCGAATTCAGAACCTGAGCCGCGCAGATGGCCGACGGCGCGCTGGCGACGCTCGCCATCGTCGCATTGACGATTCTGGGGATGCTCATCCGGCCTTGGCGGGCGCCCGAGTTCGTCTTCGCGGTCGCGGGGGCGCTTGCCTTGCTTGCGGCCGGGCTGTTGCCGCTCGCTTCCGCATTCGCGGCGGTCGCCAGAGGATATGACGTCTATCTGTTTCTTGTGGGCATGATGCTGCTCGCGGAAGTCGCGCGCCAGCAGGGCCTGTTCGACTGGATGGCCAGCCACGCGGCGCGCGCCGCGCGCGGCTCGGCGCGCAGGCTGTTCGCGCTGGTCTATGGCGTCGGCGTTCTGGTCACCGTGTTTCTGTCCAACGATGCGACGGCCGTCGTGCTGACGCCGGCGGTTTACGCGGCGGCGCGCGCGGCGCGCGTCGAGCCTCTGCCCTATCTCTACATCTGCGCCTTCATCGCCAATGCGGCGAGTTTCGTCCTGCCAATTTCCAATCCCGCCAATCTCGTCGTGTATGGCGAGCGACTGCCGGCGCTCGGGCCCTGGGTCAAAACCTTCGCCGCGCCGTCGCTCGCCGCGATTATTGCGACCTATGTCGCGTTGCGATGGACGCAGCGTCGCGCGCTCGCCGCTCAGCTCGCTCCAATGCCGGAGGTCGAACCGCTCACGGCGGCGGGCAAGGCGGCGGGACTGACGCTCGCGCTGGCCGCCGTCGTTCTGGTCGGCGCGTCCGCGCTTGGACGAGACCTCGGCGCGCCGACGCTCGCTTGCGGAGTCTTGTCCTTGGTCGCCGCATCGCTCGTGGCCGCGGCGTCGCCTGCCCCCGTTCTCAAGCATGTCGCCTGGAGCGTGCTGCCGCTGGTCGCGGGCCTGTTCGTGCTCGTCGCGGGTCTGGAGCAGGTCGGCGTGGTCCGCGGGATTGCGGACTGGCTCGCAGGCCACCAGCAACGTGCGCCGATGCAGACCGCTCTGCTCGCGGGCCTGACTGCGGGCTTCGGCGCCAACCTCGTCAACAATCTGCCGCTCGGCCTGCTGGCCGGCGCGGCTGGCCATGCGGCGCATGCGCCGGACGAGGTCATGGCGGGCTTGCTGATCGGCGTCGATCTCGGCCCCAACCTGTCTGTGACCGGATCGCTCGCCACGATTCTCTGGCTCATCGCCATTCGCCGCGAGGGCGAACACGTCGGCGGGCTTCGCTTCCTCGCGCTCGGCGCAGTTGTGATGCCGCCTGCGCTTCTGCTCGCGCTGGCGGCGCTTGTGCTCGTCTGAGCGCTACAACATGCCCAACGTGCGCGGCAGCCACAGCGACAGACCGGGCCAGTAGGTCACGATCACGAGGAAGACCAGCATGGTGAGCAGCCACGGCCAGACGGCGATCGTCAGCTCGGTGATGCCCATCTTGGTGATCCCGGATGCGACGTAGAGATTGAGGCCGACCGGCGGATGGCACATGCCCACCTCCATGTTGACCACGATCAGAATGCCGAAGTGCACGGGATCGATGCCGAGCTTGACCGCCATCGGGAACAGGATCGGCGCCATGATCAGCACGATCGACGACGGCTCCATCACATTGCCCGCAAGCAGCAGCAGAACGTTCACCACCAGCAGGAAGGTGATCCAGTTGAAACCGGAATCGCTGATCCAGCCCGCCATCGCCTGAGGAATCTGCTCGGAGGTCATCAGGAACGAGAACAGGACGGCGTTGGTGATGATGTAGAGGAGCATGGCGCTCATGTTGGCCGACGACAGAAGCGTCTTCGGCACATCGGCGAGCTTCATGTCCTTGTAGACGAACACGGCGATGATGAAGGAATAGACCGCGCTCATCGCAGCGGCTTCCGTCGGCGTGAAGGCGCCGGTGTAGATGCCGCCGATGACGATGACGATCAGCGCCAGCCCCCAGATGCTCTGACGGAACGTTCTCCAGCGCTCGGCCCAGCTCGCCTTCGGCTGCCGGGGATAGCCGTTTTTCCACGCGCGATAGAAGGTCGTGGCGCCGAGCATGGAGGCCAGCCCCAGACCCGGAATGACGCCGGCCACGAACAACTGCCCGACCGAAGCGGAGGTCACCTGCTCGCCGTGCGGTCCCTGCACCACCATGCCGGAGGTCGCGACGGCGTACATGACCATGACGATCGATGGCGGAATCAGGATGCCGAGCGCCCCCGAGGTCGTGATGACGCCGGCGCCGAACCGCTTCGGGAAGCCTTGCTTCACCATCGCCGGCAGAAGGATAGAACCGATGGCGACGACAGTCGCGGGGCTCGATCCGGACACTGCCGCGAACAGCGCGCAGGCGAGCACGCCGGCGAGCCCGAGGCCGCCGTACCAGTGTCCAACCATCGCGGTGGCGAAGTTGATCATGCGGCGCGCGACGCCGCCGTGGGTCAGGAAATTGCCGGCGAGAATGAAGAACGGGATCGCCATGATCTCGAACTTCTCGATGCCGGTGAACAGCTTCAGCGCGACCGAATCCATGGGGACGTCGGTCAGCGTGAACAGGAAGGTCATCACCGTCAGGCCAAGCGCGATCGAAATCGGCATGCCTGTCAGCATCAGCGCAACCAGCAGCGCGAAAATCATCCCGACCCGAAAGCCTTCGCCGACTGGCAGCAGCCCGAATTTCGCAGCGAAGCAAGCGAGCGCGAGCAAGGCGGGCGCTGCGATGATCAGCAGGCCGGCCCGCGAATTTCCTCTGGTTTCCGGGCTCGGAGCGCCGGGCGCGCTTTGAACGGCCGCGCTCATCGTGCGTCTCCCAGTTCGAGCGTGCCCGGCAGCGTCGGCGCGTCGTCGTCTATGCCCTCGACATGGCCGTGGTCGTGGTGCGGCAACTCGCCAGTGCGCGCAAAGGACCATGCGACCTGAAGAAACCGGAAGCACATGAGATAGGAGCCGAGCGGCACGGCCAGATAGACGATCCACATCGGCGCTTCGAGATCCGCCGAGACCTGATCCGTATGGCCGATATGCCAGACGAACCGAGCGCCGAGCGACCCCACGATGAAAGTGAACAGCGCGCCGGACAGGAGCGCGAACAGCACCACGACATGGCGCGACGCCGGGCTGACCCGATTGACCGCCACGTCGACGCCGACGTGGATGCCGGTGCGCACGCCGTAGGCGGCGCCGAACTTGGCCATCCACACGAACATGTAGATGCACAATTCCTGCGCCCAGGTCAGGTTGAAGCCGCGCAGAAACGAGAAGACCGAACGCCCGGCGACGAACAGCCAGTCCATGCCGTGCTCCTTGCCCCAGCGCGCGAGGTCGATCGACGCCGACAACGAGTAGCGATGCGCGACCGCGATGAAGATGACGACAGTCGCCATCCCCATCAGGCTGGCGATGATGATTTCTTCGAGCCGGTCGAGAATGCGCAGGCGCAAGAGCTCCTCCCCAGGTTTTACGCGAGCCGCGCGGCGTTGCGAAATGCCGTTCTCTCGGTCGCGCTAGGCGGCGGGGCGCCGACCCCGCCGCTTTCCATGCGCGCGGCGAACCGCGCGCGTCGCGTTCATTTCACGCCGACCTCGGCTTCGACCTTCTTGAGCAGGTCCTTGCCGATTCGACTCGACATCTCATCCCAAACGGGCTTGGAGGCGTCGCGCCACTTCTTCAGGTCCGCTGCGGTCGGCGTATAGAACTCGATCTTGCCGCTCTTCTTCATGGCTTCGAGAGCCTCGGCGTTTTCCTGCTGCGAAATGCTGTTGGAATAGGCCGTCGCTTCCGCCATCGCCTTGTCGAGCTGACCGCGCACGTCGGCCGGAATTCCATCCCAGAATTTCTTGTTCACGATCACCGCGTAGCCGATGTAGCCGTGGTCGGTGAGCGCGCCGTATTTCTGCACTTCGTGCATCTTCTGCGTGTACATGTTCGACGGCGTATTCTCCTGCCCGTCTACGACGCCAGTCTGCAGGCCCTGATAGACCTCGGAGAAGGCCATCACCTGCGGCACCGCTCCGTAGGCCTTCATTTGAGCCTCGAGCACCTTCGACGACTGGATGCGAATCTTCATGCCGAGCAGGTCATCTGGGACCTTGATCGGCCTGTTCGCCGAGAAGATCTTGAAGCCGTTGTCCCAATAGGCGAGGCCCTCGATTCCCTTCGAGGCGAGGCTCTTCAGCATGCCCGTGCCGATCGGCCCGGTCTGCATCTTCTGCAACGCGGCGACGTTCGGGAACAGGAAAGGCAGATCGAACACCTCGAATTCCTTGGCGCCGAGCGGCCCGAACTTGGCGAGCGAGGGCGCCAGCATCTGCACCGAGCCGAGCTGCAAGGCCTCGAGCTCTTCCTTGTCCTTGTAGAGCTGCGAGTTCGGATAGACCTCCACCTTCACTTTGCCGTTCGTGTATTTCTCGGCCAGTTCCTTGAACTTGTCGGCGCCCTTGCCCTTCGGCGTGTTCGGCGCGACGACATGGCTGAACTTGATGACGATCGGTTCGTCGGCGGCCGCAGGCGCGGCGCCCGCGAAAGCTGCGACAGCCAGCCCGGCCGCGTAAGCTGCGGCGATCATGAAACGCATCGAAACCTCCCTCTTATTTCGTTTCATTCGTATGTCGCAGGAAAATGCGTTCAAAAGCAATGCGACAGGCGCGCCCAGTATCGCTCTCTACGACGTGAGCTTGACCGTCAGGCGGACGTCTGCGAGCCGGCGCGAGGTCGCGCTGCGATGCGGATCGCCTCGGTCAGCGTGGCGCGGTCGCCGATGTGATTGGCGAGCAGCAGGACGAGGCGGGCGTTCATGGCCTGGGCCTCGGCGTCGGTCATCTCGCGCTGCGAATTGATCAATTCCTCGTAGAAACCGTCAGGGTCCGAAATGTTCGGCGCGATATTCAACGGCATGTCGTTTCGTCCGCCTTGATCGCCCGCGCGAGCGCAGCGCGGATTTTCGTTTCGTCGAAGGCGCGCCAGCGCGCGGCCACGTGTTGATCGGGCCGCAGCAGATACGTTGTGCCGGGCTTCCCGTCGTAGCGCTCCGCCAGCACGCCCTTCGCATCTGCAAAATCGCGGCCGACCTGCAGGACGCGGGCGGCGACTGGCCCGCACGCGATCGGCCGCCGTTCCTGGAGGTCGCCGAACACGAGGACGACAAAGCCGTCGCCAATCATGTCGAGAAACCAGCCGGGCCGCCCGTCGATCTCGATCGGCGCGTCCACGCAATTCGTTCCCGGCGCCATTTTTCCCGCGAAGGGGGATTCGTCCGGCGTGTTCAACGAGGAATGCGCATAGGGCGTCGGCGTCGACAGGCGGCCGGAATTCACCAGAGGCCGCGCAAAGGCGCAGGTTTCGGCGAGGTCGAGCACCGCGTCGCGATAGAGGCGGCTGGCGGCGTTCTTCGGGGTGATGAAATCGGTCGAACGCGTGGAGTTCAGCAGATTGTCGTCGGCGGCGAAGGCGCGCTCCTCCGTGTAAGTGTCGATCAGCGCCTCGGGCGCGGCGCCCTTCAGCACAAGCGCCAGCTTCCAGGCGAGATTGTCGGCGTCCTGGATGCCGGTGTTGGCGCCGCGGGCGCCGAAGGGCGACACCTGATGCGCGCTATCGCCGGCGAACAGGACGCGCCCATGGCTAAAGTCGTCGATCCGCCGACAGGCGAACTGGTAGACCGACACCCATTCCAGTTCGAATTCGCGGTCGTCGCCGAGCATCGCCTTGACGCGGGGGATCACCTTTTCGGGCTTCTTCTCTTCTTCGGGATCGGCGTTCCAGCCGAGCTGGAAATCGAGCCGCCAGACGTCGTCGGCCTGCCGATGCAGCAGCGCTGACTGGTTGCGATGGAAGGGCGGATCGAACCAGAACCAGCGCTCCGGCGGAAAGTCGGCTTTCATCACGATGTCGGCGATCAGAAAGCGGTCCTGGAAGAATTTGCCCGAGAAATCCGCCCCGACCATCGCGCGCATCGGCGAATTGGCGCCGTCGCAGGCGATCGCCCATTCGGCCTCCATCGTGAATGCGCCGTCGTCCGTCTCGACGCTGAGCGCGACATGATCGTCGAATTGCTCGAGCCCAATCAACTTGTGCCGGAACCGCAATTCCAGCCCGGGCGTCTCTTGGCAGGCCTCGATCAGGAACTGCTCCAGATAGTATTGCTGCAGGTTGATCATGGCCGGCATCTTGTGGTCGGCTTCCGGCAGCAGATCGAACTGGTAGCATTGCCGATCGCCGAAGAAGACCCGGCCGACATTCCAGCTCACGCCCTTGTCGAGCATGGGCGAGACGCAGCCGAGCCGGTCCATGATCTCCAATGGACGTTTGGCGTAACAAACGCCGCGCGAACCCACGCTGACCACGTCATTGTCGTCGATCAGCACCGTGCGCACGCCGCGGCGCGCCAGATCAAGCGCCGTGACGAGGCCGACTGGCCCCGCGCCGACGACGACGACCTGGTGACGTTCGGGCTCGCCTGACTTCTGCTCCTGCGACTGGACGTAAGGATAGCGCGCATACTGATACGTCTTGAGCATTGGCCCTCCCCGGCCCGATGCTGGCGCTGGCGCGGAGGCCGCTTACGACATCTTCTCGAATTCTTTTTCGTGCAGCCAGGCCGTGTGCCGTGGCGGTCTCTTGGTTTTCGACCATTCCTCGACCATGTCGAGCGAGACGTCCTTCATGCGCTTCAGCTGCTGGTCGTTCGTGGTCCACGCCGCCACTTCGAGCCTGTGGCCCGACGGATCGAAGAAATAGATCGACTTGAAAATCGTATGGTCCGTCGGCCCGACGACGTCGAGTCCCGCAGCGAGCGCACGCTTGCGCGCCTCTTCCAGAGCATCGAGGTCTTTCACCTGGAAGGCGATGTGCTGCGTCCATTCCGGCGTATTCGGGTCGCGCCCCATCGGCGGCGAGTTCGGCAATTCGAAAAAAGCGAGGATGTTTCCACTGCCGGCGTCCAGAAAGATATGCATGTAGGGATCAGGCGCCTTGGTCGAAGGCACGTGGTCCTCGGCGATCGCGCCGATCAAATCCATGTCGAGCACCTTCTTGTAGAACTCGACGGTTTCCTTCGCGTCTTTGCAGCGATAGGCGACGTGATGGAACTTTTCGACTTTCATCGATTCCTCCTGCCGTTTCGGCGCGCCGGCCGAGCGCCGGTTCTCCCGCCACTCTACCAGATAGCGCGTCGCCCCGTCATATCGTCACGCCGGCGGCGACATTCTGCTCTTTCATGGCTCGCGCCTGGGCTTGCAGCGCTTTCGCATAGCCGGGCCGCGCCTTGAGACGCGCCCAGTAGCCGGAGACATTCGGGCCGAAATCGGCGGACAGGCCTAGGATTTCCGCCAGCATCAAGCCATAGCCCACCGCGATGTCGGCGACAGTGAACCGCCCGGCCGCCAGATACTCCCGATCGGCGAGCGTCGATTCCACGATCCGCAATCGACCCAGGAACCACTTCTTGTAGTCTTCGGCGGCCTGCGGCAGGCGACGCTCCGCCGGTTCGAGCTGCGAATAGCGCAGGAAGATCGTCTGCGGAAACGTCAGCGTCGCGTCCGAGAAATACAGCCAGTTCAGCCAGGGCCCGTAATCGGTTTCCGACATGTCGACGGCGAGCGGCGAGGGGCCGTGCTTGGTCGCCAGATAATGACAGATGGCGGCCGATTCCGTCATGCGCATCTCGCCGTCGAACAGCGTCGGAATCGTGCCGAGCGGGTTGATCGCAAGATATTCCTTGGCGAACACGCGCGGCGGAAACGGCAGCATGACGAGTTCGTAAGGCAGCCCCATTTCCTCGAGCGTCCAGAGCGGACGGAACGAACGCGCGCTGATGCAATGATAGAGTTTGAGCATGAGGTTTCCTGCCTTGATTTGTCGGCAGGATCGCCGCGCCGGCGCATCGGGTCAATGATGGAGTCGACGGCAGGCGCCCTATAGTCCCAACTGGCTGCGCACGAAGTCGTCCCGCGCCGCCAGTTCCGCGGTCGATCCCTCGAACACGACTTCGCCCTTCACCAGGATGACATGCCGCCGGCAGAGCTTCTTCAAATCCTCGAGATTCTTGTCGACGACGACGATGGCGACGCCCCGCTCCGCGATCAGGGCGAGCGTGCGCCAGATGTCCTCGCGCACGAGCGGCGCAAGACCTTCGGTGGCCTCGTCGACCATCAGCAGCGACGGATTGCTCATCAAGGCGCGTCCGATGGTGAGCATTTGCTGTTCGCCGCCCGAAAGCTGATTGCCCCAGTTGGCGCGCCTTTCCCTTAGTCGCGGGAACAGGTCGTAAACCGCATCGCGCGTCCAGTCGCGACGCGCGCCGGTTCCCGCGCGTTCGGCGAAGACGAGATTTTCCTCCACCGACAGATTGGGAAATATGCCGCGGCCTTCCGGCACGAAACCGACGCCGGCGCGCGCGATCGCGCTCGGGCGCCAGCGCGCGACGTCCTTGCCGTCGAACCGGATCGCGCCGGCGCGCGCCGGCACGAGACCCATCAGCGTGCGCAGCAGCGTAGTCTTGCCCATGCCGTTGCGCCCGAGCAGGCTGACGGTTTCGCCGCGCTCCACGTGAAAATCGACGCCGCGCAACACGTGGCTCGCGCCGTAATATGTATCGATCCCGCGTGCCTCGATCAGCGGCGCTGCATTCGCGCTCATGCCGGCGCTCCCTCGGCATGAGCAGCGCCGTGGCCGCCGAGATAGGCGGCGATGACCTTTTCGTCGCGTCGAACTTCGTCCGGCGTTCCGTGCGCGATGAGCTTGCCGAGAGCCAGCACGGTCAGCGTGTCGGCCACGGCGAAGACCGCGTCCATGTCGTGCTCGATCAGGATGATCGTGTGATTGCGCTTGAGATCGCGCAAGAGATCTATGACGCGGCGGGTCTCCTCCGGTCCCATGCCGGCCAGCGGTTCGTCGAGAATGAGGATCGAACCGCCGCCCGCGATCAGCATGGCGATTTCGAGCTGGCGCTGCTCGCCGTTCGACATCGCGCCGGCGATAGTTCCGGCGCGATCCGCCAGGCCGACGACGGACAGGGCGTGGGAGACCTTCGCCAGTTCGCTCGCGCGCAGTTCTCCGTCGGCGAGGCGAAGCGCCGAGGGACGCGCGGCCTGCGCCGCGATGCGCACGTTCTCGGCGACGGTGAAGGATGAAAAAATGTTGGTGCGCTGGAAGGAACGGCCAATGCCGCGGCGTGCGATCGCGTGCGCGGACCAGCCCGCGACGTTTTCTCCATCCACCAGAATCTGGCCGGCCGAGGGTTTCAGGGCGCCTGACAGCAGGTTTGTGAATGTCGTCTTGCCCGCGCCGTTCGGTCCGATGATCGCATGCACGAGATCGGGCGCGAATTCGGCGGTGACGCCGTCGACAGCGCGCAGACCGCCGAAGCTGCGCGCAAGATCGCGCGTGGCCAGCGTGCGCGCCTTGCGCATCTCGCTCGGCGCGCCGACGTCGGTCGCGGGCGCCTCTGCGTCCGCCGCGCGCGCCTTGCCGCGCAGGAAGCCGGCGAGTCCATCGGGCGATAACAGCACGGCGACCACCAGCGTCGCGCCTGTGCCGAGCCGCCAGTGATCGGCGACGAAGGAGCCGACCAGGCTCGCCGTCTTCAACGTCTCCTCGAGCGAGACATAGGCGAGCGCGCCGAGGATCGGCCCGAACAGGGTTCCGGCGCCGCCGAGCACGGCCATCATGATAGCGAGCCCGGACTGGTGCCACGAGAAGAGATCTGGTGTCACGAAGCCATCGATGCAGGCGAACAGGGCGCCGGCGAGTCCCGCAAAGGCGCCTGCGACGACGAAGGCGGCGAGCTTGAACTGATACGTGTCGTAGCCCAGCGCCGACAGCCGCGTTTCGTTGGCTTTCAGCCCCTGGACGATACGCCCGAACGGCGTGCGCGCCAGCGCATACAGCGCCAGGACGGTCGCGACGAGCAGCGCAAGGCAGACGTAATAGAAGGTCTTGCGATCGTCGAAATCCAGGAGCGTCGTCGCGCCGACGACGAGGTCCGGCTTCACATTGACGTAGGCGCCGTCGGACCCCTTGGCGATGTCCGTGTCGTGGAACAGCGAAAACATCATCTGCGCGGCGGCGAGCGTCACCATGATGAAGTAGAAGCCGCGCGTCAGGCAGACGAACGCGCCGATAGCCAGCGCCGCAAGCGCGCCCGCCAGCATGCCTGCGCCGAGCGCGACCAGGGCGTTCGCCGCCGCCGCCTCCGGAGACACGAAATAGACTGCGTAGGCGCCGACGCCGAAAAAGGCGGCGTGTCCGAAACTCACCAGACCGGCGAGGCCGAGTATGAAATCGAGGCTGACGACGAAGATCGAGAGGATGATCAGGCGCGTCGCGAACTTCAGTCCATAGGCGCCGACGAAGGCCGGCAGGACGAGAAACAGCGCGCCCAGCAAGGCGAGCACGACCAATGCGCGCGCGGAGGGCGCTTTCAGCACGTCACGACCTCCCGAACAGGCCGTTGGGCCGCAGCACGAGCACCAGCGCCATCAAGGCGTAGATCAGCACGCTCGAGAATTTGGGCACGAACACCTTGCCGAAGGCGTCGGCGAGCCCGATCAGCAGCGAGCCGAGGAAGGCGCCGCGGATCGAACCGATGCCGCCGATGACGACGACGACGAAGGAGATAATCAGCACCCGCTCGCCGATCCCGGGATAGGCGCTTTCGACCGGCGCGGCGAGCATGCCCGCCGCGGCCGCCAGAGCCGCGCCGGCGGCGAAGACCATGCGAAACAGGATTCGCGAATCGAAGCCCAGCGCCTCGACCATTTCCGGATTGGATTCAGCGGCGCGGATCAGTCGGCCGACCCGCGTCTTCTGGATGATGAACATCATGCCGAGCGCAAGCGCGACGCAGATCGCCATCAGCGCGATGCGATAGACGGAATAGCCGAGTTCCGGCGTCAACGAGATCGACGACGACAGGTAGGACGGCGTCGGGATCGACTTCGGATAATTGCCCCAGATCGTCTGCTGCGCTTCGTTGAAGACGAGAATCAGCGCGAAGGTGAGCAGCACCTGCTGAAGATGATCGCGCTTGTAGAGGTGGCGTACGAACAGCCACTCGATCGCCATGCCCAGCAGGAAAGCGAGCGGAATGCCGGCGGCGAGCGCGATGAAGATGTCGCCGAAATAGCCGGTCAGGGACAGCGCCATATAGGCGCCGATCATGTAGAACGACCCGTGCGCGAGATTGATCACGCCGAGGATGCCGAAGACGAGCGTCAACCCGCTCGCCGCAAGGAACAGCAGGAGCCCGTACTGAAGCCCGTTCAGGATCTGGATGAGAATGAGGCTCATGAGTCCGGTCGCAGCGCGCGCCTGTCGGGCGCCCTCATTGCGAGCGAAGCGAAGCAAGCCACCCACCAGGATTTGGCGGATAAGGAGATGGATTGCTTCGTCGCACATTCCGAAGTCGGATAGATCCGGCTTCGCAGAATGCTTCTCGCAATGACGGCGTTAGCGAATGAAAGTTCGGCGGCGTCACGCCATCTTGCAGCCGGTGGTCTCGTCGGCGAGCATTTCCGCGGCCACGCCGAGATACTTGTTCACGCCGCCGCGCAGCTCTCGCAGGTAGAAGTTCTGAATCGGATTGTGCGAGGTTCCGAGTTTGAACGGCCCGCGGGGGCTCTTGAATTCGGCTTTCGCCATGGCGGCGAACATTTCGTTTCGCTTCTTGACGTCGCCGCCTGCCGCTTCGAGACCGATGCGCAGAAGCTGCATTGAATCCCAGCCCTGGACCGCGTAGACGTCCGGCGCCTTCTTGAAGGCTTCCGTATAGTCGGCGATGAATTTCTTGTTCTCGGGATTGCCGAGCGAATCGACGTAGTGGAGCGCGGTCTTCACGCCATCGCCCGCAGCGCCCGCGGCCTGTTCCACGCCGTCGGTGAGGAAGCCCGGCCCCCAGAGCGAGATATTGTCGTTGAGCTTGGCCGCGGCGTAGTCCTTCATGAACTTGAGAGCGCCGCCGCCCGCGAAGAACGCGTAGACGGCGTCGGGCTTCAGCGAGGCGACTTCCGCAAGGATCGACTGGAACTCGACGTCGGGGAAGGGCAGCGTAATGTCCTTGAGAACCTGACCGCCGCCTGCGACGAAGGACTTCTTGAATCCGGCGACCGATTCCTCGCCCGCCGCATATTTCCATGTGACGGTCACGGCCTTCTTCACGCCGGCCTTCAGCATGGCCATGCCGGTCGCGTCGCCGACCTGCGCGTTGCCGAACGACGTGCGGAAAATGTTCGGCGCACACATCGCGCGCGTGATCGCTTCGGCGCCGGCGTTCGGCACGAGCGTCGGCAGGCCTTCTTCCTTGGCGATTTTCGCCATGGCCATGGCGACGCCCGAATGCACGGTGCCGGCGAGCACGTCGACCTTCTCGCCCGAGACGAGCTTGGTGGTGTTTTCCGTGGCCTTCGGCGGCGCCGATTCGTCGTCCACTTTCACGAAGACGATCTCGCGGCCGGCGAGTTTGCCGCCCTGCTGCTTCACGTAGAGCTGCATGGCGTTGGTGATCGCTTCGCCGAGCGCCGCGTAGGTGCCGGAATACGGCAGGAGCAAGCCGACCCTGATCGCCGATCCCTGCGCCCACGACGGACGGATGAACGGCGCTGCGATTGTCGATGCGCCTGTCGCGCCTGCGAGCGTGAGTATGCGGCGTCTGTCGATCATGCTTCCCTCCCCTCGGCCTTTGCGGCCCATTGACGAAACCGTGGCGCTCCCTCGCCCCGGCTTTCCGCGCTTCAGGCGCGGTTGCGGGACTGCCACGGGCAGCCCGAAACGCAGTAAGACTGTATCATGCGCATCAACGCCGCCAGACTTTGGTCAAGCGTCGCGTTGCTTGTGTCGAGCACGGTGCGGGCGCGCGCGTAGGACGGCTCCCGGCTCTGCAGGATGGTGATGAGCTCGGCCATCGCCGCCTTGTCGGCGCCCATCGGCCTCAGGTCGCCCTGCTTTCGGACGCGGCTCATATGCTCGGCCGGACTGGTCTTCACCCAGATCGTGAAAAAGCTCGCCAGCAACCGCTCGAAGGTCACCGGCTCCGACACGATCCCGCCGCCCGTCGCCAGAATGATCGGGCCCGGCTGCGCGATGATCCGTTCGAGGGCGGCTTCCTCATAACGGCGGTAGCCGTCCTGCCCGTACAGCGAGAAGACTTCGCTGACCGAGAAGCCGGCTTCGTTCTCGATTTCCTTGTTGAGTTCGACGAAGCGCCATCCGAGCCGCTCGGCCGCCATGCGCCCGAGCGTCGACTTGCCCGCGCCGCGCAGGCCGATCAGCGCGACGCGGTCCACCGCGATCCGCGCATCGATTGGGGATCGTTCGATCGACTGGCCGCCCAGCACCGCCTTCACGTCCTGGATCATCGCCGGCGTCGCCTTGCGCAGGAGGTCGCGGATCAGCGTCCAGTCCGGTGGAAGCCGGGAGGGGTCGGCGACCAGATCCTCCAGCGGCGCGCCGGTCGCCTCCGCCACGCGTCGCAGCAGGACGATGGAGACGTTGCCCTGCCCGCTTTCGAGCTGCGCGATATATCGCTCGGAGACGCCCGAGGCCTGCGCCAGCACCTTGCGCGACATGCCGCGCATCGCCCGGATCGAGCGCACGCGCTGGCCCAGTTCGATCAGATAGGCTTCCGCGTCGTCGTCCCGATTGCGCGCGGCCCGCACCCGCGCGCCGGCTCCGCCCGCGCCGGATTCGGCAGGCGTCTCGTGGCTCGGGCTAAGATCGGCAGGCTCGAGATGATCGCTCATAGGGCCTCAGGGTTATGAAAAATACTACAAACGACCTTGACTCCTTTCAAGCCAAAAGCGACAAGTTCGGAAATATATTTCAGAACCCGAGGGAGGAAGGGTCGCCATGCCGCGCTATAATGCGTGTGAGGACTTGCTCGACCGAAACATTGCGGCCGGGCGCAGCGACAAGCTCGCTTTCATCGACCCGTCGCGCAGCCTGACCTATGGGCAGCTTGCCGTCGAAACGCGGAAATTCGCGAACCTTCTCAAAGGCCTGGGTGTGCGCCGCGAGCAACGAATCGCTCTCGTCCTGCTCGATACCGTCGAATATCCGACGGCTTTTCTGGGTGCGATCCGCGCCGGGATCGTGCCCGTTTGCCTCAACACCCTGCTGACCAGCGAGCAATACGCCTACATGCTGGCGGACTCGCGCTCGACGGTTCTCTTCGTGTCGCCCGCCCTGCTGCCTGTGTTGCGCCCGGCGCTCGCCAAGGCGCCCGACCTCGCCCATGTGGTGGTGGTCGGCGCCGGCGCGGAGGGCGCGGAGCTGGATTTCCGGGCGCTGATGGCCAGGGCGTCCGACGAATTCGCGCCGGTCGACACGCATCCCGACGAAATCGCCTTCTGGCTCTATTCCTCGGGCTCGACAGGCGCGCCGAAGGGCACGATGCACGTCCACACAAGCCTGATGGACACTGCGCGACTGTTCGCTCAGGGCGTGGTCGGCATGAAGACCGACGACGTCGTCCATTCGGCAGCGAAGCTGTTCTTCGCGTACGGCCTCGGCAATTCGCTGTCCTTCCCGATGTCGGTCGGAGCGACGGTCGCGCTCAACCCCGAGCGGCCGACGCCGGCGACCGTGTTCGCCATGCTGGAGAAACACCGGCCGACGATCTTCTGCGGCGTGCCGACGCTGTTTGCGGCCATGCTGCACGATCCCGCCTATGCGCAGCACGGCGGATCGCCGCGCCTGCGGCTGTCGACTTCGGCCGGCGAGGCGCTGCCCGAACACATCGGCAGGGGATGGAAGGCGCGGTTCGGCACCGACATTGTCGACGGCGTCGGCTCGACCGAAATGCTGCACATCTTCCTGTCGAACCACCCCGACGACCTCGTCTACGGAACATCCGGCAAGCCGGTGCCCGGCTATGATGCGCGGCTGGTCGACGAAAACGGCGTCGAGGTCGCAGACGGCGACGTCGGCGAGCTGTATATCCGCGGTTCGACGGCGGCGAACGGCTACTGGAACCAGCGCGAAAAAAGCCGCGCCACCTTTCAGGGCGAATGGACGCGCACCGGGGACAAATACACGCGCGACGCCGATGGCCGGTACACCTACTGCGGCCGCGCCGACGACATGTTCAAGGTGTCGGGCATCTGGGTTTCGCCCTTCGAGGTCGAAGGCGCGCTCGCCAGCCATCCCGCTGTCCTCGAAGCCGCGGTCGTGCCGCACGCGGACGAAGAAGGTCTGCTCAAGCCGAAGGCCTTCGTCGTTCTCAAGCCCGGCGTTTCGGCGGATGGGCTCGAGGCCTCGCTGAAAGACCACGTAAAGGCGTCGGTCGGCGCGTGGAAATATCCGCGCTGGGTGGAGGTGCGCGAGAGCCTGCCCAAGACCGCGACGGGCAAGATCCAGCGGTTCAAGCTCAGGGACGAGGCGTGACGATCGTTTCGTCGCCGCGCGATCTGGAAATCGATTCCGTCAAACTGGAAGGCCGGTGGTGGGGGCCGCCGCCGGACGAGGCGCCGACGCTCGTCATGTTGCACGAAGGTCTCGGCTGCGTCGGCCTCTGGGGCGATTTTCCCGCCAGGGTCGCGGCGGCGACCGGCTGCGGCGTCTTCGCCTATTCGCGCGCGGGATACGGAAAATCCGATCCTGTCGCCTTGCCGCGCGCACTCTCCTATATGCACGACGAAGCGCGCGAGACATTGCCGAGAATTCTCGACGCCATCGGCTTCCGACGCGGCGCGCTGGTTGGCCACTCGGATGGCGCATCCATCGCGCTGATCCACGCCGGCGCGGTCGCCGACCCGCGCGTGCAGGCGGTCTCGCTCATGGCGCCGCACGTGATTTGCGAGGATCCGTCGGTCGCCTCGATCGCGGAGGCCAGGCGCGCCTATGAAGAGGGCGACCTCAAGCGCAAGCTCGCCCGCTGGCACGACCATGTCGATTGCGCCTTCTACGGCTGGAACGGCGCCTGGCTCGATCCGGGGTTTCGCTCGTGGGATCTGAGAGGATTTCTGCCGAACATCCATGTTCCCGCGCAGATCATCCAGGGCGAGGCGGATCAGTACGGCACGATTGCGCAGGTCCGGGCGATCGAGGCCGGCTGCGCGGGGATCGTCGAAACCGTGATGCTGCCGGGCGTCGGCCACTCGCCCTATCGCGAGGCGTCGGATGCGACGCTCGCCGTCCTCGCGAGTTTTCTCGCCCGAAGCCTCCATCAAATGTGAAAAATAGCGCGCGCTGGCGCTGGACAATGCACAATAATGCATTATAGTGCCGGCAACTCAATGAACAATTTTGCAGGGAGGCATCATGGCCGACGCGCAACGCAAGCTCGCCAACGGCAAGGAATTCATCGACTTCCAGACGGATCCCTCGGCGTATCGCCATTGGAAACTGACGGTCGACGGCGAGATCGCGACCCTGGCGATGGATGTCGACGAGAAGGGCGGTCTGTTCGAGGGCTATGAGCTCAAGCTCAATTCCTATGACCTCGGAGTCGACATCGAGCTGGCCGACGCGCTGACCCGTCTGCGTTTCGAACATCCGAACGTGAAGGTCGTCCTGCTGCGTTCGGCCAAGGATCGCGTGTTCTGCGCCGGCGCGAACATTCGCATGCTGGCCGGCTCCGAACACCCGCACAAGGTCAATTTCTGCAAGTTCACCAACGAGACGCGCAACTCCATGGAGGACGCGTCCGAACATTCCGGCCAGAAGTTCGTCACCGTCGTCAACGGAACGGCTGCGGGCGGCGGCTACGAACTGGCGCTCGCCACCGACCACATCATGATGATCGATGACGGCTCGACCGCCGTCTCGCTTCCGGAAGTGCCGCTGCTCGCCGTTCTGCCGGGCACGGGCGGTCTCACCCGCGTTGTCGACAAGCGCATGGTGCGCCGCGACCACGCCGACGTCTTCTGCACGATCGAGGAAGGCATCAAGGGGCGTCGCGCCGTACAATGGCGCCTGGTCGACGAAGTGATTCCGCCCTCGAAGCTGGACGAGCGGGTCAGGGCGCGCGCCACCGCGCTCGCTGCGGCTTCGTCGCGCAAGGGGCCGGCCGCAGGCGTGAAGCTGACGCCTCTCGCGCGCAAGTTTCGCGTCGACGGCGTCGATTACAGCCATGTCAAACTCGATATCGACGCGGGACAACGGGTCGCGACCATCACCGTGCGTGCGCCGGAAGCGGCTGCGCCGAAATCCGCGGACGAGGCGATCGGGCAGGGCGCGGCCTTCTGGTCGCTTGCCGCTGCGCGCGAGCTGGACGACGCCATCCTGCACCTGCGCAACAACGCCTACGAAGTCGGCACGATCGTCTTCAAGACCGAAGGCGCCAGCTCCGCCGTGCGCGGCTACGACGAATTCCTCGAAGCGAACAAGGACAATTGGTTTGTCCACGAGTTGCGCCACTACTGGAAACGCGTGCTCAAGCGAATCGACGTCACCTCGCGTACGCTGGTGGCGGTGGTGGAGCCCGGCTCCTGCTTCGTGGGCACCCTCGCGGAGCTCGTCTTCGCGTCCGACCGGTCCTACATGCTGCTGGGCCAGATACAGGGCGACAACCGTCCCGTCGCCAAGGTCGAGCTGACGAAGCTCAATTTCGGCGCCTATCCGATGTCGCATGGACTGACGCGCCTGCAGGCGCGCTTCCTGGCCGAGCCAAACAAGGTCGCGGAGCTGGAGAAGGAAATCGGTCGCGAATTCGAGGCGGACGAAGCCGAAACGGCGGGCCTCGTCACCTTCGGCCTAGACGATATCGATTGGGCCGACGAGATGCGCGTCTTCATGGAGGAGCGCACGAGCTTCTCGCCCGACGCCCTCACCGGTCTCGAAGCCAATCTGCGCTTCGCTGGCCCAGAGACGATGGAATCGAAGATCTTCGCGCGGCTCACCGCTTGGCAGAACTGGATTTTCCAGCGGCCGAACGCGGTCGGCGCCGACGGCGCGCTCTCGAAATTCGGGACCGGCGAGCGCCCGGTCTACGACATGCGCCGCGTCTGACGCGGGCTGACTGAAACCAAGAGATTCTGAGGAGACGCACATGGTTGATACGATCAACGTCGACTATTCCACCCGCATTCCCAACAACGTCGGCCTGACCGAAGACCGCACTGTGCTGCGTGCGCTCGAGGGTTGGCATCCCGGCTATATCGACTGGTGGAAAGACATGGGTCCCGAGGGCTTCCAGGAAGCGCTCGTCTATCTGCGCACCGCCGTCTCGGTCGATCCGCAAGGCTGGGCCAAGTTCGATTACGTGAAAATGCCGGACTATCGCTGGGGCGTTCTGCTCGCGCCGAAGGAAGAAGGCCGTAAGGTCAATTTCGGCAAGCACAAGGGCGAGCCCGCCTTCCAGGAAGTGCCTGGCGAATACCGCGCCATGCTGCGCCGACTGATCGTCATCCAGGGCGATACGGAGCCGGCCTCCGTCGAACAGCAGCGTCATCTCGGCGCGACCGCGCCCTCGCTCTACGACCTTCGCAACCTGTTCCAGGTCAACGTCGAGGAAGGCCGCCATCTCTGGGCCATGGTCTATCTGCTGCACAAATACTTCGGTCGCGACGGTCGCGAGGAAGCCGACGAATTGCTGCGTCGTCGTTCCGGCGACGCCGACAGCCCGCGCATGCTCGGCGCCTTCAACGAGAAGACGCCGGACTGGCTGTCCTTCTTCATGTTCACCTTCTTCACCGACCGCGACGGCAAGATGCAGCTCGAGTCGCTGGCGCAGTCCGGCTTCGATCCGCTGTCGCGCTCGTGCCGATTCATGCTGACGGAAGAAGCCCATCACATGTTCGTCGGCGAAACCGGCGTCGGCCGCACCATTCAGCGCACCTGCGAGGCGATGAAGAAAGCCGGCATCGAGGACCCCAACGACATCGCGAAGATCCGCGCGCTCGGCGTGATCGATCTGCCGACCATCCAGAAGAAGCTCAACCTGCATTACTCGCTGACGCTCGATCTCTTCGGCGCGGAGATTTCGACCAACAGCGCGAACTTTTACAATGCTGGCCTGAAGGGCCGCTTCGGCGAGACGAAGATCGACGACGATCACCAGCTGACCAACGCCGTCTATCCCGTGCTGAAGCTGGTCAACGGCCAGATCACGAAGGTCGACGAGCCGGCGCTGACCGCGCTCAACATGCGCCTGCGCGACGACTATTCGGAGGATTGCGCGCGCGGCGTCGAGCGTTGGAACAAGATCATTCAGAAGGAAGGCGTGAACTTCCGTCTCGAACTGCCGCACGTCGCCTTCAACCGCAAGATCGGCGAGTTCCGCAACGTCAACGTCACGCCCAAGGGCCTGATCCTCGGCGACGCCGACTGGGCGAAAGTCCGCGACGACTATCTGCCGTCGTCCTCTGACGGCGAATATCTGAACTCGCTGATGAAGGCGTCTTACGGCGTCGGCGAATACGCCGGCTGGATCGCCGCGCCGAAGGTCGGCATCGACAACAAGCCCGGCGATTTCGAATACGTCCGCATCGCGGCGTAGGCCATCAGGGACGTCATAGCGAACGAAGCGAAGCAATCCGTCCACCGGGCCCATCCGCATGGATGGATTGCTTCGTCGCAATCTTCGAAGTCGGATATATCCGACTTCGCAACATGCTCCTCGCAATGACGGAGTGGGACATCACATGAACGCGCCGATCAAGCAGCATCTCATCGATCCGGAAATCTGCATCCGCTGCAATACCTGCGAGGAGACCTGCCCGGTCGACGCGATCACGCACGATTCCAACAACTACGTCGTCGACGTCGCCAAGTGTAATTTGTGCCTCAATTGCATTCCGCCGTGCCCGACCGGCTCGATCGACAATTGGCGCATCGTAACCAGCGCCTATTCGCTCGACGAGCAGTTTTCGTGGAGCGAGCTGCCGGCTCAGGCCGAGGTCGTGATCGTGGGCCATGCGGAAGCGATCGACGACGACGTGCAGGCGCTGATCGACAGCGCGCACAAGGGTGCGGGCGGCAAGTCCGTGGCGCCGGCGTCCGCATCCAAACCCTCGGTCAATCTGTTCAATCGCGACCGGCCGGCCATCGCCACGGTGACCGGCAACTATCGCCTGACGCATGACGATTCCGACGTCGACGTGCACCATATCATTCTCGACTTCGGCGATACGGCGTTTCCGGTGCTCGAGGGCCAGTCGATCGGCATCGTTCCGCCGGGCGTCGACGCGGAAGGCAAGCCGCATCGCGTGCGGCTTTATTCGATCGCTTCGCCGCGCCACGGCGAGAGGCCGAACCACAACAATCTTGCGCTGACCGTCAAGCGCGAACCCAACGGCGTCTGCTCGAACCACGTCTGCGATCTCAAGAAGGGCGACAGGATCGAGGTGACGGGCCCATTCGGCGCGACGTTCCTGATGCCGAACGATCCGGCCGCCAACATCGTCATGATCTGCACCGGTACGGGGTCCGCGCCGTTCCGCGCCTTCACGGAATGGCGCCGCCGCACGGCGCCGAACGCGCCCGGCCGCATGCTGTTGTTCTTCGGCGCGCGCCGCCCGAGCGACCTGCCCTATTTCGGTCCCTTGCAGAAGGTGCCGAATTCGTTGCTCGGAAAATATTTCGCCTATTCGCGCATCCCCGGCGAGAAGAAGGTCTACGTGCAGGATCTGATGCGCGTCGAGCACGACGAACTGTCGCGCCTGCTCCAATCCGAGAAGACGCATATCTACGTCTGCGGCCTCAAGGGCATGGAGCAGGGGGTCGACTCGGCCTTGGACGACATCTGTCGCGGCGTCGATCTGAAGTGGCAGGAGATGCGCGCCGCCATGCGCGCCGAAGGCCGCTATCACGTCGAGACCTACTAGCGCGAACCAAGAAGACGACGCGGCGCATCGGCGAATACCGCGTCGACCCGAACTCCGTTCGCAGGAGGAGGCTTCCTGCGTCGACCGCCGGCGGCGTCGTCATCAAGAGCGGTCGTGATCAAGCTGCGACGCGGCCGCGTCGGCGGCCCTCGATTTCATCGACGGAATGATCCATCTTTCCGCCTTGCGAAATACGAATCGGGCAAGACAGGGTCGGAGCGCGGATTGAGGGAGACGGCGTCATCACCGCCGGCGGCTGAGGCTCTGGCGCGCGTCGCAGGCGCCGACCCTGCCCGCCCCTTTGTCGTCGCCCAGCTTGGCCAGTCGCTCGACGGCCGCATCGCGACCCCCAGCGGCGAATCGCGCTACATCAACGGCGCTGGCGGCCTCGACCACCTTCATCGCCTGCGCGCCTGCGTCGACGCGATCCTCGTCGGCGCCGGCACGATTGCGGTCGACGATCCGCAACTCACCGTTCGACGCGCCGCCGGCCGCAATCCGGCGCGCGTCGTCGTCGACCCGCGCGGCCGGCTGGACGCCTCCGGTCGCTGGCTCGCCGAGGACGGCGCACGGCGGCTGATTGTCGCCGCCGCGCCGCGACCGGCGCCTGCCGGCGTAGAGACGATCGTGCTGCCGGCGACGGACGGCGTCATCGCGCCGGCCTCCATCGTCTCGGCTCTGGCGGCGCGCGGATTCAAACGAATTCTCGTCGAGGGCGGCGCCCGAACGATATCGTCGTTCATCGACGCCGGTGCGGTCGACAGACTGCACCTCATCGTCGCTTGCGCGATCATAGGCTCGGGACGGGCGAGCCTCGATCTGCGGCCGCTCGTGCGTCTTTCGGACGCGTTGCGGCCGCAAACCGACATTTGCGGCCTCGGCGACGGCGACATACTCTTCGATTGCGACCTGCGCGCTTCCACCCGGAAATAGTTTGATGTCGACCGCGGCCAACGAACCCAAGTACTCACCGCTCGCCATCGCCATCCACTGGATCGTCGCGCTATGCGTCGTCGCTCTGATCCCTGCCGGGATCATTCTGGCCCGACTCGACGAAGGCCCGCTTCAGGAGCGGATGGCGTTCGTCCATCAGTCGGTCGGGATACTGGTTCTTGCGCTGACGATCGTGCGTCTGGCCATGCGCGCCATGGGCCGGATGCCGCCGCCAGCGAGCGTCCTGACGTCGTTCGAGCGAGTCGCGTCGCGCGCGGCGCATTTCAGCCTCTATGTGCTGTTGCTCATCACGCCCATCGTCGGCGTGCTGGGCCTGAACGCCTACGGCGACGAGGCGACGTTCTTCGGCCTGTTCAGGATGCCAGCGATCCTCGCCAAGGACGAAGAATTGTCCGACCAGATATTCGCGGTGCATCTGGCCTGCGGGCTTCTCATTGCGCTCGTCGTGCTGGCGCATATCGTTGGCGCGGTGGTCCACAAGCTGCGCAAGGACGGCGTCAACGAGCGCATGCTGCCGGGCGCGCGCTGATCAAATCCTGACGGCGAAGAGATCGGTATGGCCGATGTCGACCTCGGCGTTGCGTCGCGCCTCGCGCCAGCCATCGACAGTCTCGCGTTCGACGAGGCCGGTCTCCCGACAGGCCGCAGCGAAACCGTCCGCCAGCGCCTGAACGAGCGCGCCGTCGCCGCGCGTCAATCGCCAGTCGCTTTCGCCCTCGGAGACTTTGTAACCGCGCGCAACCAGCAGGCCTGCGAGGATCGTCGCGGCATTGGGGCCGACCGATGGGCCAAATCCCTTGTCGCGGCCCTGATGGGCGTGAAAGGCGGCGAGCATCTGCGCGTCGCGCGGATCGGCGGGCCGCCAGCGCTCCAGGCCGTTGTAAGTCAGAACAGTGTAGAGCGGCCGCGAGCCGAGCCCGCCGCACAGGCGCCTCATCCAGCTTTCCGAGACGAGATCGAACAAGGCGGCGGCCGCGACGAGATCGACGTCGTCCGGCAGGACGGCCTCGACATCTCGCGCAAGATCGGCTTCGACGAATTCCACTGTCACAAG
Organism: uncultured Rhodoblastus sp.; assembly: GCA_964634325.1. Lineage (GTDB taxonomy): Bacteria > Pseudomonadota > Alphaproteobacteria > Rhizobiales > Beijerinckiaceae > JAJXWB01. The sequence goes on from CAZWJF010000008.1 coordinate 160,124, forward strand.
CTTGCCGTCGCGTTCGAGCGTCAACCCGTCGGCCGGGGCGGACGCCGCGTTATCCGCCCAGGCGGCGAGCCGGCGCCGCGCAGCGTCGAGGAGACGACGATCATGATCGACGAGCCGCCACATCTGGCGCGGCGGCAGAAAGGGCGCGAGCGCCCGCAGATTGGAGCCGGAGCCGCAGCCGAGGTCGACGACCCGGATTTCGCTGCGGCTGGAAAAATGCGCCGCGCAAGCGTCGCGAATCTGCGCATTGCGCGCGCGATGATCGGCAGGTTCGCGAAGGTCGAGCCAGGCGGGGTCGAAGCCGCTCATCTGGTTCGGTCCCTGACGAACCGAATCGCGTCGAGCACGATCAGCGCCGTATCGCGCCAGCGGAACTGACTTTCGGCGGCGCGCCAGGAAGCGTCGGCGAGACGCGCACGCAATTGTCCGTCGTTGACGAGTCGACGCAGATTGCCGGCCAATGCGGCGACGTTTCCGGCCGGATGCGTCAGCATCGCATCAGGCGGCGCGGCGCCGGCCGCTGCGACCTCTTGCGACGCGACGATCGGCAATCCATGCGCGACGGCTTCGGATATGGCCATGCCGAATCCTTCGAAATGCGAGGCCGTGACGAAAGCGTCAGAGGCGGCGTAGCTCGCCGCCACCTCCCGCGCGCCGAGCGCCCCGGCGAGCGCGATCTTTCCCGACAGTCCCGACCCTTCGATGCGATCTGCGATCGTTCGTGCGTACGCTGGATCGAAGTCGAGCGAGCCCGCGATGGTCAGGCGCCAGTCGCCGCCGACCTGCGCCAGCGCGTCGACCAGTTCCGCATAGGCCTTGCGCGGCGTCAGCGATCCGACCGAGCAGAGACGTACGATTCCATCGCGCGATCCGGGCGCGCGTTCCGCCGGGTCGACGCCCGGCGGCGCAGGAAAAATACGCGCGCGGTCGTAGCCGAACGCGCGCGCGACGAGATCCGCCGTCATTGCGCTGGTCGTGACGACTGCGGCGGCGTGGCCGAGCGCGCCCTGCTCGGCGGCGCGCAGGCGCGCGGCTGTCTCCGGTGCGAGGCCGGTTTCGAGAAACAGCGGATGATGAACGAGCGCGACCGCGCGCGGCGCGAGACCCGCGGCGAGATCCGCGGGGAATGCGCCGAACGCCAGCCCGTCGACGATCAGCGCGTCGCGCGCGTTGTGCGCCAGCAGGCGTCGCGTCTCTTCAAGGTCGTTCGCGCTTGGGTCGGGAAAGTTCGCCGGCAGTGCGATCGGGCGCACGACGCAACCAAGCGCCTCCAGCTCGTGGATCACGCGCCGGTCGTAGCCATAGCCGCCCGAAGGCGCGTTCAGATCGCCGGGATAGGCGAAATCGATGCGCACCGGATCGCTCACACCGCGCCTTCGTACCAGCCGCGCGCCACATGCGATTCATGCAGCGTCACGCGGATGCGCTCCACTCCGTCGCCGCCGGGCCCCAGACCGCCGGAGCGGGCTGCTTCCGCCATTTGCAGGAAGATGTGGCGGCTCAGAAATTCGGTCGTCGTCTGTTTGCCCTTGAATTGCGGCAGCTCGTCCAGATTGCGATAGGCGAGCGGCGCGAGCGTCGCATCCAGCGCCGCCTGTGCGCGGCCGATGTCGACGACGACGCCGTCCGCCGTCAGCTCCTGCCGGAAGAAGGCGACGTCGATCACGAATGTCGCGCCATGCAGACGCTGCGCGGGTCCGAACAATTCGCCCTTGAAGGAATGGGCGATCATGATGTGGGACCGCACTTCAACCGCGTACATGAATGTCCTTTCAATCGTAGACGACGAGGGGAGCGACGCCGGGCGCGCCCGGCGCGAGCAGGCGCGGCATCTCCTGCGGGAGGATTTCGAACGCGACGCGCTCGCCGAGCAGCAGATCGAGCCGCGCATCCGCGAGAAGGTCGAGCGCCTTGGCGAGACGGCGCGCGTGAGTCCAGCGCGGCCGCCGCGACGGAGACACTTGCCCGACCTGCGACGAAACGATCCGCAGACGTCGTGTGTGAAACGCCCCGCCGAGCGGCGCTTCCACGGCGTTCGCGCCGTACCAGCTCATTTCGACGAGCGTCGCCTCGAACCCGCAGGCGGCGACGGCTGTCGCGAGGCCGGCGGAGGTCGCAGAACAATGAAAGACGACGTCGGCGTCTCCGCGCAGCTCCGCCTCGTTCGAGAAGCGGGCGCCGAAGGCGGCGGCGACCGGCGCGCGCGCGGCGTCCGGGTCGATCAGCGTGACGTCCGCGCCCGGCAGCGCAGAAGCGAGAAAGCACACGAGCAACCCGACAGCGCCGCCGCCGACGACGACGATGCGGTCGCCGGGGCCAGCGCCGGAATCCCACAGCGCGTTCAGGGCCGTCTCCATATTGGCCGCGAGCGTGGCGCGCTCGGCTGGCGTAGCGTCCGGGACCGGCGCAAGCATGGCGATCGGCGCGACGAAGAAATCCTGATGCGGATGCAGGGCGAAGACGAGCCGTCCGAGCCAGTCTTCGGGGCCGGCCTCGACGCGCCCGACGGCGCAATAGCCGTATTTCACGGGAAACGGGAAATCGCCGTCCTGCATCGGCGCGCGCATCGCGGCGTATTCGCTCGGCGGAACGGCGCCGGCGGCGACCAGCCGTTCGGTGCCCCGGCTGACGCCGGAAACGAGCGTACGGACCAGCGCCTCTCCGGCGCCCGGCGGATGCAACGCCTCCGCGCGCAGTTCGCAACGGCCCGGCGCCACGCGCCACAGGGCGCGCGCCTTGGTCGTCTGAGCCGTCGCGGCGGATGGCGCGCGCATTTCCATTGAAACTCGCTTATTGATCTTCGCCCGACCCTCGAGCGTCCCGACACTCGCCAAGACAATCCCTCATGACGAACGCCGAAGCAAACCTGACGCCCGCCGGCCTTCAGCCGATCGCGCCGCTGCGGCGTCGACGTCTGATTGTGTTGGCGTTCAACGTCGCGCTCTACGCGGGGCTAGGCGTGTGGCTCGCCTCGATCCTCGCAGCCGGCGGATGGAGCGCAATCGACGTCGCATTCTTCGCCTGTTTTCTCGTCGCCTCGCCCTGGGCCGTACTCGGCTTCGTCAATGCGGCGCTCGGTCTGTGGCTGTCGCGATTCGCCCGCGCCGGCGTCAGTGAGACGGCGCCTTTCCTGTCGGCCGCGCAAGCCGCCGCGCCGCTTGTCGGACGGTATGCGCTTGTCATGACCGTGCGCAACGAGGACGCCGCGCGCGCGGTCGGCAGGTTCATGCGCATGCAGGACGAGCTGTCCAGCGCGAACGACGCCGCGCGATTTTCCTATCATCTGCTGTCCGACACCTCGGTTGATGCGATCGCGGCCGACGAGGAGCGCGAGATAGCGCGATGGCGCAGCGCTCGCCCCGACGTTGCGGACCGCATCCACTATCGCCGCCGCGCCGACAACGCCGAGTTCAAGGCCGGAAACATGCGCGAATTCTGCGTGCGCTGCGTCGACGATTACGACGCCATGATCGTTCTCGACGCCGACAGCTACATGCGCGCAACAGCGGTCGTCGCGCTGGCGCGAATAGCGGAGGCATGGCCGCGCATCGGCATCTTGCAGTCGCTGGTGGTCGGCGCGCCCTCGCGTTCGGCTTTCGCGCGGCTGTTTCAGTACGGCATGCGCGCGGGCATGCGCAGTTACACCATGGGCGCGTCATGGTGGACGGCCGATTGCGGCCCCTTCTGGGGGCACAATGCGCTGGTCCGACTGCGGCCTTTCGTCGACCATTGCGGGTTGCCGCCGCTGCCGGGCGGCCCCATCCTTTCGCACGACCAGATCGAGGCGGCGCTGATGCGCGCCGCCGGTTACGAAGTGCGCGTCATTCCCGTCGAGAGCGAAAGCTACGAGGAAAACCCGCCCGATATGGTCGAATTTTCCGGCCGCGATCTGCGCTGGTGTCAGGGCAACATGCAATATTGGCGGCTGGTCGGTCTGCCCGGTCTGCTTCCTATCAGCCGGTTCCAGCTCATCTGGGCGATCTCGATGTTTATCGGGCTGCCGGCCTCGCAGCTCATGCTGGCGCTGGCGGCGCTCAAGCCCTTCGACGGGGAGGCGGCGTCGGCCTTCCCGGCGAACTCGGCGATCGGCTTTCTGCTCGTCTATCTTCTCGTCGGCCTCGCGCCGAAGCTCGCCGGATATTTCGACGTCGTTCTCGGACGCGAAACCGCGCGTTACGGCGGCGCGCGGCTGTTCGCAATCGGAGGCGCGCTCGAAATCCTCGCTTCCTATCTGCTGTCGGCGGCCACCGCCTTTCGCACGTCGCTGTTTCTTGTCGGCCTGCCGTTCGGCCGCGACCTGTCCTGGGGCGGGCAGCGCCGCGACGCCGGCGCCGTATCCTGGGGCGCTGCTCTTGCGACGTTCTGGCCGGGAACCCTGTTCGGCGTCGTCATTCTGGCTCTGATCGGCGTCGGCGCGCCCTCCGCGATCGGCTATGCGCTGCCGTTCGTCGCCGGGCTGGTGGTTGCAATCCCTTTCGCTAAAGCTACCGCGTCGCCCGCGCTCGGCGCGTTCTTCGTGATGCGTCGCCTTTGTGCGCCGCCCGAGGAAATCGCAGGCGATCTCAGCCCGGGTTCACGCGACGCAATGTCAGATTGATCCGCGCGTCGTCGGCGAGCAGCGTCGACGTTCCTGCGTAGAGTCGGTCGACGCCGTGAAAGCAGAAGCGCGACGGCCCGCCGATCAGGACAACGTCGCCCGATTCGAGTTTGATCGATTTCGTCGGATCGGTTCGCTTCGGACCGCCATAACGAAACAGACACGTCGCGCCGAGCGAGATCGACAGAACAGGCGCGCGCGGTTCTCTTTCGTCGGAATCGACGTGCAATCCCATCCGGGCGCCTGCGACGTAGAAATTGACGAGGCAGGCCTCCGGCGGCGGCGCGAAGCCTGCGAATTCGTCCCATGTCTCCATGAGCGCCTGCGGGATCGCGGGCCAGGGCGCGCCGGTGGCGGGATGGGCCGGCTGGTAGCGGTAACCGCGGTCGCGATCAGACACCCAGCCGAGCGGCCCGCAATTGGTCATACGCACCGAAAAAGGCTTGCCGGTGCGCGGCATGGTCGGCGTGAACAACGGCGCGGCGCGCACGACCTCGCGGATCGCGGCGACCAGCGCTTCCTGCGCGGGCCGCGAAAAATGCGCCGGGCGATAGATCAGCCCCGGCGCAAGCTCGATCACGCGTGCAGCACTTTCTTGGATTCGACGGTCGAATCCGCCTTCAGCCGATAGACCAGCGGCACGCCCGTCTCCAGCTCCATGGACGGGATCGTTTCGGGCGTCAGCCGGTCGAGCACCATCACCAGCGCGCGCAAGGAGTTGCCGTGCGCGGCGACGATCACGCGCTCGCCGTTGAGAACGCGCGGCAGGATGTGCTGGCAATAGTACGGCAGCACGCGGGCGACCGTATCCTTCAGGCTTTCGCCGCCGGGCGGGGCGATGTCGTAGGAGCGCCGCCAGATGTGCACCTGCTCCTCGCCCCACTTCTTGCGCGCGTCGTCCTTGTTGAGGCCGGAGAGATCGCCGTAGTCGCGCTCGTTCAGCGCCTGGTCGCGCGTCGTTTCGAGATTCGATTGGCCGAGCTCGTCCAGAACGAGCTTCAGCGTGTTCTGCGCGCGCGTGAGGTCCGAGGTGAACGCTGTGTCGAACTGAAGTCCCATGGCCTTGAGGCGCTGGCCGGCGGCCTTGGCTTCTTCGATCCCTTTCGGCGTCAGGTCGGGGTCCTTCCAGCCGGTGAACAGGTTCTTCAGGTTCCAGTCGCTCTGACCATGGCGGACGAGCACGAGAAGGCGGTCCATTTTCGCTCCTGCTTTCAGTCGTTCAGCCCGAGCACGTCGAGCATGGAATATTGGCCGGGCTTCCGCCCGCGCGCCCAAAGCGCCGCCTTGATCGCTCCACTGGCGAACAGGCTGCGGTCTTCGGCGTGATGGCTGAGCGTGATTCGCTCGCCGGCGCCGGCGAGGATCACGGAATGATCGCCGACGACCGTGCCGCCGCGCAAAGCCGCAAAGCCGATATCGCCGGTCTTGCGCGCGCCGGTGTGGCCGTCGCGCGAGCGCACGGAATGCTCCGCCAGCTTGATGT
>CAZWJF010000009.1:0-164525 GCA_964634325.1 uncultured Rhodoblastus sp.
CCCCAGAGAACGATCGGCGTGATCACGTAGCCCGAACGCGTCACGTAATCGTCGAGCGTCCCGAGAACGGACTCGCTCGGCAGCGACAGCGCGATCTCTTCCTGGAGTTCGCGGCGCGCGGCTTCGGCAGGCGTTTCGTCCTGATCGACGCGCCCTCCCGGCAACGCCCATTGTGCGGGATGGGTCCGCAAGTTGCGCGAACGGCGCGTCAGCAAGAGCGAGGCGCCGGGCTCCTCGCGGCTATCGCCTACGACGAGCGCGACTGCGGCATGTTTCAGCGTCGCGGCCTCGGGCGGAGGCGGCAGGCGCGGAAAACCGGCGCACAATTCGGTCAGCCGTTCGCGGCCGGCGGCGTCGATCTTGAAAGTCATGCGTCTTGGTCGCATGTGCGCGCAGCAGCGGCAACCGCGTTGATCGCCTAGCCGATCATCGGTCCGGCGATAGCGGCGAGCCGTCCGCAATACGCAGCCTCGCTGAAATGCGCGTCGTAAGCTTTGCGCGTCGCGCTGGCGCGGCGGTCGGCCTCGCTCGGGCGCGGCGCGGCGACCGCTGCGCGCAGCGCGCTGGCGAAGGCGTCCGGTTCGTCCGCCAGCGCGACATTCTCAAGCGTGCGCGGGTCGATGTTCATGCCGCGGAAGGCGTGGTTCGTGGCCACGAGCGGCAGGCCGCTCGCCATGGCCTCGACGCTCTTGATCGACAGGCCCGTGCCGCTCGTGGTCGGCAACAGCGCGAGACGCGCGTGCGCATAGATGTCGCCGATATGGTCGACGCGTCCGGCGAACCACGATCGGTACTTCTCGTGGAGCGCAGCGTCGGCCGCCTTCACGCCGGCGTCGACGGACCCGTAGATGCGCACGGAGATTTCGGGCGCGCGCGGCGCCACTTCGCGCAGAAACCAGAGCGCGCTTTCGACATTGGCGCGATTGCGGCTCGACACCAGAACGATTTCTTCGCCGCCCGGACCGGTCGGAACTTCCGGCACTGCAGGATAAACCAGTTCGTGGCGCTTCTCCGGCAGCAGCGCGCGAAACGCTTCGTGCTCCTCGGCGTTGAGATGCAGCAGAACGTCGGCTTTGCGCATCCACTCGAGTTCTTCGCCCAGCATCTGCTCGTAGCTCGCGCGCGGCTTCAGCCATGGAAGCCCCTCGTTCATGATGACGAACTGGCGCGCCTGCACGTCGTGCGAATCCATCAGGATCGGCACGCCGCCCTCCGCCAGCCGAACGGCGACCGGCATGCAGAAGAAATGGTTGCAGTGGACGATGTCGAACCGTTCGCGCGTCAGCGACGCCGACAGTTTCGCGCGCGAAATCATGCCGGCGCGGATGATCGCCTGATCGCCATGTACGTACGGCCACAGCACGTCGTGCAGGAACGTCGGCGCGAGCACGGCGGCGACCGGCGCGCCGGCGTAGGCGCGGGGATGGGCGTCGAGCTCCGGCGTCGCCTTGCGATAGCCGTTCCAGATCCAGGCGCGATCGGGCGCGAACCCCGGCTGATCGGAGCAAGCGACGGTGACCACCCGCGCGCCGAGTTGCGTCCAGGCCTCGATCTGCCCCAGCACCACCTGATAGGTGCCGCAGGAGTGCCAGGCCGGATGGACGATGGCGACCGTGCGCCCTTCGAATGGCCCCCTCATTGCGTCACCAGGGGCGTCACGAGGTCGGAAATTGCGCGCCGATAGGCGCCGTCGCTGAAATTGGCTTCGTAGAATTTGCGCGTGTCGCTGATCGCCCGCGCCGCGCCCGACGCCGCCGGATTGTGCGCGGGCCCGCGCGCGGCGGCGTCGTCCAGCGCGCCTGCAAAAGCCTCCGCCGTGTCGCAGAGCGTCACATTGGCGAGCGAGGCCGGATCGACGTTCATGCCGCGGAAGGCTTGCGGCGTGGCGATGAGCGGCGCGCCGGACGAGAGCGCCTCGACCGCCTTGATCGACAGGCCATGGCCTTCGGTCGTCGGCAGGAGAACGAGCCCGGCGTTGGCGTAGATCGCGCCGATGTCCTCGACCCGCCCGAGAAACAGATGGCGCCAGCGCTCGTAGAGCTCCGGGTTGCGGGCCTTGAGCGCGCCGTCGACATTGCCGGCGATCTTCACCTGCGCGTGCGGCGCGCGCGGCGCCACCTCGCGCAGGAACCATTCGACGCTGAGCGTGTTCGGAAAATTGCCGCTCGCGACGATGACGACGTCGTCGCCGCCGGGACCAGTGGGCGCCTCCTCGACCGCGGGATAGACGAGGGCGTTGCGCATATCCGGCAGCAGGCGCTCGAACGTCTCCCATTCCTCCGCATTGAGGTGCACGAGCAGATCGGCCTTGCGCAGCAGGGCCAGTTCCGTCGCCAGCAATTGGTCGTAGGTGGCGCGCGGCGGCACCACGAAAATTCCGTCGTTGCGCAGATCGTATTGCAGCGCTTGAACGTCCTGCGTCTCGATAATCAGCGGCGCGGTCGGGCTGAGATTGCGCGCCGCCGGAATGCAGAAGAAATGATTGCAGTGGATGAGGTCGATCTTCCGATCCTCGAGCGCGTCCGGCAGGCGCGCGAATTCGGTCATCGCCGCCGTCGCGCGCGCGTGGTCGCCATGGATCAGCGGCCAGTAGAGCCGCGCCCAGAAATCCGGTCTGAGGAACACGGACGCCGGCATATTGGCGTAGAAACGTTCGTCGGCGGGCATGTCGCGCGTATGGTCGATGTAGTCGCGCCACCGGGGGCTGTCGAGGTCCGACTGGCCGGGCGGCCATTCCCGCACGGCGAGCGAAATCACGTGTGCGCCCAAGGCCTTGTAGACCGCAGCCTGGCTCACGTTGACCTGATAGGACCCGCAGGAATGCCATGCCGCATGCACGACGGCGACCGTGCGGCCGGCGAGCGGCTGGCCCGAGTTTGCGGCCATATTCGGGGCGGATAGCGTCAAAGCGTCGTTCCGGCTCGGCTGCTCGGCCTATTGTCTTGGCCGCCCCGGATATGGGACAAGGCGCCCGCGGCGACGGCTCTGGCCGACGCCCCGGACTTCATAAGGACTCTGTGTTGTCGAATCCAGAACAAACGGCCGGCGCGCCCAGGCGCGGCATGGCCATCGTCGCCAACGACAAGATCGCCGACTGGCTTCTGCCCTTTCTGGAGAGCTGGAAGCGGACGAACGCGCATATTCCGCTCTATCTGATCCCCTACGACGATAATCTGGAGGTCACGAAGCGGGCCGCCAAAGCCTACGGCGTGACGATGGTGCCGGAGGTCGACAAGCGCATCGACCGTCTGGCGGCCGATCTCTATCCGTTGTTTCCCGGACATCGCCGTCGCCTGCGCAAACTGCACGCGCTGGCCCTGCCGCTCGACGAAGTCATCTATATCGACGTCGACATCGTCCTGTTCCGCGACTTTGCGCCGATGTTCGGGCTGCTGAAGAAAGGCGAGACGGAATTCATCATCGCCTCGCCGTCCTTCGAATACGTCTACAACAAGAAGAAAGACGAATATCCCGATCTCAAGGACGCGCTGCTGTTCAACGACGGCTACTTCGTCACCTCGAACAAGTTCCTCAATCTCGACATGTTCGTGGAGACGATGACGAAAGACGCGAAGCTCTTCCACAAGGTTCGCAAGCGCGGCATGCTGTTCGCCCAGCCGGTGGTCAATTTCACGTGCCACCGCAACCACCTGGCCATCCGTCTGATGTCCGATCTGATCGCGAACGCCTCCCACGAGACCTTCTACAAGGCCAACGGCGTGACCTTCAAAGACGGCGCGCCGCTGGATTTCCAGGGCAAGGAAATCTATTTCTGCCACTGGGCGGGGCTTCAGAGCCTGCCGGGCAAGCTCGCCTTCGACGATGCGTGGCGCGACTTCTCGAGCGCCGCCTGGGCCAAGGTCGGACGCTGACGACGGGATGATGAATTCGACGCCGCCGATCCTGTCTGTCTATCTCGGCAAGCGCGTTCTTCTCGGGACCGTGGTGGTGCAGATCGCGCTCACCATTCCCGTCGTTCTCTCGGCTCTCTTTCATCAGCTGCCGCCGGCCGCGCTGCGCGGCGGCCTCGTCGGCCCGGCGCTGATCGGCACCTTGCCGACCGTCACCTACATCGCGCTGCCGATCGCCGTCGGCGTGGCGTCGGCGCTCGAGTTCTCGCGCATGTCCGCGGAAGGAATGGTCGCAGTCCTTTATTCGTTGCGACTGTCTTCATGGGCCATCGCCCGGCCGGCGCTGATCTGCGCTCTGGGCGCGACCGCCGTCGGCTACGTGTGTTCCTGCTGGCTTGCGCCGCGCTACGTCGGCGCGATGCACGACGTGCTCAACGTGATCCAGCATTCGCTCAATCACCGCATGCTCGAACCCGGTCAGTTCTACTCCTTCGACGACGGCCGCCGCATCGTCTATTTCGAGCGCTGGGAGACGCCGGATATCGCCGCCAATATGTTCATCCGGCAGCGCGCTCCGGACAAGAAGGTGGAGGAGACGATCACCGCCGCGCGCGCCGAATTCCGGCGCAACGACCTCAACGTCGTCATGATCCTGACGCACGGCCAGATTCAGAGCCGGCCGGACGACGGCAAGCATGTCCGCGTGTCGGATTTCGACGAATACGCCATCTCGCTGCCGATGCAGGGCGCCAAGGGTCTGCCCTCGCGCAACTGGAAGGGCGTGTTCGAACTGCCGATGACGGACTTCCTCGCCTATGCGCCCTATGCCGCGGCCGATCGGCGCAATTTCTCGGAATGGGCTTCGGAAGCCGTGAAGCGAATGGTCATTCCCGCGCTCGCCATCGCCCACGCGCTGCTCGGCATCGGCCTCGTGCTCAACGTCGCCAGCGCGACCGGCCGCAGGTCGGCAGCCGGCGGCGCGGCCATCGCGGTTCTGCCGGCGGTACATATCGGCATGCTGATCGCGTCGGAGACCCTCATCCGCGCCAACCCGTTGCTGGCGGCGCTGGTCGCTGCGCTTGCGGTTCTGGAAATCGGCGTCGGCGCATGGCTGATCCAGCGCCAGCAGGTCGGCGAAGCCGCGCGCCGGTCGCCGGCCGCGCTGGTCGCCGCTGGCGCCTGACGAGCCAATCGCTCAGGCGGCCGCTTCGTCCTCGTCGTCCTTGCGGACGGTGTCGATATAGGCCGGGATGACCTTGTCGGGATCGCCGATTTCGCGCACGACGCCGGCGTCGATCCAGATGACGCGGTCGCAGAGCGTGCGCAGATAGTCGAGCCCGTGCGAGACGACGAGGATCGTCCCGCGCTTGGCGAATTCGGCGATGAAGTTCTCGCATTTCTGCGCGAAGGCCTCGTCGCCGACCGACAGCGCCTCGTCGACGATCAGAATGTCGGCGTCGACATGCGCGCAGATCGCGAATGCCAGACGGGCGACCATGCCGCTCGAATAGAGCTTCATCGGCTGGTCGAAGAACATGCCGATTTCGGCGAAATCGGCGATCTGATCGAGCTTCGCGATGATTTCGTGGCGTTTCAGGCCGAGAATCGCGCCGCCGATGATCGCGTTCTCGCGGCCCGTCAGCGTTCCGTCGAAACCGGCGCCGAGCGCCAGAATCGGCGCAATGCGCCCGTTGATCTCGACCGCGCCGGTCGTCGGCCGCGTGATGCCGCACAGGATTTGCAGCAGGGTCGTCTTGCCGGCGCCGTTGCGGCCGATGATGCCGACGCATTCGCCCTTCTTCACCTCGAAGGTCACGTCGCGCAGCACCCAGTGCTTCTTGTAGAAAGTCTTGGCCCAGCCGAACAACGCCTGCATGAGCTGGTCGTTGCGCCGCAGGTAGAGCTGGAACGCCTTCGAAGCGCTGCGGCAGGCGATCGCGACTTCAGAGGACATCGACGATCACCGACTTGTATTCGTTGAAGAAGCGATAGCCGAACAGGAATACGGCGTAGGAAGCGACGAAGCAGGCGAGGTAGAGCAGAGGGTCCGGGAATCGCTCGTAGATCACGAGGTCGCGCAACATCGCGATATAGTCGCCGACCAGATTGAGCTTGATCCAGGGCTGGAGATTGGCGGGCAGCTGCTCGACCTGAAAGAAGACCGGCGTCGCGAACATCAGCAGCGGCACGATCGAGACCATCAGATGGGCGACGTCGCGCGTGAATGCGCCGAGCGCCATCAGAAACCAGGCCGAGCCGAGCATCAGCAGCATGAACGGGAGGACGATCAGCGGCACGAGCAGCACGGTCCACGAAATGTAGTGGACCGTAACCAGGCGCACGGCCAGCAGCGTGCCGAAGCTGATCCCGCCGTAGACCATGGCGCGGATGGTCGACGTCCAGGCGATCGTTTCCGCCGGAAAGATCGATTTCTTGATGAAGTGGACGTGCTCGTGCAGCAGGGTCGGAGAGCGCGCCGCGATCTCGGCGAAGACGTTGAACAGGATCAAGCCGCAGAAACTGGCCGCCGCATAATCGTAGATCGGCACATCCTTGGCGACGGCGGGCGTCGCGATGGTGAAGATGGTCGTGTAGACCGACAGCATCGCCAGCGGGGCGAAGATCGCCCAGATCCAGCCGAGAAACGATTCGCGAAACCGCGAAGTCAGTTCGCGCCGCACGACGGCCCGGATCAATTCCCGGTGGTGCCATGCTCGTTCGAATGGCTCGGTCAAAATCATCGTTTGCCTAGTCTCGGACTGGTCGGGAACGTCGGCGTTGCTCACTTGCGCGAGAAATCGTCGCACGAACTCGACTGCCTTGGCCGGATCGGCCGGTTGTTGGGTGTCGCGGGAGGCTGGCGCACGCCAGCCGCCCCGTCGGCGCGATTGCGCCGCCGCCCCCCGAGCCCGCGCTGTAGACCAGTTCCGGTCGGCTTCGTCAATGCCGCCGCGGCGGGCGGGTCGTCGAGATCGCCATTTTGGGGTTTATTTCCGGGCTCGACTGCCGTAACCAAGGCCGGCTCGAACCGCCCCGTGTCGCGGTCGTAGCGCGGCCGGTTCGTCCGGGCGCTGATATCTCACGTCTGGCGTTGTCGGCGCGACGGCTGGACGGACGGACCGAATGCCATCAAACGGGGGTGCGCGTGGAACCTGTCGCTCAGGGAAATAGCCAGCTTTACGAACAGATCATCGAGGTGATCTCCAAGGAAGGCATGGTCGAGCCGGACAAGATCAAGCCCGACGCTACGATCGAGAGCCTCGATCTGAAATCGATCGACATCGTCATGATCCTGACGGCCATCGAGGAACAGTTCGACGTCTACATTCCGATGGACGGCTCGTTCCAGGAAGCCAAGACCGTTCAGGAACTCGTGGACGCTCTCGCCGCCCACATCAAGAAAGAGAAAAGCTGAATGGCCGCTGGCCGCGAGGTCGTCATTACCGGCATGGGCGCTGTTTCCGGCGCCGGAGTCGGATGGAAGCCGCTCTGGGACGCCGCGCGCAACGGCGAGAGCGCAATCCGTCCGCTCGAATTCGCGCGCGACTATCCCGGCCGCATCAAGATCGGCGCGCAGGTGCCGAATTTCGAAGCGTCCGCGCTGATCGACCGGCCGACCCTGATGTATTGCGATCCGTTCGCGCAATACGCGGTCGTGGCGGCGGACCAGGCCGTCCGCGAGGCGGGCCTGACGCGCGAAACGGTCGGAGGCTTGGACTGCGCGGTCATTCTCGGCTCGGGGATCGGCGGCATTCGAACCGTCGACGACGGCCTGTTCAATCTCTACGCCAAGGGCGTGCGGCCCGAGCCGCTGAGCATCCCCAAGCTGATCGCCAGCGCCGGCCCTTCGATGCTGTCGATCCGGTTCGACGCCCACGGCCCCGTCTTCGGCGTGGCCAGCGCCTGTTCGTCGGCCAGCCAGGCGGTCGGCATGGGCATGCAGATGGTGCGTTCGGGCATGGCCGAGCGGGCGATCGTCGGCGGCTCGGAAGGCAGCTTGTCGGTCGGGACCCAGATGACCTGGGAAGCGCTGCGCGTGCTGACGCCCGACAAATGCCGCCCCTTCTCCAAGGGCCGCAATGGCATGAGCATCGGCGACGGCGCGGCGATCTTCATCCTCGAGACCGCCGAGGCGGCCAGGGCGCGCGGCGCTCCGATTCTGTGCCGGCTGACCGGCTATGGCACCTCCGCCGACGCCCGCGACCCGATTCGGCCCGACGTCGACGGGGCGGCGCTCTCCATGCGCCGCGCCATCGAAGACGCCGCCATATCGCCGGACGCGATCGATTATGTGAACGCCCACGGCACCGCGACCGCGCTCAACGACCCCAGCGAGGCGGAGGCCATGGGGCGGATATTCGGCGAGCGGCTGGCCGAAGTGCCCGTTTCCTCGACCAAACCGGTGCATGGACATGCGCTCGGCGCCGCCGGCGCGCTGGAGCTGGTCTGCACGATCATGGCGCTGCGCGACAAAATAGCGCCCCCCACCATCAATTTTCTGGAAGCCGACCCGAAATGCCCGGTCGACTGCGTACCGAATGCGGCGCGCCCCGTACCGATCCGCACGGCCATGTCGAACTCCTTCGCTTTTGGCGGCGTCAACGCATCGCTCATCGTTCAGGCGTCGGACTGAGGCCGAAATGCTCGCCGAACGATCCCATACGACCGAGGAAACGATCCTCGGTCCCTTCGAGGTCGCGGCGGACCGGGCCAGCGTCGCGCGTTTTGCGCAGGAGACCGGCGCTCGGGATGGCGGCGTTCCCGCCACATTTCCGATCGTCTGGCTGTCCGGGGCGGAACTGAAGGCGGCCTTGCGCGCGGCGGCCGGCCCCGATTGCCTGCCGGTGCACGAATCTCAGGCCTTCGACTACATTCGTCCGCTCACGCCGGGCGACGCCTACCGGCTGACGGCGGTCGCCCGTCGCGTCGCCGCGCCGGATCGCCTGATCGTCGAGGCCTCGGTTTCCGACAGGGGCGGCGCATTGGCGCTGACCATGCGCGCGGTCCTGCGCATCGTTCCTCTCGCTGGAGGATCGGTCCGATGAGAGCGTCGCCCGCGCGAGGCGAGAAGATCGCAGAGCGGACACTTGGCCCGTTCGACGCGAGGGCGGTCGCCGCCTACGCGGCGGCTTCCGGCGACGACAATCCGCTGCATCTGGAGCCAGCCCTGGCCGCGGCGGCCGGTTTTGCGGCGCCGCCCGTCCACGGCATGCGCCTCATGGCGGAGATCGAGCCGGCGCTCGCCGTCTGGCGGCCGGACCTGGCGGTCAGGAAATTGTCCGGAACCTTTGTCGAACCCCTGCTCGCGGGCGAGGAAGCGCGGTTGACCGGCCGCGTGATGCGCGTCGGCGACGAGGTGCTGGTGCGCGTTTCGATTCAGGGGCCGCGACGCGGTCCCTGCGTGCTCGCCGAAGCGACGCTCGTCGACAGGACGGCCGCGCCATGAAGCTCGCGCCGCGTTCCATCCTGATCACAGGCGCCTCCAGCGGCATCGGCGCGGCCGTCGCGCGCGAATACGCGGCGCCCGGCGTGCGCCTCGTGCTCGTCGGCCGAGACGGGCAGCGCCTCGAACAGGTCGCCGTCGCCTGCCGCGCCAAGGGGGCGGAAGTCGAACTCGGCATGGTCGACGTGCGCGACAGGGCCGCGATGCGCGACTTTCTGCTCGCCGCCGATACGCGGCGGCCGCTCGAGCTGCTGCTTGCGAACGCCGGCATCAACACCGGCCTGCCCGCCGGCGAACTTGCCGAAGACCCGGACGCGGTGCGGGGAATATTCGCCATCAACCTGCTCGGCGTCCTGAACACGGTCGAGCCGCTGATTGCGCCCATGGCCGCGCGCGGCGCCGGCGTCATCGCCATGACCGGTTCGATCGCGGCCGTGCGGGGCCTGCCGTATTCGCCGGCCTATTGCGCCACCAAGGCCGCCGTCCATCTGTACGCCGAATCCCTGCGCGGGACGCTCGCGCGCAAGGGGGTCGCGGTCAGCCTGATCGTGCCGGGCTTCGTGCACACCCCGCTCAACGCCGATCTCGTCGCACCGAAGCCGCTGGCGATGAACGACGAGCGGGCGGCGCGCATCATTCGGCGCGGCCTTGATCGCCGCAAGCCGCTGATCGCCTTCCCGCGCCTGCTCTACTGGGGCGCGCGGCTGACGACCGTTCTGCCGACGCGGCTCGTCGATTTCTTCATGGTGCGCCAGCGCGTCGACGTGCCAGTGACGCGCGAGAGGATGCTTTGATGACTGGCGCTCTCGAGATTCTGCGCTGGGTCGCGCTCGTCTTCTGCTGCATTTCGCTGACCGGCCTGACGCTCACCGTTTCGCTCGGCCTCGTCGCGCCGCTCATCCATGCGCGCCGCGCACGCCGCACCGACCAGCCGCCGATCAGCTTCGTCCTGCCGATCAAGGACTATGCGCCGGGCTTCAAGGAGGCTCAGGGGTCGGTCTTCGATCTCGACTATCCCGAATTCGACGTGACCGCGACCGCCGCCGAGGCGGAATCCAAGGCGGTGTCGGCGATGCGCGAGGTCATCGCATCCCATCCGGACCATCAGGCGAAGCTGGTGCGGTCGACGGCGTCTTTCGCCGTGAGCCCGAAGGTCAACAATCTCTTTCAGGCGATCGAGGACGCCCGCTACGACCTGATCGCCACCAAGGATTGCAACATCGTCCTGCCGCCGCAGACCGCGCGCGCGGCCATCGCCGCTATGACCGAAGGCGTCGGCCTCGTCACCGCCATCACCGAGGCCAAGGGCGCCGTCAATCTGACCGCCAGAATCGAAGCCTCGCTGATGAACCAGTCGCACGCCCGCATCCTGCATGCGGCCGCCGCGATCGGCCTCGGCTTCGGCCTTGGCAAGATCATGATCTTCCGGAGGTCGGATCTCCATAAGGCCGGCGGCTTCGACGCCATCGCCCATACGGTGGGCGAGGATTCTGCGACCGCGCATGCTCTGGCGGCGATCGGCCTGCGCACTGTCATCATTGGCGCGCCGATCTATCAGATGCTCGGCGCGCGCAAGTTCGACGACGTCTATCATCGCCAATTGCGCTGGGCGGTCATCCGCCGCAAGAACGAGCTGGCCGGCTTCCTCGTCGAGCCATTCGGCCTGTCGATCTGCGCCGCGCTCGCGGCCGCAGTGGCGGCTCCGCTCGTCGGCTGGTCGGCGCCGGCCGGCGCCGCTGCGACGCTGGCTTTCTGGTTTGCTTGCGAAACCGCGCTTGCCTTGGCGCGGGGCTGGGATGTATCGGTGAGCGCCCCGGCCGTCATGATTGCGCGCGACGTGATGATGACGGCGGTCTGGCTGCGCGCCTGGGTCACCAAGCGCGTCGTCTGGGCCGCCGAGGTCTACGACGCGCACAAGGAGCGCGGCCCAATGCCGGCGGCCGCCGATCCTGCGGCGCTCGCCCAAAAAAGGAACGATGCGTGACGGCGTCTGGACTAATCGTCGGTCTGATCGATCTCGCGCTGACGCTGTGCGTTTTCGGAATGGTCTTGATCGGCGCGAATTTCCTGCTGCTGGTCGCCCGCTTTCTCTATGACGAATTGCGCGGCGCGGGCGATGGATCGAGCAAGGTCCCACCGCTCGCTGAAGACGACCTGCCCCATGTCGTCTTGCAGATTCCCGTTTTCAACGAGCCGCGCGTCGTGGAAGGCGCGCTGCGCGCCGCCGTCGCCCTGGACTGGCCGCGCGATCGCCTTCACATCCAGTTGCTCGACGATTCCACGGACGAAACGACCGAGCGCGCGGCGGCCATCATCGCCGAACTGAGCGCCGCCGGGAATGACGTGACTCATGTTCGTCGCGAAGATCGCACAGGCTTCAAGGCCGGCGCCTGCGCGGCCGGGCTGGCGCTGAACGACGCGCCCTACGTCGCCATGCTCGACGTGGATTTCCGCCCGCCGGCCGATTGGTTGCGCAAGGCGATTCCGGTGATCGTCGCCGATCCTAAGGCGGGCTTCGTTCAGGCGCGCTGCGAATTCGCCAATTACCGCAAGAACTGGCTGACGCGCGTGCAGGGCCTGATCCTCGACGCGCACTTCATGATCGAGCAGCGCACGCGCGCCAATCTCGGCTGGCTGTTCCAGTTCAATGGAACCGGCGGCATCTGGCGGCGCGCGGCCATCGATTCGGTCGGCGGCTGGCAGGATTATTCGCTGACCGAAGACCTCGATCTCACGATCCGCACGGCGCTCGCTGGCTGGCACGGCCGCTTCATTTCCGCACCGGCGATCCCGGGCCAGATGCCAGAGGGCATGCGCGACTGGCGCCGACAGCAGCGTCGCTGGTCGAACGGCTTCATCCAGGTGGCGCAGCGCACGATCGGTCCGCTGTGGAACGCGCCCTGGAGCCTGACCGAGCGCGTGTCCGCCATCGTGCTCGTGCTGCATCAGGTCTTCTTCCCGCTCTGCGCGGGCACGATCGTCTTCACGATCCTCGGCGTTCTCGCACGCGGGTTTTCCGTCGCGCCGTACGCGCCGCTTTTCGTCTTCATCTTCGCGATGGTCGCGGCCGTCGTGCTCGGCATGACGCTGCCGCCTTATCTCGCGCTGAAGCGCGGGTCGCTCGGACGCTATCTCGCCACCATGGCCATGCTGCCGCCGCTGTTCATTTATCTGGCCGTCGCCAACGCGCCGAAGATCATCCAGACCGCGCGCGGCCGGCAGGAGCAGTTCAAGCGCACGCCGAAGAAAGAGCACTGAGGTCCGACGTCCGGGTCGCGGCGGCGCGCCTTATTAATAGCGCGCGCCGGGCCTGAAACGTCCGGAGCGGCCGCGCAGCAGCCTCTTCGTGCATTCCACCCGCCAAGCGTCCCGCGCTCGGCGCGGTCCATTCGGAAAAATCTTGGCGGCCTGCCGTGCGCAGACGGCGACCTGAGGCGGCGGCGCAGCAGGGGCTGGCGTCGAAACAATGCAGGCTGCGCCGATCGCGGCAGCTGCGATGCAGGTTCGCAATTTCTTCATCCTAGACCCGATCCGCCCGGACGCGCCGCCTTTTACCGACGCCTCAAGCCGCCCCGCGCCATGGGCGCACGGTAACGCGGGATGGACATTCGCGGCGCGCGATAACGCGGCGCAACGATGCGATGCGGCCGCATCGCGCGCGCGGCCGGACGAGCGAACCGCGTGCTGCGCGTCGCGCGTTGGATATGCGGCCGAGCGTCGTGAACGACGGCCGGATGCGCGCTCAGGCGCCGCGTCGCGCGCGTTGCGCGATTGAAGCGAACGAGGGACGCCTTCTTTGCGAAGCTCGTGCGCGCGCTGACGAGCGGCCGGAAATGCGTCGGGTTCGGTCGCCAGGGCTTCAGCCCCGCCATCGGACGCAAACCGGGTCGCCAATGCGGATAGCCTGGCCAATAAGGCGGGTAGAAACGCCCGGCCGGCCAGTCCCAATAATTGTAGAGCGCAAAGGCGCCGAGCACGACCGCCGGGCCGAACACGATCGCTTGCAGCGGAGCGGTTGGACCAAAGACGACGAGCGGGTCGTAGACCGGGACGTAGACCGTATCGGGCTCCACTGTCTCGATGACGATGACGTCCCGCTCCGCGGCTCTACGCCGGGCCACTCGCTGCTGCGGGCTGTCCTTCAGCGCGCCTGATTTCTCGGCCCGCGTACGCAAGTCCTGGATGGCGTCCGCCACCTCGGTCGGCTGCTCGAGATAAGCCGCGCCAAGGTCGCTCGTCCATTCGATGTCGTCGCTCATCTTCTTCAGAATGGTCGGGAAGCGCGCGATCGCCTTGACGGCCGGATCCCATTTCTGCGCGTCCAAGCCTGTGAAGTCGCCTTTCTCGGCCTGTTCCCGATTTTGGTCGCGCCATCTGGCGGCCTGGACGATCTGAAGCGGATAAGCGGAAGCCGCCAGGGTCTGGGCCAGGAGCGCATCCGAATAGAGCGCGATCGGGGCCACGAGCTTTTCGATTTCCGATCGGGTCAGGCTGTCGGCCGCCTCGGACGCTTGAGGCGTCGTCGTTGCTGGACCTGTCGTTTGGCCGGACGGCTGGAGCGCCGGCGCGCCTTGCGCGAGCAGAATTTTCGCGAAGTCCCGGGCGCCGCCGAAGCTCGCCGGCGACAGGGAATCTGCGGCGAGCGCCTGCATGCCCCCGCTGCTCAGCAATACCATCGCGAGATAAAGCGGTTTCATGATTTCATCCCCCAATTTTTTGAAAAATATGAGAGGCGGACCGCATGCGCCGCCTTGCTGTGGGTCAATTTTCGCCCGACGACCTCGCTCGTGGAGGAGTCGCCGACCCGTTCGCTCGAGCGCCGGTCATCCTGCGTTCAGCTTCGCAGCCGTAATTCCTGCGTTCATCCGCTCTCGATTCGACGAGGAGTTGCGATGGCTGCGATTCTGCCGTTTCGTCCCCGCCTGCCCGAACGCCCCGCCCGCGAGGGCAGGGCGCAAGAAACGCCGGCGCATTTTCCCGATCTCGTCCGGCGGCTGACCAGCGGACTCGACTGGAGCGAGGCGACCGCCGAAGACGAATACGACGCGGCGCTCGCCGCGTTCGACATCGTCTGCGGCAGACCTGCCTCGCGCCGTTCGCGGGCCGCCTGACCTCGACGCCGCTCGCAAGCGCTTGCTAGTCTTCCCGGCGAACGGGAGGACGATATGGACGACGCGCTCGCTTTCGCATCGGCGACGACGCTCGCCGCGCTGGTGCGCGAGAAGAAGGCGAGCGCCGTCGAATTGCTCGAATTCTTTCTCGCGCGCGTCGAGAAATTCAATCCGCGCGTCAACGCGATCATCGGCCTGCAGGCTGACGTCGCGCGCAAGGCGGCGGCGGAGCGCGACGCGCTGACGGCCAAGGGGCAATCGCTCGGCCCGCTGCATGGCGTGCCGATGACCGTGAAGGAATCCTTCGACGTCGCGGGCATGCCCAGCACCTGGGGGCTGCCCGCCTATCGCGACAACATCGCGGCTCAAGACGCGCTCGCCGTGCAGCGGCTCCAGAGGGCGGGCGCCGTTGTCTTCGGCAAGACCAACGTGCCGGCGTGGCTCGCGGACTGGCAGTCCTTCAATTCGATCTACGGGACGACCAGCAATCCCTGGAACGTCGAACGCACGCCCGGCGGCTCGTCGGGCGGCAGCGCGGCGGCGCTGGCTGCAGGACTCACCGGCCTTGAGATCGGCAGCGACATCGGCGCCTCCATCCGCAATCCCGCCCATTATTGCGGGGTCTATGGGCTGAAACCCACCTTCGAAATCTGTCCGCGCGACGGCCATTTGCTGCCGGGCGCCTACGCGCATGGCGATATCTCGGCAATCGGTCCGCTGGCGCGGTCGGCCTACGACATCGAGACGGCGCTGGACGTCGTCGCCGGCCCCAATGCGCTGGATGCGACAGGGTTGCGGCTCGAACTGCCGCGCTCGATGAAGACGAAGCTGTCGGAGTTCCGCGTCGCGGTCATGTCCGACGCCGACACGGCACCGGTCGATTCCGCCGTGCGCGGACAGATCGAGGCGCTGGCCGACTGGATCGAGAAGCAGGGCGCGACCGTCGATCGCAAAGCGCGTCCCGTCGATCCTGCGGAAGCGCACGAGGCCTACATCATGCTGCTGCGTTCCGCGACCAGCGGCGCGCCGGACGAGGCGGCGCATGCGAAACTGCTCGCCGCGCGCGACGAGGTCGCCGGCCGCAACGACTATTACGCCTGGCACGTGCGCGCCAATACGATGGGCCATCGCGAATGGCTTGGCTGGAACAACAAGCGCATGAAGATGGCGCAGGACTGGGCGCGCTTCTTTACGCGCTTCGATCTGCTGCTGTGCCCGACAGCGGCCACGACCGCCTTCCCGCACATGCAGACGGGAGAGCGCTGGGAGCGCATGATCAAAGTCGACGGCAAGGATCAGCCGACGACGACGCAATTGTTCTGGGCAGGCTTCTCCAACATGGTCTTCCTGCCGTCCATCGTCGCGCCTGCGGGGCTTGCGGCCGACGGCCTGCCGGTCGGCGTGCAGATCGTCGCGCCGGCCTACCAGGACCACAGCGCGATACGCTTCGCGCAATTGCTGGAGGATCAGTACCGGGCGTTCACGCCGCCGCCGGGTTACTGAAGCCGAGTCAGACCGGCTTCTCGCCCGGCTTGTCGTCCTTGGTGTAGCCGGTGCCGAACACGTTGTCCCAATAGGGGCAGCTCACGCCATAGCCGCGCAGCGGATCGCGGAAGTGATGCAGCAGATGCGCGCGGCGCAAGATCTGCTCGACCTTCGTATGCGGCGGCCGGTGGTGAATGTGGAAGTGGATCTCGTCGTAGAGCACGTAGCCGAACAGGAAGCCGGCCGTCACCGTGTAGGACAAAGGCGCCGGGAACAGCGCCGCGATCACGACATAGGCGATCGCCATCAGCGGCACGCTCATCAGCGGCGGCATCACGAGACGCAGCGGGTCGCTGGGATGCACGTGATGCACGCCGTGCAGCAGGAAGTGAATGCGTTCGCCGATCTTGCCGGGAAATTCCGTGTGGAACAGCCAGCGGTGGCAGACATATTCGCTGAGCGTCCAGGCGACATAGCCGAAGGCGAGGCCTGCGAGCGTCATCGCTGCGGATTGCTGCGCGGCGCCCTTCCAGCCGAGCCATGCCGCAAGCGGCAGGTAGAACAGCGGGAACCACCACGGCACGCGCGACAGCTTGTCGAGGATCGGATTGTCGAAGATGCGCGGCGACGCCGCCAGCAATTCGGCCTTGGTCATGCCGATCGTCGACATGTGCGCGTAAGGGTCGCGCGCGCCCTGCGTTGCGTCGCTCATGCCCGCCTCCTCAATGCGCCATGTTCTCGGTGCGCGAATGCAGCGAGAAGCGCGGATTGAAGATGAATTCGAAGAACAGCTTCACCCACGAGTCGTGATAATGGAGGTTGTCGTAGAACTCCGGCGCCATCGTTTTCAACTTCGGCAGGAGCGTCCATGGTATCTCCTGAAAATCGTGATGCTCGTTGTGATAGCCGATGTTGAGCGCAAGCGTGTTCAGCGGGCCGTAGTAGTCGAACGTGCCCTGACCGGGCCAGGCGGCGTAATGCTCCTGAATCCAGCGGGCGCCGACCGGATGCAGGCCGACGGAGAACCAGAAGGACGCGAAGAAATAGAACAGCGCGTTCCCGCCGAGGAAATACCAGACCGCGAGGTCGAAGACGGCGATGGCGGCGAAATTGATGTAGGTCCACGGACCCCAGATCGGCACGGTGCCCTTCAGGCGATAGATGCGCGTCAATTGCATCACCGGGAAGAAAAACAGCCACAGCGCCTTGCGCCACCAGACGTTGCCGACGAGGCTGGCTTCCCAGTCGCTCGGCACGTCCGCGTCGTAGTCGTAGCTCGACAGATGCGAATGGTGCTTCACGTGGTAGCAGCGAAAGCCCATGGCGGTCGGAAACGCGTTGGGCAGATCGGCCAGGATCGCGTTCAGCTTGTTGAGCGTCGGGCTCGCGAACACGGCGTTGTGGATCGAGTCGTGAATGATCACGAACATCGCGTGATTGGCGAAAGCGCCGATGCAATAGGCGAGGATCAGGGTGAGCCACCAATAGCCCATGCCCAGATGGCCCATCCAGGCCGCGATGCCGAGCTGGCCGAGGAAAATGCCCGCCGTGATCCAGAAGGTGCGGATGTCGCGGACGAACAGCGTGCGCACTTCCGGATGCGCTTCGAGAATGGCGCGACGACGCTCGACGTGCGACTTGTCGACGCCCGTATGGGAAATGGGGAGTGTCACGTTCATATCTTGCTTTCCGGCTTCAGCCGGCAGGCGCCATGGCAGGCGCGCCGTCGAAGCGCTTTTCGTAGATCCGGTGTATCTTGTCGACCTTGGCGCCGGTCATTTCGATCGGCTTGCGCATCCCCGCGTTATCTTCGAGAACCCACCCGAATTCTATATGATCTAGCGCAATTTTGCGGCTGCGCAGCCTCAGCTCCTCGATCATCGTCAGGACGACGATGCCGCCGCGCGCGCTCTTGTGCAGGCTGTGTTTCATCCCGAACAGGGCGAGACGGCCCGATTTGTACGTCCCTTTGCGAATGCGGCCGATGAGCTTCGGCAGGCCGAAGAAGCCCAGCCGGCCGTCCATGTCGGCCGTGATCTCATGCAAATTGGGCACGATGATGCCGAACGCCACCGGCTCGCCGTCGATCTCCGTGACGAAGCCATAATCCTCTGTCATCAGGAACTTGAGGCTGTCGGCCATCGACTTGAATTCGTCGCGGGTGATCGGCGTGAACCCCCAGTTGCCCGACCACGCGTCGTTGAACAGGCTGGTCATCAGATCGACCTCGGAGCCGAGGTCGTTCATCCGCAGCGGGCGAAATTTGAGGCGTTCGCGCCATTCCGGCCGAGTCAGCAGCAGCGGCTGCGCTTCCCGATCGCGCGACGATATGTCGTATCGATAGGAAATGAGGTCGCGCGCCTTGCCGTAGCCCAGCGCCTCGACATGCCGGCTGAGATAGCGCGGATGCCAGGGCATGAAGATCATCGGAACAGCGTCGAAGCCCTCGACCAGCAGGCCGCATTCGGCGTTGATCGACGGGGAGAACGGCCCGTGGATCACGGTCGCGCCCTGCGCTTTCAGCCAGTTCTCGGCCGCCTGCAGGAGGGCTGCGACCACGTCGCGGTCGTCGATCGCGTCCAGGGTCCCGAACTGAAAGGGCGAAGCCTGATTTGGCCTGCCCTCCTTGTAGACCTGCGCCTCGATGCGGCCGACCGTCCGCCCGTCCCGCTTGGCCAGAAAGGCCTGCGAGCGCACCAGTTTGTAGTGCGGATTGAGCTTGTGCGCGAACATCGTCCAGCGCTCGGCGTCGAGCGAGGGCGCAAAACCGGTCTGGCCCGAATAGAGCAGACGCGGAACCCGGCAGAATTCCATGAAGGCGCCGAGCCCCTTGACGGGCGTGATCTCGACGGCGGGCTGAATTGCGGGGGCGCCTGACATGGCGCCGCCCATACCACGAGCTGCGCAATCGCGCCAAACCGCTAGATCAGCCTGCATCTGAGCAGGATCTCTCAAATGCAGAAAAGCCGATCGATTTCAAAGTGTAGAGCGCGCGTTGTGCGAAAAACCTGCTTCTGATTTTTCGCCGCGCGCTCGCGCGGGGATTTAGTTCGGCTCTAAAGCGCAGCCGCGGCCTGATCGCCGCCCAGCAGCGTGCGCGGCGGCTCGACGACCGGGCGGTCGACGATGAGCTGCACGACCTGGCGAATCTCTTCTTCAGTGTGGCTCGCCGATATGAAGAAGCGCAGGCGCGGCTTGTCCTTGGGCACCCCGACCTGCACGACCGGCGGCACATAGACGCCGTGCGCGAGCAGGTGCTGCGAGACGGCCATGGTCTCCCACACCGAATTGAACAGGATCGGGATAACCGCGCGGCCGATGGCCGGGCCGGTGTCGAGACCGGCGGCCTGAGCGGTGTCGCGCAGGAATTCCGCATTGTGGGCGAGTTTCGCGACGCGCCACGATTCCGTCTGCATCAGCTCGAGCGCCTTGGCGGCCGCCGCAGTGATGACCGGCGACAGGCCGACCGAATAAACGAAGCCCGGCAGGGTGAATTTCATCCAGTCGATGATGCCGCGCCGTCCCGCGACGAACCCGCCGCACGACGCGAAGCTCTTCGACAAAGTGCCGATGATCAGGTCGACCCGGTTCGGGTCGACGCCGCAATATTCGCACAGGCCGGAGCCGCGTTCGCCGAGCACGCCGATCGAATGAGCCTCGTCCACCAGCAGCCACGCGCCGTGCTTTTCCTTGAGGTCGCAGATGCGGCCCAGATCGACCGTATCGCCGTCCATCGAATAGAGGCTTTCGACCACGATCAGGCAGTTGCGGTACTTCTCGCGATGCTCGGTCAGCAGCTGGTCGAGATGGTCGAGATCGTTGTGGCGGAACACGATCTTGTCCGCGTCCGACGTCCGCGCGCCGGTCGCCACGCTGTTGTGCGACAATTCATCCAGAAAGATCGCGTCGCGTTTGGCCATGATGTGGGTGATGACCGTCAGATTGGTCAGATAGCCCGACACCAGCGACAGCGTCGCCTCGACGCCCAGGAACTTGGCGAGATCGTCCTCGAACTTCTGATGGGTCGAGCGCTCGCCGCCGACCAGTCGCGAGGCCAGCGCCCCGACGCCCAGCGTATCGATCGCGTTGTGAGCCGCCGCTTTGACCTCGGGGTGCTCGGCCAGTCCGAGATAGTCGTAATTGGCGAAGCTGACGAAATGGCCGTTGCCTTTCGCCTGGATTTCCGCCTTGAGCGTATCCGTGGGGGCGAAGAACGGATTGCCGTGCTCGTCGAGGATAGCCTTGCCGGCCAGCCGATAGCGCCTCAGCGCATAGTCAGAGAGACTTTGGTGCTTTTTCGCCACGCAGAGACGATCCGATTGCGGGACGTATCGTCCCTGATTGCTCGTACCCGCCTGCCGCTCGGCGCGGGGTTGACCGGAACCCTTAGCATTAACCGTCATGCCTGCGCCAGTCGCCCCGCGCAAGGCGGGCTTCCCCATGGGGAGCCGATCGTTGACAGCTAAACTGTTGCGCCGACGCCCGTCAACGGCGGCGGGAGACGGGCCGGCCGGGAGGGCTTGAACGCCTTGGGGCTACGACCATATCTTGCCGTAGCGGCGCGCCGGTCCGGGCGCCGCAGCCAGAGGCGCCTGAGGGGCTTCGAAATGTCGCGTTCGCCTACCCTGAATTCCCCGTTTTTGCTGGGCTTCGAAACCATCGAGCGAGCGCTCGACCGGGTTTCCCGCGCCGCCAGCGACGGTTATCCGCCTTACAATATCGAGCGCCTGTCCCGCACCGAGAGCGAGCCGGAGCGCCTGCGCATCACACTGGCTGTCGCGGGATTCACGCGCGACCAGCTCGAGATCACCGTGGAAGAGAACCAGCTGGTGATCCGTGGACGCCAGCAGGAGGACCGCGAGCGCAATTACCTTCATCGCGGCATCGCCGCGCGGCAGTTCCAGCGCGCCTTCCTGCTCGCCGACGGCATGCAGGTGCTCAGCGCCGATCTGTCCAACGGATTGCTTTCGGTCGATCTCGTCCGGCCGGAGCCGGAGCGGATCGTTCGAAAGATCGATATTTCCGCGCGCGACTGACGCATCGGTCCCAAGAAAGGTTTCCGGTCTTGGGACAAACCGATGCGCCAACACCCTCGGCGCGGGAGTGAGCGGGCCTCCGAGAGGCCGCAAGGAGAGTAAAATGACCCAAACGCCCTTTACCCCCGAACAATTCGCCAAGCTCGGCGCGGGTCAGGTCGCTTATGTCCGCGAAATGACCGCCGAGGACGTCAAGCGGCTGTTCCCGCAGGCGCCCGAAGTCGAGCCCGGCCTCAAGCTCTTCGCCCTGTTGTCGGCCGAAGGCGCGCCGATCGTGCTCGCGGATTCGCGCGACACGGCGGTCGCCAGCGCCTGGGAGAACGAACTCCAGACCGTCAGCCTGCACTGAACGGGCGATCGTCCGGCGGCGCGGCGCGCCTCAGCCGCCGAACAGCTTCTCGAAGAAATTCTTCTCGCGTGGCGGCGCTTCGCTCGTCGCCGTCCGGTCGCCGATGTCGGCTGGCGGAATCAGATCGTCGATCGACCGGGGCGCGCGTGCGCGCCCGAGTTGCACCGGCTGTCCGGCCGAGCGCGGCGCCGGCGCAGGAGCGCTCGTCGCCGACGGGCCGGCGGGGTCGGGGCCGCTGGCGACAGGAATAGAAGCCGGCGGCGAAGGCATGGCGACCGGCCGCCATGTGCCGCCGGGCAGGGCGGCGACCGGCACGCCCTTGAGCGCCCCCTGCATGAAGCGGCTCCAGATCTCGACCGGGAGATTGCCGCCCGACGCATGTTTTGTGGGCGAGGAATCGTCATTGCCAAGCCAGACGCCGGCGACCAGCGCGCTCGTGTAGCCGACGAACCAGGCGTCGCGGAAATCCTGGCTCGTGCCGGTCTTGCCGGCGGCCTGCCAGTTGGGCAGCGAGGCCTTGCGCGCCGTGCCGGTTTGCAACGTCTCTTCCATCATCGAATTCATCATCGAGACGTATTGCGGTTCGATCACGCGGCCGTTCGACGAGCCGCGCCGCTGATAGAGCAACTTGCCGTCGGCCGTGCGTACGCGGGTGATGACGTGCGGCTGCACGGCGATGCCGCCGTTGGCGAAGGGCGCGTAGGCGGCGACCAGTTCGAGCGGCGTCACTTCGCTCGTGCCGAGCGCGATCGAGGCGTTGGGCTGCAGTTCGGACTGGATGCCGAGTTGATGGGCGGTATGGATCACGGCCTTCGGACCGACCTCGAGCCCCAGGCGGACCGCGACCGTGTTCAGCGACATGGCCAGCGCGTTCGTGAGCGTGACCTGTCCGAAATATTCGCGGCTGTAATTCTCCGGCCGCCAGCCCTTCACGTTGATCGGCCCGTCGGTCCGCACCGTGTCGGGCGTCAGTCCGGCTTCGAGCGCCGTCAGATAGACGAAGGGCTTGAAGGACGAGCCCGGTTGCCGCTTGGCGGCCACAGCCCGGTTGAACTGGCTGTCGGCGTAGTTGCGGCCGCCGACCAGCGCGCGGATTGCGCCGTTGGGGTCCATCGCGACCAGCGCGCCCTGCGAGACGCCGAACTTGACGCCTTTCTTGTCGAGTTCGTCGGTCAGCGCTTGCTCGGCCGACTTCTGCATGTCGCCGCTCAGCGTGGTGGTGACGACGAGGTCCTCGTCGATCGCGCCGACCGTGTCGTTGAGCGCGTCCATCACGTAGTCGGCCGCGTAATTGATCGAACCGCCGCCGCCGTCGCGCACCGCCGTCGCCGGCCGCGCCAGCGCCACCTTGGCCATCGCCTCGGTGATATGGCCCTCCTGCGCCATCGCCGTGATGACCTGCGCGGCGCGTTCGCTGGCGCCTTCCGGATTCCGGTTGGGCGCAAGCTTGGTCGGCGCCTTCATCAGGCCGGCGAGCACCGCCGATTCGGCGAGGGTCGCCTGGCGCGCGCTGTGGCCGAAATACTTCTGGGAGGCGGCTTCGACGCCGTAGGCCCCCGAGCCGAAATAGACGCGGTTGAGATAGAGTTCGAGAATCTGGTCTTTCGAATAGCGATGCTCCAGCCAGAGCGCCAGGATCGCTTCCTGAATCTTGCGGCTGAACGTGCGCTCCTGCGTCAGGAACAGGTTCTTGGCGAGCTGCTGGGTCAGAGTGGACCCGCCCTGCATGCCGCCGCCGCGATGCAGGACATTGGCGATGACCGCGCGTCCGATGCCGAGCGGATCGATGCCCCAATGCGAATAGAAGCGCCGGTCTTCGATCGCCACGAAGGCTTTTGGCAGATAAGGCGGCAGCTCGGAGAGTCGGATCGCGGGGCCGCCGGTGTCGCCGCGATTGGCGAGCACTTCGCCGTCGACGCCGAGGATGGCGATGTTGGGCGGGCGCTTCGGGATCGCGAGTTGATCGATCGCCGGCAGTTGCGCGGCGTAGTAGGCGACGACGCCGCCCGTGGCGATCGCGCCCCAGACGCCGAGCACCAGAACCCAATAGACGAACTGGCCGAAGACCGACCGCGATCTGCCGCGGCGCCGCGTCTTGCCGCTGTCCTTTGGCTCTCGTCTCTTGCGCCCCAAATCTCTCTCCCGCGGATCGGCGCGCAAATCGCCGTCCGAACTCAGGCGAGGTTCGCGCCGCTGGTCGACGCCGCGTCGGCCTGAGCGGCCGCCGACGATCCGGTCGTCAGGATCGGCGCGCAGAGCCTCGTCCCGCGGATCCTCGAACCCGGGCTCGCGGCGCTCGCGGCGCGCAGGTTTCCTTTTCGATCCGCCCCAGCCCCACATGTCCGTTCTTCGCCTGAAAGAGACGGCGTTGATGAGGAGTAACGAAGGCGGATTAAGGGCCGGTTAAGTGTTTGGGCCGCGGCGACGCGCTCTGCGGCTATTCGTCGCCGAGCGTGAGGTCGACCATGATCTCGCCAGCAAGCTTTTCGAGCGTCCGGCGCACGTCCGACGGCGAAAGCGCTTCCGGCAAGCCGACGCGAATCTGCGCCCGGAACATCTCGGCGCCGGTGAACGGCGCGCTCTCCACGCCGCTGGAGAATTCCTCGATGTTCGCGCCGAGCGACATCAGCGTCTGCGTCAAATCGCGCACGATGCCCGGTCGCTCATGCCCGACGATTTCGATCTCCAGCCGACGCGCGGCGGATGCTGGCGGCGCATCGGCCCCGCGCTCGACCGCGACCTTGAGGCCGGCGCTCTCGAGCTGACGCAGCGCCGCTGTCAAAGCCTCGACCTGCGCCTCCGGCGCGCCGATCGACACGATGCCCGCGAATTTTCCGGACAGGCGCGCCGCGCGGCTTTCCAGCCACGTGCCGCCATGGGCCGCGACCGCTTGCGCGGCGGCGTTCACGAGGCCGGGCTTGTCGTCGCCGATCAGGGTCAGGACCAGGGGCGTCATCTCTTGGCGTTTCCTCTCGAAAGGGCGGCGATCCTGCCGGGCCGCCCCCAAAAGATCAATGCGTCCGAAGGGACTCCCGGTTTTGCCGGAATGCGGTTAGTTTATGTCTAAACGAGAACATGGAGGCGGCGATGGAGGAGTTCGACTATCTGGTGCTCGGCGGCGGTTCGAGCGGCTGCACGGTCGCGGGGCGGCTGAGCGAAGACCCCAAGACCAGCGTTGCGCTGTTCGAGGCCGGCGACGACGGCAAGCACTGGATGGTGTGGACGCCGCTGGCCGCCGCCGCCATGCTGCCGCGCAAGATCAGGAACTGGGCGTACGAGACCGTTCCGCAAAAGGGCCTGAACGGTCGGCGCGGCTATCAGCCGCGCGGCAAGATGCTCGGCGGCTCCTCCGGCATCAACGCCATGGTCTATATCCGCGGCCACGCTTGGGACTACGACCACTGGGCCTCGCTCGGCAATCCCGGCTGGTCCTACGCGGACGTGCTGCCGTACTTCAAGAAATCCGAGAACAACGAGACGCACGGCGACGAGTTCCACGGCAAGGGCGGCCCGCTGAATGTCGCCGAGCTGCGCACGGACAATCCCTTCCAGCAGCGTTTCCTCGACGCCGTCGGCGAATGCCAGCTGCCGCTCACCTCCGATTTCAACGGGGCGAATCAGGAAGGTTGCGGCGTCTATCAGGTGACGCAGATCAACGGCGAGCGATGCAGCGCGGCGCGCGCCTACATCCACCCCTACATCGGCAAGCGCTCGAATCTGTCGGTGCAGACCGGCGCGCAGATTCTCAGGATTCTGTTCGACGGCAAGCGCGCCGTCGGCGCGGAAATCCGCATCGGGGATCAGACGAAGACAGTGCGGGCCCGTCGTGAGGTGATTGTCGCCAGCGGCGCCTTCGGCAGTCCGCAACTGCTGATGCTCTCGGGCGTCGGCGACGCCATCGCATTGCAGCGGCTGGGGGTCACGCCCGTTCATCATCTACCCGCCGTCGGCGACAATTTGCAGGATCATCCCGACGCGATCTTGAATTATCGCACCGATTCGCTGGACACGGTCGGCTACAGCCTGCGCGGCGCGTGGAAGATGCTCGGCGAAATCGCGCGCTACCGTCGCGAACGTCGCGGCATGATCTCGACCAATTTCGCGGAGGCGGGCGGCTTCCTGAAGACGCGGCCCGATCTCGATATTCCCGACGTGCAATTGCACTTCGTCGTCGCCACCGTCGACGACCATGCGCGCAAGATCAATCTGGGCCACGGCTTTTCTTGCCACGTTTGCTTGCTGCGCCCGAAGAGCCGCGGCGCCGTGACGCTGGCGAGCGCCGACCCCATGGCCGCGCCGCTGATCGACCCGAACTTCCTCGGCGAACCCGAGGATCTCGAGGCCATGGTCGCCGGCTTCAAGCTGACGCGGCGGATCATGGAGGCGCCTGCGCTGAAGTCGCAGGCCACCGGCGAGATGTTCAGCGCGGGTGTCGAGAGCGACGACCAGATCCGCGACTTCCTGCGCCGGCGCGTCGACACGGTGTATCACCCCGTCGGCACCTGTATGATGGGCCCCGACGCGGCGACCGCCGTGGTCGACGCGCAACTGCGCGTTCACGGTCTCGAGGGTCTGCGCGTGGTCGACGCCTCGATCATGCCGACCCTGATCGGCGGCAACACCAACGCGCCTTCGATCATGATCGGGGAAAAAGCTGCGGACATGATCCGCGCCGCTTGAGGCGCGCTTTCGGGAGTTCGGCGCGGTCGCGCAGGCCGCGCCGCGCGCCCTTGCCGGACTGTCGTGGCTCTGTCACGAATATGTCATCGACGTGCAGGCTGCGGCCGCTAGAAGCCGCTGTCACGTCACAGGGAGATTGTCATGAAGCGCATTGTGCTGAGCGCCCTTCTTTTCGCAGGCGCGAGCCTGCCGGCCCTCGCCGCTACCGAAATCCAGTGGTGGCACGCCATGACCGGCGCCAACAACGAGCTCATCGTCAAGCTGTCCAATGACTTCAACGCGACGCAGAGCGACTACAAGGTGACGCCGGTCTACAAAGGCGGCTACGCCGACACGATGAACGCCGGCATCGCCGCGTTTCGCGCCGGCCAGGCGCCGCATATTCTGCAGGTGTTCGAGGTTGGCACGGCCACGATGATGGCGGCCAAGGGCGCGGTGAAGCCCGTCTATCAACTCATGGCCGAAGCCGGCGAGAAGTTCGATCCCAAGGCCTATCTGCCGACGATCACCGGTTATTATTCGACGCTCAAGGGCGACATGCTGTCCTTCCCCTTCAATTCGTCCAGCACCGTCATGTGGCTGAACCTGGACGCGTTGAAGACGGCCGGCGTGGATCCCGCGAGCCTCAAGACCTGGCCCGGTGTCTTCGACGCGGCCAAGAAGCTGCATGCGACCTCGCCGACCTGCGGCTTTTCCAACGCCTGGGCGTCCTGGGTGCTGATCGAGCAGTTCTCGTCCTGGCACAACGTGCCGATCGGCACGAAGGCGAACGGCCTCGACGGCTTCGACACCAAGCTCGAATTCAATACGCCGCTGCACGAAAAATTGCTGTCGACGCTCGCGGAGTTGCAGAAGGACAAGACCTACGATTATTCCGGCCGCGCCAATTCGGGCGAAGGCCGCTTCACCTCCGGCGAATGCCCGATCTTCCTGACGTCGATCGGCTTCTACGGCAACGTGAAGGCCAATGCGAAATTCGCCTATACGGCGGCGCCGATGCCCTATTACCCCGATGTGAAGGGCGCGCCGCAGAATTCGATCATCGGCGGCGCGTCGCTGTGGGTGATGGGCGGCAAGAGCGCGGCCGAATACAAGGGCGTCGCGAAGTTCCTGAGCTTCCTCTCCGAAACCGATCGTCAGATCGAGCTGCACAAGAAGTCCGGCTATCTGCCGATCACCAAGGCGGCCTACGCCAAGGTGAAGGCCGAGGGCTTCTACAAGGAAAACCCGATCCTCGAAGTGCCGCTGCTCGAACTCACCAACAAGGAGCCGACCGACAATTCGCGCGGCCTGCGCTTTGGCAACATGGTGCAGATGCGCGACGTCTGGTCCGAGGAGATCGAGCAGGCGCTGGCCGGCAAGAAGACGGCCAAGCAGGCGCTGGACGACGCTGTGGCGCGCGGCGACGCCATGTTGCGTCAGTTCGAGCGGACGGCGGGGAAGTAAGCGCTCACCGGCTCCGCGTGGACGCCCGCGCCTGTTGCGGGCGTCCACGCCGTGAGGCGCTGCCTATGATGGACGGTCTCGTGAAGACATTGCTTCCCGTTGGCGCCGACGCGGCGTGGATGGCCGGGCATAGGCGAGCGCAGCGACGCCGTCTTCGACGGCCATGCCCGGCCATGACGGGCTAGCGATGGAAAAACGCGCGACCTTCTCCAACAAGCTGCTGCCCTACCTGCTGGTCGCGCCGCAGCTCGCCATCACGCTCGTGTTCTTCTACTGGCCCGCGTCGCAGGCGGTGAAGGAGAGCCTTTTCATTCAGGACGCCTTCGGGACGACGTCCACATTCGTCGGGCTCGAGAACTACCGGGCCCTCTTCGCCGACCCCTACTACTTTCATTCGATGGGCGTGACGGCGATCTTCGCCATCGCGGTGACGCTCGCCTCGCTGTCGATCGCGCTTCTGCTCGCCGTGCAGGCCGACCGCGGCATTCGCGGCAAGAGCGTCTATCAGACGCTGCTGGTGTGGCCCTATGCGGTTGCGCCGGCCGTCGCCGGCGTCATCTGGGTCTTTCTGTTCCAGCCCTCGCTCGGCTATTTCGCGCACGGCGTGAAGCGCTTGGGCGTCGACTGGAATCCGCTTCTGAACGGCGACCAGGCGATGATGCTGATCGTCATCGCCGCCGTCTGGAAGCAGATCAGCTACAATTTCCTGTTCTTTCTCGCCGGTCTTCAGGCGATTCCGAAATCCCTGATCGAGGCTGCGGCGATAGACGGCGCGCGGCCCGCCCGCCGCTTCTGGACCATCGTTTTTCCGCTGCTCTCGCCGACGACCTTCTTTCTCGTCGTCGTCAACATCGTCTACGTCTTCTTCGACACGCTCGGCATCATCGACGCGGTGACCGGCGGCGGCCCCGCCAAGGCGACCGAGACGCTGGTCTACAAGGTGTTTTCCGACGGCCGGCTCGGCGGCGATCTCGGCGGCTCGAACGCGCAATCCGTGATCCTGATGATCATCGTGGTCGCGCTCACATCGATCCAGTTCCGCTACGTCGAACGCAAGGTGACGTATTGATGCAAGACGCCCTGCCGACGAAAGAGACTTGCCGATGGTAGAAAACCGCCCCTTCGGCGACGCCTTCGCGCATCTCGTGCTCATCGTCGGCGTGATCGTCATCGTCTTCCCGGTCTACATGGCCTTCGTCGCCTCCACCTGGGACGCCGCCACGATCGCCAACGGTCAGCTCGGACTTGCGCCCGGCCCGCACCTTGTCGAGAACTACAGCCGCATCCTGTTCGAGGGCACGGGCCGCACCACGCGCGCGCATGTCGCGACCATGCTGCTCAATTCGACGATCTCGGCGGTCGTGATCGCGGTCGGCAAGATCGCGATCTCCCTGATTTCGGCCTACGCCATCGTCTATTTCCGATTTCCCTTCCGTATGGCGGCTTTCTGGCTGATCTTTCTCACGCTGATGTTTCCGGTCGAGGTGCGCATCTACCCGACCTACAAGATCGTCGCCGATCTCGGCCTGCTCGACACCTACACCGGCCTCTCCGTGCCGCTGATCGCCTCCGCCACCGCGACGCTGCTGTTCCGTCAGTTCTTCATGACGGTGCCCGAAGAACTCCTGGAGGCCGCCAAGATCGACGCGGCGGGGCCGGTGCGTTTCTTCAAGGACGTGCTGCTGCCGCTCTCGCGCACGAACATCGCGGCGCTGTTCGTCATCCTCTTCATCTACGGCTGGAATCAGTATCTCTGGCCGCTGCTGATCACGACGCGCGACGACATGCAGACGATCGTCATCGGCATCAAGAAGATCGTCGCCGTGCAGGACGCGCTCACCGAGTGGCAGCTCGCCATGGCGACGGCGGTGCTCGCCATGCTGCCGCCCGTCCTTGTTGTCGTGCTGATGCAGAAGCTGTTCGTCAAAGGTCTGGTCGAGACGGAGAAGTAGGATGGCGAGCGTGCTCCTCGACCAGGTTCGCAAGACCTATCCCGGCGGCTTCATGGCTGTGAAGGGCGTATCCTTCGCCGTGCCCGACGGAGGGTTCTGCGTTCTGGTCGGCCCGTCTGGCTGCGGAAAGTCGACATTGCTGCGCATGATCGCGGGCCTCGAGACGATCAGCGACGGCGCCGTCTCGATCGGCGATCGCGTCGTCAACAAGATCGAGCCCATGGATCGCGACATCGCCATGGTGTTCCAGAACTACGCGCTCTACCCGCACATGAGCGTGTACGACAACATGGCTTACGGCCTGCGCAACCTGAAAACGCCCGAGCCCGAGATTCTCGCGCGCGTCAACGAGGCTGCGAAGATTCTCGAATTGGACGAGGAGATGCTGAAGCGCAAACCGCGCCAGCTCTCCGGCGGGCAGCGCCAGCGCGTCGCCATGGGCCGCGCCATCGTGCGCAAGCCCGCAGTGTTCCTGTTCGACGAGCCGCTCTCCAATCTCGACGCGAAATTGCGCGTTCAGATGCGCATCGAGATCCGCAAGCTGCAACGCCGTCTGAAGACCACGTCGATCTACGTGACGCACGACCAGCTCGAGGCCATGACGCTCGCCGACATGCTCGTCGTGATGAACGCCGGCCGCGTCGAACAGGTCGGCGCGCCGCTCGAACTCTACGAGCGGCCGGCGAGCGTGTTCGTGGCGGGCTTTCTGGGCTCTCCGCCGATGAATTTCCTCGACGGCGTGGTCGAAAAGCCCGGCGTCGTGCGCCTGACCGACGGCGGCGAACTTCCTTACGACGCGGCGCATTTCGGTCCTCCGGTCGGAGCGCAGGTCAGGGCGGGCGTGCGCCCGGAGCGCGCGACGTTCGCCAGCGGTCCCTCGGGCCTGCCCTTCGCGCTGGAGCTCGTGGAAGAGCTTGGCCTCGGCCAGCTCGTGCACGGCAAGCTCGCGGGCGTCGATTTCACGGTCTCCCTGCCGGCGTCGCACAGCGCGCCCGCAGGCGAGACGCAGCGCCTCACCATATCCGCAGACGCCGTGCACCTGTTCGATCGCCAGAGCGGCCTGCGACTGTAACGCCGGCGTCGCGGGAGCGCCGTCGCGGGATTGCGCGCGGACCCTTGGGCGCCCATCTTTGCGCGGTCCAACGGGAATCGAGGCCATGCCCATTTTCAGAGCCGCCTATGATGCGCTGAACCAGATGTTCACGCCGCCGTTCCGCGCGACATTGTGGAAGTCGCTGGCGTTGACGCTGGCGCTGCTGGCGCTGGTGTGGGTCGGGCTCGACAAATTTCTGGTCGGCTACCTGCTCGACCCCGCGTGGTTTCCCTATCCCTGGATCACGACGGCGATCTCGGTCGCGCTCGGCGTCGGCCTCGTCGTCGGGCTGGCCTTTCTGGTCGCGCCGGTATCGATGCTGGTCGCAGGCTTCTTTCTCGACGATCTCGCCGAACTCGTGGAAGCCGACATCTACCCGGAAGGGGCGCGGGGCAGGGCGCTGCCCGCCGGCCGCGCGGCCTGGCTCGCCAGCAAGTTCGCAGCCGTGTCGCTGGCGGTCAACGTGTTCGCGCTGATCCTGTTTCTTCTGCCGGGCGTCAACGCGATCGTATTCTTCGTCGCCAACGCCTATCTGTTCGGCCGCGAATATTTCGAACTGGCCGCCCTGCGGTTCCGAACGCTCGATGAAGTCCGCGAATTGCGGCGCCGCCATGCGGTGACGCTGTTTCTGGCGGGCCTGCTGATCGCCGCTTTCGTCGCCGTGCCGATCGTCAATTTGCTGACGCCGCTGTTCGGCGTCGCCTTCATGGTGCGCGTGCACCAGATTCTGGCGCCGCAGGCGGTCATACCCCTGGCCAATCCCGCTCCGCCGCCGGCGATCCAGCCGCGAGGCTGATCAGGCCAGCCGCTGACGGTCGTACTGGCCCGTGGCGCGGTAACGCCAGAGATAGGTCGGCGCGATCGCCCGGAACGATTCCGGCGCGATGGCGAGCCCCTCGAGCGTGCGCCCCTCGGCCTTGGCGGCTTCCGACACGACATTGTCCGTGCGCAGCATTTCGACCTGGTCGCGCGTCGTGGTCAGCATGGCCGGGAACAGGCCGAGCGACAGTTTCGAGGCGATTTCCGTCGAAAGCGCCATGGCGCGGCCGGCGCTGAACGGCAGGTCGATCAGGAGCCGCTTGCGGCCCGTCTGGTCGCAGACGAAGCCCACGAGATCGCGGAACGAAGCGACCTCTGGCCCGCCGAGCTCGTAGGTCGTCCCCGCCTTGGCCTTGCCGTCGAGCGCGTCGGCGACCGCCTGCGCGACGTCGCCGACGAACACCGGCTGAAACTTGGTCCCTGCGCCGATCAGCGGCAAGACGGGCAGGACGCGCGCCATGCGGGCGAAACGGTTGAAGAAATCGTCCTCGGGCCCGAACACGACCGACGGGCGGAAGATGATCGTCTGCGGAACGGCCTCGCGAATCGCCTGCTCGCCGCGCGCCTT
This sequence comes from uncultured Rhodoblastus sp., assembly GCA_964634325.1. Taxonomy (GTDB): domain Bacteria; phylum Pseudomonadota; class Alphaproteobacteria; order Rhizobiales; family Beijerinckiaceae; genus JAJXWB01. The sequence continues at coordinate 31,834 of CAZWJF010000009.1, forward strand.
GGTGCGCGCGTAGGCTGCCGTCGATTCCGCGTCGGCGCCGATGGCCGAGACGTGCACGACGTTCGAGACGCCCGCTGCGGCCGCCGCCTTGCCGACGACGCCCGCGCCGAAACCGTGCACGGCCTCGAAGCTCTGGCGTCCGCCCTCCGCCAGCACGCCGACGAGGTTGATCACGGCGTCGGCGCCGCGCAGGGCCGCTGCCGCCGATTCGGGGTAGCGCAGATTGGCCTGCACGGCCGTCACCTGGCCCACCCGGCCGAGCGGCTGGAGAAAGAACGCGAGGTCGGGCCGGCGGCAGGCGACGCGCACGCGCCAGCCGCGATTGGCGAGCTCCCGCACGACGTGGCGGCCCACGAAGCCCGAACCGCCAAATACCGTCACCAGCCGATCGCCGCCCGCAGAAACGTCCGTCATGAGAGCCTCTCGAAAGCTCGAACCCGAATTTCGTCAGGGGCTATACAACCAGCCGGCGACGAAAACCATACTGACGATGGTCGCGCATCGTTGACAAGCGCCATGCCGCCCCCGTATGAGACGCGCCGGGCCCAGGTGGCGGAATTGGTAGACGCGCTGGTTTCAGGTACCAGTGGTGCAAGCCGTGGAGGTTCGAGTCCTCTCCTGGGCACCATTCTCATGCAGAATGGCGCTTATATCTCGTGCAGGCGCGCTCACGCGCGCCAGTAGGCGCAATGCGTCAGATAGAGCGTGCGGCCGCTGCGGCGCTCGATGATCCCCGACAGCACCGCGCGATCGCCGCGGTTGAGTTCGAAACGCGCTGTCCGCGCGAGTCGCGCGCTGCCGGTCAGGCAGACGATTTCCGCTTCGACGCGCTGACCGACGATCGCTGCTGTTCCGAATTCGGCCCCCGGACGCACGTCGACGAACGCGACCTGCCCTTCGTAGCCTTTTCCGCTGAAGGCGCGGTCGCCGCGCGCGCTCATGATCGCCGATGTGTCGCGGTCGCTGCATTGATTGCCGAAATAGCTGGAAGTGCAGATCGAAGCGGCGGGCGCCTCGGGCGTCGCGGTCGCTCCCGCGAGATCGATCCGACCCGAGCGGGTCAGGAAGACGAGGATCGATCCCAGCGCCACGCCGAGCGTCAGAGCGATGATCGGCAGCTTGCCCATATCTCGCAAGCTCCATTTGCGTCCCCACGCAACCCTGCAGATTACAGGCTTCCGCTTAACGAAGGTTTGTCCGAATCCCGGACTCCCCGGCGCCTCTTTGGATTTGCGTCGCCGATCGCCTATGGTCCCGTCCAAGACGAGAGGACGCAGGCCCGAGGCTCATGAGTTTCACCGATATTGCGACCCGGACGTACAATCATTCGTTCCGGCTCGACCCGGTCCTGCGGACCCTGCTCGACACCGACTTTTACAAGCTGCTGATGCTCCAGATGATCTGGCGCAAGCACCGCGATGTCCCGGTGTCCTTCGGCATCGTCAATCGCACCTCCGCCGTTCGCATCGCCGACGAAATCCCGGAGGCGGAGCTGCGCGAGCAACTCGACCACGCCCGCACGCTGCGTTTCACGTCGCGCGAGCGGATATGGCTCGCGGGCAACACGTTTTACGGCGTGAAGCAGATTTTTCAGCCCGACTTCATCGAATGGCTCGCCGATTTCCGCCTGCCGGACTACGAGCTCGAGCGCCGCGACGGGCAATACGAACTGACCTTCCACGGCGCTTGGCCCTACACCACCATGTGGGAAATCCCCGCGCTCTCGATCATCAACGAGCTGCGCGCGCGAAAAGTTCTGCACGGCATGGGGCGGTTCGAGCTGGACGTGCTCTACGCCCGCGCCAAAGCGAAATTGTGGGCCAAGATCGAACGCCTGCGCAAACTGAAGGCTGAAGGCCCGCTGCGCGTCGGCGATTTCGGCACGCGCCGCCGCCACGGCTATTTGTGGCAACGCTGGTGTTGCGAGGCCTTGCAGGAAGGCATCGGCGAGAATTTCACCGGCACGTCCAACGTGCATATCGCCATGGAGATCGGCGCCGAGGCGATCGGCACCAATGCGCACGAATTGCCGATGGTCTACGCCGCTCTCGCCGGCGACGACGCGCAGCGCGTCCGCGATTCCCGCTACAGCGTGTTGCAGTCCTGGAGCGATTCCTATTCCGGCAATCTGCTGGTGTTCCTGCCGGACGCCTACGGCACGACGGAATTCCTGCGCGACGCGCCGGACTGGGTCGCCGACTGGACGGGCGCGCGCCCGGATTCCAAGGCGCCGATCGAGGCGGGCGAGGAGCTTGTCGCCTGGTGGGCGGCGCGGGGGCGCGATCCCCGGGACAAGCTGGTCATCTTCTCCGACGCGATGGATATCGATTCCATCGAAGAGACGTCGCGCCATTTTCGCGGGCGCGTGCGGGTCAGCTACGGCTGGGGCACCAATCTGACCAATGATTTTCTGGGCTGCGATCCCGCCGGCGGCGACCGGTTGAAGGCCATTTCTCTGGTCTGCAAGGTGATGGGCGCGGCAGGGCGTCCCGCAGTGAAGCTTTCGGACAATCCGCTGAAGGCGACGGGGCCTGAATCCGAGGTCCAGCGCTATCGCGGGATATTCGGCCGCGAGGGAATGAAAGCGCAGCCGGTGCTGGTCTGACGCGTTCCGGCGCGCGCGCTCAGTAAGTCTTCCAGTCGAACCCTTCGAGCGACGGCAGGATCGCCGTGGCGCCCTCGAACGTCTCGTGCGCCGTGTAGAGGCCAGGCGTCACGATCGTCGGTATCCCGGCGGCGCGCGCCGCAGCCAGTCCGTTGCGCGAATCCTCGAAGGCGAGGCATTCGTTCGCGGACAGATCGAGCCGTTTCAGCGCCAGCAGATAGGCGTCGGGCGCAGGTTTCTTCACCGGCGCATCCTCGGCGCCCACGATTGCGTCGAACAGCGCGAACCCTTCCGTTCCCAGCGTCGCCTCGATCAGCGCCTCGATATTCGCGCGCGACGTGGTGGTGCAGATCGCGAGCTTGAGACCGGCCGCATGGCCGCGCCGGATCAAATCCTCGACGCCGGGCCGCAAATGCGCCTGCCCGCCGCGCGTCAAGGCGCCGTAATGATCGTTCTTGGCGAGATGCATGCGCTGCACGTGGTCGTCCGCCAGCTCCGCCCCGATCATCCCGGCGTAGGCGCGCATCCGCTCCTTGCCGCCGGTGGTCTTCAAAAGGTCGCGGTAGAGATCGACATCCCAGCTCCAGTCGAGCCCATGTTCCGCGAACACGCGATTGAACGCCGCGCGGTGGATTTCCTCCGTTTCGGCCAACGTCCCGTCGACGTCGAAGATCAGGGCCTGGATTGTCACTCGGTCGTCTCCCCGCAGTCGCCTTGGCGGCGATGTCGTATTCATTTCATTGAATATGTCTCATCTTTCGGTCGCGGTAAACCACGCTGAAAATCACATAAAGAAATCTTTATATGTTTATTGCGCTATCTCGTGCGCGCTGCTATAGGACCGCCCAAGCCAGCCCGGGACACCAGCAGGAACGACTTATGACGCACCATTTCAATGATTACGTCGTCGCCGACATCAAGCTCGCCGATTGGGGCCGCAAGGAACTGAACATCGCCGAGACCGAAATGCCCGGCCTGATGGCGACCCGCGCCGAATATGGCCCGGCGCAGCCGCTCAAGGGCGCCCGCATCGCCGGTTCGCTGCACATGACCATCCAGACCGGCGTTTTGATCGAGACGCTGAAGGCTCTGGGCGCCGACGTGCGCTGGGCTTCGTGCAACATCTATTCGACGCAGGACCACGCGGCTGCCGCCATCGCGGCCGCCGGCACGCCGGTCTTCGCCATCAAGGGCGAGAGCCTCGAGGACTACTGGGACTACACCCACAAGATCTTCGAATGGGGCGACGGCGGCTGCCCGAACATGATCCTCGACGACGGCGGCGACGCCACTCTGCTGATCCATCTCGGCCTGCGCGCCGAGCAGGGCGATGTGGCTTTCTTGGACAAGGCCACCAACGAAGAAGAGGAAGTCCTCTTCGCCGCCATCAAGAAGCGCCTCAAGGCCAACCCCGGCTGGTACAAGCGCAACGCCGAGAGCATCAAGGGCGTCACCGAAGAGACCACGACCGGCGTGCATCGCCTCTACAACATGCACAAGGAGGGCAAGCTCCTGTGGCCGGCGATCAACGTCAACGACAGTGTCACCAAGTCGAAGTTCGACAACCTCTACGGCTGCCGTGAATCGCTCGTCGACGGCATCCGTCGCGGCACGGACGTGATGATGGCCGGCAAGGTCGCCTGCATCGCCGGATACGGCGACGTCGGCAAGGGCTCGGCCGCCTCGTTGCGCAACGCCGGCTGCCGCGTGATCGTCACCGAGATCGATCCGATCTGCGCGCTGCAGGCGGCGATGGAAGGCTATGAGGTCACCACGATGGAAGAGGCGGCGCCGCGCGCCGACATCTTCTGCACGGCGACCGGCAACGTCGACGTCATCACCGTCGACCACATGCGCGCCATGAAGGACCGCGCCATCGTCTGCAACATCGGGCACTTCGATTCCGAGATCCAGGTCGCGGGCCTCAAGAACTTCAAGTGGCACAACGTCAAGCCGCAGGTCGACGAGGTCGAGTTCAACGACGGCAAGCGCATCATCCTGCTGTCGGAAGGCCGCCTCGTGAACCTTGGCAACGCGACGGGCCATCCGTCGTTCGTCATGTCGGCGTCCTTCACCAACCAGACGCTCGCGCAGATCGAGTTGTGGACGAAGCAGGGCGAATATCCTGTCGGCGTCTACACGCTGCCCAAGCACCTCGACGAGAAGGTCGCCTCGCTGCATCTCGGCAAGATCGGCGTGAAGCTGACCAAGCTCACCGAGCAGCAGGCCGCCTATCTCGGCCTGCCTCAGCAGGGCCCGTACAAGCCGGATCATTACCGGTACTGATCCCCGCGCGTTGCGCGGGGCATCCTCGGCGTTTCGCACTTCGAAACAGGGCTAAACAGGTTTTGCAAGAAACCTGTTTAGCCCTATACTTTTTCGAAGCGACGAAGACAAAAGCGCTGGGGAAGAGGAAATGCCTAAGATTCATTACGTTGCGCATGATGGAACGGATCGCGCGGTCGAGGTGCCCGCGGGCGAATCCGTGATGCGCGGGGCCGTGCTCAATTCCGTGCCGGGCATCGACGCGGATTGCGGCGGCGAATGCGCCTGCGCGACGTGCCACGTCTATGTCGACGACGCGTGGAAGGATAAGGTGGGTCAGCCGAGCGAGCAGGAGACGAGCATGCTCGGCTTCGTCGACAGCGTGAAAGAGACCTCGCGCCTGTCTTGCCAGATCAAGGTGACGGCGGAACTCGATGGACTGGTCGTCCATCTGCCGGAAAGCCAGCACTGAGCGAGCCAAAACCGCCGCAATCGCGGCGCTAGTTTCTTGCATATCGAAACATCGCCATTGGAAGTCTCGGGAGGACAACCATGAACGAGCACGCCGCCGTCGATCACGCCGCATTGGCCGAAAGCATGCCGATCGAGGACATCAACGTCTCCGATCCGAAGCTCTACCAGCAGGACGTCTGGATGCATTATTTCCGCCGGCTACGCCGCGACGCGCCGGTGCATTACTGCAAGGACAGCCCGATCGGGCCGTACTGGTCGGTCACGAAATACAAGGACATCGTTTCCGTCGAAGTGAACCACAAGGCGTTCTCCTCGAGTTCGTCTTTCGGCGGCATCACATTGCGCGACCGTACCGGCGATCTCGAACTGCCGATGTTCATCGCCATGGATCCGCCCAAGCACGACGAGCAGCGCAAGATCGTGCAGCCCATCGTTTCGCCCGCCAATCTCGCCAGCTTCGAAGGCCTGATCCGCAGCCGCATCCAGAACACGCTCGACAGCCTGCCGCGCGGCGAAGCGTTCGACTGGGTCGACAAGGTCTCGATCGAACTGACCGGCCAGATGCTGGCGACGCTCTTCGACTTTCCGTTCGAACAGCGCCGCAAGCTGACCTATTGGTCGGACGTCGCCACCACCGACCTCAACAATCCGGATCGCCTCATCAACAGCGAAGAAGAGCGCGAAAAGGTTTTCGCCGAATGTCTCGGCGCCTTCATGCAGCTCTGGAACCAGCGCGTGAACGCCAAGGAGCTCGGCGGCGATCTCATTTCGATGCTGGTGAGCGGCGAAGCCACGCGCAACATGCATCCGCGCGAATACCTCGGCAACGTCATCCTGCTGATCGTCGGCGGGAACGACACGACGCGCAATTCCATGACGGGCTCGGTCTGGTTCTTCAACCAGAACCCGGATCAGTTCGCCAAGCTGCGCGCCGATCCCAAGCTGCTGGACTCCGCCGTGCCGGAGATCATCCGCTATCAGACGCCTCTCGCCTACATGCGCCGCACGGCCATCGCCGACACGGAAGTCGGCGGCAAGCTGATCAAGAAGGGCGACAAGCTCGCGATGTGGTACATCTCGGGCAATCGCGACGAGGACTCGATCGAAAATCCCGATCAGTTCATCATCGACCGTGAGCGGCCGCGCCAGCACCTCTCCTTCGGCTTCGGCATTCATCGCTGCGTCGGCAATCGCCTCGGCGAATTGCAGCTGAAGATTCTCTGGGAAGAGATTTTGAAGCGCGACATGAAGATCGAGGTGCTGAGCCCGCCGAAGCGCGTCTACTCGTCCTTCGTGCACGGCTATTCCGAGCTGATGGTGAAGATCGCGCCCTAAAGTGCGCTGCGCCCTCTCCCGCAAAGCGGGGGAGGGCCGCCAGAGGGTTCAAGCCCCGCGCATCGCCGTCACGCGCGCGCCGGGCAATCTGCTCTGAGCCAGCAAGTCCTCCGCGCCGAGGAGCGCGCCCGGTCCCGCGATCCAGATCGGGCAATTCGCCAGCGCGGCGAAGTCCGGAAATCGTGCGTCCACATAATCGCGTTGCGCGAGCCACGCCGTCGACACAGGCGAAGGCGGATCGATGTCTTCGATCAGCAGCAGATGCGCCGCGCCGAGTTTTCCTGCGAGCCAGGCGGCGAGCGAATCGGATGAAATCTCCGATGTCGCGGGAATGTCGGTCGCCGTTATTCCCATCCGCGCCGGCGCCCAGATGGCGATGCGCCGCGCCGCGATAGCGCCTCGCAGCTCCTCCTCCGTTTGCGCGATCGCCGGCGAGGGCCTGACGGCGGCCAGCGCCACCGCGAATTGATCCATCGCCATCAGCGTCAAGCGCTGAGCCGCCACGGCGTGGAGCCCCATCTCTTTGGACGTCGCGCGCGCCGCGACGCTGAGCGGGCCGTCTCCGGGCGCCATGACCAGAGAGCCGGGCCAGACAGCGAGGGCGTCGAGCCAGTGCGCAAGATGCGGCGTTCCGGTCAGCCGCCCGCTGATCCTGGCGATGAGCAGGTTCAAGCGCGCTGGCCGCCGTCGGCCGCGCCGAGAGAGCGAAAGCGCGTGCGCGGCTGGCGCGGTTCGGCGGACTGCTCGCGCTCGATCTCCACGCCGACCGCGCCCTCGATGATGTCGAGCTTCTCCACGCGGACGCGCACCCGCTTCACGCGGCGGTCGCGCAGCGCGGCGGCGGCGATTTCTTCCGCCATGGTCTCGACCAGCTTCACGTGGCCGGATTGAATCATGCGCCTGATGGCGTCGACGATCACGTCGTAGGAGACGACGTCGCCGAAATCGTCGGCCACGCGCTTGGCGCGCGGAACGTCGGCTTCCACGTTGAAGCGCATGCGCTGGGGCTTCTTCGTCTCGTAGTTGTAGACGCCGATATTCGCGTCGACGAGGAAGTCCCGCACGAAGATTCGGTCGGTCTGCTGCGGCCCTTCGCCGGCGTGAAGGCCGGCGTCGATCAGCGCGCGGATGGCGGCCACCGCGTCGCGGTCGATGCCGTTGCGTCGGTCGCCGGCGCCGCAGAGCGCGCTGCGGAACCCGAGGAAGTCGGCGTCGAGCGCGACAAGGCGCGGCACGTCCGGGGCTTCGAGCGAGCCCGAGACGCCAGCCGACAGACCGGCCGCCCTGCATCGCTCGATGAAGCGCGCAGCGTCGGCGGCGTCCAGCGTCTCGAGAAAGCGGCCGCGCGTCTTGTCGACCGTGTCGAGCATTGCGCCGGAAAACCCCGCCGCCGCCAGTTCGTCGATCATGTCGAGCGGCGGGTCGCGGTCGGCGAGAAAGACCGCCACGAGCTGGATGTCGTCGGTCAGCGGCGCGAGCGATACGATCTTGGCGCGCGCGTCGGGCTCGTCGGCGAAACCGACTTTTACGATGTCGGCGCCGGCCGCGCGCAGCGCCTCGACGGCCGCGTAGAGCCGCACGCCATTCAGCTCGAGCGCGCCAGCGGCCGCGCTTACCGGCCGCGCGCCGCCGACCGCGCGCGCGATCTGGGCCACGACGTCGGGGGCCGGCGCGCCGAGGGCGCCGCGATCGGGGTCCGTGCAATCGACGATATCGGCGCCGCATTCGAGGGCGACGGTCGCTTCGGCGGCGCTGACGACGCTGGCGAGAAAGGCGGTCATGTCTGGGGCTCGGGTGCGGTCGCGGCGTCATAGGGCTATTGGCGCAGAACGGCAATGCCGGCTGTGCGGGTTGTGCGGTTCGCGCGGGCTCAGCTACACAGAACCGAATGCCCGCATCCGACGGGCGACGCCCGGGAAACAGCGATGACCAGCACGCACGAGCCGCCGACCGACCCTCATGCCGAAATCCGCGACGCGGTGCGCAAACTCTGCGCGGGGTTTCCGGGCGAATACTGGCGCAAGCTCGACCGCGTCGGCGAATATCCGACCGCCTTCGTCCAGGCCCTGACCGAATCCGGGTTCCTCTCGGCCCTCATTCCGGAAAGCTACGGCGGGGCGGGCCTCGGCCTTTCGGCGGCCTGCGCGATCCTCGAGGAAATCCAGGCCGCCGGCTGCAACGGCGCCGCCTGCCACGCGCAGATGTACGTGATGGGCACGGTTCTGCGGCACGGTTCGGAAGAGCAGAAGCGCAAATATCTGCCAGAAGTCGCCTCTGGTCGCCTGCGCCTGCAGGCCTTCGGCGTGACCGAGCCGACCTCGGGCACCGACACGACGTCGCTCAAGACCTTCGCCCGCCGCGAGGGCGACAAATACATCGTCAATGGCCAGAAAATCTGGACGTCGCGGGCCGAACATTCCGACCTCATGATCCTGCTCGCCCGCACCACGCCTCGCGAGCAGACGCAGAAGAAGACGGACGGCCTCAGCGTCTTCATCGTCGACATGCGCAAGGCGCTCGGCAATGGCCTCACCATCCGGCCGATCCGCACGATGATGAACCACGGCACGACGGAAGTGTTCTTCGACAATATGGAAGTGCCGGCCGAGAACCTGATCGGCGAGGAGGGCAAGGGCTTCCGCTACATTCTCTCGGGCATGAACGCGGAACGCATTCTCATCGCCTATGAATGCATCGGCGACGCGAAATGGTTCACCGAGAAGGCGACCAATTACGCCAAGGAGCGCAGTGTGTTCGGCCGGCCGATCGGCCAGAACCAGGGCATCCAGTTCCCGATCGCCCGCGCTTACGCAAATATGCGCGCGGCGGAGCTGATGGCGCGCGAGGCCGCGCGTTTGTACGAAGCCGGCCAGAACTGCGGCGCGGAAGCCAATATGGCGAAGATGCTGGCGGCCGACGCCTCCAACGAGGCGGCCAATGTCTGCATCCAGACGCACGGCGGCTTCGGCTTCGCCGAGGAATACGACGTCGAACGCAAGTTCCGCGAAACGCGCCTCTATCAGGTCGCGCCGATTTCCACCAATCTGATCCTGTCCTTCGTCGCCGAGCACGTGCTCGGCATGCCGCGCTCCTATTAGTTTCTTGGCGACCAGACGCGTCGTCCGCCAACGAAGGAAACCCCATGCGCGCTATCGTCGTCGCAGACAGGAACAAGGCCGCAGTCGCTGAAGTCGCGGCGCCGGAGCCGGGTCCGGGCGAAATCCGCGTACGCGTGAAGGCTGCCGCGCTGAACCGCGCCGACTTGCTGGTGCTCGCCGGCCATCAGCATGGCGCAGTCGGCGGCGCGGGCGCGATCGTCGGCCTCGAATGCGCCGGCGAGGTCGAGCGCCTCGGCGAAGGCGTGAACGACTTCGTCGTCGGCGACCGCGTGATGTGTTCGGCGGCGCGTTCGCTCGCCGAATATGCCGTGACCGACGCCGGCCGTGCGACCAGGATCCTTCCCGATATGAGCTTCGAGACGGCGGCGACACTGCCCGTCGCGCTACAGACCATGCACAACGCGGTCGTGACCGCGGGCCGGCTGACCAGGGGCGAGAGCGTACTCGTTCAGGGCGCGAGTTCCGGCGTCGGCCTGATGGCGTTGCAGATCGCCAGATATATGGGCGCAGGCTGCGTGATCGGCACGTCGACGGATGCGGAGCGCCGTACGAAACTGAAGGAATTCGGCGCGGACGTCGCGCTCGATTCGCGTTCGCCCGACTGGGTCGAGGAGGCGCGCAAGGCGACCGGCGGCAGGGGCGTCGACCTGATCGTCGACCAGATCTCCGGTTATGTCGCGAACGCCAACATGCAGGCGGCCGCCGTTCGTGGCCGCATCGTCAACGTCGGTCGCCTCGGCGGCATGAAGGGCGAGTTCGACTTCGACCTGCACGCTTTGAAACGCATCGATTACATCGGCGTCACCTTCCGTACGCGCAGCGTCGAAGAGATACGCGAAATCAACCGGCTCATGCGCGCGGATCTGTTGCTGGCTGTCGAAACCGGCGCTCTGCGCTTGCCCGTCGACAGCGTTTATCCATTCGCCGACGCGGACGCGGCTTTCGCGCGCATGCGCGCGAACGCGCATTTCGGCAAGATCGTTCTTTCCTTGTGAGCGCAAGATGACTCGCATCGCCATTGTCGACGATTATCAGAACATCGCGCTGTCGCTGGCCGATTGGGCGAGCATTCCCGACGCCGAATTCACCGTGTTCGACAAACCCTTCGCGAACGAGGAAGAGGCGGCTGCGAAGCTCGGCGGTTTCGAAATCGTCAGCACGATGCGCGAGCGCATGGAATGGCCGGCGAGCCTGCTCGCGCGCCTGCCGAAACTCAGATTGCTCTGTATCACCGGGCTGCATCAGCGTCTGCTCGATCAGGCGGCCGCCACGGCCCGCGGCGTGATCGTCGCGCACACGACCGCCGGCGCCTCGGTGCCCGCCACCGTCGAACTCTGCATCGCTTTGATCCTGGCCGGCGCCCGCAATATCGCGCGCGAAGATCGCGACATGCGCGCAGGCGGCTGGCAGTCCGGCCTCGGCATGACGCTGCACGGCCGCCGTCTCGGCGTGGTCGGCCTCGGCCGCATCGGCGCGCGCGTGGCGGAGGTGGCGAAGGCGCTCGGCATGGAGCTCGTCGCCTGGAGCCCGAACATGACCGCCGAGACGGCGGCCGCCAGCGGCGCGACGCTCGTCGACAAGGAGACCCTGTTCCGGACAAGCGACGTCGTTTCGTTGCATCTCGTGCTCGGCGAGCGCAGCAGACATATCGTCGGCGCGCGAGAGTTCGACTGGTTGCAAGGGCATGCGGTTCTCGTGAACACGTCGCGCGGCCCGCTGATCGACGAAAACGCGATGATCGCCGCGATGCAGGCGCGCAAGATCGCCAGCGTCGCGCTCGACGTCTACGACGTCGAGCCGTTGCCGAAAGATCATCCGCTGCGCGCCCTCGACAATGTCGTTCTCTCGCCGCATCAGGGCTTCGTGACGCGGGACGTTTATACGACCTGGTATGGCGACACGGTCGAGAACATCCGCGCGTTTCTGGCGGGCGCGCCGATCCGCGTGCTCAACGCGGGCGTGCTGAAGGCATAGCGGCCGAGGCTCCTCCGTCCGCAGAACGCGCGCTTCGCTGACGGCGCGCCCCGTACTTCGCGACGAGGCCGATAACGACAAAGGCGGCGCCGCCGATCAGCGGCGTCCAGCAGGGGCGAAGTCCGATATCGAGCGTGAAATCGCTGGCGAGAACATCGCCGAACGGCGCTCCCATCGAGAAGGCGAACCAGCCGGCTTCAGCAAGGGCGGTGGCGACGGCCGCGACGACGGAAAGAGACAACGCCAGCGTCGGCGTCAGCGGCCGTCCGAAACGTTTGGGCAGGCGCAGCAGGCCGAGCAGCGCGAAAATCCCCGCCATCGCGGTCGGCTCCGTCACGTCGAGCTTCGATTGCATGAAGAAATGGACGAGGCCGAGCAGGGCGACGACGTAGACAAGGCGATGCAGCTTCTTCCAGGTCGAAGCGCCGAGCCGGCGGATCGCGCCGTCTGTCGAAGTGGCGGCGAGCGCGCCGAGCATCAAAAAGGCGACGAGCCCGATCAACAAATAGACCCGCACGACCAGTTCGCGTCCGACCACGATCGGGTCGAAGGACTTGTCGGCGACGAAGACAATGAAATGCGCGACCATCCAGACGAAGACCGAGACGCCGAGAATGCGGCGCGCCGCGACGAGGCGCGGCAGACGCAGGAGGTCGATCAGCGGCGTGACCGCCAGCGTGACCGCCAGCAGCCGGATCGCCCAGAGCCCGGTTGCGTGCGAGACCTCGGTCAGCGGCCGCGCCCCCAGATCGCCGGTCAGAATGCGATCAATGAGCGGCAGGGCGGGGGCGACCGCCAGCGCCAGCGCCGCCGCGCGCGCAGGCGAAAAGGCGCCGGCGCGGTCGCGCCACAGGGCGAGGGGACGTAGGGCGGCGAACGAAGCGGCCATGCCTTTCTGTAGGCCAAACCGACGAGGAAAGGTTTCACGTTGCGGCCGGCGGCGGTCAAATCCCCGTGAATCCACAACCAGACGCCGCTTGATCGCCAGCCGCCGATGGGTCAAACCCCCGGCATGGCGCCGCCCCTCCTGCATCTCCAGAACATCGCCCTGACTTTGGGCGGCGCGCCGCTGCTCGCCGGCGCCGAGCTTGCGGTCGAGCCGGGCGACCGTCTCTGCCTGGTCGGCCGCAACGGCTCGGGCAAGTCGACCCTGTTGAAGATCGCCGCCGGCCTGCTCGAATCCGATGGCGGGACGCGCTTCTTTCAACCGGGCGCGACCATCCGCTACCTGCCGCAGGAGCCGGATTTCGCGGGCTTCGCAACGACCCTCAGCTATGCCGAGGCCGGCCTCGGCCCCACCGACGACCCGCATCGCGCGCGCTATCTGCTCGAACGGCTGGGCATGACCGGGACCGAGAATCCCGCAAATCTGTCAGGCGGCGAGGCGCGCCGCGCCGCGCTCGCCCGCACGCTGGCGCCGGATCCGGACATCTTGTTGCTGGACGAGCCGACCAACCATCTCGATCTGCCCGCCATCGAATGGCTGGAGGAGGAGCTGTCCGCGGTGCGCGGCGCGCTCGTGCTCATCAGCCATGATCGGCGCTTCCTGCAGGATCTGTCGCGGGCGACCGTCTGGCTCGATCGCGGCGTCACGCGGCGGCTCGAGCGCGGCTTCGGCGAATTCGAGGCCTGGCGCGACAAGGTGCTGGAAGAGGAAGAGGCGGCCGCCCACAAGCTCGACCGCAAGATCGTCGCGGAAGAGCACTGGGTGCGCTACGGCGTCAGCGGGCGGCGCAAGCGCAACATGCGGCGCATGGCCGAACTCGGCGAGCTGCGGCGCACGAAGCGCGAAGCGCGTCGCGTCGAAGGCGCCGTGCAATTGCAGGTCAGCGAGGCGCAGCTCTCGGGCAGGCTGGTGATCGACGCCGAGGGCCTGTCGAAGTCCTTCGGCGACCGCGCCATCGTCAAGAACCTGTCGCTGCGCGTGTTGCGAGGCGACCGGCTCGGTCTCGTGGGCGCCAACGGCGCCGGCAAGACGACTCTGGTCAATCTCCTGACCGGCAAGCTCGCGCCGGACTCCGGCCGCGCGCGGCTCGGCGCGAATGTCGAAATGGCGACGCTCGACCAGTCGCGCGCTGCGCTCGACGCGCAAGACACTGTCGCCAATTTTCTCACCGGCGGCGGCGGCGACTGGGTGGAGATCGCCGGCAAGAAGAAGCACGTCGTCGGCTACATGCAGGACTTCCTGTTCAAGCCGGAGCAGGCGCGCACGCCCGTCTCGCGCCTGTCGGGCGGCGAGCGCGCGCGTCTGATGCTCGCCCGCGCGCTGGCGCTGCCGTCGAACTTTCTCGTGCTCGACGAGCCGACCAACGATCTTGATCTCGAAACCCTCGATCTCGTCGAGGAGATGCTGGCCGACTATCCCGGCACGGTGCTGGTCGTCAGCCACGACCGCGATTTTCTCGACCGCGTCGCGACCTCGGTTCTGGTCGCGGAAGGAGACGGACGCTGGGTCGAATACGCCGGCGGCTATTCCGACATGGTCGCGCAGCGCGGCGCCGGCGTCGGCGCGCGCGTGGCGGAGAAGTCCGCCGAGCCGAAACCGAAAGCGGAGCCGAAGCCGGGCGGCGAGCCCAGGCAGAAGAGCAAGTTGAGCTTCAACGAGAAGCATGCGCTCGAAAATCTGCCCAAGGACATGGACCGGCTGCGCGCGCTGATCGACAAGGCGCAGGCGATCCTCGCCGATCCCGACCTGTTTGCGCGCGAACCGAAGAAATTCGATCAGGCCTCGCAGGCGCTCGCCAGGGCGCAGGCCGACCTCGCCGCGGCCGAGGACCGCTGGCTGGAGCTGGAAATGTTGCGCGAGGAGCTGGAGGGCTGACGGCCAAAGCCGGTCGGGCAGGCCTGATGCGCGGCGACAACGCCGCCGCGCCGAATCGCTGTCCCGGGCGATTGGCCCTTGTTCCCGCCCCGTTCGCGGCCTAGGGCTAGCGCGAAACAATGGAGCTGGCGGGTTTGTCCGATCAGGAGAGCGCGCGTCCGGCGACCAGCTTTTCGATCCTGCGCCGGCTTTTGGCCGAGCATGGCCGGCGCTACGGCGTCGCCTATCTCGCCGCGCTCGTTTCCATGGGCGTCGGTTCGGCGGCGACGGCTCTGGTCGCCTATCTCTTGAAGCCCGTCCTCAACCAGATGGTCGATCCGGACGGGCTGAGGACCATGCGCGTCCTGTCTCTCGCTGTGGCCGCTCTGTTCGCGGTGCGCGGCCTGTCTTCCTATTTTTCGCAGGTTCTGCTCGCCCGCGCCGGGGCGCGCATCGTCGCCGATCTGCAGATGCGCGTCTTCGACCGCCTGCTCGATCAGGACATGGCCTTTTTGCGCGACTCGCATTCGAGCGACATGCTGGCGCGCGTCGCCATCGCCGCCGGCGGCGTCCGCGATACGCTGCAGGTGCTGGCGCTGTCGGTCGGGCGCGACGCGGCGACGCTTGTCTGCCTGGTCGTCGTGATGTTCGTGCAGGATGCGACGTTGGCTCTGATCGCCGTGGCGGCGATGCCCATCGCCGGCTTTGGTCTGTCGCAACTGGTCGGCGCGGTGCGCCGGCTCTCGCGCCGTTCTTTCGATGGTTCGGCGCGCGTGCTCCAGACCGTGCAGGAGACGTTGCAGGGCATAGGCGTCGTGAAATCCTTCACGCTCGAGGACGAGATGCGCGCGCGCATGGGCGCGTCCGTCGACGAGGTCGCGCGCGCCGCAGACCGGGCGGCCGTCCGCATGGCGATGGCGAGCCCGATCGCGGACTTCATCGCCGGGATCGCGATCGCCATCATCCTGTTCTACGGATCGTGGCGCGTCACGGCGGCGGGCGCTGACGCCGGCGCATTCTTCTCCTTCGTCGTCGCCATGCTCATGGCTTACGATCCGGGCAAGAAGCTCGCCCGCGTGCATCTCGAAATGCAGGCCGGTCTCGACAAGGCGCGCGCGCTCTACGAAATCCTCGACGAGCCCGGCGTCGAGGCGCCGCGCGCCGGCCATCCCGCCTTGCGCGTCGGCCCGGGCCGCATCGAATACATGGACGTCGATTTCGCCTACCGGCCGGGCGAACCGGCGCTCGATCAGCTCAGTCTGGCTTTCGAGCCGGGCCGAACGACAGCGCTCGTCGGCGTGTCCGGCGCCGGCAAGTCCACCATCGTCGCGTTGCTGCTGCGCTTCTACAAACCCTCGTCCGGCGCGATCTTCATCGACGCGCAGGACATCGCCGGCGTCGAACTGCGTTCACTCAGGCGCAACATCGCCTATGTGCCGCAAGACGTGTTTCTGTTCTCGGGCTCGATCCGCGACAACATCGCGCTCGGTCGTCCGGGCGCCCGCGCCGAAGAGATCGAACTCGCCGCCCACCGCGCCAACGCCGACGAATTCATCCGCGCCTTCCGCGACGGCTACGACACCGACGTCGGCGAACTCGGCCAGAAGCTGTCCGGCGGCCAGAAGCAGCGCATCGCCATCGCCCGCGCGATGTTGAAGGACGCGCCGATCCTCGTTCTCGACGAGCCGACGGCCGCGCTCGATTCCGAAAGCGAACGCGAGGTCAGAAAGGCGCTCGACGAATTACGTTCCGGCCGGACCACCATCGTCATCGCGCATCGCCTGCAGACGATTTTGTCGGCGGACTCGATCTGCGTGATCGACAAGGGTCGAATGATTGCGCGCGGCGCGCACGCTGATCTGCTCGCGAGCGAACCCTCCTATCGCGCCTTCGTGGAAGCGCAGTTCGAAGGCGACGACAGGCAGCCGGAGGCGACAGAAGGCTGATTCACCCAGCCTTCTTCTGCGCCTCGATGCGGAAGGGATGGGCCGGATAGACGCCGAGAATGCGCACTTCCTTGGAGAAGAATTCGAGCTCCTCCAGCGCCAGCGCCAGCGGGCGGTCGTCGGGGTGGCCGTCGACGTCGGCCAGAAATTGCGTCGCCGTGAACTCGCCTTCCAGCATGTAGCTTTCGAGCTTGGTCATGTTCACGCCATTGGTGGCGAACCCGCCGAGCGCCTTGTAGAGCGCGGCCGGCACGTTGCGCACGCGAAACACGAACGACGTCACGGTCGGTCCGTTCTGGCGCGCGCACCAGTCGGGTTGCTTCGAGAGAATGACGAAGCGCGTCGTGTTGTGGGCCGCGTCCTCGACGTCTTCCGCCAGGATCTCGAGGTCGTAGATCGACGCCGCCATTTTCGGCGCGAGCGCGGCGCGCGTCGGGTTCCGCCATTCCGCGATCTGCCGCGCGGCGCCGGCCGTATCGCCGAACACATGCGTCTTCAGGCCGTATTGCCGGATGATGCGACGGCACTGTCCGAGCGCGTGGATATGGCTGTAGACGTCCGTCAGCCCGTTGATGTCGGCGCCCTTCGCCGCCATCAGCTGAAAATGGATCGGCAGGAAGAACTCGCCGACGATGTGCAGGCCCGACGTCGGCAGGAAGTGGTGGATGTCGGCGACGCGGCCGGCGAGCGAATTCTCGATCGGGATCATGCCGAGCGCGGCCGTGCCGTCGGCGATCGCCGTCAGCGCGTCTTCGAACGTCGCGCAGGCGAGCGGCTCCATGTCCGGATAAACCTCGGCGCAGGCGATATGCGAATTGGCGCCCGGCTCGCCCTGATAGGCGATTTTCGACTTGCTCATCCTGACTGGCCTTCCTCCGCGACGGCCCGGCGCACGCGCGCCAGGTCGGCGGGCGTGTCTACACCGCGATGGCCGTCTTCGACCAGCGCGACGTCGATTCGCATGCCCGCTTCGAGCGCCCGTAACTGCTCCAGACGCTCGCGAATCTCGAGCGGCGAGGGGGGCAGGGCGACATAGCGCGCGAGCGCCGTGTGGCGATATGCATAAAGTCCTATGTGACGAATGGTCGCTCCCTCGCCCCAGGGCGCCGGCGCGCGGGTGAAATAGAGCGCCCGCAGCCGGTCCGGCGCGGTCTGCGCGCCGACGATCTTGACGGCGTTCGGGTCGTCGCGTTCGGCGGCGTCCGCCATCGGCGCGCCGAGCGTTCCGATGTCGACGGCCGGGTCGTCCATCAGCGCCAGCGCGGCGCGGATCGCGGCCGGGTCGACCAGCGGCTCGTCGCCCTGAACATTGACCACCACATCGTGCGCCCCTTGCGGATCAAGGATTCCAACGGCCTCGGCGATCCTGTCCGAACCGGAGGCGTGGCGGGACGAGGTGATGATCGCCCGCCCCCCGGCGGCTTCGACCGCAGCGGCGATCTCCGCCGCGTCGGTCGCCACAACCGCCGGTCCGACGCCCGCCGCCCGCGCGCGTTCGAGCACGCGAACGATCATCGGTTTGCCGCCGATGTCGGCCAGCGCCTTGCCGGGCAGACGCTGGGAGGCGAGGCGCGCAGGGATGATCAGGACCGGATTGGGCATGGACGGCGCGGAAAGTCGAAGGAGGGGGGAGCTTATAGAGTGTTGCCAAGGCGCGGGCAAAACGGGTAATCAGCTTGCGCGCTGTGGTCGAAAGGCCGCAGGGCGTTCGAGCGCGTTGGGAGCGCGAGGCATCGGAGCGCCGCACATATGAATTTGGAAATCAACAAAATGGCCGGCGGCCTGCTGGGCGCTCTGCTCGGCGTCATGGGATTGGGCCTGTTTTCGGACGTTCTCTACGCGCCGGACCCGATGAAGAAAGCGGGCTACGAGCTGCCGGGAGCCGAAGCCGGCGGGCACGCCGCTGCGCCCAAGGCGGCGGAAGCCGTTCCGTTCCCCGTTCTGCTGGCCAAGGCGGACGCGAAGAAGGGCGAGTCGCTCGTCAAGCCTTGCGCCGCCTGCCACGATTTCTCGAAGGGCGGCGCATCGAAGGTCGGCCCGCCGCTTTATGGCGTCGTCGGCCGGGCCAAGGCGCATATCGCTGGCTTCGCCTATTCCGACGCGATGAAGGCCAAGGGCGGCGACTGGAGCTTCGACGAGCTCAACAAGTTCATCGCCGACCCCAAGAAGGACATTTCGGGCACCAAGATGGCCTTCGCTGGCGAGAAGGACGACGCCAAGCGCGCCGACATCGTCGCCTATCTGCGCACGCTGTCGGACAGCCCGCTGCCCTTGCCGGCGGCCTCCGACAAGAAGTAAGCGCCGCATCGGCGTTACGAAAGAGCCGGGTTCGCCCGGCTCTTTGCGTTTTCGGGCCGCGCGGGGGTGGCCTGCCCCGGAAAAACCGACATAATCGACGAATCATCGCGACGCCGCCCGCCTGCGGGGCGGGGGAGCAGCCGCGAGGTTCGATTGGATTTCAAGTCAGCATCGACGATGTCGCCGACGCGTCGTGATTTCGTCGTCGGCGCAGGCGTCGCCGCATTCGCGGCGGGCGCGCCCAGCGCGACGAGCGCGTCGGAAAGCTGGGCTGTCTCGCACGGCATGTCCGTGTTCGGCGAATTGGCCGAAAGGCCCGATTTCAAGGCCTTCGGCTACGTGCGCCCGGATGCGCCCCGGGGCGGCGTCGTCTCGCAGGAGAGCTACGGGCCGTTCAACTCGCTCAATCCCTTCATCCTCGCCGGCGACGCGCCCGAAGGGCTCGAAATCATCTACGACAGCCTGCTGACGCAGAGCCTCGACGAGCGCGACGCGCTCTATCCGCTTGTCGCGAAATCCGTCGCGACCTCGCCGGACAAGAGGTCGCTGCGCTTCGACTTGCGGCCGGAAGCGCGTTTTCACGATGGCTCGCCGCTGACCGCGCGCGACGTCGTCTTTTCGCTGCAGACCCTCAAGGACAAGGGCCGGCCGACCATCCGCCAGGCGTTGCGCGATCTCGAAAGCGTCGTCGCGGAAGGCGACCACGCCGTCGTCGTGCGTCTGTCGCCGACCGCCAGCCGCGATCTCAAACTCATCGTCGCGCGCCAACCGATCTTCTCGGCCGCCTATTACACGACGCACAAGTTCGAGGAGCCGACGCTCGATCCGCCATTGGCCTCGGGCCCGTACAAGATCGGCAAGTTCGAGGCTGGCCGCTTCATCGCTTTCGATCGCGTGCCGAACTATTGGGGGCGCGACCTGCCGGTGAACGTCGGCCAGAACAATTTCGACGTCGTGCGGTTCGAATATTTCAACGATCGCCCGGTCGCCTTCGAGGCTTTCAAGGCCGGCGCCTTCACGGTGCACGAGGAGTTCACGTCGTCGACCTGGGCGACCGGCTACGACTTTCCGGCGTTCCGCGAAAAGCGGGTCGTGCGCGAGGAGATACCCGACGCCAACATCTCCGGCATCCAGGGCTGGTTCTTCAATACGCGCCGTCCCACGCTCAAGGATGCGCGCGTGCGCGAGGCGATCGGCTACGCCTTCGATTTCGCCTGGACCAACAGGAACCTGATGTACGGCGCCTACCGGCGCACGGAATCCTATTTCGAGAATTCCGACATGAAGGCGAAGGGGCCGCCCGACGAGCGCGAACGCGCGCTGCTCGAGCCTTTTCGCGACAAGCTCCCGGACGAAGCGTTCGGCGAGCCGTTCGTTCCCCCGCAGACGGACGGGTCGGGGCAGGATCGCGCGCTGCTGAAGCGCGCTAGCGATCTGCTGGTCGCGGTCGGCTGCAAGCGCAGCGGCATGTCGCTGATGCTGCCGGACGGCAAGCCGTTCGAAATCGAATTTCTGGATTTTTCCTCGGCGCTCGAACGGCACACGCAGCCTTTCATCAAGAACCTCAAGCTGCTCGGAATCGAAGCGCGGATGCGCATCGTCGACGCCGCGCAATACCAGCGTCGCCTCGAGGATTTCGACTTCGACGTAATCACGCGCCGCCTGTCGATGGCCTATTCGCCGGGCGAAGAACTGCGCGCCCTGTTCGGCTCCGAGGCGGCCGCCACGCGCGGCTCGCGCAATCTGTCGGGCGTGTCGGATCCCGTCGTCGATGCGTTGATCGCCAAGGCGCTGGCGGCCAGCACGCGTGACGATCTCGTGGTGATCTGCCGCGCGCTCGACCGCGTGCTGCGGTCTGGCCGCTATTGGGTTCCGCACTGGTACAAGCCGACCCATTGGATCGCCCATTGGGATGTGTTCGGCCGTCCGGAGCGCGCGCCGAAATTCAGTCCGGGCATCATCTCGACCTGGTGGTGGGACGAGGCGCGGGCGAAGAAGATCGCCTATTCCGGGCAGCGCTGATGGCCGCTTACATTCTGCGACGCCTGCTGCTGATGATTCCGACCCTGTTCGGCATCATGCTCATCTCCTTCGTGGTCGTGCAATTCGCGCCGGGCGGCCCGGTCGAGCGCATCATCGCGCAATTGCAGGGGCAGGACGCCGGCGCGACTTCCCGCTTCGGCGGCGGCGGAGGCGATGTCGGCGGCGCGGGCGCCGCGGCGCAGAGCGCGAGCGGCGACATGTCGAAATATCGCGGCGCGCAGGGGCTCGATCCGAAATTCATCAAGGAGCTGGAAAAGCAGTTCGGTTTCGACAAGCCGGCCTGGGAACGCTTCCTGATCATGCTCAAGAACTATGCGACCTTCGATTTCGGCCGTTCCTATTTTCGCGACACGCCGGTCCTCAAACTGATCGCGCAGAAACTTCCGGTGTCGATCACGCTCGGCCTGTGGATGACGCTCTTGTCCTATTCGATCTCGATTCCGCTGGGCATCGCCAAGGCGGTGCGCGACGGATCGAGGTTCGACATATGGACGTCGGCGGTCGTCATCGTCGGTTACGCGATTCCGAGCTTCCTGTTCGCGATCCTGCTGGTCGTCCTCTTCGCGGGCGGCTCGTTCCCTTACATCGGGCAGCTCTTTCCGCTGCGTGGCCTGACCTCGGAAAATTTCGCCGACCTCTCGATGTTCGGCAAGGTGAAGGACTATTTCTGGCACATCGCATTGCCGATCACGTCGATGGCGCTCGGCTCGTTTGCGACATCCACCTTCCTCACCAAGAATTCCTTTCTCGACGAGATCAAGAAGCAATATGTGCAGACCGCGCGCATGAAAGGCCTGAGCGAGCGCCAGGTTCTCTATGGCCACGTCTTCCGCAACGCCATGTTGATTGTCGTTTCCGGATTTCCCGGCGCTTTCGTGCACGCCTTCTTCACCGGCGCGCTGCTGATCGAGACGATCTTCTCGCTCGACGGGCTCGGACTTCTCTCCTTCGAATCCATCGTCAATCGCGACTATCCCGTCGTCTTCGCCAATCTCTACATTTTCGCGTTGCTGGGCCTCGTCGTGAATCTGTTGTCCGATCTCACCTACATGTGGATCGACCCGCGCATCGATTTCGAGACGCGGGAGGTCTGAGGTGAACGAGCCGGCGCGTCTCGACGCTACAGCCGCCGCGCCTCTCGCGCCGGCGATCGAGAATCGCGGCTGGCTGCGGCCGACGCCGGTCAACCGCCGCCGTCTCGACAACTTCCGGCGCAATCGGCGGGGCTATTGGTCGTTCTGGATCTTTATGGTCCTGTTCGTCGTCTCGCTCTTTTCCGAATTCATCGCCAACGACAAGCCGATCGTCGTCTCCTACAAGGGCGAACTGCTCTATCCCGTGATCGTCAATTATCCGGAAGAGAAATTCGGCGGCTTTCTCGCCATGACCGACTATCGCGATCCCTACATCCAGAAGGAGATCGAGTCGCACGGCTGGATGGTCTGGCCGCCGATCCGCTATTCCTACGCGACGCACAATCTCGATCTGCCCTCGCCCGCGCCTTCGCCGCCGACATGGGCGCTTTCGAAGCAGGTGTGCGAAAAGGCGGGGGCGCGCGCGGCCGGGCCGGACAAGCCCAATCGCGGTTGCGCCGGCATCGAATGGAACTGGCTCGGCACCGACGATCAGGGCCGCGACGTCGTCGCCCGGTTGCTCTACGGTTTTCGCATCTCGATCCTGTTTGGTCTCACGCTCGCGCTCGTCTCCTCGGTCATCGGCGTGGCGGCCGGCGCCGTGCAGGGCTATTTCGGCGGCCTCGCCGATCTGATCATGCAGCGCTTCATCGAGATCTGGTCGTCGCTGCCGCATCTCTATCTGCTGATCATCGTTTCTTCGATCATCACGCCCAGTTTCTTCGTTCTCCTGTTCATCCTGCTGCTGTTCTCCTGGGTGTCGCTCGTGCATGTCGTGCGCGCCGAATTTCTGCGTGCGCGCAACTTCGAATATGTGAACGCCGCGCGCGCGCTCGGCTTGTCGAACGCCAAGATCATGGTCAGGCACGTCCTGCCCAACGCCATGGTGGCGACGCTGACGTTCCTGCCTTTCGTTCTCAATTCCTCGATCACGACGCTGACCTCGCTGGACTTCCTGGGCTTCGGCCTGCCGCCGGGCTCGCCGTCGCTCGGCGAATTGCTGTTGCAGGGCAAGTCCAATCTCAACGCGCCGTGGCTC
The DNA here is from genome assembly GCA_964634325.1 of uncultured Rhodoblastus sp. GTDB lineage: Bacteria > Pseudomonadota > Alphaproteobacteria > Rhizobiales > Beijerinckiaceae > JAJXWB01. Next base: position 54,865 of record CAZWJF010000009.1, read on the forward strand.
GGCATCACCGGCTTCGTCGTCATCGCCTTCATGCTGTCGCTGCTCGTCTTCATCGGCGAGGCCGTGCGCGACGCGTTCGACCCGCGAAAGACCTTCCGATGAGCGCCGCGCCGTTGCTCGACGTCCGCGATCTGTCCATCGCTTTCGAAGGCGGCGGCGGTCGGACGCTGGTCGTCGATCGCGTATCCTTCAAGCTCGAGGCCGGCCGCACGCTGGCGCTGGTCGGCGAGTCCGGCTCGGGCAAGTCGATCACCGCGCTTTCCATCGTCCGCCTGCTCGCGGCGTCCGCGCGCCATCCCTCGGGCGAGATCTTCTTCGAAGGCGAAGACCTCCTGCTCGCGCCGGAGGCGCGCCTGCGCGAAGCGCGCGGCGCCGAAATCTCGATGGTTTTCCAGGAGCCGATGACGTCTCTCAATCCGCTCCACGCCATCGAAAAGCAACTAACCGAAATTCTGGTCCAGCATGGCGTGACCGATCGCGACGAATTGCGCCGCCGCGCCATCGAGGGCCTGACCGAAGTCGGCATCCGCGATCCGGAAAGCCGGCTCGGCTCCTATCCGCATCAATTGTCCGGCGGACAGCGCCAGCGTGTGATGATCGCCATGGCGCTCGCCAATTGCCCGAAGCTGTTCATCGCCGACGAGCCGACGACGGCGCTCGACGTCACCGTGCAGGCGCAAATCCTCGGCCTGCTGCGCGATCTCCAGCATCGCCGCAACATGGCCATGCTGTTCATCACCCACGACCTCGGCATCGTCCGCAAGATCGCCGACGATGTCTGCGTCATGCAGAGGGGCCGCATCGTCGAGGCCGGCCCGGTCGCGGAGATTTTCGCTGCGCCGAAGCATCCCTACACGCAGGCCCTGCTGGCCGCAGAACCCAAGGGCGCGCCGCCGCAGGCCGACCTCGCCGCGAAGAAGCTGATCGAGACCGACGATCTGCGCGTCTGGTTTCCGATCCGCTCCGGCTTCCTGCGCAAGACGAGCGGCCATATCAAGGCGGTCGACGGCGTCACCTGCGAGGTGCGCGAGGGCCAGACGCTCGGCGTGGTCGGCGAATCCGGCTCGGGCAAGACCACGCTCGGCCTCGCCATGCTCCGCCTTATTCGTTCCGAAGGCCCGATCGCCTTTCTCGGCCGCCGCATCGACGGCTTCAAGGCGAAAGACATGCGCCCGCTCAGGCGCGACATGCAGATCGTGTTTCAGGATCCCTACGGCTCCCTGTCCCCGCGCATGTCGGTCGCCGAAATCGTCGAGGAAGGTCTGCTCGTGCAGAAGCGCGGGCTCTCCTATCGCGAACGACGCGAAATCGTCGCGCGGGCGCTCGCCGACACTGGCCTCGATCCCCAGGCGATGGACCGCTACCCGCACGAATTCTCCGGCGGCCAGCGTCAGCGCATCGCCATCGCCCGCGCCATGGCGCTGGAGCCGAAATTCGTTCTTCTCGACGAGCCGACGTCGGCGCTCGACATGTCGGTGCAGGCGCAAATCGTCGATCTGTTGCGCGATCTGCAGACGCGACGCGGCCTCGGCTACATGTTCATCAGCCACGATCTGAAGGTCGTCAAAGCGCTCGCGACCGATCTCATCGTCATGCGCCACGGCAAGGTGGTGGAGCAGGGGCCGGCCGCCGAAATATTCGCAGCGCCGAAATCCGATTACACACGCGCGCTGTTCGCCGCGGCGTTCAGGATCGAGGCGGTCGACAGCGCGGCGGCGGTCGCCCAGTAATGCCGCGCGCCATTCTCCTGGTTCTCGACTCTCTCGGCTGCGGCGGGGCGCCTGACGCGAGCGCGTTCGGCGACGAGGGCGCCGACACGCTCGGTCATATCGCTGAAGCCTGCGCGGACGGCCGCGCCGATGTCGAAGGCGTTCGTTCAGGGCTCTTGCGGGTTCCCAACCTCGACGCGCTGGGTCTCGGCCTCGCCTGCGAGGCCTCGACGGGGCGCCTTCCGTCCGGCCTGTCGCGCGGCGTTGCGAACGAGGCGATCTACGGTTGCGCGATCGAGACGGCGCTCGGCAAGGACACGCCGTCCGGCCATTGGGAGATGGCCGGCGCGCCCATGCGTGCGCCGCTCGGCTTGTTCCCGAACGTTCATCCCAGTTTTCCGGCCGAACTGGTGGCGGCGCTGGTCGCGCAGGCGAAACTGCCCGGCATATTGGGCGACCGCCATGCGCCGGGCGTCGCGATCATCGAGGAACTCGGCGAGGAGCATCTGCGCACCGGCAAGCCGATCGTCTACACCTCGGTCGACTCCGTCCTTCAGATCGCTGCGCATGAAGAGGCTTTCGGCCTCGAACGCCTCTACGAGACCTGTCGCATCGCGCGCGGAATCGCCGACCGATGGAACGTCGGGCGCGTCATCGCGCGTCCCTTCGTCGGCTCGAGCCGAGCGGATTTCCGCAGAACGCCGCATCGCAAGGATTTCGCCATTCCGCCGCCGCCGGGCAATCTGCTCGATCGCGCCGCCGAGGCGGGACGCGCTGTGCTTTCGGTCGGCAAGATCGGCGACATCTTCGGCCATCGCGCGACCGGGCGCGAAATCAAGGGGCGCGACAACGACGCCAATTTCGACGTCCTGCTGGCGGAATGGCCCGCCATGCCGGACGGCGGTCTGGCGCTGGTCAATCTCGTCGACTTCGACACGGATTACGGACACCGGCGCGACGTCGCGGGCTACGCCCGCGCCCTCGAATTATTCGACGCGCGCCTGCCGGCGCTCATCGACGCGTTGCGCGACGGCGACCTTCTGCTGATCTCTTCAGATCACGGCAACGATCCGACGTGGCGCGGCACCGACCACACGCGCGAGAACGCGCCGATCGTCGGCCTGTGCAAGGGGCGCGCTGGCGGGTGCGTCGGGCGTCGGGCGAGTTTCGCGGATATCGGCCAGACGATTGCGGCTCATCTCGGCCTGCGCGCGCTCGGCGCCGGCGAGAGTTTCGCGACGCGCCTTGTGGCCGCGTAGGCGCGCCTACGCGGCTTTTCCCTGCTCCGCCGCAAGCTTGCGCCTGCGCGCTTCGGCGCGGATGCGAACCGCGCGCGCGGAGTCGCATTCCTTTTCGGCGTGGGCGATCAGGTCCTCGCCGGTATATCCATGCATCGGATAGATCGACAGGCCGAAATCGAATTCGATCGGCGCGCCGTGCAATTGCTCGACGGTGATTTCGCTCATGCCCTTGACCAGGCGTCCGTTGACCGACAGCAGCGCCTGCTTGTCCGGCAACAGCACGATGCAGGCGACGAAGCGGCCTTTCCCAATGCGTTCGATGCGATCGGTGTTGCGCAGGCGCGTCTGCAGCATCGCGACGACGAACTCCATCGCGGCCTCGGCCGTCGGCACGCCGTGGGAGCGCGCGATCTGACGATAGGAATCGAGATTGTAGTACAGGACGCCGATCGATCGGCTGTAGCGCGCAGAGGCTTCCGCCGCCGCCTCTATCCTTTCCGCGAGCGGAGTTCGGTCGGCGTCGGCCCCGAGCGGATCGCTATCGAGAATGCGCGGCGCGGGCGCGGGCGTCTGGTAGACCGGATCGCCGGCCGGGGCTGTCTCGCCGGAAAATTGCAGCAGCCCGACAAGGCCGACGATGAAGCCGAGAACAGCCACGCCGTGCAGGGCCTGCACCACGCTCGCATTGGCGTGGTCGTTTCCCAGCACGATCGGCGCCCCGACGCCGATTGCGACGAAGACGCCGCAAGCGCCCAAGACCGTGAGCAGGCGTCGGTTCATTCGATCCCCCCGGAGCGCGTGCGGCCGGCCCCGCGCTGCAAATGCTCAAACCTGCCGTCCATTGACGAGCCCAAACGTAAACGAACCGTTCAGAACATTGCGAAATAGTCATGGATCGCGGGAAAAATAGGCGTTTCGGCGGACGCGGCGCGAAATGCGGCGCATTGAATGGATACGCCGAACTGTCTCGGCGCATCGCGCCGCAACGCCGACGATAGGCGATGTCGAATCGGGGAGGCCGCATGAGCACGCCGAACAAGACTGGCCACATCCGGCTCACATCCCATCCCGAACCTCAGGGCGCCGCGCGCCGGCCGGTCGTCTGGGGCGCGCGCGATCCCGCCGAGCGCGGCCCGATCGTCGCGACAGTGACGCGTCCCGCCGACCGCAACGCCATTGGCGCGCATGGCGGCGCCTACGGCGTCTATCGCGCGCTCGCCGTCACGTCGGGCGCGATGAACCCGCTCGCGCGGCCAGACCTGACCAACACGCATCCGGCGGTCCGGATCGGTCCCCAGGCGCAATGGTTCGACCCGGCGAAGATCGTTTCGCTCGATCCATTCGGTCACGTCGCGCAGGAGGTCTTTGCGAAGGAGATCGCCGAGGGGCTCGATGTCCGTCCCACGATCGCGGTGACGCGGGCGCGGATCACGCTGCCGGAAATCGGCGAGGCCATGCGCGCGCGCCGTATCGAGGCGGACGGCGAGGTGCTGAAGACCTCGGGCGACGTGGCCGTCGTCAAGATCGCCATCGAACCGGTCTGGCATCTGCCCGGCGTCGCGGCGCGATTCGGCGTCGACGAGGCGCGCTTGCGCCGCACCCTGTTCGAACAGACGGGCGGGATGTATCCGGAGCTGGTCACGCGGCCGGACATGCATGTCTTCCTGCCGCCGATCGGCGGCGCGACAGCCTATGTTTTCGGCGACCCCGCGCGGCTCGGCGACCGCAGGTACAGGCTCGCCTGTCGCGTGCACGACGAGTGCAACGGCTCCGACGTATTCGGGTCCGACATCTGCACGTGCCGACCCTATCTCGCGCACGGCATCGAGGAGTGCGTGCGCCAGGCGCAGCAGGGCGGCGTCGGTCTGATCGTCTACAACCGCAAGGAAGGCCGCGCCCTCGGCGAGGTCACCAAGTTCCTCGTCTACAATGCGCGCAAACGGCAGGAGGGCGGCGATACGGCCGCCACCTATTTCGAACGCACCGAATGCGTCGCAGGCGTTCAGGACGCGCGTTTCCAGGAACTGATGCCCGATGTGCTGCATTGGCTCGGCGTCGCGCGCATCGACCGCTTCGTGTCGATGAGCAACATGAAATACGATTCGCTGGCGAAGGCGGGAATCGAGATCGGCGAGCGCGTGCCGATCCCCGATGGACTCATTCCGCCCGACGCCTCCGTAGAAATGGAGGCGAAGAAAGCGGCCGGCTACTACGCGCCGGAAGGCGCGCCGAGCGCCGAGGAGCTTTCGCGCACGAGCGGCCGGCCGCTCGAGAAATATTGATGCGCGAGGACGAACGCGCAGCGCGCGCGCTGCTGTCGGCGCGCGCCGTGCGCGAGCGCGCCGGGCGGATGTTGCGCCTGTGCGAGCAGGAGGCGCTCGCGCATTGGCGCCTCGACAGATCGAAACTGCCCGACATCGCCGACTTCACACTGGCGGTGATGCGCGACAATTATCCCGATCTCGACATCCCCTTTCATGCGCGCTGGCGGCATTTCTCGGCAGGCGGCAAGGATCGCTGGCGCGCGGTCGCCGCGCGCGCGAACTGGCGGGATGCAGCAGCCGAAGCCCGCGCGAAATTCGATCTCGCCATTGTCAGCGTCCTGCTCGACGCCGGCGCCGGCGCCGCCTGGCGCTATCGCGAGGCGGACGGCGCGCTGTCGTCGCGTTCGGAGGGGCTCGCCATCGCCAGCTTCGACATGTTCGCGTCGGGCCTTTTGTCTGCGCGCGCCGACGATCCGTTGCGCGCCGACGCCGAGCGTCTCGCGGAGATCACGGCGCGCGATCTCGCGTCGGGCTTTCAGATCGGTTGCGAGAATCCGCTCGTCGGGCTTTCAGGCCGAGTCGATCTGCTCAACCGGCTCGGACGAACATGCCTCGACGCGTCGGACATTTTCGCGCGCAACGACGCCGCGCGGCCGGGCGGCCTTTTCGATGCGATGTGCGCGCCGAAACTCGGCGCGGCGGAGATATTGGACAGCGTCCTGGCGCATCTCGGGCTGGTCTGGCCGTCGCGCCTGTCGCTGGCCGGCGTCGCGCTCGGCGATACCTGGCGCCATCCCGCGATCCGCGCCGACGACGCCTCGGACGGATTCGTCCCCTTCCACAAGCTCTCGCAATGGCTGTCCTATTCGCTGATCGAGCCCCTGCAGGCTGCGGGCGTGGAGGTTGAAGACATCGACGATCTGACGGGCCTGCCCGAATATCGCAACGGCGGCCTGTTCGTGGATTTCGGCGCGCTGGCTCCGAAATCGCCGGGCGAGGCGCGCGCGCCGCAAACGGTCGACTCCGCGTTCGTGGTCGAATGGCGCGCTTTGACGGTGGCGTTGCTCGACGAAATCGCCGCTCTCGTGCGCATGCGGCTGGGCCTGTCGGCGGACCAACTGCCGCTTGCGAAAGTTCTTGAAGGCGGCACGTGGGCCGCCGGCCGCAAGATCGCTGCGATCAGGCGTCCGGACGGATCGCCGCCGCTCGATATCGTCAGCGATGGCACGGTGTTCTAGGCTCGCGAGGCGACAGGGGAGCGATTCGATGGACGGCGTGCATGTGATCGGTCACCCGCTGGTGCAGCACAAACTCACGTTGATGCGCGAGCAGGGCCGCTCGACCAAAGGCTTTCGGCAATTGCTCAACGAGATCGGCATGCTGCTCGCCTACGAGGTCACGCGCGATCTGCCCTTGGAAGAGATCGAGATCGAAACGCCGCTGGCGAAGATGAAGTCGCCTGTTCTCGCGGGCAAGAAACTCGTGTTCGCGCCGATCTTGCGCGCCGGCGTCGGTTTTCTCGACGGCATGCTGGAACTCGTTCCTTCCGCGCGCGTCGCCCATGTCGGCCTGTATCGCGATCCGCACACGCTCGTCGCCGTCGAATATTATTTCAAGGCGCCGCACGACATCGACGAACGCCTCGTGATCGTGATGGACCCAATGCTGGCGACCGCCAATTCGGCGACGGCGGCCATCGAACGCGTCAAGGAGCGCGGCGCGAAAGACATTCGGTTCGTCTGCCTTCTCGCCGCGCCGGAGGGCGTCGCGAAGCTGCGCGCCGAACATCCCGACGTCGAAATCTGGACGGCGGCCATCGACAGCCATCTCAACGATCACGGCTACATCGTCCCCGGCCTCGGCGACGCCGGCGACCGGATGTACGGCACGAAGTGAGGTTGAGCGGTCGCCTGCTCACTCGATCGCCGCGGCGGCCTTTTCGAGCTTGCTGCGCAGCGTCCGCAATTCGTCGGTCAGGCGAACGATGTCGGCGAGCGGCATGCCGGCGGCGGCCGTGATGCAGCGAAATACGTCGCCGGCTTCCTGACGGAGCGCGCGCCCCTTGTCGGTCAGGGCGACGAGAACGCGCCGCTCGTCCTCGTCCGAACGGCGGCGCGATAGATGGCCCATCGTCTCGAGTCGTTTCAGCAGCGGCGTGAGCGTGCTCGTGTCGAGCGAGAGTCGCTCGCCGAGGCGGCCGACCGTCACGCCGTCCTCGCCCCATAGCGCCACCATGACGAGAAACTGCGGATAGGTGAGGCCCAGCCGCTGCAATGGCCGGCGGTAGACCCGATTGAAAGCGAAACCCGTCGAATAGACCGCGAAGCACAGGAGCTGCTCGAGCTCGGGGAGATCTTTCGTCGGCGCGTCCATCGACCGAAAATAGATCGCGCACGATATTATCGCAAGGCTTGACATCTCGCCGAAGATAATATATCGCGTACGATCATATCGTACACGATATAGAGAGAAGGAGGCGTCCATGCCTGTCAGCGCGAAGTACAAGACCACAGCTACGGCGAGCGGCGGCGGCCGCGACGGCCAGACCGCCCTGGCGGACGGCACGATGGCTTTTCAACTGGTCGTGCCGAAGGAGCTCGGCGGTCCCGGCGGCGACGGCGCCAACCCGGAAAAGCTGTTCGCGCTCGGCTATTCCGCCTGCTTTCTCGGCGCGATGCGCGTCGCCGCCCAGCAGACCAAGATCAAACTGCCGGAAGGGACCACCGTGACGGCGACGATCGGCATCGGTCCGCGGTCGGAAGGCGGCTTCGGCATCACCGCCGACCTCGACGTCTATCTGCCGGGCCTGCCCGCCGCCGACGCGCAGAAGCTCGTCGACGTGACGCACGGCATCTGCCCCTATTCCAACGCCATCAAGGCGAGCGTTCCCGTTCCGACGACGACGCGCGGCTGAATCGGGGCGCCGGTATCGGGGCGGCTATCCGATCGTGACCTCGACCTTCCCGAGCGGGCCGAAATCGGCGACGGCGCGTTTGCCGTCGCCGGCGTAGGGCACGGGCGGGATCGCCGTGCCTGTCGTGACCAGGTCGCCGGCTTTCAGGCTGCGTCCCATCTTGCCCAGCGCATTGGCGAGCCAGGCGGTCGCGCCGAACGGCCCGCCGTCGACATTGGCGCCCTTGCCCTGCGCCTTCGTCTCGCTGTCCAGCGAGAAGGCGACGGTCGCCGCATCGAGATCGAGGCCGGCGAATTCTTGCGTCATCGGCCCTTGAATCCAGGCCACGCAGCCCGCGAAATCCGCGATCAGCGAGGCCGCGTGATGCGGCGGCGTCAACGGAATGAAGCCGCCGACCATTTCGATCGCGCATCCGACCGCGCGCGTCGCCGCCCGCACGGCGGCGGCCTCGATCGGCGCCTTCGTCGCGTCGATATCCGCGCCGAGTTCGAGCACGAATTCGGCTTCATAGGCGCGATAGAGACCGGCCGTCGCCGGCAGGCGCGCGGGCGAGGCGAGCGTCATCTGCCGGTAGAGCCGGCCGAGGAACTGGTCGTCCAGCTTGAAGTTCGCCCGCGCCCCCGCGTTGGTCGCGCCGATCTTCCAGCCGATCGGCGCATAACCCTTTTCGGCGGCCAATATGCGCTCGGCCTCGAATTGCAGGCGATAGGCTTCCGCGACGTCGGCCGGCGCGTCGGGCAGAGGCGCCGCGCCCTTGGCCTCGCGCAGGGCGAGAAATGCGCGGGCGTTGCGAGTGAGAGCGGCTGCGTCCATATCGTTGCTTTCCTTCGGCGTTTCCGATGCCGACCCTATATTGCCGCGTCGGCGGGCGCCCGCAAAGCCGGCGCAAAGCGCGCGAATGCGACGCCGCGTCGCTTGCCTTGAGCGGCGCGCGGCGCCAGAAGATCGCCATGACAGCCCAAGACCTGCCTGCCTGGATGCCCTTGTCGGTCCTCGTCTGGATCGTGCAGATGATCGCCTACCACGGAATCGGTCTGTGGTTCGAATGGCTCGACCGCACCGGTCGCCTCACGGACTACAAGGTGCGCGCGCCCGACCGCTGGACCTATATGCAGGTTCTGCCGCGCGTTCTGTTCAATCAGGTCGTCGTTTTGCTTCCGGCCATGGTTCTCGTCCAGTGGGCGGGCCTCGCCTTCGTCGGCCCGGCCCACATCGGCCCGGTCATGTTCCTCGTCGGCCTGATCGGCATGACCATCGGCCACGACGTCGTGCAATACATCGCCCACGGCGTCATCCTTCACCGCCCGATGCTCATGCGCCCGCTCGGTCATTCCGTGCATCACACGACCACCGCCAGCCGCGCGGTTTCCGCCTGTTTCATGAGCGTGTGGGATTTCCTGTTCGAGATCGCCGGCCCCTATCTGCTGCCGCTGATCGCCGTCTCCGCCGTCGGTTCGGGCGGGTCGGACCTCGTGTTCCATTTCTTCACGGTGACGGCGGGCGCTTTCGGCGGCCTGTACGAACATTCCGGCTACGACTTCAGCATCAAATTGGCCAAGAGCGACAATCCGATCGCGAGATTCGTCGGCGCCCGTATTTCGAGCAAGGCGCACGCCGAGCATCACAGCCGGGGCAACGTGTCCTACTCGGACGGGTTCGGCTCGTCGAATATCTGCGACACGATCTTCAAGACCCGCTGGGATATGGTCGCCCCGCGCGAACGCCAGCGCCAGCGGTCCGGCGCGCAGGAAGTCTGAGCGTTCCCGAAACCTCTGAATAAATGCTCGCGAACCGCGCGCGGTGCGGCGAACGGCTTGCGTCTGCGCGCCGGTCTTGCAAGACTCTGCGCCCGCTTTGCGGGAGTTTGCGCAAGACGCCGTCGGGATCGGAAGTATGAAAGTCACACTGGAAAGAGCGGCCCTGTTGAAATCGCTCGGCCATGTCCATCGCGTCGTGGAGCGCCGCACGACGATACCGATCCTGTCGAACGTGCTGTTGCAGGCCGACGGCCGCAATCTGCTCCTCAAGGCGACCGACCTCGATCTCGAAGTGACGGAAACCGTGGCCGCCGACGTCGGCATGAAGGGCGGCACGACGCTGCCGGCCCATACGCTCTATGAAATCGTCCGCAAGCTGCCGGATGGCGCGCAGGTCTCGCTCGACGGGGCCAGCGACGGCGGCCAGCTTCTTCTGAAATCCGGCCGCTCGCGCTTCACGTTGCAGAGCCTGCCGGAAAGCGACTTTCCCGACATCTCCGCCGGCGAGATGACGCACAAGTTCACGCTCGCCGCCGGCGATCTGAAGAAGCTGATCGAGAAGACGCAGTTCGCCATCTCCAACGAGGAGACGCGCTACTATCTCAACGGCATCTTCGTGCACACGACCGAGGTCGACGGCCATGCGATGCTGCGCGCCGTGGCGACCGACGGCCATCGCCTCGCCCGCGTGGAAATTCCTGCGCCCGCCGGCTCGACCGGCATGCCCGGCGTGATCGTGCCGCGCAAGGCGGTCAGCGAGGTTCAGAAGCTGATCGAGGACGCCGAGGCCGACGTCACGATCGAATTGTCGGCGAGCAAGATTCGCTTCAACTTCGGCGCAGTCGTTCTGACCTCGAAGCTGATCGACGGCACCTTCCCGGATTACGCGCGCGTCATTCCCACCAACAACGACAAGCGCCTGACCGTCGAAAGATCGGATTTCGCCCGCGCCGTCGATCGCGTCTCGACCATTTCGTCGGAGCGCGGCCGCGCCGTGAAAATGGCGCTCGACGCCGGCAAGCTCACGTTGTCCGTCACCAATCCGGACGCCGGAACCGCGATCGAGGAACTCGAGGTCGATTACGATGCGGCCGCGCTCGATATCGGTTTCAACGCGCGCTACCTGCTCGACATCACCCAGCAGCTCGATTCGGACACCGCCCTGTTCCGGCTGGCCGACGCCGGATCGCCGACGGTGATCCAGGACCGGGACGGCGCGGCTGCGCTCTATGTGCTGATGCCGATGCGGGTGTGAGGCGCGCGCCTCACGGCGCCTCCTCGATGCGCCGGAATGGCTGCGGCAGCCTGCCGGCCGCCAGCAGCCGCGAGAACAGCCGCAACCCCGCCTCCTCGTTGCCGTTGGCGTGCACCAGCACGATGGAGCCCGGCCGCGGCGGCGGCGAGAGGACCAGCCAGGCGTCGGCGCCGAGCACGATCAGATGGCGCGCGCGCAACTGGTCGAGCAACGCATGGTCGGCGACGAGGCCGGGAAAGCGGAAAAACACAGACGGCGTCGCGCCGCGCGCGATCAGCAACCGTTCCGTTTCCTCGATCTCCCGCAGGAGGTCCGCACCCGGCCGCAGCATGTAATTTTGCGGCTCCGCCAGGCCCGGAACGTAGGGATGCGAGTAGGTGTGGTCGACCCATGTGATGTCGAGCGCGCCGGTGCGCTGCTTGTCGCGCAGCCAGTCGAAATCGGCGCCGTGATGCGCGAGCCAGCCGCCGGAAATCGCCAGCGCGACGGGCGTATGCGGCCCCTGTCTGGCCAGAGTTTCGAGAAAGGCGCGGTCGAGCGGCAGATGGCTCGGGCAGAGGTCGGCGGTGACGAAGGCGCCTGCGCCTTGCCCGTGCGCGAGGCCGGCGTTGCGCGAAATCGCTCCCGTCGAAAACGATCCTGCGCCGGCTTCGCGAACGGCGCGCGCCAGGCGCGTGTCCTTCTGCGCCTCGTCGGTCGTGTCGGCGCAGGTCCAGCAGGCGGCGTCCTCGATCGTGGTCTTGAGCGTCTGGGAATCGACCGTCAGCAACAGCGCTCGTCCGTCGACGCGAAAGCTGCGAATGGCGAGCCGCGTTGCGCCGGCGGCGTTGCGGCAGGCTTTGAAGACGAACTTGTAGTCCTGCGTGCGACCGCCAGAGGCGTCCGCCCTGTCCGCGATCTCCACGGGCGCCCGGCAGGCTTCGTCCGCGCGCGCCGTGGACGCGCCCGGAACGGCGAGGCACAGTGCCGCAAGGATCGTCGTCAACCTCATGCCTGCGCCTATGGACAAGAAATGCAGCCCTGAAAAGGCGCCGCGCCTCCGGGTCGTCGAACAGGGTGAATGCGCCGACGCCGCGGAGACGGCCGCGCGGCTCGCTGAACACGTGGGCGCCGAATTCGGGCCGCGCGACGAACAGCCGCTGTCGGTCTTCGCCCATGACGAGCACGGCGCTCTCGTGGCCGGCCTCAATGGCGTCACCCATTGGCGCTGGCTCTACGTCCGCAATCTCTGGACAGATTCGGCCCGGCGCGGGCAGGGGCTCGGCGCGGCCTTGCTGGCCGAGGCCGAGGCGCGCGCCAGACAGCGCGGCTGCGTCGGCGCCTATATCGACACCTTCGATCCGAAGGCGGCGGCTTTCTACGAAAAGCGCGGCTTCGTGCGGTTCGGCGAGATCGCCGGATTTCCGCCGGGCGCGCAGCGGATTTTCCTGATGAAGCGGTTCGTCGACTGAAGGGCGCATGGACCCGCGCGTCCGTCCGCCTTAGCCTCGCCGGGCGGAGCGAATCGCGCAATGGACAGGCCGACCTTCTACGAATTCTTCGCCGGCGGCGGCATGGCGCGCGCAGGTCTCGGCGCTGATTGGCGTTGCCTGTTCGCCAATGATTTCGACGCGCGCAAGGCGGCCGTCTATCGCGAAAACTGGGGCGGAGATCATTTTCGTCTCGAAGACGTTCACAAGCTCGCGGCAGCCGATCTGCCCGACCGCGCCGATCTCGCCTGGGCCTCTTTCCCCTGTCAGGACCTTTCGCTTGCCGGCGCGGGGCGGGGGCTTGCGGGCGAGCGGTCCGGCGCCTTCTGGGGATTTGCAAACCTCGTCGCGGCTTTACGCGCCGAGGGTCGCGCGCCGAAAATGCTCGCGCTGGAAAACGTCGCCGGACTGCTGACGGCGAGCGGCGGGCGCGATTTCGTCGCGCTCTGCGAGGCCTTGCAGCGCCTCGGCTATCGCTTCGGCGCGATGATCATGGACGCCGCGCATTTCACGCCGCAGTCGCGCCCGCGCCTGTTCTTCGTCGCGCTGGACCGCAGCTTCGATCCGCCGCAGTCCTGCGTCGGCGACGCGCCCGCCGGCTCGTGGAGTTCCGACGCGCTCGTGCGCGCGCAGCGCAGCCTGCCGCGCTCGCTCGCCGAGGATTGGCTCTGGTGGCGCCTGCCGCCGCCGCCTGCGCGCAATACGGCCCTTGGCGACGTGATCGAGGCGAGCCCGCGCGACGTGCGCTGGCTGCCGCAGCACAAGCTCGAGCATCTGCTTGCGCTGATGGCGCCGGCGCATCGCGCGAGGGTCGAGGCCGCCCGCGCCCACGGACGCGCCGTGGGGGCGATCTACCGGCGCACGCGGCTCGGCGAGGGCGGCCGGCGCGTACAGCGCGCCGAAATCCGTTTCGACGGTCTGGCGGGATGCCTGCGCACGCCCGCCGGCGGGTCGAGCCGCCAGTCGATTCTCGTCGTCGAAGGCGGGCGCCTGCGCGCGCGGCTCTTGTCCGGGCGGGAGGCGGCTCGCCTCATGGGTCTGCCGGAAGATTACCGGCTGCCGGAGCGCTACACCGACGCCTGTCACCTGCTCGGCGACGGCGTCGTCGCGCCTGTCGTCCGCTTTCTCGCCGACCATCTGCTGTCGCCGCTGGCGCGTGCGCCGCTCGCGCCGCAACTCGCAGCCGAATGATGCGCGCCGGCCACGCGACGAAGGCGCCCGACCGCTCGGCCATCATGCGCGCGGTGCCGGGCCGCGACACTTCGGCCGAAATGAAAGTGCGCCGCATTCTGCGCGCGGTCGCGCCGGGCTATCGCCTGCACCGCGCCGATCTGCCGGGGCGGCCGGATATCGCCTATGTCGGGCGCAAGCGCGCGATCTTCGTCAATGGCTGCTTCTGGCACGGCCACGATTGCAAGCGTGGCGCGCGCATGCCGAAATCCAACGCCGACTACTGGTCGAAGAAGATTGCGCGCAACCGCGCGCGCGACGCTCGCACGCTCGCCGAACTCGCCGACATCGGATGGCGTGCGCTCGTCGTCTGGGAATGCGAACTCAGGGACGAAGCGTCCCTGACGGATCGCCTGCGCCGTTTCGTGCTCGGCGCTTGAAAGCGGCTCGCGGCGTCAGCCGGTCGTGAAAAAGGCGGCCCCGAAAGGCCGCCTTTCCGATCGATCGATCCGTGCGTGCCGTCTCTCAGTACTTCGCGACCACGGCGGTCGGTCCGCCCATGTTGAAGCGATAGTTGAGGCCAACGCGGACGACGTGCTCGTTGCTCGACTGCTTTTCCGTCGTGAACAGCGGTCCGGTCGGATAATTGCCCGAGAGGCTCACGAAGAGATACTCGGCCTTGACCGACCAGTTCGGCGAGAGCGCGTATTCGAGACCGCCGCCGGCGGTCCACCCCGTTGCGACCTGGCCAAAGCTCATGCCGTTCGCAAACGGACCGATGTTCAGCTTTCCATAGGCGAAACCGCCCGTGGCGTAGATCATCAGGTTCGGATTGATCGGCGTAAAGCCCAACCGGCCGCGCACCGTTCCAAACCAGGGCGTGTGGCGCGCCACGGCGCCGCCGCCGATGCTCGTGCCCTGGAAGTCGGTCTCCAAGCCCGCGACCAACCACGGAGCGACCTGATAGTTGAACCCGACCTGGCCGCCCCCGACCACGCCGCCGTGCGGATCGGCGAGACCAGGCGCAAACAGCACGCCTTTGTTGAATTTCTCCATCCAGCCGTAGCCGAGGTTGGCGCCGACGTAGAAGCCCGTCCAGTTCGCGACGGGGACCGGTTGCATATAGACCGGCGGCGGCGCCTTGCGGGACGGCAAGTCCGCCGCCTGGGCGCCGGCGAAGGAAGCGGCCAATACCGTGGCTACGAGCAGTAATTTCTTCATTGCGATGTCCTCATATGAATAAGCGTCGTTACGCCCTGATGAGAATCCCGCCGGCGTCGCGCGCCGAGACGCGGCCATCGAGCGATCAAGGTTGACTGATAGGTAACGCCCAACTTGGGAAAAGAATGAGGCGATGTCGCCCACATTTCGCGCTATTTTCGGAGCGTTGCAGATATGTCGCAAATCGCCGTGCGAACGTTCACTCGTGCACACATACGCATCAAATTGAATGGCTATTCGTCGCTGAACACGGATGATTCAGAATCGAATAACAGAACCGGCGGCGCCGTCCTCGACGGGTCGGCGTCGCTCGGCTCGAATTGAGGAAAAATGATGTCCACTCCTGAGATTCGCGCGGCGCTTTCCGCGCTTGAAGCGCATCGAGCCGAACTGTCCACGACGCGCACTGTCGACCTGTTCACGAGCGATCCATCGCGATTCGAAAGGTTCAGCGTCCGCCTCGACGATCTGCTGTTCGACTATTCGAAGCACAAGGCGAATGCGCGCACGATCGAACTGCTGACAGCGCTGGCGCGCGCCGCGCGCCTGGAGGATCGCCGGGCGGCCCTGTTCGGCGGCGAAAAGATCAACGCCACCGAGCATCGGCCGGCGCTGCACATGGCGCTGCGCAATCTCGACGGAGGGCCGGTTCTGGTCGACGGCCGCGATGTGATGCCGGAGGTGCGGGAAACCCGGCAAAGGATCGCCGCCTTCGCGGAGGCGATCCGCAGCGGCGAGATCCGCGGCGCGGGCGGCGAGGCGATCACGGACATCGTCAATATCGGCATCGGCGGCTCCGATCTCGGCCCGGCGATGGCCGCGCGCGCGCTGTCGCCATTCGTCTCGCCCTATCTGCGGCTGCATTTCGTCTCGAACGTCGACGGCGCGGATCTCGGCGACACGCTGAAGGAGCTGGAGCCGGCGACGACGCTTTTCATCGTTTCCTCCAAGACCTTCACCACGCAGGAGACCATGGCCAACGCCGCCTCGGCGCGGAAATTCATCGCCGACGCCTTGGGCGAGGCGGCGGTCGCCGATCACTTCGCGGCTGTCTCAACACGTCTCGACAAGGTCGCCGAGTTCGGCATCAGGGCCGATCGCGTATTCGGTTTCTGGGACTGGGTCGGCGGGCGCTATTCCATGTGGTCGGCGATCGGCCTTTCGCTGGTCGTCGGCATCGGCGCGGCGCGGTTCGAGGAGTTTCTGCGCGGCGGACAGGATGTCGACCGGCATTTCCAGTCTTCGCCGCTGGAGGCCAACATCCCCGTTCTCATGGCGCTGCTCGGCGTTTGGCGTCGCAACGTCTGGGGAGAGTCGACGCATGTCGTCATCCCCTACGACCAGCGGCTCGCGCGGTTTCCCGCCTATCTCCAGCAGCTCGACATGGAATCGAACGGCAAGTCGGTCGCGCGCGACGGGTCGCCGGTCGGGATGGCGACCGGCCCCTTCGTCTTCGGCGAACCGGGCACCAACGGCCAGCACGCCTTCTTCCAGTTGCTGCATCAGGGCACGGACATTGCGCCGATCGATTTCCTGGTGGCCGCCGAGCCGACCTCCGCCGATCCGGGCCATCACGCCTTGCTCGTGGCGAATTGCCTCGCCCAGAGCGAGGCGATGATGCGCGGACGCGATCTGGCCGAGGTCGAATCGATTCTCGGTAAACAAGGTCTTTCGCAAGAAGCGGTCGCCGCGTTGGCGCCGCACAAGGTCTTTGCGGGCGATCGCCCGTCCTCAACGCTCTTGTATCGACGGCTCGATCCGCGCACGCTCGGACGCCTCGTCGCGCTGTATGAGCACAAGGTCTTCGTGCAGTCCGTCATCTGGAATATCAATCCGTTCGACCAATGGGGCGTTGAGCTTGGCAAGGAGCTTTGCAACCGGCTCGCGCCGATCGTGGCCGACCGTCGCGTGGCGACGGAAGGCCTCGACGGCTCCACAGCCGGCCTCATCGCCTGGCGCCGCGCCCTGCACCCGTGAGCGGCGCATCGCCAGATAGTTGGTGTACTAACACCCGGATTCTGTAAAACTTCTCGCAACGTCAAGTATTGGCGCGCAACGAATTGGCAACGGATGCGTCGGAAGCTTCTCACGATCTGACCGGATCGCATTGGGGAAGGCGCGCCGCGTGGGCGAATACAGTTTCAAGCGGATTGTCGGCGTTGTAACCGTCATCGGCCTCGTGGCGGCGGGGGTGGTGGCCGGCGCGGTCTGGAAGCGGCGCGTCGACGCGCTCGGCGACGCGGAGCGCGGCGTGGTTGGACTGGCCGGAATGCTTGCGGAGCAAGTGCAGCATTCCTCGCAGGCGATCGACTTCGCCGTCAACGAAGTCGAAGGCGCTGTCGCCGCCAGCGATCAGGAATCGTTCCGCCGACTGACGACGAGCGCGGAAACCCAGCGCGTTCTGATAGCCGCCGCCGACAAGCGCCATTCCATCGACCTGATTTCGATCGACGACGCCGAGGGCGTGGCCGTCGCGACGTCCCGCGGGGTCCCGGCCCCGGTGCGACGTTTTGATGATCCGCAATTCGAGCGCCTGAGGGCCGAGCGCGACGCCGAAATTCGAGTTGGGGCGCTGCATGTCAGCGAAGCCACCGGCGAAATGGTGGTGGATGTGGTCAAGCGCCTGGAGGCGGCGGACGGTTCGTTCCTCGGCGCAATCCGCGTTTCAGTGAAACCATCGGCACTCGTCAACAGTTATTCGCCGATTTCCGCCATGCCCGGCCAAAGCTACGCCCTGTTTGCGAGAGATGGGCAGGTCCTGGTTCGCTATCCGATATCGACGGCCGTCACGCCCGGCCAGAAGCTTTCGCGCAAGTCGCAATGGTACGATCTCGTCGCGCATGGCGGCGGTCAATATCGAACGTTCAGCGCTTTCGACGACCAGGAGCGCATCATCGCGGTCCGCGTCGTTCCGTTCTCCCAGTTTGTCGTGACAGTTTCTGTGAAGACCGAGACGGCCCTCGCGCACTGGCGCGTGCAGGCGGGCGCGAGCGCGTTCGCTGTCCTTCTTGTCGCGATCGCCGCCGGCATGCTCATGCGTTCGCTCGCCGTCCAGTTCCGGCGCCTTGCCGACAAGGAAGCTGCGCTGCACGCGCAATCGCGAGCGCTTGCATTGTCCAATGATCGCTTCGCCGCCGCGCTCGGCAGCATGTCGCAGGGGCTCGTGGTGTTCGACAGGAGCGGACGCGTCGTCATATCCAACGAGAAGTACGCCGCGATGTACGGCCTTGCGACCGGACAGATTTATCCCGGCATGAACGCGCGCGAAATTCTGGAGTTGCGCGCCGCCCGCGGCGTCTACGCGGGACACGCGCCGCAATCCTACATCAAGGATGCGATGAGCCGCCGCTTCAACGATCGGCGTGTCGACCATCTGACCGACGGCCGATCGATCCTCGTCAATCATTCCGTGTGCGCCGACGGCGGTCTGGTCGTCACGCACGAGGACATCACCGAACGCGAGCAGGCCGGTCGTCGCATCGCGCATATGGCGTTGCATGACGAACTGACCGGCCTCGCAAACCGCGCCTTGTTTATGGAGACGCTCTCGAGCCTTCGGCGCGAAATCGGATCGACCTGCGCCGCGGTCGTCGTCGCGCTGATCGATCTCGACGATTTCAAGCCGGTCAACGACACGCGCGGCCATGCGGCCGGCGACGCGGTGCTTCGCGAATGCGCTGCGCGAATTCTTCGGGAAGCGCCGGACGCCCGCGTAGTCGCGCGGCTCGGCGGCGACGAGTTCGCCCTGGCCTTCGGTGTCTCCGAGGTCGACGAAGCCGCGTGCCTGCAGTTCGCGCAACGGATCGCTCAGGCTCTGGCCGTCGCCTACGTCTTTCAGGGCCATTCGGTGGAAATCGACGCCTGCGCCGGCGTCGCGATCGTCGCCGAGCCGGAATTGTCGCCGGACGATATGATGCGCCGGGCCGATCTCGCCTTGTACGCCGCCAAGGCCACGGGCGCTGGCGTCTGCCGGTTGTTCGAGCCGCAGATGGAGCTGGAGGCGATGATGCAGCGCGAGCTGGCCGCCGATCTGGCCGCGGCCATCGCCAACGATGAACTGGTCATCGCCTACCAGCCGGTCGTTGACGCCGACACGCTGCAAATCAGGCAAATGGAAGCCCTGTTGCGTTGGAACCATCCGCAGCGCGGCCCCATTTCGCCCCTGTGCTTCATCAAGCTCGCGGAAGAGACGCGCCTCATCGGCGATCTCGGCAAATGGGTCTTGCGTCGCGCCTGCGCGGACGCCGCCAATTGGCCGGAGCATGTCGGGGTTGCAGTCAATGTCTCGCCGCTGCAACTCGCCGGAGACGATTTCACCGCCATCGCGCTCGATGCGCTCAACAGCGCGGGCCTCGCGGCGCACCGTCTCGAAATCGAGATCACCGAATCCGTTCTGCTGCAGGACAAGGGCGACTCCCTGACGATCCTGCATCGGCTGCGCGACCGCGGCGTTTCGATTGCGCTCGACGATTTCGGGACGGGCTTCTCGTCGATGAGCTATCTGACGCGCTTCCCGTTCGACAGGCTCAAGATCGACCGCTCGTTCGTCATGGACGCGCCGCGCGATCCGCGCTCGGCCGCCATCATCGCCGCGACGGTCGAGATTGCGCGCGCCTTCGATATCGAAGTGACGGCGCAGGGCGTCGAAACCTACGAGCAGCGACAGACTTTGCGCGCCGCCGGCGTCAGGTTGATGCAGGGCTATCTGTTCGGCCGGCCCGCGCCGATTTGCGGCGATTTGCCGACGATCGCGGCCGCGGCCCAGATCCCGACCGAGCGCCGCGTCGCCTGAGACGAACGCCGCGCTGCGGCCGTCATTCGTCTTCGCCGAACCGGTTGGCGACGAGCGCCGTGATCGCTTCGATCGCGCGATCGGCTTGCGGCCCCTTGGCCGCGACCGTGATCGTGGTGCCGATGCCGGCGCCGAGCGTCAGAATGCCCATGATCGACGTGCCGCCGACCGTTTCGCCGCAGCGCGACACGGTGACGTCGCAGTCGAAATTCTCGACGCATTGCACGAATTTCGCAGTCGCGCGGGCGTGCAGACCCTTTTTGTTGATGATCGGTAGGTCGCGCACGATCGCGCCTTCGGGCGCAGGCGCCGAGCCGAAGCAATCGTCGTTTTGGCCGGTTCCGTCCATACTCATTTTCCGCTCAGAACCCGACTGGCGATCTGGATGTATTTTCGACCCGCGTCCTGCGCCTGGGACGCCGCGGCTTCCAGGCTGCTGTGGTCGCGCACCGACGCAAGTTTGATCAACATGGGCAGGTTGATGCCCGCCACCACCTCGACCTTCGCGCCGTTCATCACCGAAATCGCCAGATTGGAGGGCGTGCCGCCGAACATGTCGGTCAGCAGCACGACGCCCTGGCCCGACTCGACGGCGTTCACCGCCTCCATGATGTCGCGGCGGCGCTGCTCCATGTCGTCTTCCGGACCGATCGTGATGGTGGCCAATTGCTTCTGCGGGCCGACGACATGCTCGAGCGCGGCGCGGAATTCGGTAGCCAGGCATCCATGGGTCACGAGGACCATGCCGATCATCTGATGTAACCGCTCTCTCGACGCTGCCGGGGCCGGTTGCGCGACCTCGGTCCGCAGGCTTGCCGGAATTGGTTAATTATTCCCTCGCGCGGTCCGGCTCCCCCAGCCGTGCAGCGGGCGGCCATTTTGTTCGTCGCGACGCGCTTGGCAAGCAAAATGCGCATGCGAGCCGTCAATTTAGGCGCCCAATTGGTCGATTCGTTCCAGGACGGCCTGCGCCGCTCCGGGCTCCCCGATCGCGAGAAACAATCGGGGCACGCGCACGCCGGCCACGACCGTCGTCTGCTCGTCCGCATCGGGCAGGCGCGGCGGATGGTCGCCGGCGGCGTTACGGTCGACCAGATCGACGACCAGGCGCAAGACCGCCGCGCGCTCGTGATCCACCGTGAAGATGCCTTGCCCGCGGCGCTCCACCTGCCCCTCGATCGCTGGATGCGGCGCAAGGAGCACGCGGCCGCCGCGTTCGGCGAGCGCGACGCGGTCGTCGGCGATCAACCGGCCGAACCAGCCGCGCAATTGCGCCTGCGCGGCTATGTCTTCCGCCAGCCGGCTCTTTCCGGCGGCCGACCGGCCGCGCAGCAGCAAGCCCGCGTCGCGGACGGCGACGGCGACGCCGTGCACGGTCGAAAGCGCGGGCGCGGCTTGATCGGTCATGGCGCGGCGGGCAGCCAGACGACGAACCGCGCGCCCAGCGGATGGTCGGGGTCGTCGGGGTTTGGCCTGTTCATCGCGCGGATGCGCCCGTTGTGGGCTTCCACGATCTGACGCGAGATCGACAGGCCGAGCCCGGAATTCTGACCGAATCCCTGATTTGGGCGATCCGTGTAGAAGCGTTCGAAGATGCGCTCGACGGCGTGGGCGGGAATGCCGGGCCCATCGTCGTCGACGATCGCCTCGTAGCCGTCGCGTGCGCCGCCGTTGGCCGCCGCGCCGCGCGCCGACCGCAGGCTGACGCGAACCGAACCGCCCGGCTCGGAGAACGATCGCGCATTGTCGACGAGATTGTTGAAGACCTGCCCGAGGCGCGAATCGTGGCCCATGATCCGCCATGGCTTGCGGCCGGCTTCGAGGGGCGGCGTCGCGCCGAGATCGAGGGTGACGACGACGCCGTCTCCCCGGTCGACGCCTTGCGCCACGCCGACCACCGCCTTGAGCACTTCCGACAGGTCCACCTCTTTCATGTCCACGCGCGCGAGTTCGGCGTCGAGGCGCGAGGCGTCGGAAATGTCGCTGATCAGACGGTCGAGGCGGCGCACGTCGTGCTGGATCACCTCCAGCAGCCGGCCGCGCGCCGAATCCGTCCGCGCGATCGGCAGCGTTTCGACGGCGCTGCGCAGCGAGGTCAGCGGATTTTTCAGCTCATGCGCCACATCGGCGGCGAAGCTTTCGATCGCTTCGATGCGCGTATAGAGCGCGCCGGTCATGTCGCGCAGCGCGCCCGAGAGGTGGCCGATTTCGTCCGAGCGATCCGAGAAATCCGGAATCTCGTGACGCGACTTGCTGCCGCGCCGCACGCGCTCGGCGGCTTCCGCCAGCTTGCGGATCGGCTCGGCGATCGTGCCGGCGAAGAATAGCGACAGGAGCAGCATGACGCTCGCCGACACCGCGAAGATGCGCACGATCGCCCAGCGCTCCGAGGCGATGATCTTGTCGATGTCGCCGCCCTGCGTCGACAGCAACAGCGCGCCGCGGACGGCGCGGAAACGCTGGATGGGCACCGCCACCGACACGATGGTCTCGCCGCGCTCGTTGACGCGCACGATCGAATCCGTCGCGCCGGAGAGGGCGCGCGCGACCTCCGGATAGGTGCGGCCGTCGCTGGTCGAGATCTCGAGCCCGGCCGGCCCGCCGCTGAATTCGAGATGGCGCTTGGCGACCGACCACAAACGCTCCCAGAAGCTCGGCGCGCCACTGCCGACAGGCGGCAGTTCCGACGGCAGGATGAGCGAGCGGCTGGTGAGCGACCGCGAGTCCAGGAGCATATAGCCGTCGCGGTCGTAAACGCGCGCGCGCGTGCGCGTCGGCGACACCAGACGGTGGAGCAGGGGGCCGATGCGATCGGGATTGATCGAGAATTCGAGGCTCGGCGAGGCTTCGTCCGAGGGGCCGTAGCTCTGGCCGGGCGCGAGCTGCAGCAACTTCTCCGGATCGACGGCGATGGAATCGGTCTCCACCGTCGCCGACGAGGCGATCGCCGCCGCGATGATCTCGCCCTGGATCTGCAGGCTCTGCAGGCGCGCGTCGATCAGGCCCGCGCGGAACTGGTTGAGATAGAGGAAGGCGATCAGCAGCGCGAACAGGCCGCCGAGATTGAGGACGATGATGCGTCGGGTCAGCGACGACGAGAAACGCGCGATGGCCGCGCGCCAGAACTGGCGCAGACGCACGAGCCACTTCCGCCGCCACAGCGGCCGGACGCTATGCTCGGGATGCGCCTCGACGCTCATTCGCCTCACTGGATAGTGCCGGGCCCGCACGCGGTCGTGCGGACCGGCGCGCCTGCGCTGATCAGGCTTCCTTGAATCGGTAGCCGACGCCGTACAGCGTTTCGATCATCTCGAAATCGTCGTCGACCGCCTTGAACTTCTTGCGCAGGCGCTTGATGTGGCTGTCGATCGTGCGGTCGTCGACATAGACCTGATCGTCGTAGGCTGCGTCCATCAACGCGTTGCGGCTCTTGACGACGCCCGGCCGTGTGGCGAGCGCCTGCAGGATCAGAAACTCCGTGACGGTCAGCGTCACCGGCTGGCCGTTCCACGTGCAGGTGTGACGTTCCGGGTCCATGCGCAGCGCGCCGCGCTCGAGCAACTTGACCTCGTTCTCTTTCTGCGCGGCCGCCTCTTTGGGATTGGCGCGACGCAGGATCGCTTTCACGCGCTCGACCAGCAGGCGCTGCGAGAACGGTTTGCGGATGAAATCGTCGGCGCCCATCTTGAGCCCGAACAACTCGTCGATTTCCTCGTCCTTCGAGGTGAGGAAGATGACCGGCAGGTCGGACTTCTGGCGCAGCCGGCGCAGCAATTCCATTCCGTCCATGCGGGGCATCTTGATGTCGAAAATCGCGAGATCCGGCGGATTGGTGCGCAGCCCGTCGAGCGCCGAGGCGCCGTCCGTGTAGGTCTGGACCCTGTATCCTTCGCCTTCCAGCGCGATGGATACGGACGTCAGGATGTTGCGATCGTCGTCGACGAGAGCGATGGTCGGCATGAAGCGTGCGGTCCTCGGTCTGCGGGGCGCGCCCAAACGGTCGGCGGACCCGCGGTCTTGCGCCCCAAATTGCAGAGCGCCGTGTGAATGCGGCCTGAATGGCGTCTTGTTGCGGCGCGCGGCCGGAATGTCTTGGCCATTTCAGGCCAAAATGCGACAAGTCCATGATGCTATAGGTGCAATTGCGCGGGAAATCGAGCCCTTGCCTTCCGATCAAGCCCAAAACCCGGCGCCTCAGCCCGCTTTCGACGCCGTCGGCGAGGCCAAGCGGCTGCTGCGCGCAATCCGCGCGGGCGCGCTGGCGACGCTCGACGAGGCGGGCCGTCCCTTCGCGACCCTCGTCAACGTCGCGACCGCCCACGACGGCGCGCCGATCCTTCTCATGTCGAAGCTCGCCGTCCACACGCGCAATCTGGAAGCGAGTCGGCAGGCCTCGATCCTGCTGGCGCAGACCGGCAAGGGCGATCCCCTCGCCCATCCGCGCCTCACCGTTTCCGGCGATCTGGCGCGCGACCCGGACCCCGCGCTCCGTGCGCGATTTCTCGCGCGGCATCCCAAGTCGCAGCTCTACGCCGACTTCGCCGATTTCTCGTTCTGGCGCATGCGGCCGACCGGCTTTCATCTCAACGGCGGTTTTGCGCGCGCGGCGGACTTCGAGCCGCCTGCGATCCTGACCGACCTCGCCGGCGCCGAAGATCTGATCGCCGCGGAGGCGGGCGCGATCGGCCATCTCAACGCCGATCACGCCGAAGCGCTGCGACTCTACGCCGCAAGACTGGACGGTCAGGCCGACGGGCGCTGGCATGCCACGGGCCTCGATCCCGAGGGGCTCGATCTGTCCGCTGGCGACCGCACCGCGCGAATCGCTTTTCCCGAGCGCGCGACGACGGCGGAGGGCCTGCGTGAGATACTAGTGAAATTAGCCGCGCTCGCGCGGGCCGCAAGCGCTCGAAACGAGGGCGATTCGTAACGGCCTGTTGATATTATCGGGGCAATTGCCTTTCGGACCGCTTGCTCTATTCACGCGCGAGGACTAAACGTCGCGCCACTTTCACGATTGTGACACGATGTCGTCCGGGCCGCGCATGAAATTCGCCGCCCCGACCGATCGGGAGAAACGCATGAAACATCTGGGCGATTTCAATCCCGCTTATGGCGCGGACAAATTCGGCTTCAAGGATCTCACGCAGGTCGCCTACAACTTCGAGGCGCCCTTCCTCTACGAAGAATCGATGCAGCGTAACGAGGCGATCCTGGCGCGCGGCGGCGCGATTGTCGCCGAGACCGGGCAGCACACCGGCCGTTCGCCCAAGGACAAGTTCGTCGTCGGCGACAATCTCACCCATGACACCGTCTGGTGGGACAACAACGGCAAGATGACGAAGGAGAATTTCGACCTTCTGCTCGCCGACTTCCTCGAGCACGCCAAGGGCAAGGAGCTTTTCGCGCAGGACCTCTACGGCGGCGCCGACCTTTCCTTCCGCGTCAAGACGCGCGTCTTTACGGAATACGCCTGGCACTCGCTGTTCATCCGCACGATGCTGATTCGTCCGGATCGCAGCGAACTCGCGTCGTTCGTTCCCGAGCTGACCATCGTCGACCTGCCGTCCTTCCGCGCCGACCCCAAGCGCCACGGCTGCCGCACCGAGACGGTCATCGCCATCGACTTCTCGCGCAAGATCGTTCTCATCGGCGGCACCAGCTACGCCGGCGAGATGAAGAAGTCGGTCTTCACGTATCTCAACTACGTCCTGCCGGCCCACAACGTCATGCCGATGCACTGCTCGGCCAACGTCGGCGACAAGAGCGACACGGCCGTGTTCTTCGGTCTGTCGGGCACCGGCAAGACGACGCTGTCGGCCGATCCCGAGCGCACGCTGCTCGGCGACGACGAGCACGGCTGGTCGAAGGACGGCGTGTTCAACTTCGAAGGCGGCTGCTACGCCAAGGCGATCAAGCTGTCGGAGGAGGCGGAGCCGGAAATCTTCGCGACCACCAAGCGCTTCGGCACTGTGATGGAGAACGTGGTTCTCGATCCGGTCACCCGCGTTCCGGACTTCGACGATGATTCGAAGACGGAGAACACCCGCATCGCCTATCCGCTCGACTTCATTCCCAACGCCTCGTCGACCGGCCGCGCGCATCACCCCAAGAATATCGTGATGCTGACCTGCGACGCCTTCGGCGTTCTGCCGCCGATCGCCAAGCTCGACCCGAGCCAGGCCATGTACCACTTCCTGTCGGGCTACACCGCAAAGGTCGCCGGCACCGAAAAGGGCGTCACCGAGCCGCAGGCGACCTTCTCGACCTGCTTCGGCGCGCCGTTCATGCCGCGCCATCCCTCGGTCTACGGCAATCTGCTGCGCGATCTGATTGCGCATCACCACGTCGACTGCTGGCTGGTCAATACCGGCTGGACCGGCGGCAAGTATGGCACGGGCCGCCGCATGCCGATCCGCGTGACGCGCCGCCTGCTGCGCGCCGCGCTCGACGGTTCGCTGTCGAAGGAGCACTTCCGCACCGATCCCTATTTCGGCCTGGCTGTGCCGACCTCGGTGCCGGGCGTGGAGCCGCACATTCTCGATCCGATCAAGACCTGGCATTCGAAGGCCGACTTCGTCGAGACGGCCAAGAAGCTCGTGGCGATGTTCCGCGAGAACTTCGTGAAGTTCGAGCCGCACGTCGACGAGAAGGTTCGCGACGCGGCTCCGATGCTGCGCATCGCCGCCGAATAATTTCGGTTCCTGTCGGAATCCAGAGGCCGTCGCCGCGCGCGACGGCCTTTCTTTTTGGCCGGGCGAACGCGCTTCCTCAAAAATTATTTTCTGCCCCCGCGGCAGAAATAGGCAAGTGTGTGCTAAGACACACTCATTCGTAACTCGCTGATTGCGTTCAATCGGGGCTCCAGTGCGCCGCGGCAATTCTCATTTGTCGACTGAAATTCTCGTTTGGGCGGAACCGCTTGTCCGCGATCGACTCGTTGCGTTCTGGGCTGGCGAGACGCGCGAATCGGATGCGACGCGCACGCTGGCGGAACTGCACTGGCGCATGTGGCGATGCGCCCTCTCCAACCTCCCGCACGGCGCGGCGGCCAGCCGTCGCGAACTGCTTCAACTCGCGGACAAGGCCGGCGTCGCGGCGGGGGCAGTCGCGGAGGGCGACGAGGCGGTGATCGACGAAATCGCGGAAGTGATCGTTGCGCGCTTCCGCCGCTCCCCCGGAGTCGCGAAGGACTACACCAAGGCGCTGATTATGGCGGCTGCCGGACTTCTCGCGCCGTCTGCAGTCGCGAAAGCGGCCTGATCTTTCGACCAGGCCGCGCCTTCCAGTTTGATGATTGACCTGGGCCTCAGCGGCCGCTGAGTTCCGCCGGCGTCGGCAGACGACCTTGCGGCGTCAGCTTGTCGATCACGCCGGGCAGCGCCTGCGCGAGGCCGTTCAAGAGATCCTGTTCGCTGACGCCCGCCTGACGAGCGAGATCGCTGATCGTCGTCTGGCCCAGCGTCGACCCGAGCTGGCCCGGATTGATCGGCTGGTTGGGTCCCGAGCCGATCCAGGAGCCGATCGTTCCGCCCTGACCCGCGCGCTCGAATTTCGAGACGAGATCGCCGAGGCCGCCAAGCAGGCCGCCGCCGTCGCCGCCGAGCGGCGGCAGGGACGGGGAGGGCGCCGGCGCAGGAGCGGGCTCCGGTTCGGACTTCTTGGTCAGCATGTTCTTGAGCAGCAGCGCGCCGATGGCGATCATGATGGGCTTGGCCAGGCTGCCGCCGGGAACCGCGTCCTGCACTGCGTCGTCGAAGAAACCCATATTGCTCTCCCTTGGTCTGGCGGGCGCGGTCGACCGCGAGCCGCCGACGATAGCCAATCCCCCAAACAATTCGATGCGGCGGGCCGCGACGAATGCGGTCAATGTCGTGCCGCTCCGCGACATGCGCAAGACCTGCGTCACTTGCCTTTTACGAAAAGCTTCTGGAACATCCGCGCGGCCGACGCGTTTGGCGAAGGTCCTGTTGGAGAAGTCCCATGTCAGTCGTCGCCTGGATCATTCTCGGACTCATCGCCGGCTTTGTCGGCTCGAAGATCGTCAACAAGAGCGGGCAGGGTTTCTTGCTCGATGTCGCGCTCGGCGTGATCGGCGCTGTCGTCGGCGGATTCATTTTCAATTTCTTCGGCGCAGCCGGCGTCACCGGCCTCAACATCTACAGCCTGATCGTCGCGGTCGTCGGTTCGGTCGTCGTGCTGTGGCTTTATCACACGGTCGCGGGCAGGGGCTGACGCGAAGGCTTCAGGTTCGTCGCGCAGCGGGTGCGAGGAACAGCGCGGCGAACCCCACGAGATTCAACGCCGCCATCGCGATGAGCCCCATCGCGCCCAGCGCGTCGAACAACAATCCGAGCGCGACAGGCGCGATCGCCGCCGCGATGCGCGCCGGCGCCGACAAGATTCCGATGCGCCGGCCGTAGCCGGCCGGGCCGAACAGTGCGAGCGGCAGCGCGCCGCGCGCGATCGTCAGAATTCCGTTGCCGACGCCGTAGAGCGCCGTGAACGGATAGGCGAGCGCCGGACCGCCGATCAGCATGGCTCCGGCGCCGATCGGCAGAAACAAGGTCGCGAGCCGCGCCGACAGAAGCGGATTATAGCGGCTCAGCCAGCCCATCTCGGCGAGGCGGCCGGCGACCTGCGCCGGGCCAATCAGCGCGGAGGCCGCAATTGCGGCGGTCTGCGACGCGCCGAACTGCACGAGCAGGCGCGGCATCAGCGCCGACAGGCCGGAGCTGACGATGGCGGTCGCCGTAAACATCAGCCCGACCGCGATCATCGCGCGCCGTTCGGCGGCCGGCGAAAGCGCTGACGCCCGCTCCTCCGCGCCATGCGGCGTCGCGGAACGCTCGGGCAGGGGGCCAGGCGCAGGCAACGTGAGATTGAGCGGCAGCGCGACGAGGAGATTGGCGGCGACCCAGAAGAAGCAGACGCCGCGCCAGCCGAAATGCGCCTCGAGCCAGGCCATCAGCGGCCACGACACCGTGCTCGTGAAGCCCGCGATCAGCGTGACGCCGGAAATCGAATTGCGCGCCGAGGTTCCATAGAGGCGCGTCAGCGCCGCGAAGGCGGTCTCGTAATAGCCGAGCCCCATGCCCAGCCCCATGATCAGCCACGCGGCGGCCATGGCGAGCGGCCCGTGCGCCGAGCCGAGGAGAGCGAGGCCGGCCGCAAACGCGATATTGGCGGCGACCAGCGCCTGACGGGCGCCTCCGTTGTCGACGAAACGTCCGACCGCGGGCCCGATGAAACTGGAAACCACCAGCGCCGCCGACAGGCCGGCGAACGTCCAGCTCGGCGCCAGGCCGAGGTCGCGCCCGATCGGCGCGGCGAGAATCGCCGGCAGATAATAGGTGCCGCCGTAGCCGACGAGCTGAGCGAAGCCGACCGGCGCGACGACGCGCAAGCGCGAAGGCGCGGCCGCTGTCATGCGGCCGCGCTTCTGCGACGGATATGCTGTCTTGGCCCGGCCATCTGCGCTCCGATGCGGTCGGTCATGATCGCATCGGGCGGGCGGCTTGTGGAGGCCGCGTCAGCTCATGGTCGGGATGACGAAGCTCGCCCCGTCCTTCACGCCCGACGGCCAGCGCGAAGTGACGGTCTTCGTCTTGGTGTAGAAGCGGATCGAATCCGGGCCGTGCTGGTTGAGGTCGCCGAAGCCCGAGCGCTTCCAGCCGCCGAACGTGTAATAGGCGATCGGCACGGGGATCGGCACGTTCACGCCGACCATGCCGATCTGGCAACGCGCCGTGAAATCGCGCGCCGTATCGCCGTCGCGGGTGAAAATCGCGACGCCGTTGCCGTATTCGTGATCGTTGACGAGTCCGAGCGCCTCTTCGTAGCTCTGCGCGCGCAGCACGGACAGCACGGGTCCGAAAATCTCTTCCTTGTAGATGCGCATGTCCTTGGTGACGTCGTCGAACAGGCAGCCGCCCATGTAAAAGCCGTTCTCGTAGCCCTGCATCTTGAAGTTGCGGCCGTCGACGACGAGCTTGGCGCCTTCCTTCACGCCGATGTCGACATAGTTCTTCACGCGCGCGAGGGCTTCCGCCGTCACCAGCGGACCGTAGTCGGCGGACAGATCCGTCGAAGGTCCGACCTTCAGCGATTCGACGCGCGGGATGAGCCGCTCCATCAGCGCGTCGGCCGTGCCCTTGCCGACTGGCACGGCGGCCGAGATCGCCATGCAGCGCTCGCCGGCCGAGCCGTAGCCCGCGCCGATCAGCGCGTCGGCCGCCTGGTCGAGGTCGGCGTCGGGCATGATGACCATGTGGTTCTTCGCGCCGCCGAAGCACTGCACGCGTTTCCCGTGCGCGCAGCCCTTTGTGTAGACGTATTCGGCGATCGGCGTGGAGCCGACGAAGCCGACCGCCTTGACGTCGCGGTCTTCGAGAATGGCGTCGACGGCCTCCTTGTCGCCGTTGACGACGTTGAGAATGCCGGCCGGCAGACCCGCCTCGAGCATCAGTTCGGCGAGGCGCAGCGGTACGCCGACGTCGCGCTCGGACGGCTTGAGGATGAAGGCGTTGCCGCAGGCGATGGCGGGGCCGAACTTCCACATCGGGATCATGGCCGGGAAGTTGAACGGCGTGATGCCGGCCACCACGCCGAGCGGCTGGCGCATCGAATAGATGTCGATTCCGGGGCCGGCGCTGTCGGTGAATTCGCCCTTCATCAGGTGCGGGACGCCGCAGGCGAATTCGATTACCTCCACGCCGCGCTGGATGTCGCCCTTCGCATCCGGGATCGTCTTGCCGTGTTCGCGGGCGAGCAGCTCAGCGAGCGGCTCCATGTCGCGCGCCACGAGTTCGAGGAACTTCATCAGCACGCGGGCGCGGCGCTGCGGATTGGTCGCGCCCCAGGCCGGCTGCGCGGCGAGCGCGTTTTCGACCGCCGCGCGCACTTCCGCGCGGGAAGCCAGCGGAACGCGCGAAATCACCTCGCCGGTCATCGGCTGATAGGCGTCGGTGAAACGGCCCGACGTCCCCTTGACGTGCTTGCCGCCGATGAAATGGGTCAATTCCTTGGCCATGGTCCTCTCCTCTTGCGGCGGTCTTTATCGTTCACGATTTTTCGCATATCAATCGGCGATATCGCGCAACCGCTGTGCAGATTTTCTCTATGCTCGACTGGGACAACGCCCGCATCTTCCTCGCTGTCGCCCGTACTGGACAGATGCTCGGCGCGGCCCGCAAGCTCGGTCTCGATCATGCGACGGTGAGCCGCAGAATCGCAACTCTGGAGAGCGCTCTGGGCGTGAAACTGATCGAGCGGCGCACCAACGGCTGCGCCTTGACTGCGACCGGCGAACTTTTTCTCGCGAGCGCCGAAAAGATCGAAACCGAGATGCTGCGCGCGCAGGCGGCGATCTCCGGCGCGGACGTCGCCGTATCCGGCAACGTGCGCGTCGGCGCGCCCGACGGCTTCGGCACCTTCGTGCTGGCGCGCCATCTCTCCGCGCTGATGGACGAACATCCCGGCCTCAACGTCCAGCTCGTGCCGCTGCCGCGCGCTTTCTCCCTCGCCAAGCGCGAGGCCGATATCGCCGTGACCATCGATCGGCCGGTCGAGGGCCGGCTCACAGTCAAGAAGCTGACCGACTATTCGTTGAGCCTGTATGCATCCAGAAGCTTCCTGAAGGAGCGCCCGGAACTGGCGAAGGGCGACCTTCAGGGCGTCCGCGTCGTCGCCTATGTGCCGGACCTCATCTTCTCGCCCGCGCTCGACTACCTCGGCGAATTCGGGCTCGCCGAAAATCCGAAATTCGAATGTGCGGGCATGCTGGGCCAGATCGAGGCGGTTCGGGCGGGCGCAGGCGTGGGCGCGCTGCACGATTACGCGGTGCGCGGCTATCCCGACCTCGTGCGCGTCATGCCGGAGAAGCGCGTGACCCGCACCTATTGGATCGTGACCCACGACGACGTGCGCGATCTGGCGCGCGTGCGGCTTGTTCACGATTTCATGGGCGAATTGACGCATCGTCTCGCCCGCGAGTTCATCTGATAAGGTACGGCCGCGAGGCCCGCAGGAGCGCCGAATGACGTCAAAACTCGACCAGCTGAAGACCATGACCACAGTCGTCGCCGACACCGGCGACATGGATTCGATCCGCGCTTTCGGCGCGACCGATTGCACGACCAATCCGACCCTGATCCTCAAGGCGGCCTCCATGCCGCAATACAAGCATCTGGTCGACGAGGCGATCGTCTGGGCGAGAAGCCATCACGCTGTTTCGAGCCGCGTCACCGATCGCCTCGCGGTCAACTTCGGCGCCGAACTCGCCAAGATTGTGCCGGGTCGCGTGTCGACGGAAGTCGACGCCGATCTCTCCTTCGACACCCAGGCGATGGTCGCCAAGGCGCGCGCCCTGATCGAGGATTATCAGGCGCGCGGCGTCGGCCGCGAGCGCATCCTCATCAAGCTCGCATCCACCTGGGAGGGCATACAGGCCGCGCGCGCCTTGCAGCAGGAAGGCATCGACTGCAACCTCACGCTGCTGTTCTCGCTCGCGCAGGCCTCGGCGGCCGCCGACGCCGGCGCCTATCTGATCTCGCCCTTCGTCGGCCGCATCCTCGATTGGTACAAGGCGGCGACGGGCAAGGATTACACGAGCGAGACCGATCCGGGCGTGCTGTCGGTGCGCCAGATCTACGCCTATTACAAGACGCACGGTTTGAAGACAGTCGTCATGGGCGCGTCCTTCCGCAACGCGGGCGAGATCGAGGCTCTGGCCGGTTGCGACCGCCTGACCATCTCGCCGCAATTGCTCGACGAATTGTCGAAGGACAATGGCAGGCTCGAACGCAGGCTGTCCGTCGACGCGCCCGGCGCGGCGCCGGCGCGGATGAATCTCGACGAAAAGACCTTCCGCTGGCTCCTCAACGAAGACAGGATGGCGACCGAGAAACTGTCCGACGGCATTCGTCTCTTCGCCAAAGATCTGCTCGCGCTGCGCGAAATGGTCTCGAAGAAACTGGAAGAGGCGGCGTAGGTTTGACGCTGCCGTCATGGCCGGCCTTGCGCCGGCCATGACGTAGAAAACGAAATACGGGAGGAAACCAATGTCGACCGACAAGGCCGCGATCGAACAAGCCGTGCAGACCTATTTCGACGGCCTCTACGAAGGCGACGCCGACAAGCTCGCCTCCGTCTTCCATCCCACCAGCGAACTCACCTTCGCGCAGGAGGGCAAACTCGTCGTCTGGACGCGCGACCAATGGCTCGACAACGTCCGCAAGCGCGAGAGCGCCAAGTCGAAGGGCTCCGCGCGCGACGACGCGATTCTGTCGTTCGACCAGTCGGGCCCGGACACGGCCTTCGTGAAGGTGAAGTGCCAGCTGCCGCCGCTCCATTTCACCGACTATCTGGCGTTCGTGAAGGCTGATGGCGCCTGGAAGGTCGCGCAGAAGATTTTCGCGACAGTCGTGAAGAAGTGACGGCAAGCGAGCTGCTTCACCTCTTCGCCAGCGCCGCCTCGCGGATCTTCGTCAGCGTCGTCGCGGGCGTGATTGCGTCGGGGTCGATCTTCACATGGATGATCGACGGCTTTCCGCTCGCCACGCAACGCTCGAAGGCCGGCATGAAATCGTCCGTCTTGTCCACGAACTCGCCATGGCCGCCGAAGGCGCGCGCGTAATCCGCAAAGTTCGGATTCTTCAGCACGGTGCCGCTGATGCGGCCGGGATATTCGCGTTCCTGATGCATGCGGATCGTGCCGTACATGCCGTTGTCGACAACGACGAACACGATCGGCAGATCGTATTGCACGGCGGTCGCGAATTCCTGTCCGTTCATCAGGAAACAGCCGTCGCCGGCGAAACTGACGACGGTCTTGCCCGGAAAGGCGCGCTTTGCGCCGACCGCCGCCGGCACGCCATAGCCCATCGAGCCGGAGGTGGTCGCAAGTTGCGAGCCGAATTTCGGAATGCGCAGGAAGCGTCCGACGAATGTGTTGTAATTGCCAGCGCCGGACGTGACGATGAAATCGTCGCCGAGCTTCGCGCGCAACTGGGTCAGCGCCTGCCCGAACTGCATCGCGCCGGGGATCGGCGGCGCCTGTTCCGTCCAGGCGACATAATCGGCATGCGCGGTTTCCGCCGCGCGCGCCCAGGCGAGCGCATTGGGCGGCTGCACGCTTTCGAGCTGTGCGCAAAACGCTTGCGGCGTCGCGTTGATCGCCAATGTCGGATGATAGACGCGTCCGAGTTCATTGGCGTCGGAATGCACATGCACGAACGTCTGGCGCGGCGTCGGTATGTCGAACAGCGTGTAGCTCTGCGACGGCATTTCCGCCATGCGGCCGCCGACCAGCAGAACGAGATCGGCGTCCGTGATGCGCGCCAGCAGTTTCGGATTGGGACCTATGCCAATCTCGCCGGCGAAGTTCTTGTGGCCGTTCGGAAACAGCATCGCGCGTCGAAAGGATGTCGCAACCGGTAGGTCGAAACGTTCCGCGAAGCGTACGAAACTGTCGACCGCTTTCGCGCTCCATCCGGAGCCGCCGAGAATGGCGATCGGCGATTTCGCCGCCCACAAGAGCTTCTGCAACTCCGCCATCTGCGTGAGGCCGGGCCAGGTCGGCGCGGGTTCGACCCGCACGCTGTCGGTCGCCTGCGCGGTCTCGACCAGCATGTCCTCGGGCAGCGCGATCACGACCGGTCCGGGCCGGCCCTGCATGGCGACGTGAAACGCGCGCGAGACGAGTTCGGGAATGCGCGCGGGATCGTCGATCTCGCACACCCATTTCGCGGTCGAGCCGAAGAAGGCCTTGAAATCCATCTCCTGAAACGCGCCGCGCTGGCGCATCGAGCGCTCGATCTGCCCGACGAACAGAATGAGCGGCGTCGAATCGTGTTCCGCGATGTGGATGGCGTGGGCGGCGTTGGTCGCGCCCGGCCCGCGTGTCACGAAGGCGACGCCGGGCCGCCCGGTCAGCCGCGCGGTCGCTTCGGCCGCCAACGCCGCGCCGGTCTCCTGACGGCACACGGTGATCTCGACGGATGAATCATGCAGCGCGTCGAGCACGGCGAGATAGGACTCGCCGGGCACGCAGAACACGTGTTTGACGCCCTGGATCGCGAGCTGATCGACGAGGATTTGCCCGCCGGTGCGGAGGTTGGATTGCGGCTTCATTTGCCCCCGCCCCAGCGCGGGTCCGCCAGCACTTCCGCCGTGTGCTCGCCCAGCGCCGGCGCGTGACGCGGCGCGGCGGCGGGCTTGCCGTCGATCATGATCGCCGAGCGCACGCCCGGCGTCGAACCGCCCTTGGCCTTCGGATTGGGCCGATCGATCCGCATGCCGCGATGGATGACCTGAGGATCGGCGAAGACATCCGGGATCGTGTTGATCGGCCCCGCCGGCACGCCGATCGCGTCGAGCTTCGGCAGCAGTTCCGCGCGCGTGAACCTGGACGTCAGCGCGTTCAGCTTCTCGTCCATCGCCTTGCGGTTGATGGCGCGGTCGGGCATCAGCGCGAAGCGCGGATCGTCGGCCATCTCGGGCGCGCCGAGCGCGGTCACGAGTTTCTTGAACTGGCCGTTATTGGCGGTGGCGATGATGATGTCGCCGTCCGCGACCTTGTAGACATCGTAAGGCGTCACGTTGGGATGGGCGTTGCCCATGCGCTTGCCGGCGGCCCCGCCGACGAAATAGTTGAGCGCCTGGAAGCCGAGCACGGCGGTCACGCTGTCGATCAGCGCGCAGTCGATATAGGCGCCCTCGCCGGTCTTCTCGCGGCGAATGATCGCGGCCTGAATGGCGTTGGCCGCATACATGCCCGTGAAGATGTCGACGATGGAAATGCCGACCTTGGTCGGCGGCCCGTCGGGCTGGCCGGTCACGTGCATGATGCCGCCCATGCCTTGCAGCAGGAAGTCGTAGCCCGCGCGCGGCGCATAGGGCCCGGTCTGGCCGAAGCCGGTGATCGAGCAATAGATCACGTCGGGCTTCACCTTTTTCAGCCCCTCGTAGTCGAGCCCGAACTTCTTCAGGCCGCCGACCTTGAAATTCTCGATCACGACGTCGGCGTTGGCGGCGAGACGGCGCACCAGCGCGCGCCCTTCTTCCGTGTCGAAGTCCGCCTCGATGCAGCGCTTGCCGCGATTGCATCCGTAGAAATAGGCGGCGCCCAGCTTCTCGCCGTTCTCGCTCTCCACGAAGGGCGGTCCCCACTGCCGAGTGTCGTCGCCCTCGCGCGCGCGCTCGACCTTGACGACGTCGGCGCCGAGATCGGCGAGCAATTGCCCGGCCCACGGGCCGGCGAGAATGCGGGCGAGTTCGAGAACGCGAATGCCGGCGAGAGGTTCGGTCATGTCCTTGGGGCGCCTTTTGGCTTTGTTCGGGGCGGGCAGGATAACGCAAAAGTCATTTGCGATAACACCCGCCCCGATGATCCAGTCTGCGCATGGCTCGTATGAAGCCGGCGGGATTCAGGGGAGAGAGACATGAACAGACGCGACAGCCTGAAATTTCTGACCGGCGCGGCCTCTCTCGCGGTTTTTGCGCCGGCGCGAGCCTTCGCGCAGGGCGCAGCGCCGGCCGGGCCGTTCGCGCTTCCGCCGCTCGGCTATTCGAACGACGCGCTCGAGCCGCATATCGACGCGACGACCATGATGATCCATCACGACAAGCATCACGCGGCCTACGTGGCGAACGCCAACGCGCTCGCCGGCAAATGGCCGGAGCTGGCGACCACGCCGATCGAGACGGTTCTGGCCGATCTCTCCAAGGTTCCGGAAGCGGTGCGCGCTGGCGTGCGCAACAACGTCGGCGGCCACTGGAACCACACGTTCTTCTGGGAGCTGATGACGCCCGGCGGCGCCAAGGCGCCCGTCGGCGATCTGAAAGGCGCCATCGACGCGATGGGCGGCTTGGCCGGCGTCAGCGACAAGGTCAACGCCGCCGGCATGTCGCGCTTCGGCTCGGGCTGGGCGTGGCTCGTCGTGAAGGACAAGAAGCTCGACGTGATCTCCACCGCCAATCAGGACACGCCGCTCGAACTCGGCGCAAAGCCGATCCTCGGCGTCGATGTCTGGGAGCACGCCTATTATCTCAAGTACCAGAACCGCCGCGCCGATTATCTCAAGGGCTGGTGGAACACGGTGAACTGGGACCGGGCCGGCGCGAACTTCAAAAAGGCGGCGGGATAAAGTCCTTGGTCATCCCGGCTCTTCATTCCGGGCCGGGATGACGTTCGCACGTTCTCAGAAAAACGCCTGCAACCCGGTGATCGCGCGACCCAGAATCAGCGCATGCACGTCGTGCGTGCCCTCATATGTGTTCACGGTCTCGAGATTCTGCGCGTGGCGCATCACGTGATATTCGACCTGGATGCCGTTGCCGCCGTGCATGTCGCGCGCCTGACGCGCGATGTCGAGCGCCTTGCCGCAATTGTTGCGCTTGACGATCGAGATCATCTCCGGCGCCTCGCGGTGCTCGTCCATCAATCTGCCGACGCGCAGCGAAGCCTGCAGGCCGAGCGCGATCTCCGTCTGCATGTCGGCGAGTTTCTTCTGCACGAGCTGCGTGGCGGCGAGCGGCCGCTTGAACTGCTTGCGGTCGAGCGTGTACTGGCGCGCGCGCCGCCAGCAATCTTCCGCCGCCCCCATCGCGCCCCATGAGATGCCGTAGCGCGCGCGGTTGAGGCAGCCGAACGGGCCCTTCAGGCCCGACACGTTCGGCAACAGCGCGCTTTCGGGAACCACCACGCCGTCCATCACGATCTCGCCGGTGATCGAGGCGCGCAGCGAGAGTTTGCCGCCGATCTTCGGCGCGGACAATCCTTTCATGCCCTTTTCCAGCACGAAGCCCCTGATTTCTCCGCCATGGGCTTCCGACTTCGCCCAGACGACGAAGACGTCGGCGATCGGCGCGTTGGATATCCACATTTTCGAGCCGATCAGGCGATAGCCGTCGGCAACCTTTTCCGCGCGCGTCTTCATGCCCGCGGGATCGGAGCCCGCGTCCGGCTCGGTCAGACCGAAGCAGCCAATGAATTCGCCGGAAGCGAGTTTCGGCAGGTACTTCTTGCGCTGCTCCTCGGAGCCGTAGGCGTAGATCGGGTACATGACCAGCGAGGATTGCACCGACATCATCGAGCGGTAGCCGGAATCCACCGCCTCCACCTCGCGCGCGACGAGCCCGTAGGACACGTAGCTCGCGCCGACGCCGCCGTATTCCTCGGGGACGGTGACGCCGAGCAGGCCGAGTTCGCCCATTTCGCGGAAGATCGCGGGGTCGGTCTTTTCGTTCAGATAGGCTTCGATCACACGCGGCAGCAGTTTGTCCTGCGCATAGGCGTGCGCGGTGTCGCGGATCATCCGCTCGTCTTCGGTCAGCTGGTCGCTCAACAGGAACGGGTCGTCCCACACGAAGCCCGACTTCGCCGCGTGGCTCTTCTTCGCCTGATCGTCCGTCGCCATCGTTCCCGCGCGCTCCTCGGTTGTTGTCTGTCGCCTCGCCCGGCATGTAGAGCCCGCCGACAAGCACGGTCAAGCGACCGCCAGCTTGCGGCGACAGGCGATTTGTGCTCGCTTGGCGTCATTCGACAAGCGCAGTTGCAGTTTGATGCTTCAAAAATTTCAAGGCATTACGAATGTCGGCCTGGCGTTGGCCACAATTGGCGCGGCCATGGTCGCCGACATGGCTCATGCGCAGCTCCAGCTGCCCGGCGCGTTCACGCCCGCGCCGGCTGGAAGCGTCGCGCCGCCGCCGCCCGGCGGGCCTCAGAAGAAGGCCGTTCACAAGCCGCCGGCCGCGCCGCGCGTGCCCCCGGACGAAGCGGTCCTCGGCCGAACGCTGACCCTCAACGGCCGCTTGGGCGTCATGGAATTCTCGCGGAACGGCAAGGACCTGCAAGTCAGTCGGCTGAAACTCGCCGGCGACCAGATTTCGCGGGTGGGAGAGCGTTGCGAGGTCGATCTTTCTTCGTCGCCGATCGCGCTCGCGCCCGCGGACAAGCCGAACGGCGTCACGCGCTACAAACTCGATCTGCCGGCCTGTCCGTTCTCGATCGACATTCTGGACGGCGCGGTTCTGGCCGTGCGCGAGGGCGGCGCCTGCGAGCTCAAGGCGGCCGATTGCCGCGTCGATCCGGCCGGGCTCTGGGGCCAGCCGGCGAGCGAGATCGGCCCCAAGCGCGCCAAGGAAATCGAACAGGAACGCCGGCGCGCCGAGCAAGGCGTGCGCGACCAGTTCAAGGAATGGCTGCGCGTTGCGGGCAAGGATCGCGCGATGGTCACGCGGATTGCGCACGAGCAGGCCGCTTTTTCGTCGCGGCGCGAGGAGCTCTGCCGGAATTACGCGCGCGAATCCGAGCACGGCTATTGCGCGCTGGTCGCGACCCACGCCCGCATGTCCGCAATTGCGGCGCATGTGCTGCCGCCAGAGCCTCCGCCCGAAGAACGGCCGCCAGCCAAGGCGCGCGGCAAACGCGCGCGCTAGCTCCGGAACGCGCCCGATGCGATCTTGGCGACGTCCGGTCGCTGAACGCGCGCGTGGCCGTGCTGCAACAGCGCGAAAGCGAAGCCCGACAGCGCGAGCAGGGTGACCCACCACACTGGCGCGACGCCGAGCCCGAAGGCGCTCATGACATAGGCGGACGTGAGGCCTGAAATCAGGAAGGGCGCGAGCGTCGGCCCGGACCGGCCGGCGCGCCGCACGATCTGCGCCCACAGGACGGCCGCCGTCGCCACGCCGACGAGCCCGAGTTCGAACCAGGCCTCGAACAGCAGCGAGCGGGGAGTGGCCGGCGGCAGGTAGCCCATCGCGACCCCGAGCCGCGCCGCATCGAAGCCATGGCCGACCAGGGCGTAGAAGCCGTCGTGCACGATATAGGAGCCCCAGACCAGCGCCGGCAGGATCGGGCTGGCCGGGGTCATGCGAACGGCGGCGTAGAGGACAAGCGCGACGACGGGCGCAATCAGGAACAGGGCGGCGCCCGCGATCGCAAGCCATCGCGCGGTCGTCTGCTTGTCGGCCATGGCGGCTGCAAAGACGAGCGCGCCGAGCGCGGTCGCCGCCAGGGCCAGCGGCACCGCGGCGAACAACTCGGCGATCACGACGACCACCGCCAGTCCGATCGCCCATTTCGCCTTGTCGCGCACGATCAGCGCGCCGAGCGCCGGCCAGACGAGCAGGGCGAGGCCGAAGGCGGCGCGCGCCACGAGAGAAACTTCCGGATCTCCCGATCGCAACGACGGCGATTTCGAGATGGCGACCAGCAGAACGATCGCGATCGCGCCCGCCGCAACGCCGATCGGCAGCAGATAGAGGTTCGACGTACGCGTGCGTTCCGGCAGCAGCGCCGCCGCCGTCGCCGCCAGAATGAAGGTGCTCGCGGATTTGACGAAACGCTCGGACGGACCCGTGCCGAACGGGGTCCAGATGAGCGACAGCGCCGCCCAGCAGCCGAGAAAGACGACGAGCAGCCCGGTCGACGAGAAGATCGCCGCGCGCAGCTGACGCGGTCCACGGCCGCCGGGCTCAAGAAGCCAGGCGACCAGCGTCAGCGCCACGCCGACCGGCGCGAGCACGTAGATCGCGCTCCGCGTGCCGACCGAAGCGATAGGAGTAACGATAAGAAGAAGCGCGATCGCCAAACGCGTGATCAGATGCGCGGCTTCCGCAGCCGGATCGTCGAAATGGCGCATGGGTTTCACGGTCATTGCCCAAACCTGTGGCCGCCCTGCTCTCGGACAGGCGCGATGGATCGAAGCCTACATCGGGCGCGGCCCGTCGCCTGTATGCGCGCCGCAACACATCGCGGCGATTTTCGGGCATGGCTAATGATCAGTCATCGTCGGCTGGCCGTCGCCGAAGGGCCTTTCGGCCCGCCGTTGCGCGCTTGGTCTGAAGGCGCTCGCGTTTTTGAGCGCGGGGCACAGCGGTCTTGCGGCGTGGCGGAGGCGGCGGCTCAGCCGCCTTGCGCACGAGCGCGCTCAGACGGTCGAATGCGTCGCGGCGGTTGGCGTCCTGCGTCCGAAACCGCTGCGCCTGGATCACCAAAACGCCATCGCGATTGAGGCGACCGCCGGCCAGTCTTGCGAGACGCTCGCGAATGGCGACGGGCAATGAACTGTTGGCGGCGAGATCGAAGCGCAGCTCGACCGCGGTCGACAGCTTGTTGACGTTTTGTCCTCCGGGGCCGGCGGCCCGGACGAACCGCAGCGTGAGATCTCTCTCGTCGATCCACAGGCCGGGCGCAATTTCGATCATCTCCTCGCCTCGAAAAACAGG
This sequence comes from uncultured Rhodoblastus sp., assembly GCA_964634325.1. Lineage (GTDB taxonomy): Bacteria > Pseudomonadota > Alphaproteobacteria > Rhizobiales > Beijerinckiaceae > JAJXWB01. Next base: position 95,891 of record CAZWJF010000009.1, read on the forward strand.
CGCCCAACTATTAAGCGCTTAGAATCTGCTCGCCTAAGAAATAGGCGAATACGGCTCACGATTTGAGCGCAGAGCGCGGCGCGGATGCTCGTTTCCGCGTCTGGCGCCAAAAAATCGGCCGTCGATGCCGCATCTTGGGCGAAATGCCTTTGGATTCCAATGCGCTGAACCAATGGCACGCCGGTTGCAGACGATATCGCGTCCGCAAGGACGACAACCGGACCAGGCGAACGGTCCTGCACCATGATGGGGAACGCGTATGTCCTTTACACGGCGATTTGTGATGCGCGCCGCGGGCTTGGCCGTCAGTGGGGCGATCGCCCTCTCGGCGGTCGGCGCCAAAGCGGCTGACGATACGATCAAGGTCGGCATCCTCCATTCGCTCTCGGGCACGATGGCCATCAGCGAGACGACGCTGAAGGACGTGATGCTCATGCTGATCGAAGAGCAGAACAAGAAGGGCGGCCTGCTCGGCAAGAAACTCGAGGCGGTCGTCGTCGATCCCGCCTCCAACTGGCCGCTGTTCGCCGAAAAGGCGCGCGAGCTGATCGCCAAGGACAAGGTGGCGGCGGTGTTCGGCTGCTGGACGTCGGTGTCGCGCAAGTCGGTGCTGCCGGTCTTCAAGGAGCTCAACAACATCCTGTTCTATCCCGTCCAGTATGAGGGCGAGGAAAGCGAGCGCAACGTCTTCTACACCGGCGCAGCCCCGAACCAGCAAGCCATTCCCGCCGTCGACTACCTGATGAAGGAAGAGAAGGTGAAGCGTTGGGTGCTCGCGGGCACCGACTACGTCTATCCGCGCACGACCAACAAGATCCTCGAGGCCTATCTGAAGGCCAAGGGCGTCGCGCCCGAGGACATCATGATCAACTACACGCCGTTCGGCCATTCCGACTGGCAGACGATCGTCGCCGAAATCAAGAAGTTCGGCTCGGCCGGCAAGAAGACGGCCGTCGTGTCGACCATCAACGGCGACGCGAACGTTCCCTTCTACAAGGAGCTCGGCAACCAGGGCATCAAGGCCAAGGACATTCCCGTCGTCGCCTTCTCGGTCGGCGAGGAGGAACTCGCCGGCATCGACACCAAGCCGCTCGTCGGCCATCTGGCGGCGTGGAACTACTTCATGTCGGTCGACACTCCGGCCAACAAGGAGTTCATCAAGAAGTGGCAGGCCTTCACCAAGAATCCGAAGCGCGTGACCAACGATCCGATGGAAGCGCATGTCATCGGCTTCAACATGTGGGTGCAGGCGGTTGAAAAGGCCAAGACCACCGATCCGGACAAGGTCATCGACGCCATTGTCGGCGTAAAGGCGCCGAACCTGACGGGCGGCGTGTCCGAAATGCTGCCGAACCACCACATCACCAAGCCCGTGCTGATCGGCGAGATCAAGGCGGACGGCCAGTTCGACGTGGTGTGGAAGACCGACAAGCTGGTGCCGGGCGACGCATGGTCCAAGTATCTCGAAGGGTCGAAAGACCTGATCGGGGACTGGAAAGACAAGAAGTGCGGCAACTGGAACACCAAGACCAACAAGTGCGGCGGCGCCTGATCGCGTCGCATGCGGCAGGGGCGACAAGCGCCCCTGCCGTCTTTCCAGGCGCGATCGGCTGATTGCGCGGCCGGCGCATTGCTGGCGCAAGTCCAAACGAACCCAACGACGTCCTGCCGTCGCGACCCTCGGTCGCGCACGCGAACTGGACGCCGCCGCCCCGAATTCGAGTGTCGACATGCGGAAGTTGATTGCGCGCATCAGTCTCGTCTTCGCGCTGCTTGGGGGCCTGATCCCGGCGCACGCCGCAGGCGCGGACCTTGGAGCCGCGCTCGGCGGTTTCGCCGCCGACAGCTTTTCAGCGACAGGCGATGCGATCGAAGCGGTCGCGCAGAGCGGAGCGGATCGCGCGCCGACGATCATCGAGGCGCTGCAGGACGAACGCCTGCTCTACTCGCCGACCACAAAACAGATCATTGTCAAATCCAAATCGGGCGGGCTCGAGGATGCGGCGTCCGGCGCGGCTGTCGCGGCTGCGCCCGACGATCTGAAGGCGGTGCGGTTGAACAATCGGCTGCGCCGCGCCGTCGATGCCGCTGTCGGCGCATTGACGCTGATGTCGAGCAATCCCGCCCGCCGCCGGGAAGCGGCCGGCGCCGTCTTCAAGTCGCGCGACGAAGCCACGCTGCCGACCCTCCAGAAGGCCATCGCCAAAGAGACGGATGACACGATCAGGACCGCGCTCGAACAGGCGCGGGCTTCCGTTCTTCTCGCCAAGGACGACGCCACCGACGCGCAGAAGATCGACGCGATTTCGACATTGCGCGCGCGCGGCGACCAGGAGGCTCTGGCGCTTCTGACAGGCGCGGCGTCGGGCCCTGAAACCATCGTCAAACAGGCCGCGCAGGCGGCCGTCGCCGCCATCCAGTCGCGTCTCGCGCTGTGGCAGAACATCCAGAACGTCTGGTACGGCCTGTCGCTCGGCTCGGTCCTGCTGCTCGCCGCCATCGGCCTCGCCATCACCTTCGGCGTGATGGGCGTCATCAACATGGCGCATGGCGAAATGGTCATGCTCGGCGCCTACACGACATTCGTCGTTCAGGAATATCTGCGCACGCACAATCCAGGACTGTTCGACTATTCGCTGTTCATCGCCATTCCGCTCGCTTTTCTGTTCACCGGCGCGGTCGGCGTCGCCATCGAACGGACCATCATCCGCTTCCTCTACGGCCGTCCGCTCGAAACGCTGCTGGCGACCTTCGGCGTGTCCTTGATCCTTCAGCAGGCGGTGCGAACGATCTTCGGCGCAAACAACCGCGAGGTCGGCGCGCCCGGGTTCATGTCCGGGGCGTTCAAGTTCGCCGGTCTTGAAATCACCTACGGTCGTATGTGGATCATCGTCTTCGCGCTGATCGTTTTCGCCGCGCTGCAACTGCTTCTGCGCTTCACCTCGTTCGGCCTGCGGATGCGCGCCGTCACGCAAAACCGTCGCATGGCCTCGTCCATGGGCATCGACACCAATCGCATCGACGCGCTCGCCTTCGGTCTCGGGTCGGGCATCGCCGGCATGGCGGGCGTCGCGCTGTCGCAGATCGACAACGTCTCGCCCAATCTCGGCCAGAGCTACATCATCGACAGCTTCATGGTCGTGGTGTTCGGCGGCGTCGGCAACCTCTGGGGCACGCTGCTCGGCGCGGCCACGCTCGGCGTCGCCAACAAGTTCCTGGAGCCCTTCGCGGGCGCCGTGCTCGGCAAGATCGCGTTGCTCGTCTTCATCATCCTGTTCATCCAGAAGCGTCCGCGCGGCTTGTTCGCGCTGAAGGGCCGGGCGGTGGAGGCCTGACATGCTGACGTCCCGCCTTCTCGCGCTGCTCGATCGTCGATCTCTCGTCGCGGTCGCGCTTCTCGCCGCCGCCGCGATCCTCGTGCCGGTTCTTCTCCTGATGACGCCGCAGAGCTTTCCGTTGCACATGCCGCCGTATGTCGTGGCGTTGCTCGGAAAATATCTGTGTTACGCGATCCTCGCCGTCGCGCTCGATCTGGTGTGGGGCTATTGCGGCATTCTCTCGCTCGGCCACGGCGCATTTTTCGCCCTCGGCGGCTACGCCATGGGCATGTATCTCATGCGCCAGATCGGAGCGCGCGGCGTCTACGCCGACCCGATCCTGCCGGACTTCATGGTCTTCCTCAACTGGAAGGAATTGCCCGTCACCTGGTGGGGGTTCAATTTCTTCCCGTACGCCATGTTGATGGTGCTGATCGTGCCGGGCGTTCTAGCCTTCGCCTTCGGCTGGCTGGCCTTTCGTTCGCGCGTGACCGGCGTCTACCTCTCGATCATCACGCAAGCGATGACCTACGCCCTTCTGCTCGCCTTCTTCCGCAACGATATGGGTTTCGGCGGCAACAACGGCCTCACCGACTTCAAGGACATCCTCGGGTTCAACGTGCAGTCGGACGCGACCCGCGCCGGCTTGTTCTCGATCACGGCCATCGCCCTCATCGCCTCGATCCTGATCGGTCGCTATCTCGTGACCTCGAAGTTCGGCAAGGTGCTGATCGCCATTCGCGACGCTGAATCGCGGGCGCGCTTCCTCGGATACCGCGTCGAGAACTACAAGCTCGCCGTCTTCACGCTATCGGCCATGATGGCGGGGCTCGCCGGCGCGCTCTACGTGCCGCAGGTCGGCATCATCAATCCTTCGGAATTCTCGCCCGCGCAGTCGATCGAGGCGGTCATCTGGGTCGCGGTCGGCGGGCGCGGCACGCTGGTCGGCGCGGCGCTCGGCGCGTTGCTCGTCAACTTCGGAAAGACCTACTTCACAGGGGCGCTGCCGGAATACTGGCTGTTTGCGCTCGGCCTGCTGTTCGTTCTCGTTACGCTCTTCCTTCCGAAGGGCGTCCTGGGCCTGCTCGACAGCCTGCGGAGCAAGAAGGCCGCAGCGTCCGAAAACGGGGGCTTTCCCGAAGAAACGAAAGCGCCGACTGCGGCGAGCTGAGCGAGGACGAGCCAATCATGGACGAAGCGATCCTGACCTCTTCGCTGCTGTATCTGGACGGCGTCGCGGTTTCCTTTGACGGCTACAAGGCGCTGCGCGGCCTCTCGCTTACGCTCGCGCCCGGCGAGATGCGCGCCATCATCGGTCCGAACGGCGCCGGCAAGACCACGATGATGGACGTCATCACCGGCAAGACGCGGCCCGACGAAGGCGTCGTCTATTTCGGCGGATCGCACGATCTGACCCAACTCGACGAGGCCTCGATCGCCGATCTCGGCATCGGCCGAAAATTCCAGAAGCCGACCGTATTCGAAAGCCAGTCCGTAGAGGACAACATCCTGCTGGCGCTCAAGGCGCCGCGCACCGCGCGCGCCACCCTGTTTGGCAAGCCAGCGCCAGAGACCGCCGAGCGTATCGACAGGATTCTCGAGACGACCAAGCTGACGGACCATCGCGCGCGCATGGCGGCCGATCTGTCGCATGGCCAGAAGCAATGGCTGGAGATCGGCATGCTTCTGGCGCAGGACCCCAAACTGCTCCTGGTCGACGAACCTGTGGCTGGCATGACCGACGCGGAGACGATGCAAACGGCCGAACTCTTGCGCGAGATCGCCAGGGATCATTCCGTCGTCGTGGTCGAGCACGACATGGATTTCGTGCGCGAACTCGGCGTGAAGGTGACGGTTCTGCACGAGGGCGCGGTCCTCGCCGAAGGCCCGTTGGATCAGGTTTCGGCCGATCCGCAGGTCGTCGAAGTCTATCTGGGACGCTGACATGCTGAACGTCGAAGCGATCGACCTCTATTACGGCGCGGCGCAGGCGTTGCGCGGCGTGTCGCTCAAGGCCGCCGTCGGCAAGGTCACCTGCGTGCTGGGCCGCAACGGCGTCGGCAAGTCCTCGCTGTTGCGCGCCATCGTCGGACATCAGCCGATCAGGGCTGGCGCGATCAAATGGGACGACGAAGACATTTCCAAGCTCGCGCCGCATATGCGGGCGCGCAAAGGCGTCGCCTATGTGCCGCAGGGTCGCGAAATTTTCCCATTGCTGACGGTGAAGGAAAATCTCGAAACCGGCTATGCGGCGGCCCCGAAGGGCGAGCGTTTCACGCCTGACGAAGTGTTCGATCTCTTCCCGGTGCTCGCCACCATGATGGGACGGCGCGGCGGCGATCTGTCTGGCGGCCAGCAGCAGCAGCTCGCCATCGGCCGCGCTCTCGTCGCGCGTCCGAAACTGCTCGTGCTGGACGAACCGACCGAAGGCATCCAGCCCTCGATCATCAAGGACATCGGGCGCGCCATCCAGTACCTGCGCAACAAGGGCGACATGGCGATCGTGCTGGTGGAGCAATATTTCGACTTCGCCAAGGAGCTCGCCGACGATTTCATCGTCATGGACCGCGGGCAGGTGGTCATGGCCGGCGACCGCGCCTCGATGAACGAGACGGACGTGCGCCAGAGGATTTCGGTGTAGGGTTCGTCACGAATGAACGCCGCACCCTCTCCCGTGGCCACGAAGTCGGCTGTCGCCGACTTTGTTTGATACGGGGGGCGGGCAAGGGAGAGAGCAAAGCCGCTCGTTGATGCTGGACGCAAGGCCCCCTCTTCAACTCTCCCCTGCTTCGCGGGAGAGAGGGGCGCAAACATCGCCGACGCCCCCCCGCGCCAGAGGCGAAATCCGCGCCGACTTCGCCGCGCACGGCGATCGCACCCGCATCGGCCGGCTGTACGAGACCGGCGGCCTGCGCCTGCGTTTTCCGAAGGCGCGCGAAGTCTGCGAAGGCGTGATCGTCAATACGGCGGGCGGCGTCGTCGGCGGCGATCGCGCGCAATTGTCATTCAACGCCGCAGCCGGATCGCGCGTGGTTCTCACCACGCAATCGGCGGAAAAGATCTACCGGACCGACGGCCCGCCTGCCCGTATCGAGACATCGTTGACCCTGGAGGAGGGCGCGAGCCTCGACTGGCTTCCGCAGGAGACGATCCTGTTCGACCACGCCACGCTTGTTCGCGCGCTCGATGTCGACATGGCTCCCGACGCCCGGCTCGTCGCCTGTGAAAGCGTCGTCTTCGGCCGCCTCGCGATGGGGGAATTGTGTGCGTCGGGCGGTTTTCGGGATCGCTGGCGCGTGCGGCGCGGCGGCGAACTCATTTTCGCTGAAGACACGCGACTGGATAACCCCGCCGCGCTGCTCGATCGCCCCGCGATCGGCGCCGGCGCGCGCGCGCTGGCGACGCTCCTCTTCGTCGCGCCCGACGCCCCCGCGCGGCTCGACGATTGCCGCGCCGCTCTCGCCGACGCCGGCTGCGAGTCCGGCGTTAGCGCGCTCGACGGTTTCCTCGTCGCGCGGCTCCTTTCGCCCTCGCCAGAAAATTTGCGCGCCGCTATTGTGGCGCTGTTTTCCCGTCTCCTCGGCCGCGCGACGCCGCGGGTCTGGCAGTGAGGCCAAAACGCGGAGGATAAGATGAATCTCACGCCGCGTGAGAAAGACAAATTGCTGATCGCCATGGCCGCCATGGTCGCGCGCCGGCGCCTCGAGCGCGGCGCGAAGCTCAACCACCCGGAGGCCATCGCGCTCATCACCGATTTCGTGGTCGAAGGCGCGCGCGACGGCAAGAGCGTCGCCGAGCTGATGGAGGCCGGCGCGCATGTGCTGACGACCGAGCAGGTGATGGATGGCATCGCGGAGATGATCCACGACGTGCAGGTGGAAGCGACTTTCCCGGACGGCACCAAGCTCGTGACCGTGCATCATCCGATCCGTGGACCGCATTCGAAACTCACGCCCGGCGAGATCGTCACGCCCGAAGGCGACATCGAGATGAATGTCGGCCGCGAGACGTTGACGCTCACCGTCGCCAATACCGGCGACCGGCCGATCCAGGTCGGCTCGCACTATCATTTCTTCGAGACCAACCCCGCTCTCAAATTCGAGCGCGAGCGCACGAAGGGAATGCGCCTCGACATTCCCGCCGGCACAGCGGTGCGCTTCGAGCCCGGACAATCCCGCGAGGTGCGGCTCGTCGCGATTGCGGGCAAGCGCGAGGTCTACGGGTTCAGGCAGGACGTGATGGGCAGGGTGTGAGGCGATCATGAGCAACGCAAAGAAAACCTCGCTTCCCCGCGCCGCCTATGCCGACATGTTTGGTCCGACGACGGGCGACAAGGTGCGTCTCGCCGACACCGAACTTTTCATCGAGGTTGAAAAAGACTTCACCACCTATGGCGAGGAAGTGAAATTCGGCGGCGGCAAGGTGATCCGCGACGGCATGGGCCAGTCGCAGGTTTCTCGCGCAGACGGCGCGGCGGATACGGTCATCACCAACGCCGTCATTCTCGATCACTGGGGGATCGTCAAAGCCGACGTCGCCATCCGCGACGGCAAGATCAGCGCCATCGGCAAGGCCGGCAATCCCGACATCCAGCCGCACGTGAACATAATCATCGGACCGGGCACCGAGATCATCGCGGGCGAGGGCAAGATCCTCACCGCAGGCGGTTTCGATACGCATATCCATTTCATCTGCCCGCAGCAGATCGAGGAGGCGCTGATGTCGGGCGTCACCTCCATGCTCGGCGGCGGCACGGGGCCGGCGACGGGCACATTCGCCACCACCTGCACGCCCGGCCCCTGGCACATTGCGCGCATGATCGAGGCGGCAGACGCCTTTCCGATGAATCTCGGCTTCGCCGGCAAGGCCAACGCGGCGCTGCCGGCGGGTCTCGTCGAGCAGGTCGAAGGCGGCGCCTGCGCGCTGAAGCTGCACGAGGACTGGGGCACGACGCCGGCCGCGATCGATTGCGCGCTGTCGGTCGCAGACGATCACGACATTCAGGTCATGATCCACACCGATACGCTGAACGAATCCGGTTTCGTGGAAGACACGATCAAGGCGTTCAAGGGCCGCACCATCCACGCTTTCCACACTGAAGGCGCGGGCGGCGGCCACGCGCCCGACATCATCTCGGTGGCGGGCCTGCCCAACGTGCTGCCGTCCTCGACCAATCCGACGCGGCCCTTTACGAAGAACACGCTCGACGAGCATCTCGACATGCTGATGGTTTGCCATCATCTCGACTCGTCGATCCCGGAAGACCTCGCCTTCGCCGAGAGCCGCATCCGCAAGGAGACGATCGCGGCCGAAGACATTCTGCACGATATCGGCGCGCTTTCGATGATGTCGTCGGACAGCCAGGCCATGGGCCGCGTCGGCGAGGTCGTCATCCGCACGTGGCAGACCGCCGACAAGATGAAGAAACAGCGCGGGGCGTTGCCCGGCGAGAAGGGCGCCGACAATCTGCGCGCCAAGCGCTATGTCGCGAAATACACGATCAATCCCGCAATCGCGCACGGCGTGTCTGATTACATCGGTTCGGTGGAGGCCGGCAAACTCGCCGATCTCGTACTATGGAGCCCCGCCTTCTTCGGCGTGAAGCCCGATCTCATCATCAAGGGCGGCATGATCGCAGCCGCCGCGATGGGCGATCCCAATGCGTCGATCCCGACGCCGCAGCCCGTGCACTATCGTCCGATGTTCGGCGCCTACGCCGGCGCGCGAAAGACGACGTCGCTGACCTTTGTTTCGCAGGCCGCGCTCGACAAGGGATTGCAGTCCAGGCTCGCGATTTCGCGTCCGCTGGTTGCGGTCAGGAACACGCGGTCCGGCATTTCCAAGAAAAGCCTGATCCACAACGACGCGACGCCGAAGATCCACGTCGATCCGGAGACCTATCGCGTGACCGCGGACGGCGAATTGCTGACCTGCGAGCCGGCTGAAAGCCTGCCCATGGCGCAGCGCTACTTCCTGTTCTAGTCTGCCGGTTCGCAAGCCGTCATTGCGAGCCCGACAGAAGTCGGCTGTCGCCGACTTCGTCCGAAAGCGAAGCAATCCAACGTCCCGGCGAACCGCATGGATGGATTGCTTTGTCGTTTCATTCCGCGCAATGACGGCGAGGAGGAAACGAACAACATGATCCATGTCATCGCCACGCTCACCATCAAACCGGAATTGCGCGAGCAGACGCTCGCCGCCGCGCGCATCAACATCGCCGCGACGCAGCAAGAGGCCGGTTGCGTCTATTACGATATGTATGAAAGCGTCACGCGGCCGGGAACCTATGTCGTCGTGGAGAAATGGGAAGACCGAGAGGCGCTCAACGCCCACATGAACGCCGAGCATTTCAAGGTCTGGCGTAAGGCCGGCGCGGAAGGCATCACGTCTCGCAAGATCGAGATCGTGATGGGCGGCAAGGTCGAGGTGATGTGAGATGACGCAGGTGCGAGCGATTTCTGTAAAGGCGGCCGGCTCCTGGCGCGACGATCCCGTAGACACCGTCGTGCTGGAATTCGACGAACGGCATCGTCGGCGCGTGGCGATGACGGGGATTCGTGGCTTCGAATTCCTGCTCGACCTTCCCGAAGCGATCATGCTGCGGTCGGGCGACGCGCTCGCGCTGGAGGACGGCCGCGTCGTCGAGGTTCTGTCTGCGCCCGAACCGCTCGCCGAAATCTCCGCGCGTGACTCCAAACACCTCGTCCGCGTCGCCTGGCATCTCGGCAACCGGCATCTGCCGACGCAGATCCTCGGCTCGAAGCTGCGTATCCGTCGGGATCACGTGATCGAGGAGATGGCGCGCGGCCTCGGCGCGGAAGTGAAGCAGATCGAGGCGCCCTTCGATCCCGAAGGCGGCGCCTACGCGCAGCACGTGGCGACGCATGGCCACGACCACGCTCACGGACATGAACACGGCCACGACCATCATCATGACCACGATCATTGCGGTTGCGGACACGACCATGGCCATGAACATCATGAAGGTCATGATCACGCGCATGGTCAGGGCCACGCGCATAAACACGAACACAAGCACGGCTGAATGCCGCGGCGGGTCAGCTTGTCTCCGGACATCCTTCTTACAATCTGGCTGTCGCCGTCCTTTCCGGTCGGCGCCTTCGCTTACAGTCACGGCCTCGAATGGGCGGTCGAGGCGGGCGACGTGCGCGATGAGGCGTCTCTCGTCGCGTGGCTGACCGATCTTGTCGAACACGGCGGCGCCCGCGCCGACGCGATCCTGCTCGCTGAGGCCTGGCGCACGACGAAAGCGCGCGACGCGGCGGCGCTGCGCGAGGTCGACGCTCTCGCGCTTGCGCTCGCGCCGTCGACGGAGCGCCGTCTCGAAACCGCGCAGCAGGGGCGGTCCTTCCTCTCGGCCCTGAGCGCAGCATGGCCTGCATCCGCGGTCGGCTGGGCCGAAGACGTATTGCGCGAAGAAGTCGCCTATCCAGTCGCCGTCGGCGTCGCTTGTGCGGCGCATGACGTTCCGCTCGCGCGCGCTTGCGAATCGTTTGCGCTCGGCTTTGTCGCCAATCTCGTCTCGGCTGCGGTGCGCCTAAGCGTCATCGGGCAGACGCAGGGCCAGAAGGTTCTGGCCGCGCTCACTGCGCCGGTTTCCGCGCTCGGCGTCTTTGCCGCGGCAGCGACGCTCGACGATCTCGGCTCCGCCGCCTTTCGCTCGGACATCGCCTCCATGCGGCATGAAACGCAATATTCCCATCTCTTCAGGAGTTGAACATGGCCTCGTTCAATGGACCGTTGCGCGTCGGCATCGGCGGCCCGGTCGGTTCCGGCAAGACCGCGCTGATGGAAGTCCTGTGCAAACGTTTGCGTGAAAAATTCGAGATCGCGGCGATCACCAACGACATCTACACGAAGGAGGACGCGCGCATCCTCGCCGAATCCGGCGCGCTCGCCGCCGACCGCATCATGGGCGTGGAGACCGGCGGCTGCCCGCACACAGCGATCCGTGAGGACGCGTCCATCAATCTCGCGGCCATCGCCGACATGCGGAAGAAATTTCCCGACCTCGACATCATTCTGGTGGAGTCGGGCGGCGACAACCTGGCGGCGACCTTCTCGCCTGAACTTGCCGATCTCACCATCTACGTGATCGATGTGTCGGGAGGCGAGAAAATCCCGCGCAAGGGCGGGCCGGGCGTCACGCGTTCCGACCTGCTGGTCATCAACAAGACTGACCTCGCGCCCTACGTCGGCGCCTCTCTGGAAGTCATGGCGCGCGACGCCAAGGTCCAGCGCCGCGACCGCCCCTTCGTGATGGCCAACATGAAGACGGGCGAAGGCGCGGATGCGATCGAGCGGTTCATTCTGGAGCGGGGTGGGTTGGGTTGATCTCCCTCTCCCCGCACAAGCGGGGAGAGGGCGCAGCCCCCATGTTCGTGCGGCTGATTAGCGCCCCACCAGTCCTCTTGCCACGATCACACGCATGATCTCGTTCGTGCCCTCGAGAATCTGGTGCACGCGCAGGTCGCGCACGATCTTCTCGATGCCGTAATCGGCGAGATAGCCGTAGCCGCCGTGCAATTGCAGCGCGGAATTGGCGATCTCGAATCCCGCGTCGGTCGTGAATTTCTTGGCCATGGCGCAGAGCCGCGTGGCGTCCGCCGATTTCTGATCGAGCGCGGCCGCCGCGCGCCACAAGAAGGTGCGCGCGGCCTCGAGGTCGATCGCCATGTCCGCGAGCTTGAATTGCAGCGCCTGGAATTCGTCGAGCCTCTTGCCGAAGGCCTTGCGTTCGCCCATGTAGCCGATGGCCTTGTCGAGCGCAGCCTGCGCGCCGCCGAGCGAGCAGGCGGCGATGTTGAGGCGCCCGCCATCGAGGCCGGCCATCGCGATCTTGAAGCCGATGCCTTCCGGCCCGATGCGGTTTTCGACCGGCACGCGGCATTTGTCGAAGATCACGGCGCGCGTCGGCTGCGCGTTCCAGCCCATCTTCTTTTCGTTTGCGCCGAAGGATAGGCCCGGCGTCCCGCCGGGCACGACGATGGTCGAGACGCCCTTCGGCCCGTCCTCGCCGGTGCGCGCCATCACGACATAGAAATCGTGCGGATTGCCGGCGCCGGAGATGAACTGCTTCTGTCCGGTGATGACGTAGTGGTCGCCGTCGCGTTCGGCGCGCGTGCGCAGAGCGGCGGCGTCCGAACCCGCGCCCGGCTCGGTCAGGCAATAGGAGGCGAGCTTCTCCATCGTGCAGAGGTCGGGCAGCCATTTGTGGCGCTGCTCGTCCGAGCCGAAATTGTCGATCATCCACGCGCACATGTTGTGGATGGAAATGTAGGCGGCCACCGTCGGGCAGCCCGTCGCCAGCGCCTCGAAGATCAGCGCGGCGTCGAGGCGTCCGAGGCCGGAGCCGCCGACGTCTTCCTTGATGTAGACGCCGCCCATGCCGAGCGCCGCGGCCTCGCGCAGCGTGTCGACGGGAAAAAATTTCTTCTCGTCCCATTCGAGCGCATGGGGGCCGAGCTTTTCACGCGCGAAATCGCGCGCCATGTCGCGAATGGCGATCCTGTCCTCGGAAAGGTCGAAATTCATGCGGCGTTCCTCTGGGCTTTGCCGCTTGCGTAGCAGAAAACCGCGCCGAAGAAACGCCAATCGGCGGAAGGCGGCTGTGCCGGATTGCGCCTTCGGTGGATGGCGGTCCCGAAGGGATTCGAACCCCTGACCTTCGGTTTAGGAAACCGCTGCTCTATCCTGCTGAGCTACGGGACCGGCGCGCCTGTCTTGCCGCAATTCGCGAAAAAAGCAAAGACGGGTCCGGGCTCGGCGCATTCAGGAACATCGATGGTTCGCCTGCTGAAAAGTTTCGTCGCGGGGTTCGCCGGCACGCTCGCGCAGATGACGCTCAGCTATCTCAAGGCGCGCCTCGGCATATTGCCCGAGTTTCAGCCCTACGATGAATTCCAGCGCGCGTTGCAGGCGCTGACCGGCGCATCGGTTTCGCCGTCGTTCGCCTATGCGCTCACCTTCGTCAACGGCGCGGTCATCTGGGGTTTCGTTTTCGCGCGCCTGTACCGGCGGCTGCCGGGCCGCACGCCGTTGCGCAAGGGCCTGTTCTTCGCGCTCTGCGCGTGGATCGGGTCGGGCCTCGTTCTCCTGCCGTTCATGGGGCTCGGGCCCTTCGCGCTCCGCGCCGGGCTGGGCGTCCGTCCCGCGCTTTTCATGGCGCTGGGGCTTTGCGTCTATTCCTGCGTCATGAGCTTCGCCTATCGCGCGCTGGTCGGCGACGGGCGGGAGGGCGATGCGGCGCGGCCTTGACGCGGAGCGGCTTGCCCGCCCAATCTTGTCCGATCAAAACGGGAGACAAATTATGAAGGCCGCCGTCCTCACGGAGATCAACAAGCCGCTCGAAATCCTCGACCTCGAGCTCGATCCGCCGAAGGCCGGCGAAGCGCGCGTGCGCATGAAGGCGTCGGGCGTCTGCATGTCCGACTGGCATATGATGAACGGCGACTGGCCGGCGAAGCTTCCGCTCGTACCCGGCCACGAGGCGGCGGGAATCGTCACGGAAGTAGGCCCCGGGCCGTCGCACGTTTCGGTCGGCGACCACGTCATCTTCTCCTTTTCCTCGCATTGCGGCCATTGCCGCTACTGCAATTCCGGCAAGTCGGTGCTCTGCAACGGCCATTCGGCGCCGGGCTTCCTGCTGCCGGACGGTTCGACCCGCATGCGGTTCAAGGCCGAGCCCGTCTACCAGATGGCGCGAATCGGCACCTTCCGCGAGGAAGTCGTCTGCTCCACTGAAAATCTCGTGCCGATCCGCAAGGATCTGCCCTGGACGGTCGCGGCCATCATCGGCTGTTCGGTCGCGACCGGCGTCGGCGCCGTCTATCGCGCGGCGAAGGTGGAGGCGGGCTCGAGCGTCGTGGTCGTCGGCTGCGGCGGCGTCGGCCTCAACATCGTTCAGGGCGCAAAGCTCGTCGGCGCCGGCAAGATCATCGCGGTCGACCTGCTCGACAACAAGCTCGAATACGCCAAGCAGTTCGGCGCGACGCACACCATCAACGCCAAGACCGCGAACGTCGTGAAGGAAGTGCGCGCGATCACCGGCGGCGGCGCGGATTACGCCTTCGACGCCATTGGCTCTGAGGCGACCGTGCTGCAGATCGTCGACTGCATCTGCGCTGGCGGCCGCGCCACCATGGTCGGCATTCCCTCGGTCACCGTAAAGGCGGGCATTTCGCCGGCCGGCATGGTCTTCCAGGAAAAGACGCTGACGTCGTCCTTTTACGGCTCCGTGCAGCCGGACATCGACTTCCCGATCCTCGCCGATCTCTACATGGACAAGAAGCTCGATCTCGACTCGCTGATCTCGCGCACCTATGCGCTCGACGAGATCAACGAGGGCTTCGAACAATTGCGCAAAGGCGGCGTCGCGCGCGGGGTCGTGGTTTTTGACTGAATTGTGACAGTCGCGCGCATGAACTAGGTTGTGACACATCTTTCCGCTACAAGCGCTGCGAGGCCGCGTAGCGGAGTTTTGTCATGGCCCGAAAAGACGTTTCAGACGACGAAACGCGTCGCGCGCGGTATGCGCGCGGCAAGGCGCTGCGAAAAGCGAACGCGCGCGAGAAGCACGGCGAATTTGCGGGCGAACACGATCGCGATCCTGTCGCCATTCTCGGCGAGAGCGACAGCGGCCGCATCGCCAGGCTCCTGCCGCTTCGCTATGCGCGGATGACGCAATCGCCATTCGCCTTCCTGCGAGGGGCGGCTGCGGTGATGGCCGCCGATCTCGCGAGCGAACCCATCGCTGGCGTCGACGTGCAGGGTTGCGGAGACTGCCATCTGATGAATTTCGGCGTGTTCGCGTCGCCGGAAGACAACATTCTTTTCGACATCAACGATTTCGACGAGACATTGCCCGGCGTCGACTTCACGCTGGATGTGAAGCGTCTGGCGGCCTCGGTTGCGGTCGCCGCGCAAGCCGGCGGCAATTCGGATCGTAAGGCGCGCGCTTTCGCGGCGGGCGCGATCGCCGCCTATCGCCGCCACATGCAGGATCTGGCGCTGCTCTCGCCGATCGAAATCTGGCGCAGCCGCATCGATCTGCCGCTCGAGATCGCAGCCTTTTCCAATCCGTCGCTCGCCAGGCGCCTGCGCGGCGCCTTGATGAAGGTCGGGCCGGACCTCGATCGCGACGACAACTTTCCGCATCTGGCGACATCGAAGAAAGGCGTCGCGCGCATCGCAGATCGCGACGACACGATCTTCCATCTCGATCCGACCGAGGCCGGCGAAGCTTTCGATCCGCAGGCGGCTTTCGCCGGCTATCTCAGAGGCCTGACGCCCGAACGCGCCGCGCTTCTGGCGCGCTACAGGCTTGTCGACTTCGCGTTCAAGGTCGTCGGCGTCGGCTCTGTCGGCACGTTTTGCGCCATCGGCCTGTTTCTGTCGGGCGATGGCGAGCCGCTGTTCCTTCAGATCAAGGAAGCCCAGCGTTCCGTGCTGGAGCGGGTCGCACCGCGCTCGGTTTGGGCGCTCGGTCAAGGACGCCGTGTGGTCGAAGGCCAGCGCGTTCTGCAAGCGGCCAGCGACGTTCTGCTCGGCTGGGTCGAGGAACCCGAGCACAACAGACATTTCTACGTTCGCCAGCTCAAGAACCGCCATCTTGGCTCGCTCGGCGAAGTTCTGGAAGGCGAGGCCCTGCCGGCCTATGCGCGACTGTGCGGCCGTACGCTGGCGCGCGCGCATGCGCGTTCGGGCGATCCGGCTGTGATCGCCGGTTACATGGGCCGGAGCGAGGTCTTCGACGACGCGATGGCCTCGTTTGCGATGAAATACGCACGCCAGACACGGAAGGACCACGCCGCGCTGGTTGCGGCGAAGGGGCCGCCTCCGGGCGCCGCGCCGTCACGGAACAAGGCCGGTAAAGCGAAAGCCAAGGCAGCCGCGAACGCGTCGGCCTGATCGGCGGCGCGATCGGGACAGCCCCGATCGCGAAAGTCGCGAACGGCCTGCGAAGCTGAGACGCAGACCGCCCGCGCGCAGCGCTACACGGCGTGGCTGCGGGCGAGCCAATCTTCGCGCGTGATCCAGGCTTCGAGCAGCTTGACGTGCTCGGCTTCCTCCTTGGCGAATTCCTTGGCCGCCGCGACGATCTCGGGATCGTTCGAGGTGCCGGCGACGCTGTAGTAGAATTCGTATCCGCGCTTCTCGCCGTCGAGCGCCGCCTTCAGCGCGTCGAGCCGCGTCATGGCCGGGTCGCCAGCCAGGATCGACGTGCGCTCTGGCGTCGCATGGTCCGGCCACACGTAGTCCGGCGGGATGTGCGCGCTGACATCCTTGCCCTTGCAGCGCTGCTGCGCCTCCGCCAGATGCAGGCGGGAATAGCCGGCGAGCTGTCGAAACAGCTTTGCGACCTCCGCGTTGCCGCACTGGTCCATTTCTGCCGCCAGCCCGTCGAAATGGCGCGCGGCTTCCTCCTCCACCTTGACCGCGTGGCCGAGGAAGTGATCGACGGAATTGATCTCGATGCCGCCCTTGAAGCGGCGCGCGGCGTGCGTCAGGTGCGGCGCCTGCTTGGGCAGCGTCTCGTCGCCCGCGAAGACCACCATGATGTCTTCGTTGCGCACGAAGCATTGGCACGCCAGGCGATAGCGCGGCGGCATGTCGTTGACTTCGGCGTTGACGATCTCCTCCTTGGTGATCTTGCCGAGTTGCCGCAGCATCTCCTTTTCCTTTTCGGTGAGCGCGATGGCGTAGGGCCTCTCGCCGCTCAGGTGCTTCACCTCAACCAGGCAGGATCCGCAATTGCCATCCTGGCAATCGAAGGGAATCGGAATCTTGTGCGCCTTGGCGACCGCCAGAACGGTGCCTCGGTCGCCAGCGACGGCGTAGACGGTGACATCGCGCGCCATCGACGGCGATGAGAAGGTGACATTGGCCATTGGCGTTCTCCTGAGCCGGGACGCGTCACAGCAAGCGCCGGGTCTCGCCGGAGACGGGCGTTGCGATCGCATCGGGTTGCAGACTGGGTCCGGCTGGCGGCGAGCAACGCGCGTGCCAGCGGATTCGACGCCGTTTTGTCGGAGATTTGTCCTGATCGCCACAGGTTGGGCCGCGCCCGCACAGTGTTGCGACGGGCGTCCGCGCCATCAGCAAGCGCGCAGGCTCGCGGCGCCGACGGCGTGTCCAAAGCAAAAAAAAAGCCGGCGCGGCGAAATCGCCTGCGCCGGCTTGAAGCGAAACGGTCGCGCTCAGTCCTTGGCGCGTTCCACGTAGGAGCCGTCTTCCGTCTGAACGACGACGCGCGTGCCGGTCTGGATGTGCGGCGGCACCATGATCTTGGCGCCGTTCGACAGGATCGCCGGCTTGTAGGACGAGGACGCCGTCTGGTTCTTGATCGCCGGCTCCGTCTCGGTGATTTCCAGCGTCACGCGCGGCGGCAGCTGGATGGCGACCGCATTGCCGTTGAAGATCGACAGGATGACCTTCATGCCCTCCTGAAGCCACACGGCCTGATCGCCGATCGTATCCTTGGTGACGATCACCTGCTCGTAGTTCTCGTCGTTCATGAAGGTGTAGCCGTCGCCGTCCTCGTAGAGATACGAGAAGTCGTGGTCTTCCACGAAGGCGCGCTCGACCTGCTCGGTCGTCTTGTAGCGGTTCGACACCTTGGTGCCGTCCGACAGGCGGCGCATGTCGATCTGCGTGGTCGGGGTGCCCTTGCCCGGATGAAAGCTTTCGGCGGTCAGCACGACGTAGAGCTGGCCGTCTTCGTGCTCGATGATGTTGCCCTTGCGGATGGAAGAGGCGATGACTCTCATTGTGGTCCTCGATTGATGGCTGCGGGCGCCCGGACTATGGTCCGCCGGACTTCAGGGGACGCCCTTCGGCGATCCGGCCTGCCGCAACAAACAGAAATGGTCTGATGCTCGAAGCTTCGCCCTGGTGGGCGCCGCACGTTTACGCCGATCGCCGTGATTTCCTCAAGGCGCGCGGCCGGATTGCTATAGCGTGCCGCGCCTTTTTTCAAGCCGAGGGTTTTGCCGAGGTCGAGACCGCCTGCCTGCAGGTCTCGCCCGGCAATGAGATCCACCTGCGCGCCTTTGCGACCGATCTCGTCGCCGGCGACGGCTCGACCTCGCGCATGTACCTGCACACCTCGCCTGAATTCGCCTGCAAGAAGCTGCTGGTGGCGGGCGAGGAAGCAATCTTCACCTTCGCCCGCGCCTTCCGCAACGGCGAGCGCTCGGCCCTCCACCATCCCGAATTCACGATGCTCGAATGGTATCGGGCCCGCGCGCCCTATGCCGCGATCATGGCCGATTGCGTGGCGCTCGCGCGCGCCGTCGCCGAGGCCGCGGGCGGGCGCACGTTGAGCTGGCGCGGCCAGACGGCCGATCCCTTCGCCGAGCCTGAAATCCTGACCGTGGCGGAGGCTTTTTCCCGTCACGCTGGCCTCGAACTCATGGGGGCGCTCGACGACCGCGCGGCGCTGGCCGAAACCGCGCGCCGTCTGTCGATCCGGGTGGCGGACGACGACGACTGGTCCGACCTGTTCTCGAGAATTCTGAACGTCGCCATCGAGCCCGAACTCGGCCGGGGGCGGCTGACGCTGCTGACCGAATATCCGGCCCGCGAGGCGGCGCTGGCGCGGCTCAAGCCCGGCGACGCGCGCGTCGCCGAGCGGTTCGAGATGTACGCCTGCGGCGTGGAGCTGGCGAACGGCTTTGGCGAGCTGGTCGACCCCGTCGAGCAGCGCGCGCGTTTCTTGGCCGCTATGGCCGAGAAGCAGAAGCGCTACGGGGAGGCCTATCCGATCGACGAGGATTTTCTGCGGGCCCTGCAAATCATGCCCGAAGCGAGCGGCGTCGCGCTCGGCTTCGATCGGCTTGTGATGCTGGCCGCCGGCGCCGAACGGATCGAGCAGGTCTTGTGGACCCCGGTGGCGAACGGCGGTTCGCCGGTGTAAGCCGAGCCATGAGCCGCCCCGAGCCGCCCCGTCCCCGTACGCTGACCACGCCCGACGACTTCGTCGCCGCAGGCTTGATCGCGCCGGAGGCCGCTGCGGCCGCCGCTCGCGTGACCGCGCGCTATTCGGCGGCCATGACGCGCCGCCTTGTGGACCTCGTCGATCGCGCGGACCCCGCCGATCCCATCGCCCGCCAGTTCACGCCCGATCCGCGCGAACTCGCCATATCGCCGCAAGACCGCGCAGACCCCATCGGCGATAGCGCGCATTCGCCTTGCGAAGGGCTTGTCCATCGCTATCCGGATCGCGTGCTGCTCAAGCTCGTGTCCGCCTGCCCGGTCTACTGCCGATTCTGTTTCCGCCGCGAGACCGTGGGCGCGGCCAAGGGCGGGATGCTGGCGCCCGAGAAGGTCGCCGCTGCGCTCGATTACGTCCGCGCGCGGCCGGAAATCTGGGAGGTGATCCTGACCGGCGGCGACCCGCTGGCCCTTTCGCCGCGCCGGCTCGCCGACGCCGTTCGCGCCATCGCCGCGATCGGCCACGTGAAGGTGGTCCGCATCCATACGCGCGTCCCGGCGGTTGCGCCCGACCTCGTCACCGGCGATCTCGTCGCAGCGCTCAAGGCCCCGGGCGTGTCGACCTGGGTGGCGTTGCACGCCAACCATCCGCGTGAGCTGACGCAGCTCGCGCGCGAAAAGCTGGCGATGTTCACGGAGGCGGGCGTTCCGCTGGTCAGCCAGACGGTGCTGCTGCGCGGGATCAACGACGATCCGGACACGCTCGCCGCGCTGATGCGCGCCTTCGTCGAGGCCGGCGTCAAACCCTATTACCTGCACCATCCCGATCTCGCGCCCGGCACCGGTCATTTCCGGCTGCCGATCGAGGAGGGCCGCCGGATCGTCGCGGAACTGATGCGCCGCGTCTCGGGCCTCGCCCGACCCGCCTACGTTCTGGATATTCCCGGCGGCTACGGAAAGATTTTGCTCACGTCGGAGGCGGCGGCGCCGGACGGCGCCGGGGGCTGGCGACTGACCGATCCGGCGGGCCGCGTCCATTCCTACTCCGACGATTGAAGCGCAACGGCGCGAAACCGTGCGGCGTCGCCCGATCCGTGCGAAATTCGCCGCAATCCGATTCGATTTGCCGGCCATGACCGTTCGCCTCGTCCGCACTCTGCTCAGCGCCGCGCTCGCCGCAGCCGTCGTCTGGCCGCTCGCCCTCCATGCGCAAGCCCCGGCGGCGGCGCCGCCGGCGAGCCAGGCCGCGCCTGCTCCGGCGCCCGACGCCGCGCCGGCGCCCGCGCCCCGCGTCGCGCCCGGCTCGCCCGACGCGACCGAACCGCCGCGCGTGCGCACCTCGGAACTCATCGAGCAGGCGAAGAGCAGGCTCGATCAGGTGACAGCCGCGCTGCGCCGCGATTCGCTCGACGATGCGACGTTGTCGACCCTCAGGGACTCGTTGACGCCTGCGGCCGACCAGATCAAACAGGCGATCGCGACGCTGACGCCGCGCATCGCCGAAGCCAAGGATCGTCTCGACAAGCTCGGCCCGAAGCCCGACGCCAAGGCGCCGCCGGAAAGCGCCGACGTCGCGGCCGACCGGGCCGAGCAGCAGCGCCGCTTCGACCGCGCGACCGATCTTTTGAAGCGCGCGCAATTGCTCGCCGTTCAGATAGACCAGACGAGCGCGCGGATCGTTTCGCGCCGTCGCGAATTATTCGTCGGCACGCTGATGCAGCGCTCCTACAGTCTTCTGTCGCCGGCCCTTTGGGCGGCGGCGGTCAAGGAACTGCCGGGCGATTTTCGCGCGCTGGGCCTGGTGGCCGGAGACTTCGTCGGCAACGCCGCCGACCGGCTGGCCGGCTGGCGCCTCGCGGCGTTCTTTGCGCTCGCCGCGCTGGTCGCCTCCCTCAACGGTCCGATCTATCGCTACGCCCGGCGCGTGCTCAGCCGCGAGCCGACGGTTGCGGAGCCGACGCGCTTGCGCAAGGCGCTCGGCGCCTGCTGGACGGCGCTTCTCGTGGCGGCGCCGCCGCTCGTGACGATCTTCGCGCTGTTCGCGCTGCTCGACGCGTTCGATCTCATGAGCGTCCGGCTGACGCCCTTCAAGCGCGCCTTCATCGAGGGCGTCGCCCGGGTGGCTTTCGTCGCTGGCGTGGCGCGCGGCCTGTTTGCGCCGTCGCGGCCGAGCTGGCGGCTGATGCCCGTCTCCGATGTAACCGCCGAACGTCTGAGCCGGCTCGCCATCGCGCAGGCTGCGATCGTCTCGATCGTCAATGTCGCGGAAGCCCTGACCGACATCTCCGCGTCCTCGTTGCCGGTCACGGCCGCGGTTCAGGGCGTCGGCGCGGTCGTATTCGGCGCCGTCACGGCGGGCGCCATCTACGGCCTCGGCGAAGATGACGAAGACGACGAATGCCTCGGACCGCGCGTGACGCCGCGTCCGCGCTGGATCGGCTTCGTCCGCCTCGTCGCCTGGATCGTGGTCGCGGTCATGATGCTGGCGGCGTTCGCCGGCTATATTCCGGCCGCCTGGTTTCTCAGCGAGCAGTTCGTTTGGGCGGCCGGCGTCGTGGGCCTTGTGTCGATCGCGCTTCCGCTGGCGATGTCCGCGATCGAGGCGACCTTTCAGCCGACCACGCCGTTCGGCCGGACGATGATGTCCGGCCTCGGGGTGCGGCGCGACGGCGTCACGCAGCTCGGCATAATCCTGTCGGGCGTCGTTCACATTCTGCTGTTCGTCGTGGCGCTGGTCGCGATCGTGGCGCCCTGGGGCCTTCAGTCGGACGATCTGTTCGGCGGCCTGCGCAACGCCTATTTCGGCTTCAAGGTCGGCGGCGTCACCATCTCGCCATCGAATGTCGTGGTCGCCGTCGTGCTGTTCGCGCTCGGCTATCTGGCGACTCGCGCGCTGCAGAACTGGCTGGACGACAGGCTGATGCCTGCCACCAGCCTCGACGCCGGTCTGCGCAATTCGATCCGCACCAGCGTCGGCTACGTCGGCGTGTTCGTGGCGCTTGCGATGGCGCTCGGCCAGGTCGGTCTCGGCATCCAGAAGATCGCCATCGTCGCCGGCGCGCTTTCGGTCGGTATCGGTTTCGGCCTCCAGTCGATCGTCAACAATTTCGTCTCCGGCCTCATTCTGCTGTGGGAGCGTTCGATCCGAGTCGGCGACTGGGTCGTGGTCGGCGACGAGCAGGGCTATGTGCGTAAGATCAATGTACGCTCGACGGAGATCGAGACCTTCGACCGCGCCACGATGATCGTGCCGAATTCCAATCTCATCTCCGGCGTCGTGAAGAACTGGGTGCGCAACGACCGCGTCGGCCGAATTCGCGTTCCGCTGACGCTCAATACGGGCGTCGATCCCGAAAAGGTGCGCGAAATCATGACCGGCGCGGCGAAAGGTCACGAGAAGGTTTCGAAGATTCCCGCGCCCACTACGCTGTTCGTCGGGATGGAGCCGACCGGGCTCAAGTTCGAGCTCATCTGTTTCGTCGACGACGTCGAGGCCTCGGGCCGGATCAAGAGCGATCTCCACTACGAGATATTCCGGGAGTTTTCCGAGGCCGGCATCTCGATCGCGGCGCCCGCGGCCGTATCGCAGGTGGCGTTGCAGGGGCCGGTCGCCGAGGCCGTCGCCGACGCCATTCGCAAGACCGGCGCGTAGAACGCGCGAGGCGTTCACACCGTCTTAGCCACGCGCGCGCTATCTGCGTCCGCTACCGATCAAGTCAGGTGCCTCCATGACACGTTTTGCGCCCGCCGCCCTGCTTCTGCCGCTGCTGATCGCCGGGTGCGCCGACTCGCCGACGCCGGCGCTCGCGCCCGCGTCGCAGGAGCCGTCCATGTATCGCTCGCTCGCGGCGCCCGGCGCTGTCGTTGACGCCGAGGCTGCGCGCTCGATGATCTCCCTCTACCGCTCCAACAAGGGGCTCGGGCCCCTCGCGGTCGATCCGGGGTTGCAGCGCATCGCCGAAGCGCAGGCGCGCGCCATGGCCGCCGACGGCAAGATCAGCCACGACGCGCACGGTTCGCTGGCGCAACGGCTGAACGCTGCGGGTTACGGCAAGAACGCCGCGGTCGAGAACGTCTCGGCCGGCTATCACACGCTGGCCGAGGCTTTTTCCGGCTGGCGCGATTCGCCGCCGCACAACGCCAACATGCTGGCCAAAGGCGCAAGGCGCATGGGGATCGCCGCGGCCTACGCGCCCGGCGCGAAATACAAGGTGTTCTGGACGCTGGTGATGACGGACTAGACGGGCGCTGCGGCCATTGCCGGCGCCGCGTCCCGACTGAACGCTTCCGCCGGGCGTCGCGTCTCCCGCTTTTCGCCGCTGGCCAGCCAGTTGCGCAGGAACGTGTCGAGCCATGCGCCGACCGCGCGGTCGTGCTGGAACCAGCCTGACAAATGTTCGTGCGGCTGCTGGGCGTTGGGCGACTGCATGCGCTCGAAGGCCCGGGTCGTCCAGCGGCACATCATCGCGTAGGTGACTTCGGGGTGGAATTGCAGCGCGACCGCGTTCGGCCCGTAGACGAACGCTTGCGTGTGGAACAGATCGCCTTCCGCCAGAAGCCGCGCGCCGTTCGGCAGGCCGAACCCTTCTCGATGCCACTGATAGACGACGCGGGGCATCGGACCGCCGAAACAGGCGTCTCCAGCTTGCGTCGGGCGGATCGGGTAATAGCCGATCTCCGCCGAGCCGCAGGGTTGCGAATAGACCTTGTCGCCGAGGTGGCGCGCCAGCATCTGGCCGCCGAGGCACACGCCGAGAAAAGGCTTCTTCTCCCTGAGCGGCACGCCGATCCAGTCGGTCTCGCGGGTCAACCAGTCGTCGGGATCGTTGGCGCTCATTGGGCCGCCGAAAATCACCGCGCCGGCGTGGCCCTCCATCGTCTCTGGCAGGGGGTCGCCGAAGCGCGGCCGCCGGATGTCGAGTTCGCAGCCCTGCTCCTCGAGCAGGCGACCGATCCTGCCCGGCGTCGAATGTTCCTGGTGCAGGATGAGCAGAACGCGACGCTGGGGAGAATTCGGGGTCATTTCAGCTGTGTTTCCGTCGGTTTGCAGTCCATTGCAAGCGTTTGTGGTCATTTTTCGTTCGCCGGCCGTCTGTTGGCCTGCCGGGCGGCGATCTTCGGCAGGGTCAGCGAATGCGGGATCCATGCCAGTCCCGCGGCGAGCGCCTGGTTGACGAGGCCGGGGGTAACGACCCGGCGCCCCGCCATCAGCCCGTCGTAGCCGGCTTCCACGGTTTCGCGCGCGCCGGAGACGCCGGGCGGCGCGGCCGAAGCCGAGGCCGCCATGCCCGCCCGGTTCTGGAAGCCGGTCGCGACCGGTCCCGGGCAGAGGGCGGTCACGCGCACGCCGTGCGGCCGCAGCTCCTCCGCCAGAGCTTCTGACAGGGACAGAACATAGGCCTTGGTCGCGTAATAGACCGCCATCCCGGGGCCCGGCGCAAAGGCGGCGATCGAGGCGACGTTGAGCATGCCGCCGCGATTGGCGCGCAGGTCCGGCGAAAACCGATGGGCGAGCGCTGTCAGCGCGCGGACGTTGACGTCGATCATCGCCAGTTCGTCGTCGAGCGGCAGCGCGTCGAACGGTCCGTTCAGGCCGTAGCCGGCGTTGTTGACCAGATATTCGACACTGGCGTCGGCCTCCGCCATCGCGGCGACCAAGAGAGCCGGCGCCTCCGGTCTGGCCAGATCGAGCGGAACGACGAGCGGGCGAAGCCGGCCCCGGCCGGCGATCTCGTCGGCCAGAGCCTCGAGCCGGCCGGCGCGCCGCGCGACCAGCGCGAGGTCATGGCCGCGTTCGGCGAACAGTCGCGCGAAT
The DNA here is from genome assembly GCA_964634325.1 of uncultured Rhodoblastus sp. Classification (GTDB taxonomy): domain Bacteria; phylum Pseudomonadota; class Alphaproteobacteria; order Rhizobiales; family Beijerinckiaceae; genus JAJXWB01. The sequence goes on from CAZWJF010000009.1 coordinate 120,977, forward strand.
TCGACGCCGAGCCCTTCGGAAGCGCCGGTGACGAGCGCGACCTTTCGCGGTTGCGTCATATGCCGCCTCCCGCGTCGTCCCAGGGGTTCTCGGGAAGCCCCTCGGCGCCGGCGGCTTGCGACTTGCGTTTCAGCTCCATGCGGTCGCGCGTGGACACGCCCAGCAACTCGGCGATGCGCCAGACGATGTTTTCTTCGAGTTCGTCCGCGGCGCCGTCGGCGTAGGCCATGTCCCACAGGAGTTCGACGACCGCGACGCGGCCCGGCTCGTCGAGCGTACGTTTCAGAACGCTGGTGAACTGGAAAAGATCGACGGCCTCGCGCTCGCTTTCCTCGGCGCGGCGGATCAGGCGGCGCGCGGCGGCAGGCTCCAGCTCGAAACGCTGTTCGACGATCCGGCGCAGGCGCCTTTGCTCCTGCGGCGCGACATGCCCGTCGGCCATCGCCATATGGACCAGCAGGGCGGCGGCCGCGATGCGATAATCGTCCGGCGCGAAGTCCCGCGTGGGGCCGCTGCCGCGGAGATCGTCGAAAAAAGACTTGAGCTTGAACCGCATCGCCCCCTCATGCTGCCGCGGAATTGGTTAACAATATGCTGACGGCTGGGTCAAAATGGAACGCCGCAAGCTCGGCGGAAACGTCTCTTGCAGGCCGGCCGACGCTCGATCGGCGGCGTTCATGGAAGAAATATTACATTCACATAGAAGGATAGGTCCTTCTTGACATTGCGCGCCGAGCCGCGAGCGCGCGGCCTAGGGGCATTCCTGCGGCTTCACGTCGATCAGCGGCGTACCGTCGACGCAATCGAGCCCGCGGACCAGCAGCCCGTCCGGCTCCACCGCCTCCAGTTTCAGCACGGACGAAGCAATCGGATTCGGCCGGACCGGCGACCGCAACGCGAACGTGCCGTATAGCGCGTCCTTGCCCTTGGGCGCCTGCAGAAGCAGGTCGCGGCGGGCCAGATGCATGAAATAGAGCGCCTGAACGTAGGCGCGCCCTTCGAGCCCCTTCAGCGCCGGGCGCCAGCGGTCGTCGATTTCGAGTCGGCAGAGGGGGCCGTCATGCGCCCCGCGCCGCGGACATTCGCCGCGCTCGCGCCACGGGGTGCGGATGCGCCCGATAAAGTAGAGCCCGGCGTCGAACGTCTCGGGCAGGCTCCCGGCGATCTCGCCGGGACGAATGTCGAAATCCATTTGTGCACCCCGTCCGGAAGTCGTCTCCGAAGTCCGGACGGATCATAGATCGTCGATGGCGCGCCCGCTTGAAATTGCGCAAGCGCCCATAAATTAGGCAGCCGTGATCACCAGTTGAGCGTCCGAGCCGAGATCGCGGATCGCGGCGTGCAAAGCCGATTCGACCTCCTCCGCGCGCCCGCGCGAGGGCTTCAGGCGCACATTGACCATCACTTGAGGCGCGGCCGGCGCCTTGGCGGCCGAAAATTGCGGCGCGCCGATCTTCCCCTCGGCCACAAAAGGCGCGAGGCGGCGGCGAACCTTGTCTTCGATGACGCTCATGCAGTGGCTCCGTAACTTGAGTGCGCGGAGACCCATGCAAATTTCAGGCCCCGCTTCCGGCTACCATCGCTCCGTGACAACGATGCGACGCGGGTTCGGGACAGGCGGCCTCAGAGCGACCGAAAACGCCAGACATGCGTCTTCTTGATTTCCGCGTCCTCGAGCGCGCGCGTCACCGGCACGCGATAGCACGCGATCGGCTCCAGCCGCTCGCGCGCCAGATAGGACCGGCCGGGGTCGCCGATCAGGACGGTCGCGCCGCGCCGCGCCAAACTCGCCAGCCAATCAGTGACTTGCGCAGCCATGTCGCGTTCGTAGGAGACGTCGCCCGCCAGCACCACGTCCCAGCCCTCGTCGAGACCGATCACGTCGCCGGCGCGCGGCGCGACTTGCACGCCGTTCGCCTGCGCGTTGATCGAAATCGCCTCGATCGCGAAGTCGTCGATTTCGCTCGCCTCGACCTTCGCGGCGCCCGCCCTGGCCGCCGCAATGGCGACCAGCCCCGAGCCCGAGGCGAAATCCAGCGCGCGTTTGTCGGCGACGATGTCGGGATTGTCGAGAATGTGACGCGCGAGCGCTTGCCCTCCCGCCCAGGCGAAGGCCCAGAACGGCGGCGGAAGCCCGATCTCGCCGAGCTCCTCTTCGGTCTTCTCCCACAGCGCGGTCGCTTCGTCGGCGAGTTGCAGGGAAATCTCAGGCGCGTGCGGAACCTGAAGCAGCCGTGTGTTCGCGCGAATGAAGGCGGCGCGGTCGGAGATCGGTTTGGTCATGAGTTCGACAGGTTCAAGACGAATTTCTGTTCGCGGACTTTGACGCCCCAGCTCTCGGCGTCGAGCGCCAGAGCGAGCCGGAAGCCGCGCGCTTCGTACAGGCGGCGCGCGGCGTGAAGACCTTCGAAGGTCCACAGATACAGGCTCTCGAAGCCCGATTCGCGGCTGAACGCGACGGCCTCGTCGAGCAGCGCCGCGCCCAGGCCCGTTCCCCGCGCATCGTCGTCGAGAATGAACCAGCGCAGATGCGCGCCCGCCTCGGCTGCGCGCCGCCCATCGATTGCGATCGAGCCGATGGCGCGGCCGTCGCGCAGGGCGAACCAGAGCCGCGAGTCGGGTCGCGGCAGGGCGCTCAGGAATTCTGCGGCCTCCGCGGCCACGCGCGCCTCGAAGAAGGCGCCGAATCCCCACGCGCGCGCGTAATAGGCCGCGTGCATCTCGATGAGGCGGCCGAGCGCGCCGGGCGAATAGTCGGCTGTGATTTCGGCGCGGTCGAAGATGCAGTTGCTCCCGGCGGTGAGGCCGCGCAGCGCGCGGCGGCGACCGACCGCGTCAAATCAACGCGAAAGCAGACGCGCGGTCAAACAATCGCCTTGGCGAGGTTGCATTGCGCCTCCTGCGCAAACCGGCTAGGCAGGCCGGCGATCGGGGCGAAATCGGAGCGCGTTGAATGCGCATAGCGATGATTGGTTCGGGCTATGTCGGGCTCGTGTCTGGCGTATGCTTTTCGGATTTCGGCCACGACGTCGTGTGCATCGACAAGGATGCGGCCAAGATCGCTCAGCTCGAAGCTGGCGTCATGCCGATTTACGAACCGGGTCTCAAGGAGATCGTCGACAAGAACGTCCGCGAGGGGCGGTTGTCGTTCACGACCGATCTCCCGGCGGGCGTGAAGGGCGCGAAGGCCATCTTCATCGCGGTCGGCACGCCTTCGCGCCGTGGCGACGGCTACGCGGATCTGTCCTATGTCTATGCGGCGGCCAAAGAGCTCGCCGAGCACGCCGATCGCGACGCGGTCGTCGTCACCAAGTCGACCGTGCCGGTCGGCACTGGCGACGAGGTCGAACGCATCGTGCGCGAGATCAGGCCCAATTCGCAGATCGCGGTCGTCTCCAATCCAGAATTCCTGCGCGAAGGCGCCGCCATCGCCGACTTCAAACATCCCGACCGCATCGTCATCGGCACGGACGATGCTCGCGCCCGCGACGTGATGCAGGAGGCCTATCGGCCGCTCTATCTCAATAATCAGCCGCTGCTGTTCATGGCGCGCCGTACGGCGGAGCTGACCAAATACGCGGCCAACGCCTTTCTGGCGACCAAGATCACCTTCATCAACGAAATCGCCGATCTCTGCGAGGCGACCGGCGCCAACGTGCAGGACGTCGCCCGCGGCATCGGCCTCGACAACCGCATCGGCCGCAAGTTCTTGCACGCTGGCCCCGGCTACGGCGGAAGCTGCTTCCCGAAGGATACGCTCGCGCTGGTCAAGACCGGGCATGACGCAGGCAGCCCGCTGCGCATCGTGGAGACGGTCGTCGCCATCAACGATCAGCGCAAGCGCGCGATGGCGCGAAAAGTGATTGCGGCCTGCGGCGGCTCGGTGCGCGGCAAGACGATCGCGCTGCTCGGCCTGACCTTCAAGCCGAACACCGACGACATGCGCGACGCGCCCTCGCTGATGATCATTCCGGCGCTGCAGGACAATGGCGCGAAGGTGCGCGCCTACGATCCCGAAGGCATGGGCCAGGCGAAGGCTCTGCTCGACAACGTCGAATTTGCGCAGAGCGCCTATGCGGCGATCGAAGGCGCCGACGCGCTCGTGATCGTCACCGAATGGGACGCCTTCCGCGCCCTCGATCTCGGCAAGGTCAAGACTTTGCTGAAGTCTCCCGTCGTCGTCGACCTTCGCAACGTCTACCGGCCCGATGAAATGGAGCGGCTCGGCTTCGACTATGTGAGCGTTGGCCGCTGATTTTGGCGCGTTGATTTCATTCTGCGGAACGACCGCCCGCTTGCCGAACGGGCGCGCGCCCTGCATTCTCCGGCTCGAGAAGTCGCGCTGAAAGTCGCGACACGGGAAACGCCAGAGCAGGGCTCATGAACGCGACAGCGACACTCGAGCGTCCGGCTGCAAGAGCCGGCGCAAAGACCGAACATTTCGACGTACTTATCGTCGGCGCGGGCATCTCCGGCGTCGGCTCGGCCTATCATCTGATTCATCAATGCCCCGGCATGAGCTTCGTCGTGCTCGAGACCCAGGAAAGTTTCGGCGGCACCTGGATCACGCACAAATATCCCGGCATCCGTTCGGACAGCGATCTCCACACCTTCGGCTATCGTTTCAAGCCATGGGTCGGCAAACCGATCGCGACGGCCGAGGAGATTCTGAAATACATGGGCGAGGTGATCGAGGAGAATGTTCTTTCGCCCCACATCCGCTATCGCCACAAGATTCGCGATGCGCGCTGGTCGAGCGCGGACAATCTCTGGACGATCGACGCGGAGCGTCTCGACACCGGCGAGCGGCTGACCTTCACCTGCAACTTCCTGTGGATGTGCCAGGGCTATTACCGCCATTCCGAAGGCTACACGCCGGAATGGAAGGACATGGACAAATATGAGGGCCGCATCGTCCATCCGCAGACCTGGCCGCAAGACCTGGATTACAAGGGCAAGCAGGTTCTCGTCATCGGCTCCGGGGCGACGGCGGCGACCGTCATTCCGGCGATGGCGCCCGACGCTGCGCATGTGACGATGTTGCAGCGTTCGCCGACCTATTTCATTCCCGGCCGCAACGCGATCGACATCGCCGAGCAATTGCGCAAGCTGCAGATCGACGAGGCCTGGATTCACGAGATCGTACGCAAGCAGATCCTCTACAACCAGGCCGACTTCACGCGCCGCTGCCTCGAGGAGACCGAGGCGGTGAAGAAGGAATTGCTCGGCGCTGTGCGCGCCTATCTCGGCCCCGACTATGATATCGAGAAGCATTTCACACCGAAATACCGCCCGTGGCGCCAGCGCATCGCCTTCGTGCCGGACGGCGATCTCTTCAAGGGCATCGCGTCGGGCAAGGCGAGCGTCGTCACGGACGAGATCGATCGTTTCACGAAGAAGGGCGTGCTCCTGAAATCCGGCAAGGAGCTCGAGGCCGACATCACCGTCACCGCGACTGGCTTCAACCTCTGCATGATGGGCGACATCGCCTTCGAGATCGACGGCCAACCGTTGAACTGGGCCGACACGATCACCTATCGCGGCCTGATGTTCACCGGCGTGCCGAACCTCGCCTGGGTGTTCGGCTACTTCCGCGCGAGCTGGACGCTGCGCACCGACATGGTGGCCGATTTCGTCTGCGCGCTGCTCAACCACATGAAGGCGAAGGGCGCGAAGCGGGTTGAAGTGGCGCTGCGGCCGCAGGACCGCGACGAACCCGTCCTGCCGTGGATCGATCCCGAGAATTTCAATCCCGGCTACATGATGCGCGGCATGGACATCCTGCCCAAACGACTCGACAAGCCGGAATGGCAGCACAGCCAGGATTACTGGACCGAGAAGGACGAGATTCCGAAAACGAATTTCGACGACGCGGCGTTCGTGTATTCGTGATCATTCTCTCTCCCCGCTTGCGGGGAGAAGGAGATCACTTCCCCCACCCCACGTTCCACGCGGGCTTTCGTTTCTCGACGAACGCCCGCGTGCCTTCAGCGCCCTCCGGACTGCGAACCGCCGACACGAAATCCTCCGCCGCGCGGTCGAGCAAGGAATCCATCGGCTCGCCGCCCTTGGCGACGCGATGCATCAGCGCCTTGGTGACCGCGACCGCTTCCGGCGCGCATTTGAGGATTTGCGCGATCGTGGCGTCAATCAGCGCCTCCAGCGCTTCGGACGTCTCGGCGACCTCGTGCGCAATGCCGACATCGCGCGCCTGAAATCCATTGAGCTTGGCGCCCGAAACGCCGAAACGCCGCGCCGCGGTCAGGCCGATCCGGCGCACGACAAAGGGCGAGATCTGCGCCGGCACGATGCCGAGCATCGTCTCGCTCATCGCGAATTGCGCATCGGCCTTCGCGATCGTGATGTCGCCGAGACACGCCATTCCAAAGCCGCCGCCCATGGCGAAGCCTTCGACCACGACGATGACCGCCTGTCGGGCCTCGTCGATCATCTGAAACAGCGCGCCGCCCTGCCGGTTCGCTTCCTTCAGCGCATCGTGCTCGCCCGGCGCGAGCGGTTTCGATGCGGCGCTGAACCCCTTGATGTCGCCGCCGGCGCAAAACGTGCCGCCCGCGCCGCGCAGCACGGCCACGCGCACGTCGGGCATGTCCTGCAGCGCCGCGAATGTTCGCCGCAGTTCCGCGCCCATGCCGGCCACCAGCGCATTGCGCGCCTCGGGCTTGTTCAGCCAGACGGTGAGGACGGGCCCCTTGCGTTCGAGCTTGATGAATTCCGGCGTTTCCGGCAGGCCCGCCATTGATTTTTCTCCCGTTTCGCGGCCGTGCGCGGCCGTCTCGAATCCGATCTTACGAAATTCTGAGGATGGTTCAAATTTTTCCGCGGGGCGGGTATGATGAGGCCAATCACAGAATTTTCAGGGAAGAAACGCCATGGCCAGCGACGCGAAAAAATCCATCCGCATCGGCGGCGCCTCGGGCTATTGGGGCGATTCGAACGCCGCGCCCGCGCAACTCGTCGACAAGGGGAACATCGACTATCTCGTTTTCGATTATCTCGCCGAAGTGACGATGGCGATCCTCGCCAAACTCAAGAGCCGCAAGGACGATCAGGGCTACGCGCACGATTTCGTCTACGGCGTGATGAAGCCGCTGATCAAGAAGATCGCTGACAAGAAGATCAAGGTCATCGCCAACGCCGGCGGCGTCAATCTGGAAGCGTGCCGCAAGGCGCTCGAACAGGTGGCGCAGGAAGCGGGCGTCACGCTGAAGATCGGCACCGTCGAGGGCGACAATCTCCTCGCGCGCGAAGACGAATTGCGCGCGATGGACATCAAGGAAATGCAGTCCGGCGCGCCGCCGCCGGCCAAACTGATGAGCGTCAACGCCTATCTTGGCGCCTTTCCGATCGCCGCCGCGCTCGACGCCGGCGCCGATATCGTCCTCACCGGCCGCTGCGTGGATTCGGCCGTCTCGCTCGCGCCCCTCATCCATGAATTCGGGTGGAAGCCGACTGATTACGATCTGCTCGCGCAAGGCTCGCTCTGCGGCCATCTGCTCGAGTGCGGCGCGCAGGTCACGGGCGGCAATTTCACCGATTGGAAAGACGTGGAAGCCGGTTGGGAAGATGTCGGCTGGCCGGTGGCGGAATGCTTCGCCGACGGGTCCTTCATCGTCACCAAGCCCGAAGGCACGGGCGGCGCTGTCACGCCGCTGACCGTGGCCGAACAGATGCTCTACGAGATCGGCGATCCAGCCGCCTACATTCTGCCCGACGTCGTATGCGATTTCACCGGCGTGACGATGGTTCCGGACGGCGCGGATCGCGTGCGCGTCGCCGGCGCCAAAGGCCGGACGCCCACCCGCACCTACAAGGTTTCCGCGACTTATCCCGGCGGCTTCCGTCTTGTCTCTTCATCGGTGATCGCCGGCTACGACGCGCCTCTGAAAGCGCGGCGCGTCGCCGCGGCGGTGCTCAATCGCGTCGGCAAGATGCTCGCCGACGCCGGCCTCGCGCCTTTCGGCGACGTCGCCGTCGACGTCATCGGCGACGAGGCGCTCTACGGCGCCAGCGCCGATCCGCGCCGCACGCCGCCGCGCGAAGTCGTGTTGCGCGTCTGCGTGCAGCACGCACGCCCGGAAGCCTGCGAATTATTCGCCAAGGAGAGCGTCGGCACGGCGCTGGCCATGACGACCGGGCGTTGCGCCATCGACGCCGGACGCCCGTCCGCCTCGCCGATGGTGCGACTTTACTCGTTCCTGATCGACAAGGCGTTCGTGAAGATTTCCGTACGTCTCGACGGCGCCGAGATTCCGTTCGCGCCGTTCCTGCCTCCGAAAGACCACGTCGATGTCGTTACGCATCCGACGGTCGCGGACACGCCGCTGCCGGCCGGCCGACGTATCGAGGTTCCGCTCGTCAGGCTTGCGGTCGCGCGCTCCGGCGACAAGGGCGACGGCTCGAACATCGGCGTGATCGCGCGCAGGCCGGACTATTGGCCAGCGATTCGCGCCAGCCTCACGGCCGATGCGGTGAAGGCCTATTTTGCGCATTACGCGAAGGGCGAAGTCCAGCGGTTCGACTTGCCCGGCGTGCACGCGGTCAATTTCCTGCTGCACAACAGCCTCGGCGGCGGCGGCACGTCGTCGGTCCGGCTCGACACGCAAGCCAAGACCTTCGGGCAATTGCTGCTGTCGATCCCCGTATCGGTGCCGGAGGCCTGGAGTAACGAACTCGGCGCGGCTTGATCTGTCGCAATTTCATCGGAGCGGCCGAGGGCTATCAGATCGCCCCGGTCGCAATGGAGCCGATGAGGACAGATGTCGACGCCTGAGATCGCTGCGTCCCCCACGTTTTCAGTGACGCGGAAAATCCGTTTCGGTCACACCGATTCGGCAGGCATCGTCTATTACCCGCATTATTTCGACATGTTCAACGGCGTGGTCGAGGACTTCTTCGACGATTGCGTCGGCGCGTCGTTTCAGGCGATGCGTGCGGCCCATTCGGTCGTCACGCCGCTGCGAAACGTGGAGGCGGATTTCGTCGCGCCATGCCGCATCGGCGACAAGCTCGACCTGTCGCTGACGCTGGTCGAACGCGGACGCACGTCGCTGAAATTGCGGATCGACGGCGCCGTCGACGGCAGCCCGCGCCTGCGCGCCAAACTCGCCATCGTCTTCGTCTCGACGGTCGACGGGCGGGCGGTCGAGCCGCCGGCTCCGGTCGCCGCGCGGCTGAAGGAGCTCGCCGCCGCCGGCTGCGCGGGGCGCTGATCACGCGTGTCGGCCGCCGTCCTGGCCCGTAAATGTTGGATTTGCGCCGTCTCCGAAATTTGTTATGATTCATACCTAATTGCGCCGTCGCCGCTGTGCGGACAGGAGAGCGCAAGGGTCGAATCGAACGGGAGGCGAGATTGTCCGAGCCGCTGGCCGCGACGCCCTATGCCGCAAAACCCTGGCTGGCGCTCTATACGCAGGGCCTACCGAAGCGGATCGCGCCGGCGCATGGCGACGCTCTTTCCATGTTTCGCGCCGCCGTCGCGCGCGCGGCGGACAGACCGGCGCTGATCTATTTCGACGGCGCGCTGTCGTACCGCGACCTCGACCGCATGAGCGACGCGCTTGCGGCCGTGCTCGTCGCACGCGGCTTTGCGGCCGGCGATCGCCTCGCGATCTACATGCAGAACATGCCGCAATTCCTGATCGCCGCGCTCGGCGCATGGAAGGCGGGCGGCGTCGCGGTTCCCATCAATCCCATGAACCGCGAGCGCGAGCTGACGCTGATCTTTCAGGACGCGCAGCCCAAGGCGCTCGTTTGCCTCGATACTCTTTGTGCAGAAGTCGTCGACATCCTCCCGGCCGCGGTCGCGCGCCCCGCGATCGTGCTGACGACCTCACCCCTCGACCTCCAGACCCGCAACGACGCGCGCGTCCTGCCGCACGCGCGAGCAGCGACCCCGGGCGGCGCGGAAGATTTGCTCGCCGCCATCGCCGCGCACCAGGACGCGCCGCCGGCGCAGACCTCGCCCACACCCGACGACATCGCCTTCCTCGTCTACACCTCGGGCACGACGGGACTGCCGAAAGCGGCGATGAACACCCACGCCAACGTCGCCTTCAACGCGCAGGCGATCGCCGACTGGTATTCCTTGCAGGACGGCGACGCCATTCTCGGGATGGCGCCGCTGTTTCACGTCACGGGCCTGATCGCGCATGTCGCCATGTCCTGGCGGCTCGCCGCGCCGCTCATCCTGTCCTTCCGCTTCGATCCGGGCGTCGTGCTTGAAGCGCTCGCCGAGCGGCGGCCCGCCTATATGGTCAGCGCGATCACCGCCTTCATCGCGCTGCTCAATCATGCCGACTGCACGGCCGACAAATTCGCGAGCCTCAAGGCCGTCGTCTCGGGCGGCGCGCCGATCCCGCCCGCCGTCGTCGACGAATTTCGCGCGCGCACCGGCCATTACATTCACAACGGCTATGGCCTGACCGAGACCAACGCCGGCGTGATCGCCGTGCCGCACAAGGTTGTCGCTCCGGTCGATCCGGCCAGCGGCGCGCTGGCGATCGGCGTTCCGAAATTCAACGCCGACGTCTGGATCGCCGACGAGACGGGCGCGCCCGCGCCGGTCGGGCAGCCCGGCGAAATCGTCGTCAGCGGGCCGAGCGTCTCGCCGGGCTATTGGCGCAAGCCGGCCGAGACTGCGGACGCGATGCGCGGCGACGGTTTCCGCACCGGCGACGTCGCGTTCATGGACGAGCGCGGCTGGTTCTATATCGTCGATCGCAAGAAGGACATGATCGTCGCATCGGGCTTCAAGGTCTGGCCGCGCGAGGTGGAGGACGTGCTCTACATGCATCCTGCGGTGCGCGAGGCCGCCGTGATCGGCGTCAAGGACGCCTATCGCGGCGAGACGGTCAAGGCCGTGGTCAGTCTGCGGCCCGGCGCGCAAGCGACGCGGGAAGAGCTCGTCGAGCATTGCCGCGCGAAAATGGCCGCCTACAAAAGACCGCAGGACATCGAGATCGTCGACGACCTGCCCAAGACCGTGACCGGCAAGATTTTGCGGCGCATGCTGCGCTGAATCCGAGACAGACCTACTCGACTGGAGCCTGAGATGACCTATCGCGCGCCTGTTTCCGACATGATCTTTGCGATGAACCACGCAGCCGGCCTGCAAAGCGGGATCGAGAGCGGCGTGTACGCCGATCTTGCGGACGGCATGGCCGAGACGATGCTCAACGAGGCCGCGAAATTTGCCGAGAACGTTCTCAATCCCCTGCATCGCGACGGAGACCGCATCGGCGCGAAGTGGGCGGACGGAGTCGTCACGACGCCGCCCGGCTGGATCGACGCCTATCGCCAGTTCGTCGAGGGCGGCTGGCAGAGCATGACTGGCGGCGCCGGCCACGGCGGGATGGGTCTGCCGCAGGTGCTGCTGGCGGGCTGTCTCGACATGTGGAGCGCCGCCAACATGGCCTTCATGCTCGGTCCCGTGCTCACCTTCGGCGCGATCGACGCGCTGGAGGCTCATGCGTCGGACGAGATCAAGCACACCTATCTCGAGAAGATGATCTCCGGCGTCTGGCCGGCGACCATGAACCTGACCGAGCCCGGCGCCGGCTCCGACCTGAACCCGCTGCGCACAAAGGCCGAGCGCCAGCCGGATGGAACCTACAGGATTTCCGGGCAGAAGATTTTCATCACCTACGGCGAGCACGATATGGCGGAGAACATCGTCCACCTCGTGCTTGCGCGCCTGCCGGATGCGCCGGGGGGGACAAAGGGCATCTCGCTGTTCGTCGTGCCGAAGTTTCTGGTGAACGCCGACGGTTCGCTTGGCGCGCGCAACGACGTGCGCTGCGCCGGCATCGAACACAAGATGGGCATTCACGGATCGCCGACCTGCATCATGGTCTATGGCGACGCCGGCGGCGCCACGGGCTATCTCGTCGGCGAGGAGAACAAGGGGCTGGCCTGCATGTTCACGATGATGAACGACGCACGGCTCGCCACCGGCCTGCAGGGCGTCGCCATCGGCGAGGCCTCGTATCAGCATGCGCTGGCCTACGCGCAGGAGCGAAAGCAGGGCCGCGCCGAAGGCGCTCCCGGATTAGCGCCGATCATCGCCCATCCAGACGTCAAGCGTATGCTGATGACCATGAAGGCGCTGACCGAGAGCGCGCGGGCGATCTGCTATCTCACCGCCGGCGTGATCGACCGCTCGCGTCGCGAAGCCGACCCCGCCGCGCGCAAGGCGGCTGGCGATCGCGCCGGCCTGCTGACGCCCATCGCCAAGGCCTATTCCGGCGACATCGGCAACGAAGTGTCCTCGCTCGGCGTGCAGGTTCATGGCGGCATGGGCTTCATCGAGGAGACGGGCGCGGCGCAGTTCATGCGCGATTCCCGCATCATCTCGATTTACGAAGGCACGAACGGCATCCAGGCGATCGACCTCGTCACGCGCAAGCTGCCGCTCTCCGGCGGCGCCGTGATTCGCGCCGAAATCGCCGACATGCGCGCCGTTGCGGAAGCCCTGCGCGCGACCAACGATCCGGCGTTCGGCGCGAGCGCGCAGCGTCTCGCGGAAGCGATCGACGCGTTCGATCGCGCGACCGCTTTCATGCTCGACAAGGTCGCCAGCGCGCCGCAGGACGCGCTGGCTGGCGCGACGCCCTATCTGCGGCTGTTCGGCCTCGTTCGCGGCGGCGCCTCGCTCGGCGCCATTGCGCTAGCCGCCCATGCCGCGCGCGTCGCCGGCGAGAGCGCGCCGACCCATGCGAGCCGCATCGCTGTCGCGCGCTTCTTCGCCGAGAATATCGTGACGGGCGCGGGCGGACTCGAGACGGCGATCGTCGGCGCGGCGGAGTCGGTTCTGTCGGCGGACATCGCGCTCGCGATGTGACGAAAACGTAGTGAACGAAACCTTTTCGATACCAATCCTGCCTTAGACTGCCGCCTCGTTCCACCGAGGCGGGCTCTCTTGCAAGTCGATCTGTCGGGCAGGGTTGCGCTGGTGACAGGCGCGAGCAGGGGCATCGGCGCCGCCGTTGCGTTCGCTCTGGGCTCCGCCGGCGCGAGAGTGGTCGGTGTCTCTCGAGCGCAGGGCGTCGACCTGCTCGATCGCGACAGCCGCGCAAAGCTCGATGCGGATGTCGACATCCTCGTGAACTGCGCCGGCATGCAGGCGTCGTCTCCGGCGCTCGACTATCGGCTCGATATCTGGGACCGCGAAATCGAGATCAATCTGACGGCGATGTTCGATCTCGCGCGTCGCGCCGCGCCCTTCATGATCGCGCGCGGCTGGGGGCGCATCGTCAATTTCACGAGCATTGCGGGAATTCAGGGCACGCGCGGAATCGTCGGCTATTCGGTCGCCAAGGCCGGCGTGATCGAACTGACCAAATGCCTCAGCAACGAATGGAGCCCTCACGGCGTCACGGTCAATTGCGTCGCGCCCGGTTACATCGAAACCGAGATGCTGAGGCCCCTGACCGGCAACCCCGCCGCGGCTGAGACGACCAAAGGACGAATCCCGATCGGACGGTTCGGCGCGCCTGAAGAAGTGGCGAGCGCGGTCCTGTATCTGTGCAGCAATGAATCGAAATACATCACCGGCGTCACGCTGCCGGTCGATGGAGGATGGATGGCGAGATGAAGATTCAAACGATCGACCTTCGGCATAACAAGCGGGTCAATCTCGGCGAGGCGGCCCCGTTGCCCGCGCCGTTTTCGCTGTACCTCGAGCCAACCAGCCTGTGCAACATGCGCTGCGAATTCTGCCCGACCGGCGATGCGAACCTGCGCAAGCAGCGCCCTAACGGCATGATGGATCTGGCGCTGGTCGACAAGCTCGTCGCCGATATCAAGGATTGGGGGATCCAGCTTCGCCGCATCAATCTCTACAAGGACGGCGAGCCTACGCTGCACAAGCAATTCGTGGAGATCGTCGAGACCCTCAAACGGGGCGCCGTTGCCCGAGAATTGTGGACCAAGACGAACGGCCTGCTGCTGAACCCCGATCTCAACCAGCGGCTGATCGGAAGCGGACTCGACATGATCGGCGTGTCGATCAACGCGGTCAGCGGCGACGGCTACATGCGGGTGACGCGCACGAAACTCGATTACGACAGACTCGTCGCCGGCGTGACAGACCTGTGCGAGCGCGCAAAGTCGGCGAATGTCCGCGTCCTCGTGAAGATCGCGGATTCGGGCTTCACGCCGGAGGAAATCCAGAAATTCCATTCGGACTTCGCAGCGGCGCAATATCTGTCGGTCGAGCAATTGCACGGCTGGGCCGCGTCCGACGCCAAGGACTGGACGCTCGGCACGAACCCCACGACATTCGAGGGCGCTGCGCTGACCGACAAGATCGCGTGCCCGCTCCCCTTCTTCATGCTCGCTGTCAACTGGAACGGAACGGTCGGCCTGTGCAACGACGACTGGCTGCACGCCACATTGTGCGGCGATCTGCGCAAGCAGTCTCTGAAGGACATCTGGCACGGCGAGGAGTTGCGCAAGCTGCGTCTCATGCATCTCGAGGACCGTCGCCGGGAGAACGGGGCCTGTGGCAATTGCAGCAACCTGCGCACGCTGCCGGACAACATCGACGCTCATCGCCTCGGCATCTGGAAGCGGATGCACGAGCGCAGCGAGGCAGAGGCGGGGAGCGACGCCGGCAGGATCGCGGTGTAGGCCCGCAACGCGTCAGAAGTTGATGCGTTCCTTCTCGATCACGAGCGGAAAATTGCGCGCGTAGTTCAGCAAGAGGCCAATGTATTCTCCGACGACGCCGAGCGCGAAGAGCTGTATCGAACTCAGGAAGAACACCGCGATCAGAACCGGCGCGACCCCGATCGGAAAGCTGTTCCAGAAGAGCAGCTTGACGATGAGGTAGACCAACCCGGCCGCGAAACTGAGCAACGACGCGAAAAAGCCGAGAAACGTCATCAGCCGCAGCGGCGCGCGCGAGGAAGTCGACAGGCCGACAAGCGCGTAGTCTGCGAGCGAATACAGCGTGTAGCTGGAGCGCCCGTGCCGGCGGGGCGGCTGTTCGTATTCGACGAATGCGCGCTCGAACCCGACTTCCATCACGAGGCCCCGGAAGTAGGGTTCCGGTTCGTTGAGGGCGCGCATGGCGTCGATCACGCAGCGATCGTAGAGCCCGTATCCCATGTAATGCGGGATTTGTTCGATCTTCGACAGCCGCCGGATGAGCCAGTAGAAGGCGCTGCGCGCGAGCCCCAGAAGCGGATTCTCGGGCATCGGCTTCTTGACCGCGATGACGGTCTTGGCGCCCTGTCGCCACAGGCGAACCATTTCGGGGATGAGCGACGGCGGGGTCTGCAGGTCGGCCAGGACGGGCACGACCGCGTCGCCGCTCGCCAGAAGCGTCGCGTGGAACGGCGACCGCTGCGGCCCGAAATTGCGGGAATTGACGATCACCTTGACGCGCTTGTCGCCGGCGGCGATCTCCCGCAGCAGATCGACCGTACGGTCGCGCGAGCAATTGTCGATGAAGATGTGCTCGTAGGAGACGTCCGCCAGGTCGCGCGCCATGACGTCGCGGACGCTCTCGTAGCAGGCGACGATGCCGCCTTCCTCATTGTAGCAGGGCGTGACGATGCTCAGGACGGGCATGGACGAAGGCTCGGTAGCGTAAGCGCGCACCATGCCGGATCATCATTAATTTTCCGCCATCGCGCCGGCCGTCAGGTTCGGAGGCTCTGCGACGCGCATGCGTTTCAGCCAAGCGGTCAGGCGACGATTGGCTGGCGCTTCGAATTTCGTGTGAATGGCCGAGGCGAGCGCCATGGCGAGCGCGGCGAACAGCAGCGTGGCGATCTCGCCCGTCCACGCATTCGCAAGCAGGGCCGGAGCGAACAGCAGCAGCGCGATCTTGTAGAGCGGCAGCGCGAGCGCGTGCGTCATGTAGAGCGCGAAGGAAGCCTCGCCCGCTGCGACGAGCGGCTTCCAATGCAGGAACGACGCCCTGCCGGCCATGTCGCGCGCACCCAGCGACGCGATGAGAACGAGCGCGCCCGGAACGAATAGATAGTTGAGCGTCGCTTCGCTCTGGACATTCTGCGCGCCGTCGCGATGCAGCGCAAACGCGACGACCATCAGGCCGAGGCCGAGAAGCGGATGACCGAAACGCCATCGCCGCGCACCAGGACGGCGGCGAGCCCGCCGAGCGCGAACTCCGCGAAATGCGGCAGGGGATGGTGCTTCAGAAAGTCTGACGCTCCCGCCGCGTCCGTCGCGGCGGCTGCGATCGCCGCGCCGAGGACGCCGACATAGGCGCCGCATGCGATTGTCCCGACCGACACGCGATTGGCCAGCAAGGCGCGGAAGAACGAGGGCGCGACAAGGTAGAAGGCGAATTCGCAGGACAGCGACCATGACACGCCGTTCCATGCCTGCCGGATTTCCGGAGCGCCGATCGTCAGGTCGTGCAGCAGCAGGAAGTTGAGAACGGTCCCGCCAGGCGTTCCCTCGTAGCCTCCGATCGGCGCGCCGAGCAGGGCGAACAGCCAGAGCGAGACGAGCAGCGTCGCGACATGCAGCGGATAGATGCGAAAGATGCGGCGGGCGATGAAATCGCCCCATGTCGCGCGCCGGTCGAAGCCGTACATCAGCACGAAGCCCGACAGGACGAAAAACAGCGGCACGCCGAGCCAGCCGACCTCGCCGAGCGCGCGGACGACAGGAAAATGCGGCCAGGCGTCGCGCGTGTGATGCACCACGACCGCCAGCGCCGCGAAGGCGCGCAGCGACGTGAGCGCCGGAAGGACGCGCGGAGGCGAAGGCGTAGGGGCGACGGCCTGGTGCATGGCCGCAATTTAGACGACGCGCATTGAACGCCTGTTCCAGGCTTGTCTCAAAGCCGATGCGCTTTGTTAAGCCGGTGTTAACCGGCGCGACGAGCCAGCGACGCCAGCGCCGAGACCGGCAGCAGGCGGTCGTCGATATAGAAGTCCGCGGCCGGTTTGCCGAAGTGCAATTCGTGATAACGCAGGCCCCAGCGCGCAAATTGATCCTCGGTCACCTTCCGCCAGTCCATGCCTGTGGCCGATCCGCGTGCGGTGAACATCACGATGCGATGGCCCTGGTCGAAGAGCTCGTTGACCGCCGCAATCGCCTGCTCCAACGGTTCGGCGAGCGTGTAGTCATTGCCGGGCGTGAGGCTTGCGACGACGCCGTCCACATCGACGACGAAGGTCAGCCGCGCATCGCTTGCATGTTCGTTCCGGTGGAGCGCCGGGCTCGGCGCGGGCGAGTGGCTTCGCGCGCGGGCATGGTCGACCGTCTTGAGGATCGCCGAATCGAGCGACGTCCAGACGTCGAGGCCGAGCGCACGCGCCCGCGCGATCGAGGGAATGTAACGCGACCGCGCTGCATTCGCGTTCGCTTCGCCCTTGATGATTGCGCGTCGCCCGTCGGCCGCATGATGCGCGGCCTTGCGCGCGAGATCGCCAATCGCAATCGGCTCGTCGGAGCCGACGTTATAGGCGGCCCCCGCGCGGCCTTTCGCCAGCAGCGTCAGAAGCCATACTGCAAGATCGCCGGCGTAAAGATAGCTGCGCAAGGGCGAGCCGTCGCCCGCGACGACAACGTCGCGCCCGGCGACCGCGTCGCCAATGAAATTGCCGATCGCGAAATGCGCATCGAGCGGCAGGCCGGGTCCAACGAAGGCGAAGGCGCGCGCGATCACCGGCTGCAATGCGCCCTTCGCCATGGCGCATACGCACATCTGTTCGGCGACCCGCTTCGCCTGTCCGTAGGCCGAGCGTGGATCGCATGGATCTGGCGCGCCACGATAATCCTCGTCGATGGCGTCGATGTCGGTTGGTTGGGGGCCGTAGACCGCGCCTGAACTGACGTAGAGCAGGCGCTCGGCGCGGGCCGCCGCGGCGAACTCGAGCACGCGCGCCGTTCCCGAGACAATCGTGTCGATCAGCGTCGCGGAATCGGAATCGGCCGCGACGCTTGTGTCCGTCGCCGCGTGAATGACATGACTGAAGCGGCCTTTCGGAAATTCGAAATAGCGCACGTCGCCATGCGCGAGGCTGATCGCCGCATGGTCTGCGAGCGCAGGATATGCAGCCCGGAACGCTTGCGGATTGCGCGTGAGCGCTGTGGCGCGAATGCCGAATTGGCGGTGCGCGCGCGCGATCGTCGCAAGCAGCCAGCGCCCGAAGAATCCCGTGCCGCCGGTGATGAACAGATTTGCGCCGCGCAGGCTCTCGAGCGCCGGGCCGCAATGCGCGATCGCCTCGTCGAGATCGCGCGGATCGAGCCCGTCGTAATCCTCGGTCATGCCGGTTCGCGCGCCGCGGCTTTCGGCAGGAGATGCGCTGGCGCGGAGTCAGACGCGGGGTCGAGCGGTACGATCATGTTGGCCCGCAGTTCGTCGCGCGGCAGAAGCGGCGACATGTCTTCGAGCGGCATGGAGCGCATCGATCCGTCGGCCTGCGGCAGCGCGGCCGATTTCGGGAAGAGCGCTTCGTCGGCGACGACTTTCACGTCGACCAGCAGCGGCCCGCAATGCGACAGCGCGCGTTGCAGACCCTCGTGCAGATCGGCCGCGTCTTCGATCCGGAAGGCTTCCCATCCGAATGTCTTCGCCAGCGCCACGAAATCCGGAATGTCGAGCTTTCCGGCAGATCCGCTGCCGACATATCGGCCATCGAAGTAGTTGCGCTGCGTATTGCGGATCGAGGCGTAGCCGTTGTTGTTGAATACGATCAGCCGTAGCGGAATCTTCTGGCTGGCGATGGTCTGCATCTCCTGCAGATTCATCATCAGCGAACCGTCGCTTTCGATTCCCACGAACGGCCGGCGATCCGACGCCATATAGGCGCCGATCATAGCGGGCAGCCCATAGCCCATCGCACCGAGGCCCGAAGTCAGGAAGACGCGCTGGCCTTCCTTGTTCTGAAAGCCCGTGTAGAAAAATTCGATTGCGAGGCCCGAGCTTCCGGTGACGATCAGCGAATGCGCCGGCAATTCATCGGACAGCGCTTGCGTCAAATGGAAGTGGCTGATGGGGCCGCGCGTCGGAAACGGGGCGCCGTCGTTGATCGGATAACGCCGCTTCCAGTCCGCGCAGCGCGCGAGCCACGCGCTGCGGTCGCGCGGGTTCGACTGGCGCGCAATCGGGATCATCGTCTCGATGAAATCGCGCGCGTCAGCCTGCACGCGCAGGACGAAGCTTTCGACGCCATCGAACTTGGCGAGCTCAGCCGGGTCGACGTCGACCATCACTTTCTTCGCATGTCGTCCGAATTTTTCCGGATTGTGCGCGGTCACCACATTGTCCAGCCGGGCGCCGACAGCGATCACGAGATCGGAATTCTGGATCGCGAAATTCGGAGCGCGCAATGCGACGACGCCCGGCTTGCCGACGCTGAGCGGATGATCGGCGGGCGCCAGGTCGGTCGCGTTCCAGGTCGTCACGACCGGAATGCGCAAGGTCTCGTAGAGCGTGCGAAACTGCTCGGCGGCTTCCGCCAGACGAACGCCGTGGCCAGCAAGGATGATCGGCCGCTCGGCCTCCTCGATCAGGTCCATGATTTGCGCGCAAGCGTCGCTAAGCGCGGCGCTCGAATCTGAAGAAACCGGGGCGTCGAAAGGACGAAGCGAGGCGGGATCGATGGAAGCCGCCTGCACGTCGAGCGGTATGTCGATCCAGACGGGGCCGCGCCGGCCTGTCGTCGCCAGATGGACAGCTTGTTCGAGATGAACACGTATGTCCTGCGGATCGAGCACGGTCGCCGCATACTTGGTGATCGGCCGGACGATGGAGACGATGTCGACTTCTTGCGGCCCCATCTGGCGCACACCGCTGTCGCCCATCATGTCGGACCGTTTCACCTGACCCGAAATGATAAGAAGCGGCACGGATTCGATCCACGCGCCGGCGCAGGCCGTCACGGCGTTCGTGCCGCCGGGCCCCGTCGTCACGAGCGCGCAGCCGAGATGGCCGTTGACGCGCGAATAGGCTTCCGCAGCGATCGAGGACGCCTGTTCGTGATGGTTGGGCACATAGTCGAGCCCCGGCGTATTGCCGAAGGCGTCGCAGAGATACATCGCTCCGCCGCCGGGGACGAGAAACACAGAGCCGACGCCCTGGTCGCGAACGAAGGCGGCGACATAGTCCGCGAGACGAATCGTATTCGGGCCGGTCATGCGCGCGTCCATGCCTCTCAGATCCAGTAGCGCAGGATCGTCTTGCGGTTCGGATTCTCGTTGATCGCTTCATCGGTGTAGAAGGAGTCGTTGACGAAATGCGTCGACGAAATCTCCTCGAACACCGCGCCGGTGTCGCTCTCGAAAGCGTGCCGGACGCCCGGCGCGATGGTCACGACCGCGCCCGGTCCGCAGATGCGCTCTTCGCCGTCGAGCTGCAATTTCAATTCGCCATGCAGGACGTGGAAGGTCTCTTCCTTCAGCTTGTGGAATTGCTCGGGATGTCGCTGACCGGGCAGGACGACGATGAGCTTCTTGCAGTAGCCGCGGTTCACGACGGTCACCATGGTCAGGCCATAGGCGTCGAACCGCTCGATCCCGAAGTGATGCGAAATCTCCAGTTCCGCCTCGCCTGGCACGACGCCCTTGCTCTCCTTGAGCAATTGCTTCACCCGTCCGACGATGGACAGCACCTTGGCGCGAACTTCCTTGCGCTCGGTCGCTTCCGCCATGACGGGCGCGTCGGCCGGCAGGTCGCGCGTCGCCGTGAATTGCGAATACTTCGACCAGTCGTTGGCGGTTATCTGTCCGGACTGCGTCGGAATCGCGAAGAACACGTCGTCCGATTTGATCCTTTGTCCCTTGGCGACCGGGCGTTTGAGGAACGCGCCGCGACGCAAATCGCGCAAGGCGGCGAGTTCGTCCGGGGTGGGATCGATGCGCTCGCCGACGACGCCGGCGATTTGATAGGCCTTGCGCGCCGCTTCGAGCCAGGCGCGGGCCTGCTGCGGATTGGCGGAATAGTTGTTCAACGGATAGGCGTCGGTCGGCACGCCGATATGCTTCTCGAACAACGCCGCGCCTTTGGCGATCGCCATGGCCACAGGCATGGTCTCGTTCGGATCCTCGTGCGTCGAATAGCCGATGCGCAGCTGCGGATAGCGATGCTTCAATATGTCGATCTGGTTGAGCTGCAACGCCGCGTTCTGCGTCGGATATTGCGCGACGCAGGCCATCAGCGCGAAATCCTTGTCGCGGTGCGTCAGGAACGCCACGACATTGTCCATGTCGGAATATTCGACGCCCGCAGTCGAGCCGACGATCGGCAGATTGACGGTCGCGATCTTTTCGAGCAGCGGCCAGTCCGTGAACGAGCAACTGGCGATTTTCAGTATGTCGAACCCGTCTTCGACGATGCGGTCCACGGACGGTTCGTCAAACGGCGTGCACATCGCCAGAAAGTCGTTGGACTTGATCTCGTCCACCAGACGTCTCGTCTCGTCACGGCTCAACCGCGTTTCCGAAAAGCGCTTGATGTACTTGATGTCCATACGGCCCTTGAAGGCCGGATGGATGAAGGTGTCGAGCTCGCGAAACTGCAGCTTGAAGGCGAAAGTGAAATCGAAATCCTTCGCGAGAGCGCCGAACTCCCGGATGACGCGCAGTCCGTGTTCGACGTCGCCCATGTGATTGTTGGCGAGTTCGAAGATGAACAGCGGATTGGGCAGGCTGTTGCGCGGCATGGCGACCGTCTTGTCCAGCATCGACTGCTCCCTCGGATCGCCGGCTGCGTCGGCGCAAATCAATTGATGTCGGCGCTCGCGGGCGCCTGATGAGACTCACGACCAGTCTCGCGGCGGAGGGTAAATTTTTCCTTAGCGGCTGTCCGCCTTTGGAACAGTTTTCCCGCTCACTCCAGGGGAGAAGGTCGGATCGACGCCATAGCCGAAATCCGGCCAGCACTGGCGCACGTCGACGGGGCGATGCGTCGCGCCGTCGGAGTTCATCAACCAGGCCGGCATCGTCCGGCGGTCGACCGCGTAATTGCTCGGCGCGTCCTCGCCGGCCAACGCCGCATTGGCTTCAAACAGCGAGCAATCGCTGATCGGATACCGCTGGAAGACGGCGGCGCGCGTGAGTTCGACGGCGGCCGAGGGCGCGCAGAGCCCGAGGACCAGAGCGCCGAGATAGCGTGCGAACGTGCCGCGGCGCGCCGGATCGAGCAGGACAGAGCCGAAGCAGAAGGCCACAATCGTAAGCGCCGAAATCGAGCCGCGCATCACCAGATCGTTGGCAGGTCCAAACCGCCCGAGCGGCAGGGCGACGAGCAGGATCAGGCTGAAGATCAGCAGACCGCGGTCCGCGGAGGGCACGTAGCGTCGGTACAGCGCGATATAGCCGACAGGAACGAAAGCGGCGAGGATGAAGACGATATAAAGCAGCCAGAATTCTTCGCGGTCGCTGCTCAATCCGTGATCGATCGTCTCCGCGCCGATGACCATATAGGCCGCGACCGGGATGAAGCCCACGGCGACCGCGGCCACCGACCACAGTCGCGCGGAGGTCAGGCTGACCCGAAAATTCGCGGCGATCCGAAGCACGATCCACAAGGCTGCGGGCAGGATGGCTAGCGGCGACCAGAACAGGGCGCCGCCGATGGAAACGGCCACGGTCGCCTCGTCGAGCTGACGTCGCGCGAGCAGCAACAGCAGCATGGCCAGCCACCAGCCTGGCAGCGCATGGTTCGGAACCCAGAAGAACTGGACGAGAGACGCGGAATACTGGAAATGCGGGTTCCAGGAATCAAAGCCGATATAAAGCAACCGGCCGAGCGTGAGCGGCATTTCGCCGACCATCACCAGCACGATGCCCAGCGCCGAACAGCCAGCGAGCAGAACCATGACGACGACATGCCGGAACCCGTGTCCGATCGTGGCGATCAGATAGAAGACGGCGCCGAGAAACAGGCTGTTCTGCGCGAACAACGCGACATGAGCGGCGTACAGGCCAAACGCGCGGCCGACGAGGGCCGGCAGCATATACATGCCGAGCGGCGCGCGCGTGACGTAGTCGACGCCTTTGTAGTCGTAGGCAGACGGAAAACCCGTCGTGACGAGATCGCCGAGCACCGCGTCGCGGATGCGCCAGTCGAGCGGCGTGTGAAGCAGATGCAACTGTCCGCCCAGAAGGAAGATCGCTGCGGCGAACGCGACCGCGACCGCAAGACGGTTGCGCTGGATCGGTTCGTCGAGAAGGCCGTCGCAGGACGGCGCGCGCGCGATGAGGACCATCGCGCCGACGCACGCTCCAAGAAGAAGGGCTGCAGGCGCAGGGCGCAAATGCAACGCAAGCAACGCCGACGACGCGAACATCAGGAACGAGGTGAAAGCGACGAGCGCGCGGTTGGTCAGCGTCGCGCTGCGGACCGATGCGCTGACGTCCGAACCAACCGCGAAATCGCTCATGTCGCGCTCCGGAAGACAAAGTCGCGGCTCAGGACGTAGGAAATCGTCACGGCGCCGGGCAGAAGCAGCAGGCCGGCGAGCCATGGTGCGACATGAGCTTGCTCCAGAGCCGCGAGACCAGCCGCGTTGTAGACGAACACCACGCCATAGACGCCGAAGAACCGGACGAGATTGCCGGCGCCGTGGGCGCGGAACACGAAGCGTCCGGTCGTGCGGAAGTTGAACAGAATGCCGAGGATCGTCGAGATGACGAGCGCAGAAAACGTCGTCGGCATGATCGCCAGCGCGACAAGGAATAATCCGTATCCGAAAGCCGTATTCACGCCGCCGACGATCAGAAACCGCAAGACTCGGTGGCGTTCCAGCAGGCCGCGCGTCGAGGCGACGATGTTGTGAAGCCCAGCGCGGCGTGGCGCGGGTCGCTCCTCGCGATCGTCGACGGACGGAATCACGCGACCTCGCGCGGCAGATTGCGGGCGAGGCCGCGCAGCGTCTCGATGACGAAATCGATTTCAGCCTCGCCGAGGCCCGGATAGACGCCGATCCAGAATGTACGGTCGACCACGATATCGGCGTTCGTCAGCGGGCCGGCGATGCGATAGTCGCGGCCCTTCATGTACGGCTGGCGCACGAGATTTCCGCCGAACAGCAGACGTGTGCCGATGTTGCGCGCCTGCAGTTCGAGCAGCAGAGCATGGCGCGACAGCGGCGCGTCCTTGCGCAGGGTGATCGGAAATCCGAACCACGAGGGTTCCGTTCCCGGCGTCGCCTCCGGCAGGATGAACACGTCCTCAAGCGACGCGAGGCCATCGCGCAACCGTGCGAAATTGCGACGGCGCGCGGCGATGAATTCGTCGAGGCGTTCGAGCTGCGCGACGCCCACCGCCGCCTGCATGTCGGTGATCTTCAGATTGTAGCCGAGATGCGAATAGACGTACTTGTGATCGTAGCCCTTGGGCAGGTCGCCGAGCCGCCAGCCGTAGCGCTTGTTGCAGCTGTTGTCCTTGCCTGGATCGCAATAGCAGTCGCGGCCCCAGTCGCGAAACGATTCCATGATCTTGTCGAGATTGGCGTCGTTCGTGAACACAGCGCCGCCCTCGCCCATCGTGATGTGATGGGCGGGATAGAAGCTCAGCGTGCCGATGTCGCCGAACGTGCCGACATGCTTTCCGCCCACGGTCGCGCCGAGCGCGTCGCAGCAATCTTCGATCAGAAACAGGCCATGCCGATCGCACAACTTGCGGAGCGCCAGCACGTCGAACGGATTGCCGAGCGTGTGGGCGACCATGATCGCGCGCGTGCGCGGTCCGATCGCCGCTTCCAGGGCCGCGACGTCGATGTTGTAGGTCGGTATGTCCACATCGACAAAGACGGGGACCATATTGTGTTGCAGGATCGGATTGACGGTGGTCGGAAACCCGGTCGCACAGGTTACGACCTCGTCGCCGGGCTTGAGTTGACGCTGCTTGAGGCGCGGCGAGGTGAGCGCCGAAAACGCGACCAGATTGGCCGACGAGCCGGAATTGACGGTCAACGCGTATTTTGCGCCGATGCGGCGGGCGAGTCTGTCCTCGAATTCGTCGTTGAACCGGCCCGTCGTCAGCCAGAAGTCGAGTGCGGAATCGACCAGCATCTGCATGTCGCGCGCGCCGTAGACGCGGCCCGACACCGGGACGTTGGGGCGTGAAGGATCGAAGGGCGCACGCTGATGCGCGGCCGCGTGATAGCGCGCGGTCAATTCGAGAATCTGGGCGCGCAGCGCCTGCGGATCGTCAGGCGCGCTTGCGCTCATGGCGGGGCTCTTGTGTCGGGCGGTCGACGACGCCGGCGTGGGGAGCGTCGAGACGCACGCGTTGACCGAGATAGGAATCGACCTGTTCGAATGTCGCGCGCCGCACGTCGTCGCCGCGTGCGTAGGCGCCGTACCAGGCGGCCGTCCACGCGAGCGCTTCGTCGAAATCGAGCAGCGGGCGCCAGCCGAGCGTCGCGTTCGCGCGCGACGTGTCGAGCCGCAGGAGATTGGCTTCGTGCGGATGATGCGCCCGATCGTGCGTCCATCCGCCGTCGACGCCCATCGCGCGATAGAAGGCGTCGAGCAATTGCGCGACGTTGCGCTCGCCTTCGACGCCCGGACCGAAATTGAATCCGCCTGATACTCCCTCCTGCGTCAGCGTTCGTTCCGCGAGCAGAAGGTAGCCGTAGAGCGGCTCCAGCACGTGCTGCCAGGGCCGCACGGCGCCGGGGCTGCGAACCATCAGCTTTTCGCCGGCGATCCGAGCGCGCACGGCGTCGGGCAGGATCCGGTTTTCCGCGAAGTCGCCGCCGCCGATGACATTGCCGGCGCGCGCCGATACGACGCGTACGCCGGTCGCGGCGAGAAAGCTCTCGGAATAGGCGGAGGTCACGAGTTCAGCGCAGGCCTTGCTGCTGGCGTAAGGATCGCGGCCGCCGAGACGGTCGGTCTCGCGATAGCCCCAAACCCATTCCCGGTTGTCGTAGCACTTGTCGGTGGTGACCACGACGACGGCGCGCACGCTCGGCGTTCTGCGAACGGCCTCCAGCAGCGCGACTGCGCCCATCACGTTCACGCGGTAGGTCTCGACCGGATCGCGATAGCCCCAGCTGACCAGAGGCTGCGCGGCCATGTGGAACACGATGTCCGGTTCGCTCGCAGCCAGCGCCGCCTCGAGCGGGGCGAGGTCGGCGATGTCCCCGCGCCGGTCGTCGATCAGCGCCCCGGCGCCGATCATGTCGAACAAGCTCGGATTGGTCGGCGGCGCCAGTGCGTAGCCGGTCGCGCGCGCATTCAGCCGCTCCAGCATCGCCGACAGCCATGCGCCCTTGAAGCCCGTGTGGCCGGTGACGAAGACGCGTTTGCCGCTCCAGAAGGAGGAGGAGATCACCAGCGCCTCCACTTCGCCTGGTCCGACGCCCATTCCTCTTCCAGGAACATCTTGTCGCGCAGCGTATCCATGGGATGCCAGAAGCCGTCGTGCAGATAGGCGCGCATCTGGTCCTCGTCGACCAGACTCGACATGGGGCCGCGCTCCCAGATCGTTTCGTCGCCCTCGATGCGGTCGATCACGCGCGGCGACAGCAGGAAGAAGCCGGCGCTGACCCAATCTTCGCGGTTTTCAGGCTTTTCGCGGAACGAGAGAATTCGGTCGCCGGTCAGGTTGATCTCGCCGAACTGGCGCTTCGGCCGGACGGCGGCCACCGTAGCAAGCCTGCCGTGCGCGCGATGAAACGCAAGCTCCGCCCTGAGGTCGATGTCGGAGACGCCGTCGCCATAGGTCAGCGCGAAAACGTCGTCGTCTTGCAGATGGTCGCGGACGCGCTTGATTCGCCCGCCGGTCATCGTCCTTTCGCCCGTATCCACCAGCGTGACGCGCCAGGGTTCGGCGGTCTGGCGATGCACTTCCATGCGATTGTTGGCCAGGTCGAACGTGACGTCCGACATGTGCAGGAAGTAGTTCGCGAAAAATTCCTTGATGTAATAGCCCTTGTATCCCAGGCAGATCACGAACTCGTTGAACCCCTGCGACGAGTATATTTTCATGATGTGCCAGAGGATCGGCCGGCCGCCGATTTCGACCATGGGCTTGGGCCGGATCGTCGTTTCCTCGACGAGCCGCGTGCCTAGCCCGCCGGCGAGGATGACGACCTTCATGGGTTTCCGTTTCGCGTCTGCGCCGCGCGGGCGCTCCGCCGCGAATTTTCAGGCGAACTCACTTAAATTTCGGTGAATTTGGGCCCTGTCGCGGTAACAATTCGCGCCGGCCGACGTCGCTTTCGTCAGCTCAGGATTTTCAGGATCGCCTCGACGCAGGCGTCGGGATCGAGTTCGGCGGTCAGCAGATGCGCCTCCGGCGCCTGCGGCGGCTCGTAGGGGCTGTCGACGCCGGTGAAGTTCTTGAGCTTTCCGGCGCGGGCGAGCGCATAGAGCCCCTTGGCGTCGCGCCGTTCGCACTCTTCGATCGGCGCGTCGACGAAGGCCTCCTTGAAGGTTCCTTCAGCGAACAGATTGCGCGCCATCTGCCGCTCGCTGCGGAAGGGCGAGATGAAGCTGACGAGCACGATCAGTCCCGCGTCCACCATCAGCCGGGCGACTTCCGCGACGCGGCGGATGTTCTCGACGCGGTCCGCCTCTGTGAATCCGAGGTCGCGATTGAGCCCGTGACGTACGTTGTCGCCGTCGAGCAGATAGGTATGGCGACCTTCGGCGTTGAGGCGCTTGTCGAGCAGATTGGCGATCGTCGACTTGCCGGACCCCGAAAGGCCGGTGAACCAGACGCACTGCGGCGTTTGATGCTTCTGCGCCGCGCGCGAGGCGGGACGGACCTCGATCGCCTGCCAATGGATGTTGCGGGCCCGACGCAGGGCGAAGTCGATCGTTCCCGCGCCGACGGTCGCAAACGTCAGCTTGTCGATCAGGATGAACGAACCGAGCGAGCGATTGACGCCATAAGGTTCGAACGGCAATTGCGCGCCCGTTGAGAACGTGATGCGGCCGATTTCGTTCAGGGCCAGCGTCTTGGTCGAAAGATGCGCGCCGGTGTCGACGTCTTCCCGATATTTGATTTCGGAAATCGTCGCAGTCGTTTCCTTTGCGCCGAGCTTGAGGAGATATTGGCGCCCCGCGGCCATCGGATTTTCGTCCAGCCACAGGAGCCGGCCTTCGAACTGATCGGCGGCCTCCGATGGCGCGGCGGCTGCGACGAGCGCATCGCCGCGGCTGATGTCGATCTCGTCGTCCAGCGTCAGCGTCACGGAATCGCCTGCGCGTGCGTCGACCGCCTGATCGAAGCCGCGGAGAATCGAACGAACGCGCGTCGTCGTTCCCGACGGTACGACGCGAACCGGATCGCCGGGTCGGACCTCGCCTTGCGCGATCCGCCCGCAATACCCGCGGAAGTCGAGATTCGGACGATTGACGAACTGGACGGACATCCGAAACGGCCTGTCGACCGCCGCATCCCCGATCTCGATCGCGTCGAGTGCGTCCATGAGGCAAGCGCCAGCGTACCAAGGCGTCGCGGCGCTCTTGGTCATGACGTTGTCGCCGGCGAGCGCCGAAACCGGAATTGCGGCTATTGTCGCAAGATCGAAACCGGCGGCGAAGGCGCGGTAATCGTCGACGATCCGTTCGAACACGACGCGGTCGTAGCCGACAAGGTCCATCTTGTTGATGGCGAGAATGACATGACGCACGCCCATCATGGCGACGATGCGCGTATGGCGGCGCGTCTGCACGAGCACGCCCTTGCGCGCATCGATCAGCAGGACGGCGACGTCGGCCGTTGAAGCGCCCGTCGCCATGTTGCGCGTGTATTGTTCGTGGCCCGGCGTGTCCGCGACGATGTAGCGCCGGCGTTCGCTGGCGAAATAGCGGTAGGCGACGTCGATTGTGATGCCCTGCTCGCGCTCGGCTTGCAGGCCGTCGACGAGCAGGGCGAAATCGATCTTCTCGCCCTGAGTGCCATATTGGCGAGAGTCGGATTCGAGCGATTGCAGCTGATCGTCGAAGATGCTCTTGCTTTCGAACAGCAGCCGGCCGATCAGCGTGCTCTTGCCGTCGTCGACGCTGCCGCACGTGATGAACCGCAGCGTGGTCTTGTCGCGTTGCGCGGCGAGGGTCGCTCCGACCAGATGAGACGCAGGCTGCGGCATCAGAAATAGCCTTCCTGCTTGCGTTGCTCCATCGACGCCGGCCGGTCGAAATCGATCAACCGACCCTGCCGTTCGGAGCTGCGTGCGGCGAAGGTTTCTGCGATGACCTCTTCAATGGTCGAAGCCTCGCTCTCGATCGCTGCGGTCAGCGGCCAGCAGCCGAGCGTACGGAATCGAACCTTGAGCATTTCGGGCTTTTCGTCCGGCTCGAACGGAAAGCGCTCGTCGTCGACCATCAACAGCTGGCCGTCGCGCCGCACGACCGGACGTTCCGCCGCGAGGTAGAGCGGAACGATCGGAATGTTCTCCTGATGGATGTATTGCCAGACGTCCAGTTCGGTCCAGTTGCTCAGCGGAAAGACGCGGATCGTCTCGCCGGGTTTGATATGCGTGTTGTAGAGCGACCAGAGTTCCGGGCGCTGGCTCTTGGGGTCCCAGCGATGGCCGGGCGCGCGAAACGAGAAGATGCGCTCCTTGGCGCGGCTCTTTTCCTCATCGCGTCGCGCGCCGCCGAAGACGATGTCGAACTTGTGGAGATCGAGCGCGTCCTTCAGCGCCTGCGTCTTCATCACGTCGGTATGGTAGTTGCTGCCGTGCGTGAACGGGCCGACGCCGGCCGCGACCCCTTCCGGATTGATATAGGTGAGCAGTTTCGCGCCGCTTTCGGCGACCATGCGGTCGCGATGCGCGTACATCGCCTTGAACTTCCAGCCGGTGTCGATGTGCAGCAGTGGAAACGGCGGCGGCGCCGGATAGAAGGCCTTGCGTGCGAGATGGAGAAGGACCGACGAATCCTTGCCGATCGAATAGAGCATGACCGGATTGAGCGCGGACGCCACGGCTTCACGAATGATCTCGATCGATTCGGATTCGAGTGAACTCATTTCCCCCGTCCGCAGGCCGGATGCGTCGCGACGTCAAAGCCAAGTTCAAGCCAGTGCGGCCGACGTCATGGTCGCCGATGTACTGAAGGCGGCGACCATTTGTTCCTCCTAGTCGATCCATCTGGCGTTGCAAAGCGACCAAAGTCGATGCGCGCCCTGCGATGCAGGGACGTCACACCATCACCTGCAGGCCCGGGCGCGAAGCAGCTCCGCTGTAGCTTCGTCGGCGGGATAGAATGTTTCGATCGCCAGCTCCGATAAGGTGATGTCGACAGGCGTGCCGAAGATTGTGATCGTCGAAATGAACGAAAGGAGGCTGTCGCCGGATCGCAGAAAAAGCGGAACCGCGATCGCCGGCGCCTCGTTCGACGTGCGCTCGGACCGGGGCCGGCTCTGCGCGCCTGAAGGCGGCGCATAGGACAGGACCTCGTCGAGCAGGTCCGCGAGGCCGGCGTCGCCGCTCGTGGCGAACTGTTGTTGCAGACGCGCGACGAGATGCGCGCGCCATTCCCCGAAATTGACGATGTGCGGCGCAAGACCTTCCGGATGCAGCGCCAGACGCATCGCGTTGGGCTTGTCGAGCAGCGCCGGCGCGACGCCGTCCAGGAAGCCAGCGGCGCCTGCGTTGAACGCGACGATATTCCACAATCGGTCGACCGCTAGGGCAGGGAAGGGCGCACAGCCCGCCAGCACCGCGTCGACCGCGGCGCGCGCCGCCGACATCGCAGGATCGTCCAGCGTCCTTTCCGCGTAGAGCGGCGCGAAGCCCGCGGCGAGCAGGATGGCGTTGCGCTCGCGCAGCGGCACGGCCAGCGTCTCGGCGAGATGCACGATCATGTCGCGCGAGGGCTGCGCGCGGCCGGTCTCCACGAAACTCAGATGGCGCGCGGAAATCTCGGCTTCGAGCGCGAGTTCGAGCTGGCTCATGCGCCGACGCTGGCGCCACTGGCGCAGGTATTCGCCTGCAGGTCGGTGGTATCCCATGTCCGCAATCTAGCGCGCCGGCGCGGCCATCCAATTACCTCGCGCGTAATCGACGCCAGCGTCCCCCTGGCTCAGGCTTTCTCCATTCCGCTTTCCGCAGCGGTCGAAGAAAGGAGAAGTTCCATGCGCTTCGTCGTCCCGTCCCCGCTCTTGCGCAATGTCCTGATCGTCGACGCCGCCTTCAGCGGCGCGTCGGGCCTGACGCTCGCCGCGGCGGCCGAGCCGTTGGCCGCCGCCTTCGCGTTGCCGCACGCGCTCCTGCTGGGCGCCGGCGTGTTCTGCATGGTCTACGCCGTCATTGTCGGCTCGCTCGGCCTGGCGGCCATGCTGCCGCGCGGCCTCGTGTGGTTCGTCGTGGCGGGCAACGCGCTCTGGACGATCGAAAGTCTCGTCCTGCTCGCGCAAACCTCGCCGACGTCGCTTGGGATCGCCGCGGTCGTCGCGCAGGCGACGGTCGTCGCGGCGATTGCGGCGGGACAGTGGATCGGGCTGAAGCGGTCCGAGCCCGCGCCGGCCTGACGCTTCGGCGTCAGCGCCTAACGGCCGATCAGCGGCGCGAATGCGGCGACGACCTGCTCGTAGACTTCCCGCTTGAACGGGATGATCAGGTCTGGCAATCGCGCCGCCTCTTCCCAGCGCCAGGCGTCGAATTCCGGCTTGTGGCCGGGGCCGGGATCGTGAATGTCGATTTCGCTTTCCTCGCCGGTGAACCGCAGCGCGAACCATTTCTGCGTCTGCCCGCGATAGCCGCCGCGCCAGCTCTTCCTCGCCACATTGTTTGGCAGGTCGTAGGAATACCAATCCGGCGCTTCCGCCATCAATTCGACCGAGCGAACGTTGGTCTCCTCGCGCAGTTCCCGGAGGGCGGCTGCGTAGGGCTCCTCCCCCGGGTCGATGCCGCCCTGCGGCATCTGCCATTCGTGTCCCGGCGCGACGTGCTCGGGTTGGCGCTTGTTCTTGCGGCGGCCGACGAAGACCAGGCCTTGCGGGTTCACCAGCATTACGCCGACGCAGGGGCGGTATGGAAGCGACTTGGTCACGGGCGTCTGTTCTCGGCTTGCGGGGCGCTTGCACGCAACAATATGGCGCTCGCCGGCACGAGCGCGACGCCGCGCTTCTCGAGGCCGCGCGCGAAACGGTCGACGAGCGCGATGCTCTGGGGGATCGCGCTCGCCACGCCGAGCGCGTAGCCCTTCGTCCGCGCGATGGTCTCGAGCCGCGTCAGCGCGGCCTCGATGGACTCGGCTCGTTGGTCGGCGTCGATCACGACGTCGGCGCGCGCCATCGCCGCCCCGACGCTCGCGCCGACCTGGGCGGAAAGGGATTGCGGCGCCGATCCGTCGTCCACGAACGCGACGCCGCGTTGCGCCAGCTCGCGCAGCACCGGTGTGAGGGCCGCCGAATTGGACAGGAACCGCGCGCCGAGAAAATTCATCACCCCGACATAGCCGGTAAAGCGGCTCATCAGCCAGTGGAGGTCGCCGGTCAGCTCCTGATCGGAGGCGCGGGCGGTCAGCGTATGCGGGCCAGGGTCGTTCTGGGGATAGTCGAACGGCTCCATGGGCGCCTGCAGAAACGCCTCATGCCCGCGGTCGCGCGCACGTGCGGCGAGGCTTTGCAGGTCGTTTCCGTAGGGGGCGAAGGCGAAAGAGATGTCGGCCGGCAGCCTGTCCATCGCCGCGTCGGTCGTCGTCGACGACAGCCCGAGGCCGCCCACGATCACCGCGATGCGCGGCGCATCGCTCTTCAGCTTCTGCGACGTCACTACCGGGCGCGCGTAGACTTCATATGACTTCGAGCCGTC
The DNA here is from genome assembly GCA_964634325.1 of uncultured Rhodoblastus sp. GTDB lineage: Bacteria > Pseudomonadota > Alphaproteobacteria > Rhizobiales > Beijerinckiaceae > JAJXWB01. Next base: position 153,709 of record CAZWJF010000009.1, read on the forward strand.
GGCGCCGATGCGCGGCAGCGGACCTGCGCGGCCGCGTTCGATCAGGCGCTTGTCAGGCGCCGGGGCGAGACTGACGCCCGAAGGCTGGTCGAGCTGGATGATCAGCGCGCCCGGCGCGCCGCCGCCGCCCGCGCGCGTCACTTTCACGCCCGACTGGTTCTCGACGTCCTGCGCAGTCTGGCGCTCGGAGTGCTGCAATTCGGTCTGCCGCTGGCCGACGGTCCCTGTCGGCGCGCTATCGCGTTGGCTTGCGATCGGCGGCGGCGCGTAGGGTTCGATCTTCGCTACGACCCGCGGCCAGCCGCCGTTCGGGTCGCCGTACTTGAGGACGTAGGCGCCGGCGGAGAGGATCGTCGCGCTCGCGGCGACCGTCAGGATGGCCTTTGGCGAAATGCGCCGCTGCACGCCGGGCGTCGCCCGCTGTGGCGCGCCCTGGCCGAGAGGTTGGTGGAGTTCGTCCGACATCCGCCGATTTCCGCCGCCTTGAGCCACGTCGTCCCCGGGGCGCTCCACGCTCGCGAATCGGTCCCGCGAATCAGACGCCCGGCGCGCATTCTGTCGATGCGGGCCGGGCGCGTCGAGGCGGCGAGAGCAGGGCGCGGCTGGACGCCGCGCCTGCGTCAGTTCTTCTTGTCGCTATCGAGGGTCTTGCCGTCCGGCAGCGCGTCCTTCGGCGTATCCTTGGTTTCAGGCGCCTTGGGTTCGACCGAAACCGCCGGTTGCTGCTGGGCGAGCTGCTGGGCGGTTTTGATTCCGCGCAGCAGTTCGTCGGCGGCGATCAACTGCCTGTCCTTGGACGCGTCCGGCGGAACATAGGCCTGCGAGCCATGTTCTTCGGCGTCGCCGTTCTTCAGGTGGCCCTTGAGCGAGGCCTCGCCCTTGAGATCGTCCTTGCCTTTCAGTTCGGCCGGAACCTCCTGCAGGACGACGATGTCGGGCTCGATGCCCTTGGCCTGGATCGAGCGGCCCGACGGCGTGTAGTAGCGCGCCGTGGTCAGCCGCAGCGCGCCGTTGTTCTGGCCGAGCGGGATGATGGTCTGGACCGACCCCTTGCCGAACGAGCGCGTGCCGATCAAGGTCGCGCGCTTGTGGTCCTGCAGCGCGCCCGACACGATTTCGGACGCCGACGCGGACCCGCCGTTGATCAGCACGACCAGCGGCTTGCCTTTCGAAATGTCGATCGGCCGGGCGTTGTAGCGCTGGGTCTCGTCGGCGTTGCGGCCGCGCGTCGAGACGATCTCGCCGCGGTCGATGAACGCGTTCGAGACGGCGACCGACTGGTCGAGCAGGCCGCCCGGGTTGTTGCGCAGGTCGAGCACATAGCCCTTGAACTTGTCGGCCGGAATTTCCTGCTGGAACTTCTGCATCGCGGCCTTCAGCCCGTCGTAGGTCTGCTCGTTGAACTGCGTGATGCGGATATAGCCGATGTCGTCGCCTTCCTTGCGCGAACGCACCGACTTGATCTGGATGATCGCGCGCGTGAGCTTCACTTCGAGCTTGTTCTTGTCCTTCCCGCGCAGAACGGTCAGCGTGACGTTGGTGTTCACCGCGCCGCGCATCTTGTCGACGGCCTGATTGAGCGTCATGCCCTGCACGGTTTCCCCGTCGATGGCGGTGATGAAATCGCCCGCCAGAATGCCCGCGCGCGCGGCCGGGGTGTCGTCGATCGGCGTCACGACCTTGACGACGCCCTCTTCCTGCGTGACTTCGATCCCGAGCCCGCCGAACTCGCCGCGCGTCTGCACCTGCATGTCGCGGAAGCTCTTTGAATCCATGTAGCTCGAGTGCGGATCGAGCGAGGTGAGCATGCCGTTGATCGCGGCCTCGACCAGCTTCTGGTCGTCCGGCTTCTCGACATAGTCGCTGCGGACCTTCTCGAAGACGTCGCCGAACAGATTCAGACTGCGATAGGTGTCCGAAACGGCGGCCGTGGCCGGAGCGCCGAACAGATCGGCCTTGTGCGCGACGGCCAAGGCCGACGCGCCGATCACGGCGCCAACGAGCACGAGATTCACATTGCGCATCATCCACGAACCTTTTTCAAATCGGGCCGGGCCCACCAGGGTGTCGGGTCGATCGGGGCGCCGTCTTTTCTGAACTCAACATAGAGGACGGGCTGGCTTGCGCCAATGGCGACGGCCGAGGCTGTCCGCGTCGATCCATCGCCCATGACGCCAATCGGTTCGCCCGCCAGAACGAATTGTCCGACCGCGACATTGATCCTGTCCATGCCGGCCAGGACTATATAATAGCCGTCCCCTGCGTTGACGATGAGCAATTGCCCATAAGTTCGATAGGGGCCGGCGAAAAGCACCCAGCCGTCGGCGGGGGAGACCACGGTGGCGCGCGGACGCACGCCGATGGACAGCCCTTTTTCCGAGCCGCCGAACGCGTCCGCCGCGCCGAACGTCTTGACGATTTCGCCGCTGGCCGGCATCGGCAGTCGCCCGCGCGTCTTGGAAAAGGCCACGGCCGGCGCGAGCCGTGCGGGGTCCTTGAACGGCGAAGCCTCTATTTTTGCTTGCTGTTCCTGCGTTTCGGCGGCCGCCTTCGCCTGGCGCTCCTCGTCCGCCTTGCGCGCCTCTTCGGCGGCTTTCCGCGCGGCGGCGCTGTCGCGCTCCATCCGCGCGATCAGGTCTTTCAGGCTGGTCGCCTGGCCGGCGAGCTCCGCGGCCCGCTTCTGCTCTGCCTCCAGCGCGCTCTGCGCCTCGCCCAGCGCCGTCTGGCGCGCCTCGATCAGCGCGGCAAGACGCAGCCGCTGCTCGTCGAGCCCCTTGCGCTCGCGGGCCAGATTGTCCTTTTCGCTGGCGATCGCGGCGCGCAGATTGACGAGGTCCCTGAGATCGCCGGCCAGCGCCTCGGTCTCCGAGCGCAGTTGCGGCAGGACGGCGCCCAGCGTCATCGAGGTGCGGATCGCTTGCAGCACGTCCTCCGGGCTCACCAGCAGGGCGGGCGGGGTGCGATGGCCCATGCGCTGGAGCACCGCGAGCACGTTGGCGACGACTTCGCGGCGGCCTTCGAGCGAGCGGCGGATCGCCTCCTCGCTGCCGGTCAGCCGGTCGAGACGTTGCTCCACCTTCGCCAGGCGGTCGTCGGCGGCCTCGACCTTGCCCGAAGCGTCCAGAAGCGCCTGATTGAGCTTGGCGCGATCGGCGCTGATCGACTCGATTTCCTTCTGGATCTGCGCGCGCTGTTCGGCGGAGGCCGCGATCGTATCCTCGACGCCCCGCAACTCCATGCGTTTGCCGACGACCGGATCGGCGGCGGGCTCGGTCGCAGGCTGGGCGGAGGCCGGCGCAGCCGACAGCGCCGTCGCCGCGCAGGCGGCGACTGCGGCGAAGCGGCGCATCGTCGTAAGTCCCAGAAGCAAATGCGTCCCGCAAACCGGTCCGGAGCTGTCGGCTCCCGTCAATAATCCCGCGAATGCGCCGGTATTGCGGCGCGATTCGGTCACGCGCGATGATAGGGATGGCCGGCGAGGATGGAAATCGCGCGATAGAGCTGCTCGGCGACGAGCGCGCGCACGATCTGGTGCGGCAGAGTGGCCGCGCCGAACGAGAACGTCAGCGCCGCCTGCGCCCGCAATGTCGAATCGAGGCCGTCCGCCCCGCCGATCACGAAGCACAGATCGCGCTGGCCGGCGTCGCGCCAGCCGCCGATCTCGGCGGCGAATTGTTTGCTGGTCAGAGCCTTGCCGCGTTCGTCGAGCGCGACGATCCGGGCGCCTTGCGGAATCGCACCGCCCAGCGCCCGCGCTTCCTCGGCCTTGCGGTCTTCGGGCCGCCGTGCGCGGCTTTCGTCGATCTCCCGCAGGGCCAGTTCGCTGAGGCCGACCGTTTTTCCGGTCGCCGCGATGCGCTCCACGTATCGCGCGAACAATTCCCGCTCCGGGCCGGCCTTCATGCGGCCGACCGCAGCCAGTGTGAGGCGCATGGCGGTCGCTCGGGCCCGTCAGCCCGCGCGCCGCGCGCTCGGCTTCGTCGCTCCGGCGGCTTTCGGCGCGGGCCGGTCGCTCGGCCGGTCGCCGCTCCACATCTTCTCGAGATTGTAGAATTGCCGCACCTCGGGCCGGAAGATGTGGACGATCACGTCGCCCGCATCGACCAGCACCCAGTCGTTGTGCGGCATGCCCTCGACCCGCGGCGCGGCGACGCCCATTTCCTTGCACGCCTTGATGACGCGCTCGGCGATGGCGCCGACATGCGTGTTCGAACGGCCCGAGGCGATCGCCATCGTATCGGCCAGCGTGGTCTTGCCGGCCAATCCGATCGCGACGACGTTTTCCGCCTTGGAATCGTCGAGGCTGTCGAGGATTTTTTGCAGAAGTGGGGTGAGCGGGACGCTAGGGTCCAGCGTGACGGAGGCAGGTCCGGCCGGACCCGACGCCGATGGAAGAGGCGAACCGCCCGCTTCCGGAAGAGCGACCGATGTCAGTGCTGCATCCTCATGTGTCGCGGCGCGACGCTTGGCGCCGCATCGTCAAGATGGAGTCTGATTCGAAAAAATTCAATCGCGAGTTTTGCGCGGGGGCCTGGGCGCGCAACTCCGTCGACGACAGATCGATGCGCCTGTCATGCAGGAAGACGAAGGCCGGCGGCGCTGACGCGGCGAGCGCCGTCGCGTCGCTCTCGCGCAGGCGAACGCGCGAAAAACGTTGCGCGGCCTTGGCGTTCAGCGACGCGAGCGATGAGCCCGGACGGTCGATCGCCGCGACTGGCGCAAGCGCGGCGATATCGCCCCATCGCTGCCAGCGCGAAAATTGTTTCAGATTGTCGGCGCCCATCACCCAGACGAAATACAAGGAAGGCGCGCGGCGTGTCAGCCAGGCCACAGTGTCGTAGGTGTAGCGCGTGCCGATTTCGGCCTCGAGTCCGGTGACGACGATGCGCGGATCGCGCGCCAGCCGGCGGGCCGCCGCCATGCGGTCTTCGAGCGGCGGCAATCCGGAGGTGTTTTTGAGCGGATTGCCGGGCGTGACGAGCATCCAGAGGCGATCAAGCCTCAAGCGTCGCAGCGCGATTTCGGCGACCAGCATGTGACCGTCGTGCGGCGGATTGAACGTGCCGCCGAACAGGCCGACGCGCATGCCCGGCGCATGCGGCGGCAGACGCACGAAGCCGCCGGTCATGCGCGCGGGCCTTCGACGCGCCGCCATACCTCGAAGAGGTAATAGGGGCCTGGCTCCACCCCGGTGCGCTCCGAGCCGCACAACCGCGCGACATCCAGCGCACGGGCGAAATCATCGATCAGGCAAGAACCGTTGACCGCGACGGCGCGCGACAGCCCGTTGCAGGACAGCGGCGAACACTCGACAGGCGCGCCGCTCTCCAGACCCTGCGTGCACTCAACCGCGTCGTATCCGATCATGCGCCAGTCCGACGACAGCGGCTCCGGCGAAACGGCGGGCAGGACGATATCGTGTTCGCCCTCGACGTCGAAGCGGCGGTCGAGGACGCGATAAGCGAAGATTTCGAAACCCCGAGGATCGATCTCGGCGGTCTTTCGGGCGGCCGCCACGCTGTCGTAGAAGAAGCAGGCGTTATGCGCCCATCGGTCGATCCAGCCCTTCGGCGATTCGCTGAGGCAGTCGCCGACGCTGCAGATTTCCTCGACGTTGTCGGCCATCGGCCAATCCGTTCGCGGCCGTGCGACCAGCTTCGGGAAATACCCGAGCAGGGTGAAACGTGCGAGCGACTCTGCGTTCAAGCCCGGACCTGTCCGTCGCCGCGCACGCGATATTTGAAGCTCGTCAATTGCTCGACGCCGACCGGCCCGCGCGCGTGCATGCGCCCGGTCGCAATTCCGATCTCCGCGCCGAAGCCGAATTCGCCGCCGTCGGCGAACTGCGTCGAGGCGTTATGCAGAACGATCGCGGAATCCACCTCGTTGAGGAACCGTTCCGCCGTCGCCTTGTCTTCAGTGACGATGCAATCGGTGTGGTGCGAACCATAAGTTTCGATATGGTCGATCGCCGCATCGATCCCGTCGACCACTTTCGCGGAGATGATGGCGTCGAGATATTCGGTGCGCCAGTCTTCTTCGCTCGCTGCGGTCACGCGACTGTCGACCGCCTGCACGGCTGCGTCGCCGCGCACTTCGCAATCGGCGTCGAGCAGCATCTTCACGAGCGGCGCGAGATGCGTGGCGGCGATCGCGCGATCGACGAGCAGCGTCTCGGCCGCGCCGCAGATGCCGGTGCGCCGTAGCTTCGCGTTCATCACGATCTTCTTCGCCTTGTCGAGATCGGCGGCGCGATCGACGAAGATATGCACGATGCCTTCGAGATGCGCGAACACCGGCACGCGCGCCTCGTGCTGGACGCGCGCGACGAGGCTCTTGCCGCCGCGCGGCACGATGACGTCGATCGCGCCGTCGAGGCCGGCGAGCATCAGGCCGACGGCCGCGCGGTCGCGCGTCGGCACGAGCGAGATCGCGGCTTCGGGAAGACCCGCCGCGCGCAGTCCCTCGATCAGGCAGGCGTGGATCGCGCCGCTCGAGCGGAAGCTTTCGGAGCCGCCGCGCAGGATCGCGACATTGCCTGCCTTCAGGCACAGGCCGCCGGCGTCGGCGGTGACGTTCGGACGGCTCTCGTAGATGACGCCCACGACGCCGAGCGGCGTGGCGACCCGCTCGATCCTGAGGCCGTTCGGGCGCTCGAAAGACGCCAGGACCTTGCCGAGCGGATCGGCCAGGTCGGCGATCTCCTCCAAACCCTTGGCCATCGCCTCGACGCGCGCGTCATTCAGCGTCAGCCGGTCGATGAACGAGCCCGCCGTTCCGCGCGAAATCGCATCGGCGACGTCCAGCGCATTGGCCGCCAGTATCTCCGGCATGCGCGCGCGAATGGCGGCGGCCGCGGCGTGAAGCGCGCGATTGCGGGTCTCGCCGGACGACAGCGCGAGCGCGCGGGCGGCCTTGCGCGCGGCGCGGCCGAGCAGCCGCATCTGCGTCTCGACATCGGAATGGGCGCGGGTTTCCGCGAGCTTTGCGACGTTTTCCATGGCGTTTCGCTATCAGAAATCAGTCGCGCGCGAAAGCGAAGCCCAGTTCCGCCAGCCTGCGGCGCGCAATCGCGAGCGGCGTGAAGCGCGGCTCCAATATAGGCGCGGAGCCTGCGATCGGCCGCAGGAACGCCGGCGTGCCCCTGGGGATCGGCGGCTGGGGAGTCGGCGCGGCGCCGATCATCGGCGGGCGCGGCGGCGGCATCGGCGCGCTGACGCTCGCCTGCAACGACGGCGTCTGTTCGGTGGGCGCGACGTCGGGTTGCGCCGGCTTCGCGGCTATAGGCGGGCGCGGCGGGGCAGGGCGGGCGGGCGGCGTTTTGGCGCCGATTCCGAACAGACTGTCCACGGCGCTCTGCACGCCCTTGAAGAACTCGCCGTTTTCGGACGCGACCGGCGCGGGCGTCGCCCTGGCCACCATGATCCTGGGCTCCTGCGCCGGCGCGTTGCAATTGCGCACCCCGAGCGCGATCAGCTCGGAGCCGCGCAGCACCTTGTACTGGCGCGTCAGCGTTCCGAGCTTTTCGCGCACCGCGGGCGGATAGGCGGACCAGAGTTCGCTCGTGACGCCGTAGTCGACCTCTTTGGTGATGTCGTTGTAGGCCTGATGGAACTTCAGCGTCGAACCGGGATAGACGCACACGTTCGGCAAGGACAGCGCCAGCGTGCAGGCCGAGCGGCATTCGTGCAGGCGCACCTCGCGGTTTTGCGCGCGATAGAGTTCGGTGCGGTCCTGATAGGCGCGCACCAGCCCGCCGACGTCCTTCTGGACGACGACGGCTGCGGGCATCGGCGGCGGTTCGAGGTAGCTCACGTGCGCGTTCCGGTCGCGACGACCATCGACCGGACATGGTGAATCAAGCGTTAATAGGGCGTCATTCCCCGCCCAGCGCCATGTCGTCGCGGTGGATCATCGCCGAGCGCCCGGAATAGCCGAGGATGTCCTCGATGTCGCGCGACGAGCGGCCCATGATCTGCGCCGCTTCGCCCGCGTCGTAAGCGATCAGCCCGCGCCCGATCTCGCCGCCGGCGGGATTGCGGATCACCACGCAGTCGCCACGGTTGAAGCCGCCCTCGATCGCCTTGACGCCTGCGGGCAGCAGGCTCGCGCCGCCGCGGATCGCGCGCGCCGCGCCCTCGTCGATGCGCACGACGCCCTTGGGCTCCAGCGAGCCGGCGATCCATTTCTTGCGCGACGTGACGGGATTGGAGGGCGTCAGAAACCAGGTGCAGCGCCCGCCGTCGGAAATGCGCTTAAGGGGATGGTCGATGCGGCCGTCGGCGATCGCCATGTGCACGCCCGCTGTCGTCGCGATCTTCGCCGCCTCGATCTTGGTGCGCATGCCGCCGCGCGACAGCTCCGAGGCCGCGCCGCCGGCCATCGCCTCGATCTCGGCGTTCACACGCGGCACGACTGCAATGTGTTTCGCATGCGGATCGCTGGCGGGCGGGGCGGTGTAGAGGCCGTCGACGTCGGACAGGAGCACGAGGCAGTCCGCGCTGGCCATGGCCGCGACGCGCGCGGCGAGGCGATCGTTGTCGCCATAGCGGATTTCGGAGGTGGCGACCGTGTCGTTCTCGTTGATGACGGGCGCTGCGCGCATCTCCAGCAATCGCTCGATGGTCGCGCGCGCGTTGAGGTAGCGCCGCCGCTCTTCGGTGTCCCACAGCGTGACGAGAATCTGTCCGGCCGTAATGCCGTGCGCGCCGAGCACCTCGGACCAGGTGCGCGCGAGCGCGATCTGGCCGACGGCGGCCGCGGCCTGGCTGTCCTCCAGTTTCAGCGCGCCCTTCGGCAGACCGAGCACGCTGCGCCCGAGCGCGATGGAGCCGGAGGAAACGACCAATATGTCGGCGCCGCGCTCGTGGTGGTCGGCGAGATCGGCCACCAGCGCGTCGAGCCAGGCGCGCTTGAGCCCGCCGGCCTTGCTGTCGACGAGCAGCGACGAGCCGACCTTTACGACGATGCGGCGGAAAGAGGAGAGCTTTGGCGTCTTGGTCATGAACGCATGTCTAGCCGAGCGTTCCTACGGCCGCCACTCCGGCTGGGGCTCGGCCTCCGCCTCCTGTTTGCGGCGCGTGTCCACGAAGGCGAGCACGGCGCGCAGCGCCTCCTTGACGCCTGCGCCGGTCGCGGCCGACAGCCGCAGGATCGGCCGGCGCTTCTCGCCCGGCGCGACGGCCGGACCATAGCTCGATACGGCGCGTCGCAGCCGTTCGAGCTGCTGCTTCAGCGTCTCCTCGTCGACGATATCGATCTTCGACAGGGCGACGATTTCGGGCTTTTCGGAGAGACCAGCGCCATAGGCTTCGAGTTCCTGCCGCACGATGCGATAGGCGCGCCCGGCGTGCTCGCCGGCGGCGTCGACCAGATGCAGGAGAACGCCGCAGCGCTCGACATGGCCGAGAAAGCGGTCGCCGAGCCCGAGCCCTTCGTGCGCGCCCTCGATCAGGCCGGGAATGTCGGCGAGCACGAATTCGCGGGCGTCGACCCCGACAACGCCGAGGCCCGGATGGAGGGTCGTGAAGGGATAGTCGGCGATCTTCGGCTTGGCCGCGGAGACGGCGGCGAGAAACGTCGACTTCCCGGCGTTGGGCAGCCCGACGAGGCCCGCGTCGGCGATCAGCTTCAGGCGCAGCCAGATCTCCATCTCTTCGCCCGGTTCGCCCGGATTGGCGCGGCGCGGGGCGCGGTTGGTGGACGACTTGAAATGCGCGTTGCCGAAGCCGCCGTTGCCGCCCTTGGCGATGACCACGCGTTGGCCGACTTCGGTGAGATCGGCGATCAGCGTCTCGCCGTCCTCCTCGAAGATTTGCGTGCCTTCGGGCACCTTCAGCACGGCGTCGGCGCCGCGTCCGCCCGCGCGGTTCTTGCCCATGCCGTGCATGCCGGTCTTGGCCTTGAAATGCTGCTGGTAGCGATAGTCGATCAGCGTGTTCAGCCCCTCGACGCATTCGGCCACGACGTCGCCGCCGCGGCCGCCGTCGCCGCCGTCCGGGCCGCCGAATTCGATGAACTTCTCGCGCCGGAACGAGACGCAGCCCGCCCCGCCGTCGCCGGAGCGGATGAAGATGCGGGCTTGGTCGAGGAATTTCATGAGCGGTTCCTACCTCCCCGCGCAGCAGGACGAAAGTCCCGCCTGCGGCAGAGCGCCGAATCGGGGCGTCGTACGCGCGAGCTCGAACCGCCGCGCGGGAAGCGGCGCGCCGCGCGCAGGGGCGTCGGCCAGGTTCTCGACGCCCGCACGGAAGCCCGCGCGCTCCAGCACCCGCGCCGAGCGCGGATTGGCGAGCGCGACGCTGGCCTCGATCCGCTCGACGTCGGTCGCCAGCCAGATGAGGTCGAGCAGCCCGGCGACGGCCTCGGTCATCAGCCCGGAGCCCCAGTACATCCGGCCGAGCCAGTAGCCGATTTCGACGGCCTCGCCGTCTCCGTCCAGACCAATCGCGCCGATCGGGATCGTCGGCTTCTGCTTCAGCGCGATCGCCAGCTGCACGGCGACCCCGTCGCTGTTGGCCTTGCGCGCCGAGCGGACCCAGGCGTGGCCGCCCCCGGCAGGATAGGGGTGCGGTATGCGCGCCGTGAATTCGGCGACCTCGCGCTCGCCGGCCAGCTTCTCGATCATTGCGGCGTCCCCGGCCGTCGGCCAGCGCAGCCACAGCCGCTGCGTCTCCAGCCGGAACACGTCGTCGCGGAAATAGTCTGGGAACATGGCCTTGCTCCGAACCTGGGCCCCGCTCGCGGCGGCGCTGAAACGACAAAGGGGAAGCGGCGCCGCTTCCCCTTCGCGATCCTGTTCGGATCAGATGTCCCTG
>CAZWJF010000010.1:0-126628 GCA_964634325.1 uncultured Rhodoblastus sp.
AGAAGCCCGGCCCCGGCCGCTTCCGCCAGTTCATGCAGTTCGACGCCGACACGGTTGGAGCAGCGTCTGTCGCGGCCGACGCGGAAATCTGCATGATGGCCGCCGACACGCTCGAGAAGCTCGGCATCAAGCGCGGCGACTATGTCGTGAAGGTCAACAACCGCAAGGTGCTCGACGGCGTGATGGAGGCGATCGGCCTGCCTGACGCGCCTGAACATCATCAACGTCGCTTGAAAGTTCTTCGCGCGATCGACAAGCTCGATCGTCTCGGCCCGCACGGCGTTGAGATGTTGCTCGGCGCAGGCCGCAAAGACGAGAGCGGCGACTTCACAGCCGGCGCAGAGCTGGACGCGCGCGCAATCGCGCGAGTGCTCGCTTTCACAGCCGCGCGCAAGGAAACCAACGCTGAGACCATTGCGGCGCTGGAACAGGCCGCTGAAGGTTCTCCGCGCGGACTCGAAGGCGTTGCCGAGCTGCGCGACATTGCGGCTTACGCGCTTGCGGCCGGTTACGAGGCGGACCGCATTCTGATCGACCCCTCCGTCGTGCGCGGTCTCGAATATTACACCGGCCCTGTCTTCGAGGCGGAGCTGACCTTCGGCGTGCAGGACGAGAAGGGCAATCCAGTCCGCTTCGGCTCGGTCGGCGGCGGCGGCCGCTACGACGGCCTCGTCGGCCGCTTCCGCAACGAGCCCGTGCCCGCGACCGGCTTTTCCATTGGCGTCTCGCGCCTGTTCGCGGCGCTGAAACTGATCGACAGCCCGATCGTCGGCGCAGGCAGCCAGATGGGTCCGGTCGTCGTGCTCGTCATGGATCGCGACCGCGTTGCGCATTATCAGGCGATGGTCGCGAAATTGCGCGCCGAAAACATTCGCGCCGAACTCTATCTGGGTTCGGCCGGCATGAAGGCGCAGATGAAATACGCCGACCGCCGCAACAGCCCCTGTGTGATCATTCAGGGCTCCGACGAACACGCCAGGGGCGAAGTGCAGATCAAGGATTTGATCGAGGGCGCGAAGGCGGCTGCAGCGATTCAGTCCAACGAGGAATGGAAATCAGCGCGCCCCGCGCAATTCTCCGTGCCGGAGCATGAACTGGCGGCCGCGGTGAAGGACGTTCTCGCCCGCCACGCGTGAAATCAGTTGCCCGCGTAGGGCCGCAACGCGAACTGGTCCTGCAGGGCGGAGACCTGTTTGAGATCGCCTTCGTCGTCGACCAGCGTGCGTGCGATGATCCACACGTCGTTCGTCGACGCGCGCAGCACACGCATGTTTTGCGGCGGCGCGCCATACCAGTCGGGGCCGGCGATCAGGAAATCGCCGCCTTTGGAATCTCCGGTCCGGCGGCTGATATAGGCCAGCACGTCGGTCCATGCGTCCATCAACTGGAACGAGAAATAGCGCTTGCCCATGTCCGGCACGCGCAGCACCCAGGGACCCTTGCGCAGATCGAGCCACGCCGACGAATAGACCGTGTCGGCGTTGGGATTGACGACCAGCCGGTCGGCCGGCGAGGCCAGCGCCCGCTTGTGCTGGAACACGCCAGGCGGCGCACAACGGTCGGCCGGCGTGGGGCAGTTGGTCATGCGCCGTTCCAGCGCGGCGGTGATGACGCGTGGCGACGCCACGACATAGGCGGCGCCGGAAGCGATCGCCGCGAGGACGATCAGCGCGCCGCACAGGATCGCGAAGCGCGCGCTCATGCCAGGCCCTCTTTGCGCAGCACCGGCGGCGGCGACCATTTGCGCGTCAAAATATCGGCTTTCGGCTCGTAGGCGCGCAGTATCAACACGAAGCCGCCGGCCGGCGCGGGCAACCAGTTGGCAGGCCCTTCCGTCGGCTCGTCGTGCTGGATCTTGATGTCGAGCGACCCGTCGGCATTGAGCGCGAGCCCTTTGGTGCGGTCCCCGATTGCGTAACGATTGATCGGGTTGTCGACGAGGAACAGATCGGACGCGCTCACGAGAGTCGTCGACCAGAAGGCGTCGACCGGCGGCAGCGCGCCTTTCGGAAAATGCAGGACGTAGTTCGATCGGCCGTCGAAGGCGCGTCCGTCAGCATCGGTGCGGGCGAGGTAATAGACGCTCTCTTCGGCTTGATTGGCGCCGAGCCCGAATTGCGCGACGGCGGCGCGCAACAGTAAATCCGAACCGAAACGTCCGTAGGAGAAATTGACCTTCCAGCCGTTGACCGTCTCGCTCGCCTGTTCGATCCGGCGTTCGATCGCATAGCGCGCGCCGACGACGCCAGCAGCGCCGCCGACCGCCACGGAAACCGCCAGCGCCAGAAAACGTAGCGCCCGGCGGCTCATGTCAGAGGCCGCGGTTGAAGACCAGCGTGCCGGCCTGACTCTTCACGGTCAGCGTCGAGCCCTGAAGGTCCCAGGTCGGGCCGGTGTGCAAGATCGTCAGATAGACGCGCTCGAAAGCGTTGATCTCCGGCGAGCAGGTCTTCTTGGTGATGGCGACCGGCCCCATGGCGAGGCGATGGCCGCGCACGGGATAGAGCGTCGCCGACCAGGTGTTGCAGCCGGACTGGCCCGTGCCGCGCAGGTTCTCGTCGATCAGCAGGGTGGCGTCCGCCGGCGGAGCCTTGTCGTTGATGGTCGAGAGCTGCCAGTTCATCTTGACCGGGAACGGGCTCTCGTAGGCGTTCTTTTCCTTTTCGCCCTGCTTTTGTTCCTGATTCTGCACCTTGTGCTTTTCGCGCGCGAACGTGGGCTGCGCTGCGAGCGCGGCCAGAGCGGCGACGGTCAGAACTGCAGTTCTTTTCATGACATTCCCTCGAGCGGTCCTCTCGTTCGCCCCTCTTACATCAAAATGCGGCGGGAAAACGAGGTCGGTCAGAGATTTCAGCCGATCAGCGGGACGCCGATCAACAGCGGATGGCCCCAGCGGAACATGGCGAGATAGGCGAGCGTTCCGACAACCACGACGACGACATCGTTGAGGACGCCGCCGCGTCGCGCGCCGAGCGGCCCCAGCGCGCCGCGCTTCTTGACCGAAATCCGGTCGTAAACCGCGTAGGCCAGAAAGCCGCCGAACAGCAAAAGTCCCGCCAGATCGCCGTTCGCCAGCAGATGCGCGAGCGCCCAGACTTTGACGGCGGCGAGCATCGGATGCTTGGCCTTGTCGCGGATATGCGAGGGGATATAGGCGGCGACCAGCAATATGAAGGCAGGCCACATCAGGGCGAAGGCGATGTGGCGCGTCCACGTCGGCGGCGTCCACAGCCGAAGATCGACGTCCGAATGACGAGCCATGCCCATGCCCCAGACAATCAGCGCGAAGCCGATCAGCGAGGCGATGGAGAAGGCCGCCTTGTAAGGCCCCGGGCCGAGCTTCGCGACAAGGCTGTCGCGCGCGGGAGGGGAGGTCGGGATGAGATGGACGCCGATGAATATCAGCAAGCCAAGGACGAGGACGGTCAAGACGAAGAGCTCATGGTTGACGGAGGAAGGACGAACCTAGCTCCGATCGCCATGACGGCAAAGCCTCGTTCGCGCAGTCGCAATCGCCGTCGGGGGCGAGCCGCGGAATATTTCCGGCGGCGCCGTCTATCCCAGCCGCTTCGCCAACTTGTCCCACAGCGCGTTCTTCGCCGTGAAGACATAGTCCAGCGCACCGACGGTGACGGTCTCCGCGCCGTGCTTGATCAGCCATTCTGCGAGCTGCGCCACATTGCCTTTCGAGCAGGAGAGCATGACCAGGCCATCCTGTCCCCGGCCGCGCAGTTGCGCGTCGAACTTCGCCGCCGCCTTCTTCGCTTTTCCGTCGCCGAAATCCGGCACGCGCGCGCGCACTTCGCGGGTCGTGCGCGCGGCTTCCTCGGCGGCGATGCGTGAGAGAATGAGTCGCGCGGCCTCGCGCGAGGCTTCGTCCCACGATGCGGTCAGCGAGGCCACGAGATTGGCCTCCGAACGCAGCATTACGCCATCGTCCAGCACCTTCAGCGCATTGGCCTTCAGCGTCGCGCCGGTCGTTGTGATGTCGACGATCAACTCGGCCTGGCCGGCCGCCGGCGCGCCCTCGGTCGCGCCGAGGCTTTCGACGATGCGATAATCGGCGACGCCCTGCTCGGCGAAATACCGGCGGGTGACGTTCACGTATTTCGTCGCAACCCGCATGCGCTGGCCGCGCCGCGCGCGGAACGCGGCGGCGACGTCGGCGAGATCGGCCATCGTGCGCACGTCGATCCAGGCTTGCGGCACGGCGACGACGACATTGGCGTGGCCGAAACCGAGCGGCGTGAGCAACTCCACCTTGCTTTCGGCGTCGGGAATGGTTTCTCGCACCAGATCCTCGCCGGTCACCCCCATGTGGACGAGGCCCTGCGCGAGATGCGTGGTGATGTCCGAGGCCGACAGGAAGGCGATCTCGACGTTATCGACGCCCTTCAGCACGCCGCGATAGTCGCGCGCGCCGCGGCCCTGCACGACGTCGAGCCCGGCGCGGGCGAAAAAGGCGTTGGCGTTCTCCTGCAGTCGACCCTTGGAGGGCACCGCGACGATCAGCTTGGACTGGCTCATGCCGCAGCCTCCGGGAACAGGCGTTCGACCCAGATGGCGGCGCCGACGGCTGGGATGTCTTTCTTGGCGCCGAGCGTGGCGAGCAGGCGATCGTAACGCCCGCCGGCGATCGTCGGCTTGTCCGGCGATCCCGCGGGATCGTGAGCCTCGAAGACGAAGCCGGTATAGTAGTCCATGCGGCGCACGAACCGGGCGGAAAACTTCATTCCTGCCGGATCGAGCCCGCGCGCGACGAGAAAATTCAGCCGCTGGTCGAAGGTGTCGAGCGCGTCGCCGAGATCGAGCTTGGCGTCGCCCGCCAGTGCGCGCAGCGCTGCGGAGGCCGAATCCGGATCGCCCGAGACGTTGAGGAATCGCGAGATGAGGTCGCGCTTCTCCTGCGGCACGCCGGGGCCGGAGCGCAGGCTCGCCTGCTCCAGGAAGCGTTCTGCGATCTCTCCCACGCTGCGGCCGCCGACCGAAGAAATGCCGGCGATCGACAGCAGATCCTCGACGAGCGCGCGCGCCCCCTGCTTGTCGGCGCCCTCGAGCGCGGCGAGCACGCCGCTGTGATCGTCGGAGCCATTTGCCGTCGGCGCCGCCAGGATGGCTTCCAGCGACGTCCCGTGCGCCAGCCCGCGGCGGATGCGGCGCAGCCAGCTCGCCGGCAGGTCGAGCGCGTCCAGGAATCTGGCGAAAAGCCCGACGTCGCCGACGGTCACGGCCAGATCGTCGCGGCCGGCCTTCGCCGCTGCTTCCAGCGCGAGCGAGATGATTTCGGCGTCGGCGGCCTCGCGATCCTTGCGGCCGAAGCTTTCGAGCCCCGCCTGCAGGAATTCGCCGCTGGCGTCCGGGCGGAAGCGGAAGACCGGCCCGAGATAGGAAAACGCCGCCGCTTTGCCGGCCGCGCTCGAGGCGAGATAGGCGACGGAAACGGGCAGGGTGAACTCCGGCCTCAGGCAGAGTTCGGCGCCGGCGGCGTCGGTCGTCAGATACAGACGGCCGCGCATGTCCTCGCCGAGCTGGTCGAGAAAGACAGCGGCCGGCTGGAGGACGGCGGGCTCGGCGCGCTTGTAGCCGGAGGCGACGAAATGGGCGAGCAGCGCCTGACCGCCCGATTTCGCTCCAGTTCGTCCGTTCTTCGTCGCCACGGCGCAAATCCCTCGAATTTGGCGCTTTCTTTATCAAGCGGCGGGGGCCTGCGCACCCTCAAATGCGGGGCAGGGTGAATGGAATGGCGCAGCGCGCAGGACACGCCTCGGGCGGGGCGCGCGGCGACCCCCGCGACAATTTGTTGCGTCGGGTCGATCTCACGCGGCGCCAAGGCTCTGCATATGTCGAAGGCGCCGGCGATGAACCGGCGAAATTTGGGGGAGCCGCGTCATGTCGAACTATTGGTTCAAGCTCGAAATTTCGGGCAAGACGGCTGAATTGAACGCGCGGATCGTATTTGGACCCAAAGGCGAATTGCTGACGGCCGAATGGTTCTGCCTGCCCGGCGGATTCTTTCCGATCGCCCACGGCACGGTCTATTGGACGTCGAGCCAACTCGGCCTCTATAGCCTCCAGCCAAAACCGGGCGACATGTTTCCGCCTGCCGACGCCACACGTTACGCGCGGCTCGCGCTTCCGCCGGATTCGGACGGACTGGATACGATGACGGCGGGAACCACCGGCGGGCTTTATGTCGGGCTGGAAACGGGCGCCTGGACCTTCCTGAGGAAGACGGGTTGAGGGCGAGCCCATCGCAATCCGCGCCGGACGCGGCGCTGCCGTGCTTGACTTGCGTCGTCGCGCCCCTTAGCGCGCGGCGATGATCTCGCGCCCCACGCCCAAGCACATTTCCGGACTTTCCGAACTCGCCGCCGATTACGACGTGATCCTGTCGGACGTGTGGGGCGTCGTGCACGACGGGCGGACGCACACGCCCTCGGCCGCCGATGCCCTGACGCGCTTTCGGGCCAAAGGCGGAACCGTCGTGCTCATCACCAATGCGCCGCGTCCCCGTGCGCCGATCCAGGACATGCTCGACGGCTTCGGCCTGCCGCGCGAGGCCTACGACTCGATCGTTTCGTCGGGCGATGTGACTGTCGATCTCGTCGCCGCGCGCGGCACGGCGCCGCTGCATCACATCGGCCCGCCAAAAGATCTCTCGCTGTTCGAGACGGTGGCCGAGCGCACCGGCGAGAAGCCGCCGCTGCTGCCGCTGGCGCAGGCCGAATATGTCGTGTGCACCGGCCTGTTCGACGACTACGGCGATCCCGAACCCTACATGCCGACGCTAGCCGCCATGAAGGAGCGCGACATGCCGATGATCTGCGCCAACCCGGACATCGTCGTCCATGTCGGCGACGATCTCCTGTGGTGCGCCGGCGCGCTTGCCGAACGCTACGCGGGCCTCGGCGGCCGCGTGGTCATGGCCGGCAAGCCGCACGCGATCATCTACGAGGCGGCGTTGAAGGAGGCCGAGGCGGTTCGCGGCGCGCCCTTTGACCGCGCGAAGGTTCTGGCCGTCGGCGACGGCCTGTTCACGGATATCCGCGGCGCCGCCGCCCAAGGGTTCGACGCGTTGTTCGTCACCTCGGGCATCCACCGCGATTTGCTGCATCCGGCCGCAGGCGCGGACGACTGGAGCGTGGACGAGGCGGCCTACCGGTCGCTGCTCGCCGAGGCCGGCGCTGCGCCAGCCGCGCACCTGCGCGATCTGGCGTGGTGAAACGCGAACGACCGCCCGAAGGCGGCCGTCGTGTCGCGGCAGAATGCCGGTTCAGGCGGCGCGCGCCGTGAACACTGCGTCGATCTTGGCCTTGAGCGTCGCCGCATTGAACGGCTTGACGATGTAGCTCGAGACGCCGGCCTTGCGCGCGGCGATCACGTTGTCCGTCTTCGATTCCGCCGTCACCATGATGAAGGGAATGTCGGCCGTGGCCGCGTCGCCTTTCAGCTTCAGGAGCAGTTCGAAGCCGGTCATGGGCTGCATGTTCCAGTCGGAAATGATCAGCCCGTATTCCCTGCCGGAAATCTTTTCGAGCGCCTGCGCGCCGTTGCTGGCCTGGTCGACGTTCTCGTAGCCGATCTGTTTCAGGAGGTTGCAGATGATGCGCACCATCGTCTGATAGTCGTCAACGACGAGGATCGGCATCGAAGGATCGGCGGTCATCTCGGTCTCCCCACGGCGCGCCGCACTGGCCCATACGGGGCGCCCGTGTATATCGGGATAGCAGGCGGGGTCTTTCGGTTGGGTAAATGCGGCCAGCGGCCGGCCCAAATGCCCATAAAGTTTAGGTTTTCGGATACCGTTCGCTTGCTACAGGGTTTCGGAAAGGTTACTCGGATCGCCAATCGGAAAGGCGGAACATGTCGGCCCCCTACAAGACTCACTATTTCGAGGATTTGTTCGTCGGTCAGCGCGAGACGCTGATGAAAGCGGTGATGGACGACGACGTGATCGCCTTCGCCGACCTTTCAGGCGACCGCAACCCCGTCCATCTGTCGGACCATTTCGCCCGCAAGACGCGCTTTGGCGAGCGCATCGTCCACGGCCTCTATACGGCGAGCCTGATTTCGACGGTCATCGGCATGTATTTGCCCGGCCCCGGCGCGGTCTATCTGTCCCAGACGCTGAATTTCCGCGGCCCCGTGAAGATCGGCGACGTCATCAATGTCGTCGTCGAGGTGGCCGAACTGACCGAAAAGGGCCGGCGGGTCAAACTGAAGTGCGAATGCCTGGTCGACGGCAAGGTCGTGCTCGACGGCGAGGCGCTCGTCATGGCGCCCTCGCGCAACCCCAGCCCGAGGCCTGCCGCCAAGGCCGAAGCCTGACGGTTCGGCCGGCGACTTGACCGTGGCGCCGGCCCGTGGCCTTTTCGGGCGCACGCGGCCGGTCCGGCGGCGCCGAATCCCCAAGACGCTGTGACCGAGATTTCCCGCTTCATCGACGCGACCGATCCGACCTCGCCGGCCCCCGGCCTGGCGGGCGCCGTGGTGGCGATCGGCAATTTCGACGGCCTGCATCGCGGCCATCGCGGGGTCGTCGCCCGCGCCAAGGCGCTCGCCGCCCGGCTCGGCAAGCCCTGCGCGGTGCTGACGTTCGAGCCGCATCCGGCGGACTTCTTCGCGAAGAAGAGCGTCATCTTTCGTCTGACCTCGCACGAGGCCAAGGCGGCGTTTCTGGAGCGCCTGGGGCTGGACGGCATCATCGTGCTGACGTTCGACGCCGCGCTCGCCGGACTGTCGGCGCAGGCCTTCGTGGAGGACATTCTGGTTCGACGGCTCGGCGTCTCCGGGGTCGTGGTCGGCTACGATTTCCATTTCGGCGCTAAGCGGCAGGGCTCGCCGGAGTTCCTGAAGGCAGAAGGCGAGCGCCTCGGCTTTGCGGTCGATATCGTCGAGCGCATCGCGCAGGACGAGGAGGGCTCGCTCGACGCGGTCTCCTCCACGGCGACCCGCGCCGCGCTCGAGGCGGGCGACGTCGAACTCGCCGCGCGGCTGCTCGGCCATCCCTGGTTCGTCGAAGGCGAGGTGATTCACGGCCGCAAGCTCGGCCGTCAGCTCGGCTTTCCGACCGCCAATATCGCCCTCGACGCCTCCTGCAAGCTGCGCCACGGGATCTACGCCGTCACCTTGACCGTAGATGGCCGCACCTATGGCGGCGCGGCCAATTTCGGCCGACGCCCGACCTTCGACGACGGCCCTCCGTTGCTGGAGGTCTTCGTGCTCGACTTCGACGGCGACCTCTATGGCAGGATGGTGGAGGTCGCTTTCATCGGCTTCATCAGGCCGGAAGCGAAATTCGATTCGGTCGAGGCGCTGGTCGCCCGCATGAACGTGGACGTCGCCGAAGCGCGGCGAATGCTCGCCGGCCTCTGACGCCGACCCTCGCGAACTGACGTCAGTCATATTGCAGACGGACCTCACGCCTCTTATTTCTGCCGGCGAAAGCGAGGTCGGGCATGTCCGCCAACTCAGAATCGCGGCCGCCGGAGGTTGAATATCCGCGCGGCGAGATCGAGATCATCGCGCCCGGCGAACAGGCGAACCGCCGGCGCAGTCCCTTCGAATTCGAAGGCGCGTCGGCGCAGCGGACCTACACGTTCCGCACCGGCGCCAGCGGCTTTCTGGGCTTCGTCTTCGCTGCGCTCGTCGCAGGAGCGCTCATCGTTTTCGCCGCCGGGTTTTTCGCGGTGGTGATCACGGTCGCGGTCGCGACGGTCGCGGGTTTCGCGCTGCGCAACAAGCTGCGCCAATGGCTGGGGCGTTGACGCCCCAGCCCGCGCCTTTCGCGCCTTTGGATCGCGACGCTACGCGGTCTCCTCCGCGATCGCTTTCTTGACGTTCGGCAAGTCGGCCACGCGCGCCCGGTGCTCCATCACGCGCGGAATGCGCGCGGGGTCGACGCCGTCCGCCTCCAGCCATTGCGCCAGCGTGAAAAGATAGGGATCGGCGATCGTATATGCGTCGCCCATGACCCAGGGGCCGCGCAGCATTCCGTCCTCGATCAGCTCGTAGCAGGCGCCGACCGACTCGGGGACTTTGCGCTGCATGTCGTCGAATGAACTCTGCTCATAGGCCCAGCGATGGCCGCGCATGCGGTGCGCGTGGGCGACGTGCAGCGTCGAACACAGATAGCTGTTGAACGCCTGCAATTCCGCAAAGGCGTAGGCGTCGTCCAACGGCGCGAGCCGCGCGTCTGGATAGCTCTGCGCGACGAAGGCCAGCATGGCCGGCGTCTCCGTCAAGACGCCGTGCGACGTGACCAGCGCCGGCACGCGTCCTTTCGGATTGATGGCGAGATAGTCCGGCGAGCGTTGCTCGGTCTTGCCGAAGTCGATCCTGCGTGTCGTGTAAGGCGCGCCGGCGTCGATCAGGGCGATGTGGGTCGCGAGCGCGCAGGTGTCCGGCGCGAAGTAGAGAGTGAACATGGGCTGACCTCGAGCTGCGCAATGTGACCCGGGCCGTCGCCGCCATCAATGGCCGTCGAGCACGAGAATCGTCGGCCTCTGCGGCAGGCTCGCGCGGGAAATCTCCACGCTGTTAGCGCCGGCGAAGCGGATGTCGAACGACGCGCGCGCTTGCGACAGAAAGCGCTCGAGCGTCGAAGGCCCGAAGAAATGCATGGGGATCGTCAACGGCGCGCGCAGAGCCACGATCGTCTCGATCATGCCGGCCGTTCCCAGCGTATAGGACCCGTCGACAGGGGCGAGCAGCACGTCGATATGCCCGATCCGCCGCACATGTTCGGGCGTGAGGCGATGGTGCAGATGGCCGAGATGGGCGATGCATAGGCCCGCGGTCTCGAAAATGAAGATCGAATTGCCGTCGTATTCGGTGCCGCCGTCCCAGTCGCGGATATTGGTCGGCACATTGCGCACGCGCATGTCGCGTTCCGTCACCTCCCAATGCGCTGCCCCGCCATCCCGGCCCCAGCCGCGCAGCACATGCTTGATCGACGGGTCCGGCAAGAGGCTGTTGTGGGAGGAGTGCGCCTTGTTCATCGTAGCGATATCGGGAACGACAGGGCTGCGGACGTAATCGTTGTAATCGGTGACGGCGGTTGCGCCTCCGGGGCTCTCGATCAGGAAACTGGCGTGGCCGATGAAAGTCAGCCGCACAGTGTCGGTCGCCAGCGCCGCCCTCATGATCGTCGGCCCGCCCGCCACCATATCGGGGCATTTTTCCACTTCCGCAGCGCGAAGGGGAGCGGCGAGCCAGATCAGGGCGACGAGGGAATGGAACACGCGCATGGCGGCCTCCGGCGGCAAGGCAAGAATAGCGCCGCCAGAGGCTGAGGGAAGGCGCCGCGCCGGCGGCCTGGGGGGCGCCGACCTTCGCCCAGATATTCGCAGCGAAGACGCCCGCGCAGGCTTCGTCCTGTCGTCGCCCGGCGCCTCATTGCCTGCTGGGCACGTAGTCGAACTTGCCAGGTTGGACGATAAAGAACAGGCAGTCCTCGGTCGACAGGCACTGCGTCACGTGCGCCTCCTCGCCCCTTTGGAACCAGTAGGATCCAGCCGGCAGCGGAACCGCCTTGCCGCCAGGAGCCTGATTGGCGCCAACGCCCTTGATGACCACGCCGAAATAATCCTCGGTATGTGTGTGGACCGGACTGACAAAGCCGTGCGGCATACGAATGAACGTACCGTGGCGGCCGTTCTGCAGATCGCCATAGGCGGGCCCGGCGAAGAGCTCCCCCTTGTCGGTCTTCACGCCCGAACCGAAGAACGTGATCTGACCGGCCGGCGTGCTGACGGATGGACCCTCGTGCGTCGGGGCGGCGGTCTGCGCCACCGCGGCGCTGGAAGCGACCGCGACGACGGCAGCGACGCTGGCGATCAATGATCTGAATTTCATAACTCGTCTCCGATTTGACAGGGGTTGAGGCGGCGGAAAGGAGAGGGATGAACCAGTCCGTAGCCGGCGGAGGCAGAGGTATGACCTTCCATTGATCGTCAGTAGATGATAATTTTCCAAGGTATACTTTCATAATTTAAAAGGTTGTGCTTGGACCGGTTCGACGCCTTGCGCACACTCGTGGCGGCCATCGACGGAGGCTCGCTGTCAGCCGCCTCGCGCGCGTTGCGCAGGCCGCTGCCGACAGTCAGCCGGAAGATTTCGGAACTGGAGCGGCATCTCGGCGCGCGTCTCCTCGTCCGCACGAGCCGCAAGCTGGAGTTGACGGAGGCGGGGGTCGATTTTGTCGCGGCGGCCCGGCGTGTGCTCGGCGAACTGGAAGAAGCCGAGCGCGCGGCGTCGGGCGAATATCGGGAGGCGAGCGGCCAATTGCTGGTCACAGCGCCCCTTATGTTCGGGCGACTGCACGTTCAGCCGCTGGCGCTGGCCTTTCTCGCGGAGCAGCCGCGTATCTCGATCCGGCTGGTGCTGTCCGACAGCAATATCGATCTCATCGATCATCACGTCGATGTCGCGGTCCGGCTCGGGCGGCTGCCGGACAGCAGCCTGGCCGCGATCCGTGTCGGCGAGGTCCAGTGGATCACCTGCGCGAGTCCTGCCTATCTGGCTCGCCGTGGAACGCCGGCGACTCCCGAGGACCTCGTCGGCCACGATTGCCTCGCGTTCGAAGGGCTGACGCCGTCGCGTCTCTGGCGTTTCGGAGATGGGCCCGCTAACGGTCCCGTGCCCATCTCTCCGCGCTTTGCCTGCAACACCGCAGACGCCCTGATCGCGTCCGTGAGCAGCGGCCTCGGCATCGCGCGGATGGCCTCTTATCAGACGGCCGACGCGTTGGCGTCGGGTGCGCTCGTCACGATACTCGACGAGTACGTCCCTCAGCCGATCCCTGTCCATCTGATCCATGCGCACCAAGGTCAGGCGCCGCTGAAGCTGCGAACATTTCTTGATTTCGCCGCGCCGCGGCTCCGCGCGGAGCTTGCGGCGCTTCCGCGCCGGGCAGGGTAGGGCCTGCCTTCGCCGCCCCTTCCCGCCCGGGGCAAACGTGCTATAGCAGCGCCATGGTCGGCCTTCGCGTCATCGCACGAATTATCCGCCCGGACCGCGCTCGAGCCTGAGTTCGCGCGGCGCCGGGTTCGCTCCGTTTCGTCCTTCGCTATTCCGGCCGCCCGCACACGGCGGCCCAGTCCACGGTTCCGCCATGAACGAAGTCAAGAAGGCCGACAAATCGGCCGAGAAGTCTGGTCCTGATTATTCCGCCAGCCTCTTTCTGCCGCAGACGGATTTTCCGATGCGGGCCGGTCTCCCGAAGAAAGAGCCGGAAATTCTCGCTCGCTGGAATGAGATCGACCTCTACGCGCGGCTGCGCGAGGCGGGAAAAGGCCGCAAGAAATTCGTCCTTCACGACGGCCCGCCCTACGCCAACGGCGCGATCCATATCGGCCATGCGCTCAACAAGACCCTGAAGGATCTCGTGACGCGCTCTCAGCAGATGCTGAACAAGGATTCGAACTACGTTCCGGGTTGGGACTGCCACGGTCTGCCGATCGAGTGGAAGATCGAGGAGGAGAATTATCGCTCCAAGGGCAAGGCCAAGCCCGACCTGCGCGACAGCGCGGCGATGATCGCATTCCGGCGCGAGTGCCGCGCCTACGCGGACCATTGGGTCGACGTGCAACGCGAGGAGTTCAAGCGGCTCGGCGTCGTCGGCGACTGGGATCATCCCTATCTGACGATGACCTATCCGGCCGAGGCCCAGATCGCGCGCGAACTGTTCAAGTTCGCTGAAAACGGTTTGCTCTATCGCGGCTCGAAGCCGGTCATGTGGTCGGTTGTCGAAAAGACCGCGCTCGCCGAGGCGGAAGTCGAGTACGAAGATCACACCAGCGACACGGTGTGGGTCGCCTTTCCAATCACGACGCTGGGCGGCTATCTGGGCGAAGCCTCCACCGAGGAAGAAGCCGCCGACGCTTCGGTCGTCATCTGGACGACCACGCCCTGGACGCTGCCCGGCAACCGCGCGATCTCGTTCAGTCCGAAGATTTCCTACGGCGTCTATCGCGTGACGGCCGCGCCCGAGAATAATTGGGCCAAGGTCGGCGCGAAATACGTGCTCGCCGACAAGCTGGCCGAGGATGTCTTCAAGGCCGCGAAGGTCGAAGGCTACGAGCGCCTGTCGAACATCTCGGCCGCAACCCTCGCCAATGTCGAGACCGCGCATCCGCTGGCCGGGTTCGGCGGCGGCTACGGCTTTCGCGTGCCGCTGCTCGCCGGCGATCATGTCACCGACGACGCTGGCACGGGCTTCGTCCATACGGCGCCGAGCCACGGCCGGGAGGACTTCGACATCTGGATGGCGTCCGGCCGCCAGCTCGCCGAACGCAAGATCGAATCGCGCATCCCCTATACGGTCGACGAGGACAGTTTTTATACGGACGAAGCGCCGGGCTTTTCCGGCAAGCGCGTCCTGACCGAGAAGGGCGACAAGGGCGACGCCAACGACGCCGTCATCAAGGCGATGATCGAGCGTGGCGCGCTGATCGCGCGCGGCCGTCTCAAGCACCAGTATCCGCATTCATGGCGCTCGAAGAAGCCGGTCATTTTCCGCAATACGCCGCAATGGTTCGTGGCGATGGACAAGCCGTTCGTCCCGAACGACGCGGCGGGCAATGGCGAGCAGGCGTCGCTGCGCGCTGTTGCATTGGAAGAGATCACGAAGGTTCGTTGGGCGCCGCCGTCCGGCCAGAACCGCATCACCGGCATGATCGCCGCTAAACCCGATTGGGTGCTGTCGCGCCAGCGCGCCTGGGGCGTGCCGATCGCGGTGTTCGTGAAGAAGGGCGAGCATGCGCCGCTCGTCGATGCGCGCGTCAACAAGCGCATCGCCGACGCCTTCGAGACCGAGGGCGCCGACGCGTGGTACGCGCAAGGCGCCAAGGAACGCTTCCTCGGCAGCGATTATGATCCGAACGACTACGACAAGATCGACGACGTTCTGGACGTCTGGTTCGATTCGGGCTCGACCCATGCTTTCGTTCTTGAAGACGCGAGGCGCTTCCCGGGTCTGCAGGGCGTCCACCGCATCCGCGACGGCGGCGCCGACGAAGTCATGTATCTCGAAGGCTCCGACCAGCATCGTGGCTGGTTCCATTCCTCGCTGCTGGAATCCTGCGGCACGCGCGGCCGCGCGCCCTACGATGTCGTGCTGACCCACGGCTTCACGCTCGACGAGCACGGTCGCAAGATGTCGAAGTCGCTCGGCAATACCGTCGTGCCGCAGAAGGTGATCGCCGAGAGCGGCGCCGACATTCTGCGATTGTGGACGGCGAGCGTGGATTATTCCGACGACCAGCGCATCGGGCCGGAAATCCTCAAGTTCGTCACCGACAATTATCGCAAGCTGCGGAACATCGTGCGCTGGATGCTCGGCGCGCTCGCGCATTTCTCTGAAGGCGACCGGATCGACTGGAAGAGCATGCCGGAGCTCGAACGCTTCATGCTGCATCGCCTCGGCGAGGTCGACGCCGTCGTGCAGCAGGCCTACGCCGATTTCGACTACAAGAAGGTCGTCGCCACGGTGACGCCGTTCCTGACAGGCGATTGTTCGGCCTTCTACTTCGATATCCGCAAGGACGCGCTCTATTGCGAGGCGCCGTCCAGCCATCTGCGCAAATCGACCCTGACCGTGGTCGATGCGATCTGCGACGCGGTGCTGAAATGGCTCGCGCCGATCCTCGTCTTCACGACGGACGAGGCCTGGGGCCATTACAGGCCCAACGGCGCGCCTTCGGTGCACCTGGAAATCTTCCCGCAGGGGCTCGCGGCCTATCGCGACGACGCGCTCGCCGACCGCTGGAAGAAGATTCGGCGCGTCCGCTCCGTCGTGACAGGCGCGCTGGAGATCGAGCGCGCCAACAAGTCGATCGGCGCCTCGCTGGAGGCGGCGCCCGTCGTCCATGTCGCCGATCCCGATCTGCGCGCGGCGCTGGACGGCGTCGACTTCGCCGACGTCTGCATCACCTCGGCTATCGAAATTCGCGCCGATGACGGACCGGTGGAAGCCTTCCGTCTGCCGGAGGTCGCGGGCGTGGCCGTGACGCCGGCCAGGGCGCAGGGACGCAAATGCGCCCGCTCCTGGAGGATTTCGCCGCTGGTCGGAACCGATCCCCAATATCCCGACGTCACGCCGCGCGACGCTGACGCGCTGCGCGAGCTGAAGTCGCTCGGGCGTTGGGGATGAAGATCCACTGCCGATATATCGGCGCGGCGGCGGCGGGGCTCGCCTTCGCCGTTGACCAGATTTCGAAATACTGGATTATCGAGGTCTTTGATCTCGAAGAGAAATCTCCGATCCGCCTGACGCCGTTTCTCGACCTCGTCATGGCCTGGAACCGCGGGATTTCCTACTCCCTGTTCCCTGCCGACAGCCCGGTGGGGCGCTGGGCGCTGCTCGCGGTCGCGGCCTGCGCGGTCGGATTGCTCGGCGCCTGGCTGTGGCGGACGCAGGATCGGATTACGGCGCTCGGCCTCGGTCTGGTCGTCGGCGGGGCGCTCGGCAACGCTGTCGATCGCGCCCGCTACGGCGCGGTGGCGGACTTCCTGTATCTGCATACCTCCCTGCCGGTCGGGCCGCTGGCCAATTACGTGTTCAACGTGGCCGACATGGCGATCGTTGCCGGAGTGGCTCTCCTCCTGTATGAGTCCCTTCGCTCGAGGCCTGCGGCGACGGCGGCGTGAGGCGCCTCCAAATCGCCGCGAATGGGCAGGATAAGCTCCTCAAGGGCGCGCCTGCTCCCCGGCATTTCCGTTGCGGCGGCGCGTATGGGGGCGTTTGGATGAGGAAATCGGACATGAAGCGCGCATTTGGCGGCAAGTTCGCGATCGCGGCGGCCGGCGCGGCTATGGTCTGGACCGGCGTTGTGGCCTTCTCGGGGCCGGCGCGCGCGTTCGACGACAAGCCGTCGTCTCTCGATCCGTTGCTCAATGTGTTCGGGCTTGGCAAGGACAGCGACGAAAAGCCGGCGATCGATTTCCGTGAGCGCCCGAGTCTGGTCGTTCCGAAGAATATGGATTTGCCGCCGCCCGTGCCGGAATCGCGCAACCGTTCCGCGAACTGGCCGTCCGATCCCGATGTCCGCCGTCGTCGCGAGGCCGCGACCGCCGCCCGCGCGCCGCGCGTGATCTCGTTGAACGACCGCCCGGAGCTGACCGCCCGCGAATTGCAGCAGGGCCGTTCCGCGACCCGCGGCGACTCCTCTGAAATCTGCGACACGCGGATCAGCGGGACCCCGGATTGCAGCGCGCTGACGCCAGCTGACAAGCTCAAGCAGGTCTTTTCGCTGGGCTCCAAGTCCGACGATGATTTCGCGCCGGGCGTCGAACCCAAGCGCGATTATCTGACTGAACCGCCGCCCGGCTACCGCGCGCCCAAACAGGTGGTCAAGGCGACGTCGAGCGGCCCGGCGAGGGCCTACGAGGCGCCGAGCGCGTCTGATTATGCGCGAGGCGTCAACCCCAACAAGACGAACGACGATTGACGTTGCGCTGTTGAGAGGACGCCGCGTTCCACTATATTGAGAGGGCCGCATCGCTTTCGGGCGGGCGGCCCTCAACTTTTTTGCGTCCTAGCGAAGGGATTTCCTTTCTTGCGACGGACGTTTCGTCTTCAGGGAATTTCATGCCGGATCGAACCGCTGCCTCAATGTCTGCGCCCGGCGTCGCGGCCGAGCGGCCGGCGGGCCCTCACATCGCTCATTCCCGGCTCGACAATGGCATGGAAGTGGTCGTCATTCCCGATCGCCGGGCGCCGGTCGTCACCCATATGGTCTGGTACCGCAACGGCTCGGCCGATGATCCGCCGCTGAAGTCCGGCATCGCCCACTTCCTCGAACATTTGATGTTCAAGGGCACGAAGAACCATCCGCAAGGCGAGTTCTCGCAATTGGTCGCCGATCTCGGCGGGCAGGAGAACGCGTTCACAAGCTACGACTACACATCCTATTTTCAGCGCGTGCCGCGCGAGCATCTCGCGACCGTCATGCACTACGAGGCGGACCGGATGACCAATCTCGTCCTCACCGACGAGGTCGTGGCGCCCGAGCGCGACGTCGTGCTCGAAGAGCGCCGCATGCGCACCGACAGCGACCCGGCCGCGGAACTGAGCGAAGCCGTTCAGGCGGCGCTGTTCGCCCATCATCCCTATGGCACGCCGATCATCGGCTGGGGCCACGAGATCGAAACGCTCGGGCGCGACGACGCGCTCGCTTATTATCAGCGCTTCTATACGCCGGAGAACGCCATTCTGGTCGTGGCCGGCGACGTAGAAGCCTACGACGTCGAGCATCTGGCGCGCGACACGTACGGCAAGATTCCCGCGCGCGGCGCGCCTCCCGTGCGCGCGCGGCCGCAGGAGCCGCCGAGCAGGGCGCATCGCCTCGTTTCGCTCAGCGACGCCAAGGTGGAGCAGCCCTCCTATGAGCGCGTCTATGTCGTGCCGTCCGTCCGCACCGCGGAACCAGGCGAATCCGAGGCGCTCGAGGTCATGACCCACCTGCTGGGCGGCGGACAGACGAGCCGGCTTTACAAGACGCTGGTGCTGGAACGGAAAATCGCCGTCGCGGCGGGCGCCTACTACATGGGCTCCTCGCTGGATGCGACTCGGCTTTGGCTCTATGGCGTGCCCGCGCACGATGTCTCGCTCGAGCAGTTCGACGCTGCGGTCGACGAGGTGGTCGCAGACTTCTTGGCGAACCCGCCGGGCGCGAAGGAATTCGAGCGGGCCAAGACCCGGCTCGTCGCGGACGCCGTGTACGCGCAGGACAGTCAGGTCGCGCTCGCGCGCTGGTATGGCGCCGCGCTCGCGACCGGCGAGTCGATTGAAGAAGTGTCGGGCTGGACGACGCGCGTGGAGGCCGTCTCGGTCGACGACGTGCTGGCCGTCGCCCGCAAATGGCTCGACAAGCGTCGCGCTGTAACAGGGTTCCTGCTTCCCGAGGCCGCCGCGTGACCAATCTGACGCCTGTTCAAGAAACCTCGCGCGCCGCCAAGGTTCAGGAAATCCGGACGCCGGGCGGCCTCTCGGCGTGGCTCGTCGAAGACTACGCCGTGCCGCTGGTTGCGGTGCAATTCGCCTTTCGAGGCGGCGCGGCCCAGGACCCGGTCGAAAAGCCCGGCCTCGCGACGTTGCTCGGCGGTCTGCTCGACGAGGGCGCTGGGCCGTACGATTCCGCCGGCTTTCACGAGGCGATGGACGAACTTGCCGTCCATCTGCACTTCTCCGCGGACCGCGACTACATCGCCGGCCATTTCCAGACCCTGACCCGAAACCTCGACCCCGCCTTCGAGCTCATGCGGCTGGCTGTCTGCGAAGCGCGCCTGGAGCAGGGGCCGATCGATCGCGTCACGTCGCAGCTCGTGGCGAGCCTCAAGCGCGAACTGAAAGACCCGGACGCTCTGGCCGCGCGCACGTTTCGCGCGGCCGCCTTTCCCGATCATCCGTACGGCCGCGCCGCGCGCGGCGAAATCGACAGTCTGCCGAAGATTGCGCGCGATGATCTGACGGCCATGCGTGCGCGCGTCATGGCTCGCGACAATCTCGTCATCGCCGTCGTCGGCGCGATCGACGCGCCATCGCTCGCCGCGCGTCTCGATGCGGTCTTCGGCGCGCTGCCTGCCAACGCGCAGCTCGAAAAAATCGCGCCTGTCGTCATGTCCGGCGTCGGAACGCGCATCGTGTCGGATGTGGCCGTGCCTCAGGCGACGATCCGCTTCGGCCGCAACGGCCTCGACCGCAGCGATCCAGATTTCATAGCCGGCGTCATGGTCAACCACATTCTCGGCGGCGGCGCTTTCACGGCGCGCCTGTTTCGCGAAGTGCGCGAAAAGCGCGGGCTCGCCTATTCCGTCTATTCGCAGATGCAGAACTACGATTCGACGGCGATGCTCGTCGGCGCGACGTCGACCAAGAACGAGCGCGCTGCCGAGTCGCTGCAGGTGATCGAGGAGCAGATCGTCGATCTCTCGACCAACGGCCCGACCGAGGAAGAACTCGAAAAGGCGCGGAAATTCCTCATTGGCTCCTATGCGCTGCGTTTCGACACGTCGACGAAGATCGCCGGCAATCTCATGCAGCTGCAGCTCGAAGGCCGGCCGACTTCCTACCTCGACGAGCGCAACCGCCTGATCGGCGCGATCACGATGGACCAGGCGCGCCGCGCCGCGCACAAGCTGTTCGGCGACGGCAAGCTGCTTGTTGCAGTAGCGGGTCGCCCAGCCGGCATGTGAACGTGCCGGAAGGCCTCAGGCCTTCCGGATCGCGATCAGAAAGAAGCGATCGGCGGGGACGGCGTCATTGCGCGCGAGCGGCGCGAAGGCGGTTGTGGCGTTGTCCGGGGACCAGTAGAGGTCGAAACCCTCGTCGAACATCGCCGGGACGTCCGCATTTCGTGCGCCGAACTTGGACAGCTCGTCGTCGCCGTGAACCTCGATGAACCACGAAGCGCGCGAGGCCAGCGTACGCGGCGCGCCCTTGAGCGCCTCCAGTTCGTAGCCCTCGATGTCCATGTAGACGAGGCCCGGAAATCCGTAGCGCGCCGACAGAGTGTCGATCGAAACCCCGTCGACCGATTGAACGCCGGCGCCGGCAGCGAGCGCCACCGCGCCGTTGCGCTTCTGGCTGAATAGCACCGGACCGTCGACCCGCGCGGCCGCCGCGTGCAGCACTTCGAGATTCCCGACGTCGTTCAGAGCGGCGTTGCGTCGTGCGATCTCCGCGTTGCGCGCTGTCGCTTCAACGGCGATCACCCGACCGGCGGCGCCGACTTCGCCGGCCAGCATCATCGCGACGACGCCTTGATGCGCGCCCACGTCGAATACCAGCGCGCCGCTGTTCAATCCACGCCCGGCGAGCAGTTCGAAATCCTTCAGGCGCGGGCAATCGACTCCGTACCATTCGGCCGCGGTCTTGTCGGCGATCGTGACCTTCAGCCGACGGCCCGCGAAGTCGTGCTCCTCGACGCGCTCGCGAAACGTCATGTCTTCGACGCGGTGCTTGACGGCGCGCAAGGCGTCCGCAACCGCGCCGAAACGCGAGCCGCGCGAAGGGGTCGTCAGTGCGGACATCATAACCTCCCGATAGCGCGGACGGCGGAAAGACTGACAAGTGCTCCGCAAAGTCGCCCTCGGCAAGGCCGGACGCGGCGGATGCGGCATGACTTCTTCAGCCTTGATTAACGCAGCCGCAGAACGCAACGGCCGCCCGTCGCTCTGTCTGCGCCTGAAATTGGGCCAAAAACATGGTAACCAGCCCTATGCGCCGCCGCGATTCCGTTCCGCAGGGTCACATGTGTTCGCGCGGCTTCGCTCGCGCTGGCCGCAATTCGGACCCGCGCCGATGAACGTCCGCCTGCTCGACCCCGTCACCGTCGACCGCATCGCCGCCGGCGAAGTGGTCGAGCGGCCGGCGTCGGCCGTCAAGGAGTTGGTCGAGAACGCGCTCGACGCCGGCGCGACGTCGATCGAGATCGTCATCGAGGACGGTGGACGGCGTCTGATCCGCGTCATCGACGACGGCGTCGGCATGAGCGCGGACGACCTTGCGCTCGCCGTCGAGCGCCACGCGACTTCCAAATTACCGGACGGCGATCTCTCCGCCATCGCCACGCTCGGCTTTCGCGGCGAGGCTTTGCCTTCGATCGGCTCTGTCGCGCAGCTTGCGATCGATACGCGCCCGCGCGGCGCCGATCACGGCTACGCGATTCGCGTCGAAGCCGGATCGAAACAACCGGTGCAACCCTCGTCCTGGCCGCGCGGCGCGCGCGTCGAAGTGCGCGATCTCTTCGCGGCGACGCCCGCGCGCCTCAAATTTCTGAAATCGCCGCGCGCGGAGGCGCAGGCCGTCGCCGACATCGTGCGGCGCATCGCGCTCGCCCATCATGACGTGTCGTTCGAACTTGCCGGCGACCATCTGACGAGCCTGTCCTATCGCGCGGTCGCCTCGGATCGCCACGCCTTCGCCGAGCGCGTGGCGCAGGTTCTCGGTCGCGACTTCATCGACAACAGCGTCGCCATCGAGGCCGAGCGCGAGGGTTTTCGGCTCTCGGGATTCGCCGGACTGCCGACATGGCATCGCGCCACGGCGGCGATGCAATATCTGTTCGTCAACGGCCGACCCGTGCGCGACAAGCTGCTCGCTGGCGCGGTGCGCGGCGCCTATATCGACTTCCTCCCGTCGGGCCGGCACGCCGCGCTCGCTCTCTATGTCGAATGCGATCCGCACGAAGTCGACGTCAACGTCCACCCCGCCAAGGCGGAAGTGCGCTTTCGCGATCCGGGCCTGGTGCGCGGCCTTGTCGTCGGCGCGCTGAAGGCGGCGATCTCCGGCGCGGGCCATCGCGCCGCCAATTCCGCGCGTGACGCCATTGCGGCCATGCAGGGGCGGGCAGGGTCGTGGCCGACGCGACCGCATGTTGGCTGGGATTGGCGCGCGTCGCCCGCGTCGCCGGGCGGCTTCGCCGAGACGCGGCAGGCGTCCTTCGACACGGGCGCCGTTGCGCCGTCGGCCGACGCGCGCGCGCATGCGGAACCGTCGGCGCGCGACGAGCCGGGCGCGCCGCTCGGCGCCGCGCGGGCGCAATTGCACGAGACCTACATTGTCGCGCAGACGCGCGATGGCATGGTGATCGTCGATCAGCACGCCGCACACGAACGGCTCGTCTACGAGAAACTGAAGCGTCAGCGCGAGGAATCCGGAATCGCGCGTCAGGGCTTGCTGGTTCCAGAGGTGGTGGATCTGGATGAAGCGAGCGCCGCGCGCGTGGCGGCCGCCGCGCCAGACCTCGAACGTCTCGGCCTCGTGCTGGAGCCGTTCGGCCCCGGGGCCGTGCTGGTGCGCGAGACGCCGGCGCTGCTCGGCAGGATCGCCGCGCGCGGACTGGTCGCCGACGTCGCCGATGCATTGGCGGAAGACGCGGGCGCGCAGGGCGTCGAACGCAGGCTCGACCACGTGCTCGCCACCATGGCCTGCCACAATTCCGTGCGCGCCGGCCGCAGGCTCACGCCTGACGAGATGAACGCGCTCCTGCGCGACATGGAGGCGACGCCGGGTTCGGGCCAGTGCAATCACGGGCGCCCGACCTACGTCGAGTTGAAGCTCGCCGACATCGAGAAATTGTTCGGGCGGCGATAAGGCGCTTCTTGTTGCTGCGCCGTCACCTCAGTCTCAGCGCCTTCGTCAGGTCGCCGATGTTCTTGCGCTCGCCCTGGAGATGTTCGAGGCCGAAGCGCGCGGTGATGAGCTTGGCGATCGAGCCCGTGTCGTAGGGCGTGTGGTCGACATAGCCGCGCCGCGCGAACGGCGAGATGATCAGCGCGGGAATCCGCGTGCCCGGCCCCCATCGGTCGCTCCAGCCCGGCCCGCGCTGGCGTTTCGCATGATCCCAGAAGCCGCCGTTTTCGTCATAGGTGACGATGACGACCATGTCCTTCCACTGCGGCGACTTCGAGAGCTTCTCGACGAGATCGGCGATATGCGCGTCGCCTGTCATGATGTCGGTATAGGCGGGATGTTCGGTGAAGACGCCGGCGGGCTTGTAGAAACTCACCTGCGGCAGCGTCCCGCTCTCGATCGCCTTCACGAAGTCGGCGCCGTCCTTGAGATGCTCTGCGCGGTCTTTCGTGCCCGGCGCAAAGCGCGCGTAATAGTTGAACGGCTGATGATGCGGCTGGAAATTCAGAGAGCCTTCCGCCTTGGTGTAGATGACCGAACGCTTCTCCGAGGCTGGCCGCATGCCGTCCTTCAACGCGTCGTTCCAGCCGCCCGAATACCAGACCCAGCTCACGCCCTTGGCTGACAGCGTGTCGCCGATCGTCTGCATTTTCGAGGCAGGGAGCGGCAGACCGATGCGCTCGTTGCCCTTGGGGTCGGCCATGTCGAGAGAGCCGCCGTCGGCCGGCGGCAGGCCGCTCGGCTGGTAGGGCGGCTGCGTGGTGTTGACCGAATAGCCGTCCGGCGTCACCTGGCCGCCGAGGCCGACCGTATATGTCTTGACCGCGCCGTCCTTGGCGGAGGGCGAGTCCGGCTTCTTCTTCAACTTGCCCTTGTCGTCGAGCACGGCGCGCATGAATTCCGGCGCATCCTTGTGCTCGGGCGCGCACAGGCAGATCAGGTATTGGTGGTTGAGGTAGGAGCCGCCGAAGGCGCCCATGAAGAAATTGTCTGCGAGCGTGTACTCCTTCGCCCACTTCCACATCTTCATCTTCGAGCCGTCGAAATAGCCCATCGTGTAACCGCCGACCGTCGACATCGCGGCGAACATGTCGTTCTTGCCGCCGTCGATCTGCTCCTGATTGTGGTAGAAGGCGTGGATCGGGCTCAGCAGCACTTCCGACGCCGTCTTGTTGACCGGCGGCGCGTCGATTCGGAATGGCTTGTTCGGCAATTGCGGATAGTTCGGGTCGGGCTCCCCCTTGGCGTTCCACACGCGCAGATAGGGCAGGATCGAGCCGTCGTGGTCGCGTTGCAGATATTGCTTCGGCCTGGCGTTCGCGATGCCGTCGGCGCCCGGGAACAAGCCGTAGAGATGATCGAAGCTGCGGTTCTCGGCGTAGATGACGACGATGGTCTTGATCTTGGAGAGGTCCGCAGCCTGCGCGGCTCCGACGCTTCCGCCCGCGACCGTCGCCAGCAGCGTGGAGAGCAGCGCGCGCCGCGCGCTGGTGCCGAATTCGATCTTCATAAGCCCGTCCCGTCGCCTTGCCCGCGCGCCTTCAATACCGGCGCGTCGTGACAGAATTTGGAAAACTTGCAGCCTGAGCGCCGCAGGTCAACACGGCCCGGTTCGCGCCTACTCCTTGTGCGCGTGCCGGATGCGCCAGACCGTGTAGCCGACAAGCGCAAGGACGAGCGGCACCGACGCGCCGGTCGCGACCTGAGGATCGATATGCAGGCCCGCGCCGTGCGCGCCCTCGAACAGCAGATGCAGCACGCTCGACACGTAATAGGTGATCGCCGCGATCGACAGGCCTTCGACCGTCTGCTGCAGGCGCAATTGCAGACGCACGCGTTCGGCCATCTGGCGGATCTGGTCGGCGTTCTGGCTCTCCAGTTCGATATCGACGCGGGTGCGCAGCAGTTCCGCGATGCGTGCGATTTTCGACGATAGCGACCCTTGTCGCTGCTCGACGGTCGAGCACGTGCGGATCGCCGGCGTCAGGCGACGCGACAGAAACGATGCGAAAGTCGAGTAATGCGGAATGCGGCTCTCGCGTATGGCGTCCAGCCGCGAGCGGACGAGTTCGTGATAGGCGCGCGTCGCGCCGAGCCGGAACAGGCTTTCCGATGAGCCCGTCTCCAGTTCCGTGGCGAGCGCCGTCAGCCTGTCGAGCAGCGCGCGGTCGGCGTCGAGGCCGCGATCCCGCTCCATCTGCGTCAGCAGGGCCGGCAGAGCGTCCTCGATGCGGCGGATCGAAGGGGACAGACGCTGCGCGGCCGGCAGCCCGAGCAGCGCGAGCATCCGATAGGTTTCGATCTCCAGCAGGCGCTGCGTGAGCGCGCCCGCGCTCGCCGGCGACAGCGTATGGTCGACGACGAGGATGCGCACGAAACCGAAGGCGTCGGCGGTGAAATCGCTGGCGATGGTCGCGCGCCCGTCGTCGATCGACGCCGCGGCGACCGCCGGTCCGGCGAACAGGCTGTCGAAATCCGCCGGCGCAGCCGCAGCGGCGATCAGATGCAGGTCGGCGGCGACCAGCAGGGGCCCGGGCTGCGGCAGCAGGCGCATCACGCTCTGCAACTCATCCGCGGCGGGGCGAAACGCCGTCTCTCCGCCGGGGAACGCCCAGCTGTAGGTCAGGAACTCGCCATGGCGCTCGAAGTTGAGCCGCGCCGGCGAAAATTCCAGCCTGATCTGCTTGGCGTGCGGGTCCGGCGGCGGCAGGCCGCGAGAGCGGGCGAGCGCGGCCAGTTCCTCCACGGCCTTCGCGCCGCCGGCGGCGTCGGTCGTGAAAGCGAAATGCAGAATGCGGCTCGGCGTCTCGGCCAGCGTGAACGGGCGCGCATGGATTTCCGCCAGCGCCGCCGCGCGCAATTCGTGGGGTTCGAAACCGTTCGCGCCGGTCATAGCTCGTCCTGCCTGCACAAATCTCCTCTGGCACATCTTGCGCGCGGATGCGAGCCGCCCGCCGCTGGCGCGACGTCGCATCGCTCGCTATCGTGGCTGCGAAAGCCGGAATAGCGAAGTGACCGACCCTACATTCCGCCGCGCCAGACGCGACGATCTGCCCGCCATCGTCGCGCTGCTCGCCGACGATGAAATCAACGGCTGGCGTGAAGATCCGCGCGAACCGCTGGCCTCCGGCTACATCGCCGCGTTCGAGGCGATCGACGCCGATCCCAACAATGTGCTGGTCGTCGGCGAACTGGATGGCGCGATCGTTGCGACCGCGCAGATCACGTTCGCGCCCAATCTCACGCAGCAGGGCGCCTGGCGCGCGATCATCGAGGGCGTGCGCGTCTCCACGGCCATCCGGTCTCGCGGGCTCGGCGAGAAATTGATCGAGCATATGAACGCCCTCGCGCGCGCCCGAGGCTGCCCGTCGACGCAGCTCACCACATCCAAGCCGCGCGTGCGCGCGCAACGCTTCTACGAGCGCATCGGCTTCGTCCACAGCCACCTCGGCTTCAAGCGCGAACTGACCTGAACGCCGCGCGGCGTCAGAAATTGTCCTGCTCGGCTTCGAGATAGGCGAGGCTGACGTATTTGCCGATATTGCGGTCGAAGCCGGCTGTCTCGGCGGCGCGCGAGGAGACCCGCGCGTCCTTCATCACGAGGTCGAGCGCGCCCGCAAGCGGAACGCCGCGCTTCACCGCCTCGACGCAGGGTTCGTAGATTCCTTTGAACAATTCGCGTTGCCAGGTCAAAACCGCCGCGCCGGCCTCGCCGTGGCCGGGAACCCAGATCTTCGTATCGCTGTTTCTCGCCAGCGCGTCGATCGTTTCAAACGTTCCCTTATAGGAGCCGTCGTCCATATTGGCGATGCGGCGGTCCATCATGATGTCGCCTACGCACATCACATTGTCTTCCACGACCTCGACGCTGATGTCGTCGGGCGTATGCGCGACGCCGTATTTGTGGAACTTCAAAGTCGCATCGCCGAGCGACAGCGCAAATCCATGGTCGATGTCGCGATTGGGCGCGACGATGCGCGTCCCGAGCGTCGCGTCATGCGTCCAGCCGATCATGGAATCATGCCAGGACTTGCCCGTGGCGCCTGCGATCTTCTCTCGCGCGCCGGCGTGCGCGTAGATCGGCAGATCCTCGCCATAGGCGTCGACGAAGCCATGATTCCCGAGCCAGTGGTCGCCGTGATAGTGCGTGTTGACGATGCCGACGACTGGCTTGTCCGTATGAGCGCGCAATTGCCGAATGGTCATTTCGGCGATCTGTAGCGATGCGCCGGAATCGACGACGATCACGCCCTTTTCGCCGACGATGAAGACGATGTTCGACATCAGGCCCTGATTTTCGGGCGTTGGAAAACCGTCGGGCGCCTGCACGACGAAGACCCGACGGCTGATCTGCTTCAACGGCCGGTCCTTCACGGGCGGCCCCTTGATCGCTCCGTCCAGCGTCGCAGCGGCTTCCGCAGGCGCGACGCCTTCGCCGGTCGCCAGCGGCAGGCCGGCGATCGTGGCCGCGCCGGCCAACATTCCGCGCCGCGTGAGCCGCATGCCTCCCTCCCCGATCTTGTTGGAGCGATCGTAGCGAAGCCCCGGAGCGCTCGCCAGCGGCGCGCGTTCAGCGCCGCGCCTTGAAGAAATCGCGCAGCAGGTCCGCCGCCTCGCTCTCCCGGATGCCGCCGTAGAGTTCCGGCGCGTGATGGCAGGTCGGCTGTGCGAAAAAACGCGGTCCGTGCTCGACCGCGCCCCCCTTGGGATCGCCGGCCGCCCAGTAGAGGCGGTGAATGCGGGCGAAGGAAATGGCGCCTGCGCACATGGCGCAGGGCTCCAGCGTGACGTAGAGATCGCAGCCGATCAGCCGCTCCGAGCCGATTTCCGCCGCCGCCCTGCGGATCGCCAGCAATTCGGCATGGGCGGTCGGGTCGTGGTCGAGAATGACGCGGTTGTGGGCGACGGCGACCAGGCGCCCGTCGCGCACGACGGCCGCGCCGACCGGCGTCTCGCCGGCCGCCGCCGCCTCGCGCGCAGCGGCGAAGGCCGCCGCCATCGGATCTAGCTTTCCCTGTACCATTCAGCGTCCAACCTGCTATCAGGCGCCATGACCGAGAAAGACAAACGACAGGGCGGCCGGCCTTTCAAGCCCGGCGCCGGAAAAGCCTCGCCCGGCGGCAAGAAAACTTTCGGACCGCGCAAGGGCGGCAAGCCGACGGCGCGCGACCGCAAGCCTGGTCCGCCGCCCAAGGCGCATGCCGGCGAGCGCATCGCCAAGGCGATGGCGCGCGCCGGCGCCTGTTCGCGCCGCGACGCGGAAGAGTGGATCGCCGCCGGACGCGTCGCGGTCAACGGCCGCACGCTGGAGAGCCCGGCGTTCAACGTGACCGCCGCCGACAAGATCACGATCGACGGCCGGCCGCTCGCCGCGCGCGAACACACGCGCCTGTTTCTGTTTCACAAGCCGCGCGGTCTGGTGACGACGGATCGCGACCCGGAAGGTCGCCAGACGATCTTCGATTTTCTCGGCGAGCAGCGCCCCGATCTTCCACGCCTGATGTCGGTCGGCCGGCTCGACATCAACACCGAAGGGCTGTTGCTGCTGACCAACGACGGCGGCCTCGCCCGCACCCTCGAGCTGCCGCAGACCGGCTGGCTGCGCCGCTACCGGGTGCGCGCGCACGGCGAGACCGATCAGGCCGCGCTCGACGCCTTGGCCAGAGGCGTGACCGTCGACGACGTGGAGTACGCGCCGATCGAGGCCAAACTCGACCGCGTGCAGGGAGCGAACGCCTGGATCACGCTCGGCTTGCGCGAGGGCAAGAACCGCGAGGTTCGTCGCGTGCTCGGCTCGCTCGGTCTAGAGGTCAATCGCCTGATCCGCGTCTCCTATGGCCCGTTCCAGCTCGGCGACCTCGCCGAGGGCGCAGTCGAGGAAGTGCGCACCCGCGTGCTGCGCGATCAATTGGGTCCGAGCCTGATCGCGCAGTCGCAGGCGGATTTCGATACGCCCGCGCGCGAGGAAAGCGAACGCAGGCCACGCGCGCGCAACGACGAGCGCCCGCCGCGTCGCGAACGCGGGTCCGAACGGGACGAGCGTCGCCCGCGCCGCGAATTTGCGCCCCGCGAGGATCGGTTCGCGCCGCCGGATGAACAGAAGAAGGCGGAGCGGCCGAAGCCTGGCTCGCGCAAGCATGTCGGAACGCTGCGCGCCGAGCGCGAGCAGCGTATGAAGGAAGAGCGCGTGCGGATCGAGCGGCGCGAGACCGCCGATCGCAAGGGCAGGGCGGTCGTCGTCGAGCGCGTCGTCTCCACCGAGCCCAAGACGGAGCTCGAAAATCGCAACGCGCGACGTTTCAAGGCGGAGCGCGACGGCGACCGGCCGATGCGGCGCA
Source organism: uncultured Rhodoblastus sp. (assembly GCA_964634325.1). Taxonomy (GTDB): domain Bacteria; phylum Pseudomonadota; class Alphaproteobacteria; order Rhizobiales; family Beijerinckiaceae; genus JAJXWB01. Next base: position 29,476 of record CAZWJF010000010.1, read on the forward strand.
AGACCCGTGATGGCGCGCCACAAGAGCGTCGCTTTTCGCGCGGCGGCGACGCGGAGCCTTCCGATCGGCGTCGCGAGCGTCCCCAATTCGAGAAGCGGGAAGGCGGCCGCGCATTCGCGTCGCGCGAAAACGCCGATGAACGAAAATTCGTGAAACGCGGTGGAGAAAGGAAGTTCGAGACACGCGACAAGGCGGGCGAACGTTCCTTCAAGCCGCGCGAAAAGTTCGACCCCGGCGCGCGAAAAGGGCCGGCGCGCGAAGGCGCAGCGCGAAAGGGCCCGCGTCGCGACTCCGCAGCGCCTCGCGGCGCGCGGCCTGACGGCGGCAAGCGACCGCCCCGCGGCAAGAAGTAATGCGCATCGTCGGCGGCCGGTACGGCGGACGAAGCCTCAAGGGCCCGTCGTCGCAGGCGATCCGGCCGACGTCCGACCGGTTGCGCGAGACGATTTTCAACATCCTTGCGCATGGTCATGACCGTGCGGTCGAGAATGCGCGCGTCATCGACCTGTTCGCCGGCACGGGCGCGCTCGGCCTCGAAGCATTGTCGCGCGGCGCGCGTTTCGCGCTGTTCGTCGACGATGGTTCGGAGGCGCGTGCGCTCTTGCGCGAAAACGTCGAGACGCTCGGTGTCGGCGGGATGACGCGCATCTTTCGCCGCGATGCGACGAAACTCGGCGACGCGCCGCCCGGCGACAAATTCACGCTTGCGTTTCTCGACCCGCCCTATGGCAGAGGATTGGCGCCGCGCGCCCTGCGCGCGCTGATCGAGGGCGGCTGGCTCGCCGACGACGCGCTGTGCGTCGTCGAGGAATCGATCGCGGAAGAAATCGAACTGCCGTCGATGCTGGAGCGGCTCGACCAGCGCGTCTATGGCGAAACCCAGATCGTGATCGCTCGCAGGAAACCGGCGCCGTGACCGCCCTGCGTTAAGGGTTAACTTTATCCATGACCTTAACGCTTTGTTGACCCTCTTCGCCCGCGCGCGCAGCGTGCGTCCCATTACGGCGGGCGGAGGCTTTCATGTCATTTGTTTCAGACAGCGACTGGTGCAAATGGGGTCGCACGGATCCCTATTTCGGCGTCGTCAGCTTCGACGAATTCAAGGCGGACAGGATCGCCGACAACCGCGACCGCTTCTTCGAGACAGGACAGCGCGAAATCGGTCTTGTCCTGAAAGACATCAAGTCCCGTTATGGCGACGCGGCGCGTCGCCGTGCGCTTGATTTCGGCAGCGGCGTCGGCCGTCTGGTCCTGCCGCTGACAGCGCATTACGACAAGGTCGTCGGCGTCGACATCTCCGAGGCGATGAACGCGGAGGCGCGACAGAATTGTCGCAAGTCCGGAATCGCCAACGCAGAATTCGTCATTTCCGACGACGAACTGTCCGGCGTCAGCGGCGATTTCGATTTGGTCCACAGCTACATCGTACTCCAGCATATTCCGGTCGAGCGTGGACTGGCTTTGACGTCGGCCCTGCTATCGCGCCTTGCGCCAGGCGGCGTCGCGTCGTTGCACTATTCGTTGCAGCGAACGCTCCCGCCGGCGCGTGCGCTCGTATATCTACTCAAGCATAAGATCCCGTTCGGGCGCGTGCTCATGAACCTCGCGCAGGGACGCGCGTGGGACGCGCCGGCCATGCAGATGAACAATTATCCGCTGGTTCGCATTCTCCGCCTGTTCGAGGAACACGGCCTCGACGACGTCTTCATCGCGCCGGAATGGCAGGAGACGGCCTTGACCGCCCGCATCTATGGGCGCAAGGCGCAGGACTAGGTTTTCGCGCGAGCGACGAAGGCGCCGAGCAGCGCCGAAACGACCAACGCGCCGGCCGCGATCAGAGACGGCATGGCGAAACTGCCGGTCGTTTCGCGCATATGGCCGGCGAGCGCCGGGCCGACGATTTGCCCGAGTCCGAAAGCCGACGTCATGATCGCCTGCGCGCGTTGCGGCGCCATGCGCGTCAGGCGCCGCGCCACCCCGAGCCCGATGGCCGTGATCGCCATGAACGTGCCCCCGAGCAGGATCGCGGCGATCACGATGGTCGTCGTCGATGGCGACACCACGCTGAAGGCGACGCCCGCGGCCTCGGCAAGGCAGGCGATGGAATAGGCGAAGATATCGGTCGTACGCATGGCGATCGCCGACCAGAAGACGATCGACGCCGCCCCTGCGAGCCCGACAATCGCCCAGATATACGGTTCGACCGATGCAAGCGCCGGCGTCTCGCGTACGATCGCGACGAGGAAGGTCGCGGTGATCACATAACCGAAGCCGAACAGGCCATAGGAGACGACGATCGCGAGCAGCGCCGGCGACAGACTCGCCGGCGTTTTCGTGCCGCCATGCGGCGTGGCGGAAGCAGGCGCGGGTTGCGGCAGCAGGACGAACAGGGCGAGCGCAATGAGCGTCGCCGCGCACGCATTGGCGATCCACATCGCCTTCCATCCGAAACCAGCGGCAGCCAGCGACGAGACGAGCGCGGAAGAGCCGGCGATGCCGAAACCGACGCCGGCGAAGGGCGCGGCTGACAGGCGCATACGTCCTGCGCGGACCAGGGGTTCGAGCGCCATGCTCGACAGGCAGACGATGACGAAGGCGCTGCCGAAACCGCCGACAAAGCGCATCAGCGAAAAGAAAGGGACCGAAGGCGGGACGGCCATGCCGGCGAGCGAGGCCGCGCCGACGAGCGAGCCGGCGAGAAAGAAGAAACGCGCATGTCTTTGCGTCGCTGCGCTCGCGCCCGCCAGCGCGCCGGCGAGATAGCCGAGGAAATTCGCGGCGGCGACTGCGCCCGCTGTGGCCGGCGTCAACGCGCCGTCGGCGATCATCGCCGGGAGGATGGGCGTGTAGACGAAACGGCCGATGCCGAACGCCGCAGCCATGGCCAGCATGCCGCCGACGGCGAGTCGCGCGGGCGAGGCCGTCGCGCTCATGGTGGCGTAGCTTTCCGGACGATCGTCTCCTCCCTTTTGCGCAAGCGCCCTGCTCAGCGATTGGCCGCTATTCCGCGAGCGCATCTTCGCAAGGACCGCGATTAGACATTATCCTTGGCGGCAGACCAAATGCGCAAGCGTCATGGGAGGCGCGCTCAATTGCAGAACGGACGACTTCTCCGCGATATCCTCGAAAGCGGCGCGCCGGCGGATGCGATGTTCATCTTCGACGACGGCCCCGTCACACGAGGGGACTTCAAGCGCAAGGTCGAACAGACTGCGGCGTGGCTCACAGCGCACGGGATCGGCGCGGGCGACGTGATCGCCGTGTGGCTGGTCAACCGAGTCGAATGGCTGTCGCTGCTGTTCGCTGCGGCGCGCGTCGGCGCGATCGTCGCCGCCGTCAACACGCGCTATCGCGCCGCCGACGTCGCGCATGTCGTCGGCCTTTCCGGCGCGAAGCTGCTGGTGCTGGAGCCGGGTTTCCGGTCGATCGATTTTCCGGGAATTCTGGCCGACGTCGAACCGTCGTCGGTTCCAGAATTGCGCCAGGTCGCAATCGTCGGAGCCGGCGATATCGAATTGAATTGGCGGACGGTCAGGTTCGACGCTTTCCATCATGATCCGAAACCGCCCGCGCCGCGTGACGATGCGGATGCGCCCGTGTTGCTGTTCACAACGTCGGGCACCACCAAGGGGCCGAAACTCGTCGCGCATTCGCAGAATACGCTGACGTCGCACGCGCAGAACATCGCCCGCGCGCTCGGGCTCTCGGCGCAAGAGCATTCGCTTCTCGCTATGCTCCCGTTCTGCGGCACTTTCGGAATGGCGAGCCTGCTTGCTTTCGTCGCCGCAGGCGCGCCGATCCACGTGCTCGACGCCTTCGACGCTCAACCGGCGTTCGACGCGCTCAGGCGCGCGCGGATCACGCATTCCTTTGGCTCGGACGAAATGTTCCGCCGCATTCTCGCGCTCACAGGCGAACAGCGGCCGTTCCCGCACGTGCGGTTGTTCGGTTTCGCGGCCTTCCAGCCGGGCTGGCGCGAATTCGCCGCTCTCGCCGCCGCGCGTGGCTTGCCGCTTCATGGGCTCTACGGGTCGAGCGAAGTGCAGGCCTTGTTCGCGATCGGGCGTGCGGACGTTGCTTTCGAAGACCGCATCGAATGCGGCGGCTGGCCGATGTCGCCCGAGGCGCGCGTGCGCGTGCGCGACATGGAGACCGGCGAGCTCGCCGAAACTGGAACATCGGGCGAGCTAGAGATCGCCGCTCCGTCGCGATTTCTCGGCTATTTCAAGAATCCGGCCGCCACGAGCGAGGCGACGACGGCCGACGGCTTCTTTCGCACCGGCGACATCGGCCGGATGCGCGCAGACGGATCGTTCGTCTATGAGACGCGCGCCGGCGACGCCATGCGGCTCGGCGGCTTTCTGGTGGGGCCGAGCGAAATCGAAGACGAACTCAAGCATTGCGCGGGCGTCGCAGACGCCCAGGTCGTCGCGGTCGAGATCGGCGGTCAGGCGCGCTGCGCCGCGTTCGTCATTCCGCAGTCCGGCGCCTTGTTGAGCGCGGACGACCTCGTTTCACATGTGCGCGCGCGCCTCGCCAATTACAAAACGCCTGCGCGCATCTATTTCATCGAGGCGTTCCCGGTGACCGACAGCGCCAATGGCGTGAAGATCCAGCGCGCGAAATTGCGCGCCATGGCGATGGAGAGGATCGCGAGCGAAGGCGACGGGCGCTGAGCGCCGACCGCCGGCCGAACGCAAACCGTCCCGTGTCGCGCAGCGATTTTGAACGAGGTATGATTTCACGATGACCGAACCGCAAAGCCGTTACTACATGTCGCAGGGATTGCGCCTGCACTACGTCGACTGGGGCAACGAAGACGCTCCGCCGCTCTTGCTCGTCCACGGCGGGCGCGACCATTGCCGCAGCTGGGATCGTATCGCGCGCGCCTTGCAGCCGCACTTCCATATCCTCGCGCCTGACCTGCGCGGACACGGCGATTCAGACTGGACCCGTGGCGGCGCATACAGCCTCACCGAATATGTGTACGACATCGCGCGTCTGGCGCGGCTCGTCGCGGATGCGCCGCTCACGTTGATCGGACATTCGATGGGCGGCATGGTTTCGCTTGTTTTCACCGGCGCTTTTCCGGATCGCGTCGCCAGATTGATCGTGCTCGACGGAGTGACTGTCTTGCCCGGCGCAAAGCGCGCGCCTGCGCATGAGCGGATTGCGAAATACGTGTCGCAGCTCGGCGAGATCGAAGGCCGCGAGCCGCACGTGTATGGATCGGTCGAGGAAGCAGCCGCGCGCATGGTCGGCCGCAACGACAGGCTCGCGCCGGAACTCGCGTTGCATCTGGCGACCCACGGCGTGCGCCGGCGTCCGGATGGCGGGTTCGTCTGGAAATTCGATCCGTATCAACGAGCGATGGCGCCGCATCGTCTGTGGGCGGAGGATCATGTCGAATTGTGGTCGCGCATCTCGTGCCCGACGTTGCTGCTCGGCGCTGAAAAGAGCTTTCTCGACGACGAGAAGCGCGCTGGTCTGGCGAAGCTCTTTCCGCAAGCGCACGCGCAAACCATAGCCGGCGCCGGCCATTGGCTGCATCACGACAAGCCCGACGAAGTTCTCGCCTCGATTTCCGAATTTCTCGGATTTTCGGAAGGCCGGTCTAGGGCCGCGTCCGCCTGATCGGCGCGCGTCACGCGGCTTCCGTCACATGGCGGGGCCGCCAGATCGCCGTATGGACGATCTGCGCCACGACCTGAACGCCGTCGGCGACCACGAGCGCGTCGAACTCGACAATGGCGTGGCCCTTCGAAATCGTGTTGGAGCTTATGCGATTGCGCAGGGTCATTTGCTGCCCGACGCGCGCGACCCCGAAGTTGCGCACCCGGCTGCCGACGTGAATCCACGGGCCGAGCATGACGCTCTGCACGAGAGCTGCGTTGCAAAGTCGCAGAATTTGTCCGGGATGGACGACGCCGTCGCGCAGATAGATCGGGTCGGTCTCGCGGATGTCGGAGAGATATTGCGCAAGCGCCGCGCGGTCGATCGTCGTCGGCGTCAGACCGAGCGTAGCGCCGGGCGCAAGCGTCGCCTCGCTGGCCTTTGGCCGCTCGGCGGGTGGCGTCGCACAGGGGAGGGCGTTCACGTCCGGCGGCGTGGCGGGCGCGAGCAAGTCCGCGCGCCCCGTCGCGCACAGGACGCCGCCGCTCGTCGCTTTGAGCGAAAGGCCTTCGCCGCTCTCCTGCGCCGTAACGCGCGCTAGCGCGCCGTCATACACGGGTTTGAGAAAACGGCATTCGGCGGAACCCCGTTCGAGCCAGTCGCGCCCCCAGCGTGCGACGGGCATATGGGCCATGTAGGCGTAGACCTCGACGCCCGGCACGAGCGCGCCGACGAAACCGAATTTCTGCGCCACGGAATCGTCGTGAATTTTGTTCTCCGAGGCGGCGGCCGTGTTGAACGCTTCGACCTCGTAAGCGTGCGCGACCTGACCGTTCATCTCGTCCTCCCCGGCGCGTGCAGCGCACCTCTGCGCTGGGCGCTCGCCGCGCGATTGACTCGCGCTGGCCCGCGCCGACATCATGGCGCAGATAAAATTGTATAACAATCGGAGGACACAATGAGAGCTTTCGCAGTCGGCGCGCTCGCGTCGCTACTCGCGGTCGGCGCTGCGCCGCTCGCCCATGCTCAGGCCAAGCCGCCGCTCAAGCTCGGCCTCATCCTCGACATGTCCGGTCCCTACGCCGATATCACCGGCCCCGGCTCGGAGCTTGCCGGCAAGATGGCCGCGGAGGACTTCGGCGGCGAAGTGCTCGGACGCAAGATTCAAGTGATGGCGGCCGACCATTTCAACAAGGCGGACGTCGCGGGCACGATTGCGCGTGAATGGTTCGACAAGGATGGGGTCGAGGCGATCATGGACGTCGCGGCCTCCGCCACTGCGCTCGCCGCCAACGAGATCGCCAAGGCGCGCAACAAGATTCTTCTGCTCTCCGGGCCGGCGGCCGTCCGCATCACCAACGAAGCCTGCGGTCCCTATACGGTGCACTGGACATACGACACCTATGCGCTCGCCAGAGGCACGGCGACGGCTTCGGTCAAGTCCGGCGGCGACAGCTGGTATTTCATAACGGCCGACTACGCCTTCGGACACGATCTCGAGAAAGACGCGACGCAATTCGTCGTCGCCAACGGCGGCAAGGTGCTCGGCCATTCGCGCCATCCGCTGAATTCGCCGGACTTCTCGTCCTACCTGCTGCAGGCGCAGACCTCGGGCGCCAAGGTGGTTGGCCTCGCCAACGCCGGCGCCGACATGATCACGGCGGTCAAGCAGGCCTCCGAATTCGGGCTGACGAAGTCAGGTCAGAAGCTCGCGGTGCTGCTCGGCTTCATCTCAGACGTCGAAAGCCTCGGCCTTCCGGTCGCCAAGGGCCTGTTGCTCACGGAACCCTTCTACTGGGATCGCACGCCGGAAACGCGCGCCTGGTCGCAGCGTTTCTTCGAGAAATTCAAGCGCATGCCCACGGCGGCGCAGGCAGGCGTCTACTCTTCGATGATGCATTACCTCAAGGCAGTGAAGCAGGCCGGTACGACGGACTCGGCGGCCGTCATGAAGATCATGAAGGCGACGCCGATCCATGATTTCTTCGCCGAAAACGGTACGATCCGCGAGGACGGCCGTATGGTCCACGACATGTATCTGTTCCAGGTGAAATCGCCTGAAGAGTCCAAAGGCAAATGGGACGACTACAAGTTGGTCGCGACCATTCCTGGCGCCGACGCCTTCCTGCCGCTGTCGGAATCGAGGTGCCCGCTCGTGAAGAAGTAGCGTCGACGACGCGTACGCCCCGGCCCGGTCGATCCCCTCGACCGGGCCGATGCGTTTTCAGGCCCAGCGGATTTCGTGTCGTATCACGTAAGGGTCGAGCGCTGCATGCACTTGTCGCTCGATGGCGTCGCGGTCGGCGGCGCCCGCGATGGTCACGGTCGCTACGCTGCCGTGCGTGCCGTGCGCGCCGACCTCGACCGACGCGTCGACTCCGTTCGCGCGCAATGGTTCGAGCGCCTTTTCAAACACGCGTTGCGCAGCGTCCCAGCGCAGGCTTGGTTTGAAGACCTTGCCGACGCCGGTCAGCGGCATCGTCTCGATCTGGTAGATCGATACAGGCACGGCCGCGCGCTCCGGCGTCCGCTCGCGCACCCACTCCTCCAGTTCGCCGGGCGCGACGCTCGCGCCCGGATTGAGCTGCACATAGGCGACCGGCAACTCGCCGGCGTAGGCGTCGGGCTGACCGACGATCGAGGCGAGCCCGACCGCCGGATGCTGGAACAAAGCCTCTTCGATCGGCGCCGGATCGATGTTGTGGCCGCCGCGGATCACCAGATCCTTGGCGCGGCCGGTGATCCAGAGGTATCCATCGTCGTCGAGGCGGCCGAGGTCGCCGGAATTCACCCAGCCCGGCTCGACGAATGCGCCCTTGTTGTGCGCGTCGTTCAGGTAGCCGGAAAAGACGCCGGGACCCGCCATGGCGACGACGCCGATTTCGTTCGGCGCGCAATCGCCGGCGTAGCGTCCGTCCGCGTCGATCTTGACGATCCGCACGCGGCTGTAGGGTACGGGATGCCCCACTGAACCCAGCCGCAGGGGGCGGTCCGCATAGGAGATCGTGTGCACGCTCGACGTTTCGGTCATTCCGTACACTTCGAGCACGGGCACGTTGTGGCGCGCCTGCAGCGCTGAGCCGACCGCGACCGGGATCGCCGATCCGCCGCCGGATGCGATCTTGAGGCTCGACAGATCGTAACCGTCTGTCGGCACGGCGAGCGTCGCTGCAAGCACCGTCGGCACCGATCCGAGCACGGACGGGCGATATCGCTGCACGAGTCCCCAGATGTTGCGAACGGCGGACGGGTTGCGCCATCCGGCCGGCGAGAGGATGACAAGGCAACCGCCGGCCGACAGCGTTGTCAGCGTTTGCGTGAGCGAACCGCCGACGTGAAACAGCGGCATGCCGAACAGGATGTTCGCGCCCGGCTCGCCCTTCAGCATCAGATTGCACGCCCACGCTTGGTAGACCTGATTGCCATGCGTGTGGCGGACGAGTTTCGGCGTGCCTGTCGTGCCGCCGGTATGAAAATAGGCGGCCGTGTCCTGCGCGCGGATCGCGCGGCCGCTCACGAGGCGATCCGCCGGTTGCCGTGCGACCAGCGCGTCGAAACCATAGACGCCGTTCGCCTCGTCGCCAGGACCGCCGACTTGCACGATCGCCGTGAGGTTCTTCAGTTCGCCGCGAACCTTCATCACCTTTTCCCAGATGTCCGTTCCGGGCGTTGGTCCGAGAACGACGAGCACCTTGGTGTGCGCGGCCTCCAGAATTTCGGCGATCTGATGCGGTTCGAGCAGCGGGTTGACTGGATTGGCGACGCCGGCGGCCTCCGCGCCGAACAATGTGAAGAAGGCCTGCGGAACAAGCGGCAGCAAGAAGCTGACGACGTCGTTCGGTCCGACGCCCAGTTCGTGGAACGCGTTGGCGGTCTGCGTCACGCGCGCGAGAAATTGCGCGTGCGTGATGACGATCGGCGTGTCGTCGGGGCTGGCTGTCGGCAGAAACTGGATCGCCGGCGCATTCGGATCGATCGACGCGCCGATCTTGAGCGCATCGTATGTGCTCTCGGCTGCAATGCGCTCCGCATAGGGCGTCTGCTCGAACGCCTCGACATCCGCGGCGCTCCGGAAGAGCGGCCCATCGCGCCCGATCGACCGGTCCAGCGGAACGGCGCGCGCTACGAATTCCTCGTCCGACGTCGTGTAAATCGGACGGCCTGCGCTCGTCGCGTCAGTCATTTTCGTTTCCTCCCGATCCGTGGCCTGTGTCCGGCCGCTTGATCTTCGGAGGAAAGTCTACCGGCGCCCCGGGCTGCGCGCCAGCCCGCGCAGCGATTTAACGCGCTTGCCGATCGAGCGCGCGCCATCCGATGTCGCGACGGCAGAAGCCGCTCGGGAAATCGATCGCCGCGACGCCTGCGTAGGCGCGCTCGCGCGCCGCGCGCACGTCCGCGCCGAAGCCGGTCACGTTCAGCACGCGGCCGCCGTTGGCGACGAGCGTCTGGCCGATGCGTTTCGTGCCCGCATGCGTGACGACGACGTTCTCGAGCGCATTGGCGCGGTCGACGCCGCGAATCTCCCCGCCCTTTTCGGGCGCGGCCGGATAGCCCTTCGCAGCCAGCACGACCGTCAGCGCGCTTGATGGTTTCAGGTTCACGCGGTCGACCGCCAATTGGCCGCGCGCGCAGGCGTCGAGCAGCGACAGGAGATCGTCGGCGATGCGCGGCAGAATGACCTGCGTTTCGGGGTCGCCGAAGCGCGCGTTGAATTCGATCAGTTTTGGTCCGTCCTCGCCGATCATCAGGCCGGCGAACAGCACGCCCTTGAACGGCGCGCCGGCTTCCGCCATAGCGCGAACCGTGGGCTCGACGATTTCGGCCATCACGCGGTTTGCGATCGCGTCCGTCACGACCGGCGCCGGCGAATAGGCGCCCATGCCGCCGGTGTTCGGCCCCGTGTCGCCTTCGCCGACACGCTTGTGGTCCTGCGCCGAGGCGAGCGCCACCGCGCGCGCGCCGTCGCACAGCGCGAAGAACGACGCCTCTTCGCCGTCCAGAAATTCCTCGACGACGACTTCCGCGCCGGCCGCCCCGAACGCGCCCTCGAAACACGCTTTCACCGCCTCTTCCGCTTCGGCGAGCGTTGTGGCGACCACGACGCCCTTGCCGGCGGCGAGGCCGTCCGCCTTCACCACGATCGGCGCGCCCTTCTCACGAACGTAGGCCAGCGCCGAATCCGGGTCGCCGAAGCGACCGTAGGCGCCTGTCGGAATATTCGCGCGCGCGCACAGATCCTTGGTGAAGCCCTTCGAGCCCTCGAGTTGGGCCGCGGCTTTCGAAGGACCAAAGGCGGCGACGCCCGCCGCCTCCAGCGCATCGACCAACCCCTCGACCAGAGGCTGCTCCGGGCCGACGACCACGAGGTCGATCTTCATCAGCCGGCAGAAATCGACGACCGCCGCATGATTCGATGCGTCGACCGTCACGCATTCGGCGACTGCCGCCATGCCGGGATTTCCCGGCGCGCAAAAGAGCTTGGTCAGCCGCGGGCTCGCGGCGATCGCATTGGCGAGCGCATGTTCGCGCCCACCGGACCCGATCAGCAGAACGTTCATTGCAGGGGCCTTCCCAGTGTCCGCCGCCTCTTATCAGGGGCGGCGCGAAAAGTCTCGACGTCGGCGGTTGATCGCGACGCGCCGATCGGGTCATCTGTCGTCGAGTCTTGGGGGCGACGATGCGCGCGGAATTGGGTTTGGCCATCACATTGGTTCTGGGCGTTTCGTCGGCGCAAGCCATGGATTGCAAGGCGGCGCGAGAGGACGTCGACAAGGCGATCTGCGCTTCGCCTGCCGCGCTCGCGGCCGACGAGGCCATGGTCGCCGCCTACAAGGCCGCGCGCGAACGCATGCCGGCGGCCGAGCGCGAATCGCTGCTCGTGTCGCAGCGCGCGTGGATCAAGCGGCGCGGCTACGCCTGCGAGGCCGACAAACCCGGCTATGCGCAATGCCTGCTAGAGGAGACGGACAAGCGCCGAGCCTTTCTCGAGGCGCGTCCGGAGAGCGGGCCGGGGTTGGACTCGGCCCTGCAGCCGGACATCGTCGCCAAACCCGGCAAGCCGCGCGACTGGGAGATCGACGTCGAACTTCTCAAGTTCGTCGACCCGAGAACGCCGGGCGAAAAGACTTTCAACGCCGAGGTCGCGCGCATCATCAAGGAAATCCCGACGGACCGAAGCGAAATCGAAAGAAACCAGACATTCTCGCACGATGTCTGGTTGCGCGTGACCTGGCTCTCGCCGCGCCTGATTTCGGCGCGGATCGAGGGCTACGAATTCACCGGCGGGGCGCACGGCAATCCGTCGACTTTCGGCTTGAATATCGACGCGAAAAGCGGTCGCAAGCTGTCCTTCGCCGACGCCTTCGACAAGGCCGCGCGCGAAAGGCTGGTTGGGGAATGCCTCGCCAAGATCGTGCCGGAAAAGGTCAGGCGCGGCGCGGACGAGCCCAAGGGCGACGAGCTCAAGCTGTTGCGCGACAATATCGACGAGAATCTGTCGAAACTCGAAACGTGGAATTTCTCCGCCAAAGGCGCGACGGTCGTCTTTGGCCACTACGTCGTCGGCTCTTACGCCGAGGGGGCTTATGAATGCGACGTCCCGCTCGCGCGGCTGAAGGAACTGGCAAGGAAGGATTTTCCGCTGCCGGATTAAGCATCGGGCGGCTTCCGCGCGGATCATCGTGAAACCGGGCGCCCTGGGTTCGGTGGCGCTGCGTGGGCTGGCGTGCGTTGGTCGTCTTGCCGGCGCCGGTCGCGCCGACGATGAGACGAATGTCGGTCAGAGCGTTTCCTTTGGAGCGAGGACAGGCTGCGCCAGCGCCAGTGCGTGACTGCGAATGTCTTCGGGCCAGCCGGCGATATGCGCGGCAAAGGCGTCGCCGTTGCGCGCGAAGAGGGCGCGCGTCGCCTCTTCGAAGCCTGGCAGGTCGCCGCCGATCGCGTGCATGAACTTGTAGGCGGCCTCCTGAGCGCGGCGGTTGGCTGTATGCGCCTCCTGGCGTGGATCGCGGCTCGCCGCCTCGACCAGCTTGCGCAGCGCGACCGAGGCGCCGCCCGGCTGCGCGCGCAGCCAGTCCCAGTGGCGCGGCAGCAAGGTCACCTCATGGGCGACGACGCCGAGCCTGGGCCGTCCCCGTCCGCGGGCGGGTTCGGGCGCAAGCGCCTGCTCGGCGCGGGCCGCCGCCTCGTCGGCCGAGCCGCGAAGGTCGAGATCGATCGGCGCGCTCGTTGCGGCGTCGAAGACGAAAAGCGGCGTTTCGCCCGGCTGCGCCGCATGGGCGGCGCGGGCCACTGTTGCGGCGGACCCGAGGGCCAACTGGCGGTCGCCAAGGAAGGCCACGAACTGTCTGTACGTCGTCATGTCGATTTATACCCGGATATAAAAAGAAAAGTCAATATATTATCCGGGTATAAATAGCGCATGGTGACGGCCTTTCGCTTCGGCCATAATGCGGCATGGCTGAATCGCCCCCCGGCAATGCGCTCGAACTGTCCGTCTCCGATCTCGCCGCCGCGCTGAAGCGCACTGTCGAAGACCGTTTCGCCTATGTGCGCGTGCGCGGCGAAATCTCGAATTATCGCGGGCCGCATTCGTCCGGACACGTCTATTTCAGCCTCAAGGACCAGAACGCCAGGCTCGACGCCGTCATCTGGAAGGGCGTGTTCTCGCGCCTGAAGACCCGCCCGGAGGAGGGGCTGGAGGTGATCGCGACCGGCAAGATCACCACCTTTCCCGGCAAGTCCTCGTATCAGATCGTGATCGAAGCGCTGGAGCCGGCGGGCGTCGGCGCCCTGATGGCGTTGCTCGAGGAGCGCCGGCGCCGGCTGGCCGCAGAAGGTCTGTTCGATCCTGCGCGCAAGCAGCTCCTGCCGTTTCTTCCGGGGACGATCGGCGTCGTCACCTCGCCGACCGGCGCGGTCATTCGCGACATTCTGCATCGCATCCGCGAACGCTTCCCCCGCGACGTGGTCGTCTGGCCGGTGCGCGTGCAGGGCGAGACCGCGGCGGCGGAGGTTGCGGCGGCGATCCGCGGTTTCAACGCGCTGGAGGAGGGCGGGCGTATTCCTCGCCCGGATGTGCTGATCGTCGCGCGCGGCGGCGGCTCGCTGGAAGATCTTTGGGCGTTCAACGAGGAAGTCGTCGTACGCGCGGCCGCCGACAGCCTTATCCCGCTGATCTCGGCGATCGGCCACGAGACGGACACCACCCTGATCGATCACGCCGCCGACCTGCGCGCGCCGACGCCGACCGGCGCGGCGGAGAAAGTCGTGCCCGTGCGGCTCGACCTTCTGGCGCAGGAGACGGAACTCGCGCGCCGTCTCGCACATGCGCAGGCACGGCTTGTCGACCAGCGCCGCAACGATCTGCGCGCGCTCGCCCGCGTCCTGCCGACGCCCGACGACATTCTGGGCGGCCGCCGCCAGTCGCTGGACGCGGCCGCCTCCGATCTGCGCAAGGACATGCGCGACCTGATCGCTCGCCGGCGCGCGCGCCTTGGCGACCTCGCCGCCGCGCTCGCGCGCCATTCGCCGCAGGCCGAGCTTGCGCGCAAGCAGGGCGACCTGCGGCTTGCGGCCGACAGGCTGGCCCGTTGCGGCGGCGCGATTTCTGCGGCGCGGTTCGATCGCCTGTCGCCTCTCGGGCTGCGGTTCCGCGCAGCCTTCGCCAATCGTCTCCAGCGCGGCCGCGACGAGATCGGCAATCGCCGCGAGCGTCTGATGGCGCTGCATGCGCGCCTCGCTCCTGCGACGACGCGGCTGGTCGCGGCGCGGCGGGATCGCCTCGGCGCGCTGGAGAAGCTGCGTCATTCGCTCGGGTACAAGAACGTGCTCGCGCGCGGTTTCGCGCTCGTGCGCGACGACGAGGACGCGCCGATCCGCAACGCGGCGGGCGTGGCGGCGGGCCAACGGCTGACCATCGAGTTCGCCGACGGCCGCAAACATGCTGTAGCCGAGGGAGAGCCTGTTGCGCGCCGCGCGGCGCGCGCGCCGAAGGCGCCGGGCGGGCAGGGCTCGCTCTTTTGACCTGCTTCGCCAACGACAGTCCGGTGTGCTCTATGTTGGGCGCGCGCTGCGCAAGCGCCTTGAATTGGCGGGGAGAGAGTCGCCGGACATGTTGATCGCGCTGATGTCGGACATCCACGGCAATCGCGAAGCGTTCGACGCCTGCCTCGCCCACGCGCGAAAGCAGAACGTGGAACGCTTCATGCTGTTGGGCGATCTCGTCGGATATGGCGCCGACCCGGCCTATGTCGTCGATTTTGCGCGCAACCTGCGGAACGAAGGCGCGGTCGTGCTGCTCGGCAATCACGACGAAGCCGTGTCGGGCTCGACGCGCGATATGAACGATTACGCGCGCGCGTCGATCGAGTGGACGCGCGGCCGGCTCAGCGTCGCGCAGCGAGACTTTCTGGCCGGACTCCCCCGCACGCATCGCGAGGGCGACATTCTCTATGTCCACTCTGACGCTTCCAATCCACCGGCGTGGATCTACGTCACGAACGCCTCGGCGGCGGAACGCTCGATGCGCGCCTGCGACGCGCAGATCACCGTTTGCGGACACGTTCACGTGCCGCAGCTCTACAACATGACGCCGGCGAAGCCGGCTATGCTGTTCACGCCGAAGGCCCCGCTGGCGGTGCCGCTTTCTCCGACACGCCGCTGGCTGGCCGTGCTTGGTTCGGTGGGCCAGCCGCGCGACCAGAACCCGACAGCGGCTTACGCGATCCTCGACGACGAGCGGCGCACGATCTCCTTTTGCCGCGTGCCTTACGACATCGAGCGCGCGGCGCAAAAGATCAAGAACGCAGGCCTGCCTGGCATCCTCGCAGCCCGTCTGTTCGTGGGGCGCTGACGATGGCGCGCGAGAGCCTGCGATCCGGTTCGACGATCGACGGCTTCCTCGTCGGCGAGAAGGTCCATGTCGGCGGCATGGCCGCGCTCTGGAGCGTCACGCGTCCCGATATCGATTTTCCGATCGTGCTGAAAGCGCCGCTGATTCTCGACGGAGACGATGCGACCGCGATCGTCGGCTTCGAGATGGAGCAGATGATTCTGCCGCAGCTGAAGGGGCCGCATGCGCCGCGCTGCGTCGCCGTCGGCGATTTCGCGCGCCAGCCATACATCGTCATGGAATATGTCGAGGGGCCTTCGCTGCTGCCCGATCTCGATCGCGCGCCATGCTCCGTCGAGCGCGTTCGCGAGATCGGGATCAAGGCGGCGACCGCCCTCGACGCGCTGCATCGCCAGCACGTCATCCATCTGGATATCAAACCGTCCAACATCCTGCTGCGGCCGAGCGGCGAGGCGGCGTTGATCGATTTCGGACTGTCGCGTCACGAACTGTTGCCGGACCTCCTCGCGGAGGAATTTCGCTTGCCCATGGGCACCGGCCCCTACATATCGCCGGAGCAGGTGCGCGGCGACCGATCGGATCCGCGCTCCGACCTCTTCTCCCTCGGGGTGCTCCTCTACCATCTGGCGACCGGCCGGCGCCCGTTCGGCTATCCGAACACGCGGCGCGCGCTCAGCGTGCGCATGTGGCGCGATCCTGTTCCGCCGCGCGCGATCCGTCCGGAAATTCCGGAATGGCTGCAAGAAGCCATTCTGCATTGTCTCGAAGTCGATCCGAACCTGCGTTATCCGACCGCCGCGCAGCTCGCCTTCGATTTGCAGAATCCGGGCGAAGTGAAGATCACGGAGCGCGGCGCGCGTCTCGATCGCGACGGTTTGACGGTCGTCGCGCGGCGCTGGTGGTCGACGCGCTTCGGCCACGTCCCGTCGTCGCCGCCGATCGCCCAGCAGATTTCTGCGGCGCCGATCGTCGCCGTCTCGGTCGATCTCGACGGCGGCGAAGCGCTCGCGGAGGCGCTTCGCGAAATGGTCGGACGCATTCTTCGCACTCTGCCGGACGCGCGGCTCGCCTGTCTCAACGTGCTCAAGCTCAATCGCGTCGGCGTCAATTACGCGCTCGACGAGGAGGGGCGAAACATTCACGTCCAGCGCCTCGTCGAACTGAAGGAATGGGCCCGGCCGCTGGCGCGGGAAGAGGCGCAGACGACGTTCCATGTGCTGGAGGCGACCGACGTCGCCGGCGCTTTGATCGATTACGCGCGCCTCAATCGTGTCGATCAGGTGATCATCGGGGCGCGCGGCTCCTCGCCGGTTCGCCGGTTCCTCGGCAGCGTTTCGTCGCGCGTGGTCGCCGAAGCGCCATGCACGGTGACGGTCGTGCGCGCGCCGCAGGCCGCCGCCGGCGAGCCCGCGCCAGAGGCGAGCGACCGGATCGGCCCGTAGCAAACCAAGCCGCCCTTGGCTATACTGCTTCTATCAGGAGCAAACGTCGACCATGAACCGTTTCGAACGTCCCACGCAGCCGGCCGTCGAGGCTGAAGTCGAATTTCTCGATGGCGACTTTCGCGTGCGTCGTCCCGGCGCTTTCGTGCGCTGCGCGGTCACGAACCAGCCCATTCCGCTGGAAGACCTGCGCTACTGGAACGTCGATCTGCAGGAGGCCTATGTGAGCCCGCAGGCGAAGCTCCAGCGTCTCGGTCGCGCGTCGCGCTGATCATTTCGTCGACGCGCGCGACTCCCACGGACGCACACGCGCGAGCCCCGTCCTCAACAGTCGGGCGGCCGCCTCTTCGTCGTCGAATACGAGTCTGACCGGTATCGCGATCGGCGCGCGCGCGCCCGCCGGCGGCGGGGGCAAGCGCACAGCGTCCTTCTGCGTCGTCACGAGCAGGGCGCCGTTCTGTTCGGCGAGTTCGTACAGTTCGGCGAGTTCCGTCTCGCTGTAGCGGTGATGATCAGGAAAGGCGCGGCGTGCTGCGATCCACGCGCCGAGCCCGTCGATCGTTGCGAAGAATTTTTCCGGCAGGCCGATGCCGGCGAACGCCACGACCTTGCGGCCGTTCAGCGCCCGTGCGCGTTCGTCCGCCTCCAGACGCGCCCGCAGAACGGGCTTGTTCGCCGCAAGCGCGTGGGTGGCGGTAGCTTCTCCGGGCTCGCCCGGCCCGATTATGACGACAGCCGAAACACGCGCGATCTGCCGGTCGAGCGGTGCGCGTAGCGGCCCCGCAGGAAAACACAGGCCGTTTCCGACGCCCGTCGCGCCGTCGACGACCGCAATGGCGATGTCGGGTTCGACAGTTCGGCTTTGCAGACCATCGTCGAGCACAAGCACGCTCGGAGCGACCTCGTCGACAGCAAAGCGCGCCGCTTCGCTGCGGTCGGCGCCGACGAAGGTCGGCGCGAATTGAGCGAGCAGGATCGGCTCGTCGCCGACTTCAGTCGCCGCCTGTCCGACGACCTGCGCGGGAGGGCCGCCGCGCGCGAGGCGTCCGCCATAGCCGCGCGAGACGAATACGGGGCGTTCGCCCTGCGCCATCAGCAGTTGCGCCACCGCGATCGCAGTCGGCGTCTTGCCGGCGCCGCCGGCGACGAAATTGCCGATCGTGACGACCGGAGCGCCCGGATGCCCGCCTGTGATCGCCATGCGCCGCGCCGCGATCTCGCCGTAGAGCGCCCCGAACGGCTGCAACGCGCGGGCGACCGCGCCGGGCTCCTTGTCGTACCAGAAGCGCGGCGCGCGCATCACGCGTCCTTGCGGCGCGTGTGCGCGAGATATGGCTCGATCGCCTGCATGACGCTTTCGGTCGCTCCGCCCAACTCTCGTACGACGCCGACGGCGGCGCGGGCCATCGCGCGCGCCTTGGCGACATCGGCGAACAGCATGGCGAGTTGCGTCGCCAGATCCGCCGCGTCCGTCACTCTAACGCCGCCGCCGGCTGCGTCGAGGGCTGCGTAAGCGTCGACGAAATTCTCCACGGACGGGCCATGCAGAACGGCCGCGCCGAGCTTCGCCGGCTCGATCGGATTTTGACCGCCGACGCCAGCGAGCGACTTGCCGACGAAGACGACGCTCGCGAGCCTGTACCAGAGCCCCATCTCGCCGAATGTGTCGGCGATATAGACCTGCGTCTGCGCCGAAATCGGCTGGCCGTCGCTCCGTCGCGCCGTGTGGTCGCCGAGCCGCGTTGCGAGTTGCTCGAGCCCCGCGCCGCGGCGTGCGTCGCGCGGCGCGACAATGGTCAGAAGGTCCGGGAAACGCGCAAGCAAGTTCCTGTGCGCAGCGAGGCAGATTTCCTCTTCGCCGGGATGCGTGGAGGCGGCGACCCAGACCGGTCGCGAGCCGATCTGCGCGGACAAAGCGGCGAGCGTGTCGGGCGTCGACGGCGGCGCAGCGACGTCGTACTTGAGATTGCCGACGAGCCGCACATCGCGCGCGCCGAGTTCGGTGAGCCGCGCGGCGTCGTCCCGCGACTGCGCGAAGGCGATTTCGATCTGTTCGAGAACTTGCGCGGCGGCGCCGCGAGCCAGACGCCAACGTTCGAAAGAGCGCGGCGACATCCGCGCATTGACGAGCATGACCGGCGCGCCGGATGCGCGGGTCTGCGCGATCAGGTTCGGCCAGAGCTCGCTTTCCGCGAAGATCGCCACGTCAGGGCGCCAATGACGAATGAAGCGATCGACGAACGGCGGCGAGTCGAGCGGGACGAATTGGTGCGAAGCGCCCGGCGGCAGGCGCGCCGTAACGACGCGCGCCGAACTCGTCGTTCCCGTCGTCACGAGCGCATGCGCGCCTCGCGCGACGATCGCCTCGATCAGCGGAAGGAGCGAAAGCCCCTCGCCGATGCTCGCGCCGTGCAGCCAGACGAGCGGGCCCTGCGGCCGCGGCGCTGCGGCGAAGCCCATGCGCTCGCCCATGCGCGCGACGTCTTCCTTGCCCTGTCGCGCCCGCGCCCGAAGAAAAATGCGTGCGAACGGCGCAATCAGCGTCGTCGCTGCGCGATAGAAGAGAAGCGCCGGCGCGGTCATCGCGACGGCGGCCTCGGCTTCGAAGTCGCCGCGACGGCGTCCTGCAGGCCGCTATTCGTGAGCCGGATCGAGCAGGCGGTGCAGATGCACGATGAAATACCGCATGTGCGCATTGTCGACCGTCGCCTGCGCTTTGGCTTTCCAGGCCGAATAGGCCGAAGCGTAATTGGGGAAGAGGCCGACGAGTTCGACCTTGCTCAGATCCTTGAACTCGTTGGCGTCGAGATTGACCAGCTCGCCGCCGAACACCAGATGCGGCAACTGCTTTGCAGGTGTTTCCTTCGAAGTCATGTATGCGCCTTGTGCGAATGGTGGGAAGCGGGCGTTTCCTGTTGTTGCGCGCGCACGAGCGCCGCTATTAGTTCGGGATGTGTGGCGGCGGGCGCGGCGGCCAGCGCGCCGTGCCTGAGGTCGCTGCGATTGTAGATCGGCGCGCGGCCGTGGAAGTCGGTGAGTTTCGCCCCGGCTTCGTGCAGGATGAGATCGGCGGCCGCTATGTCCCAGTCGTGCGAATTGGCGGACGAGAGCGCGGCGTCGAGCGCGCCGTCGGCGACCTGCGCGAATCGGACGGCCAGCGACGGGATTTTCGGCGTCAGCGCCATGTCGAGCGCGCTGGCGATCCGCGCGCCGCTCGGCTGTGGGCCTGCGATCTTTCCGCCGGCGAGCCGCGCGTCCGGCCGGGGCGCCAACCTTGCGCCGTTCAGCCAGGCGCCTTCGCCGAGGGCGGCGAAATAATGGGCCGACGACGCCGGCGCCACGATCGCGCCGGCCAGCGGGCGTCCCGCCCGCACCAGAGCGACCGAGACGCTCCAGCGAAGATCGCCGCTCGCAAATCCCCGCGTGCCGTCGATCGGGTCGACGACGATCACGTCTTCACGGCTCAGGCGCTCCCCGGAATCGGCCGTTTCTTCCGAGAGCCAGCCGGCGTGCGGAAACAGGGCGACGAGACGTTCGCGGAGAAAGGCGTCGACCGCGAAATCCGCCTCGGTGACTGGCGAACCGCCCGGCTTGTAGTCGGTATGAGCGCTCGTCCGCTCGCCCGGCCGGAACCACTTCAAAGCGAGCGCCCCCGCGTCCGTCGCGACGGCGAGGAGCGTTTCGGCGATGGCGAGCGGCGACTGGCCGGTAGGCGAGGTCATAAGCCGGTCCTAGGGCCGGCCTGCCGGGGACGCAAGTCGATGCCGTGAGCAAATTGGATCGAATTGTAGCGATCAGGTTGAGAAGCAGTCGACCAAGGCTTTGAGTTTACGCATGTTTCACCGTGCCGATTAGGGCTTTTGGCCAATCCGCGGCGCCACGATCGCGCAAAGACGCACTTTCGTTCGAGGTCGCCATGTCCGCTGAAGCCGCCGTTTATCAAACGCCCGCCGCGCGCGTGGAATGGCGTGGTCTTGCAATCGGCGTCGAGGAACGCGGCGGCCGTTACCTTTACCGCGTGCGAATGGTCCACGACGATCCGATCAACATGACCACGCTCGTGCAAACGGAAGACGAACAGGAGGCGGTCGCGGCCTGGCGCTACTGGTGCGCGAGCCTGCGCCTGCCGCGTCTGATCGAAAAATCGCCGGGCGTCTATCACGCGCTCGAACAGCGCTGTGGTTCGCTGATCGTCCGCAAGCGCGCGGCCCGTCGGCGCGGCTCGCCGCTGTTCGCCCGCCGCCCGCGCCGTTGCGCGACCCGTCAGATGGGCGCCGCGGGTCCGACGCCGGTCTATTCCGGCGAACGTGAAATCATAGCGCGCAATTGAACGCGCGCGGCGGGACTCAGCCGACCAGCGCCGCCGCCAGATAGCCCGCAAACAGCAAGAGACCCGCGTCGCGATTGGAGCGGAACAGCTTCAGGGCGCGGTCCTTGTCGCCGGGCTCGATTGTCGCGACCTGCCATGCCAGATGCGCGGCGAAGGCCGCCACGCCCGTATAGGCGATCGGCGAAACGCCCGCGACATGCACGGCCGCCGCCGATAGCGCGACCGCCGCAGCGTACATTGCGCCGACCGCGGCGCGAACGTGGTCGCCGAACAGCCGCGCGGTCGACCGAACGCCGGCGATCGCGTCGTCGCGAATGTCCTGCAACGCGTAGATCGTGTCGTAGCCGATCGTCCAGACGATCGCGGCCGCGTACACGAGGAAGGCGGGGGCGGACAGCGATCCGAAAGCCGCGGCCCATCCCATGAGGCCGCCCCACGCGAAGGCCAGCCCCAGAACCGCTTGCGGCCAGGACGTCACGCGCTTCATGAAAGGATAGGCGAGCACGATCAGGATCGAAGCGAAACCGACCATGATCGCGAATCGGTTGAAGGCCAGCAGCACCGCCAGACCGACGAGGCATTGCAGGGCCAGAAAGGCCTTGGCCTGTCCGGCGGACACGCGCCCGGAGGGCAGGGGCCGGCCGCGCGTGCGCTCGACCTTGGCGTCGATCTCGCGGTCGACGAGATCGTTGTAGGTCGAACCCGCGCCGCGCATGGCGACGGCGCCGATCAGGAACAGGATCAGATGAAGATAGAGCGGCCCGCCGCCTCGAACGGCGCTGGCCAATGCGCTCGACTCCCAGCAGGGCAGCAGGAGCAGCCACCAGCCGATGGGGCGGTCGATTCGCGCGAGCTGGACGAAAGGCACCGCCCAAGGCGGCGCGAGCGCGAGCGCGGGGTGGCGGACGACGGAATCAGGAAGGTGATGCGGTTCGGCGCTGGTGGGGCTCACAACGGTCCGCGCGGCATTTGCTGAACCTGCGGGCCGCCGCCCATGCCGCCTTGCGCGGCCTGCTGCTCAGCCTGCTTCTTCATTTTCGCGACTTTTGCTGCGATGCCGCACGCTTGGCCGGCCGTCTTGGAGAATTGCGCGCGCTGCTGCTTGGCGCCGTCGACGAACTGGTCGGGGATCTGGCACCATTCCTTGTTCTTTTCGAAATAGGCCACCGTCTCGGTCATGATGCCCGTCAGCGTCTTGAACTTCGGGCAGGCGGCGGCTGGGTCGAGCTGCTTTTTCTTGCCGCTCGTCAGGCCTTTGAGCTGAGCGATCACAGAGTCGCGGCGCTTCATGAAGCCCTGGATATCGGTCTGGCAGTCCGCGCGTGCGGGCGCGGAGGCGACGAGAAGCGCAAAGGCGGCTCCGGCGGCGATGGCGCAGGCGCGCAGGGAAGGCGGTACGGCGAACATTTTCCAACCTTTTCGAGAAGATCGCTATCTAACAAGCCTGCGCCCCGCTTCGCAAGGCGGCGACGCCTCGCTGATCACATCAAAGCGGCTACTTTGGGGCGAGGCCCGGCCACGAGCGGACGCGCGTTGCGTCAGACCATCGTTCAATCCGGTTTTCCAGCCGACAAATTCTTGTAAAAACAATGAGATGATATCGGCCGCCCAATCCTTGACATCATTCGGACCCGTCAATATGGTGCGCGCGATTTCAAAGGGGCGTGGTCGTTTCGACCTGCGTCGATTCCCTGGAAACTCGGCCCAACGCCGGATCGGCGCCGCGGCTCGCACATGCGGATCGCCGGACCCGTCGGGTTGCGGTTTCAAGCGGGGGTCGACCATGGACGACGGCAAGGACGATGCGGAGCTGAGGGCGCGACTGTCTGCGCTGTCCGACAAGCTCGCGGAAGCCGAGCGTCCTTCTGGAAAATCGAGCGGCGAAGCGCCGACCGATCGCGTGATGGGCCAGGCGCTGAGCCAGGGCATGCGCGCCATGGGCGAATTCGTCGGCGCAGTCGGCGTCGGCGCGGTGATCGGGTGGCAGCTGGACGTCTGGTTCGGCACGGACCCGGCGCTGTTGTTGATTTTTCTCGCGCTGGGTACGGCGGCGGGATTTTGGAATGTCTACCGCATGTCGGCGGGGCCGACGGCGGGACGCAAGAAGTGAAGCGCGCCGGCGCGAGCCGGCGACGACGGGAAGGGTGAGATCGTGGCGGCTGAATCTCAAGGGATCGATCCGATCCATCAGTTCAACATCAATCGCCTGTTCGACCTGCATATCGGCGGCGTCGACGCTTCCTTCACCAACGCCTCGCTGTTCATGATCATCGTGTTCCTCGCGATCACGGCGCTGATGGTCATGGGCACCAGCGGCCGCCACGTCGTGCCGACGCGCCTGCAGGCCGCCGCGGAAATGGCCTACGAATTCGTCGCCTCCACGGTGCGCGACACCGCCGGCAAGGACGGGATGCGCTTCTTCCCGTTCGTATTCTCGGTCTTCATGTTCGTGCTGTTCTCGAACCTGATCGGCCTCATTCCCGGCGCCTTCACCGTCACCAGCCAGATCGTCGTCACCTTCGCTTTCGCCGCGCTCATCATCGGCATCGTGATCATCTACGGCTTCTACAAGAACGGCATGCACTTCCTGCATCTGTTCGTGCCGTCGGGTGTGACGCCCGCGCTGCTGCCGTTCATCATCCTGATCGAGATCATCTCGTTCGCCGCCCGCCCCATCACCTTGTCGGTCCGACTTTTCGCCAACATGCTGGCGGGCCACATCACGCTCAAGGTCTTCGGCGGCTTCGTGGCCATGCTGCTCGGCGCCGGCGTCTACGCCGTCATCTCGCCGCTGCCGCTGATCGCGATCGTCATGCTGAGCGCGCTCGAACTGCTGGTCGCGTTCCTGCAGGCTTACGTCTTCGCCATTCTCACCTGCGTCTATCTGAACGACGCAATTCACCCGGGCCACTGACAAACATGAGGCGAAGCGCGTCTTCGCCCGCCAACAACAGATAGTCGCCCACAAAACTCCTGAAGGAGCATCAAATGGATCCTGTTGCAGCCAAGTACATCGGCGCTGGTCTCGCCGCGATCGGCATGGGCGCCGCCGCCGTCGGCGTCGGTCTGATTTTCGGCAACTTCCTCTCCGGCGCGCTGCGCAATCCGTCGGCCTCCGACGGCCAGTTCGGCCGCGCGTTCATCGGCGCGGCGCTCGCCGAAGGTCTCGGCATCTTCGCGTTCCTCGTCGCGATCCTGCTCCTCTTCGTGATGAAGTGATCCTTCGCGCGCCCCGGTTCGCCGGGGCGCGCTTTCAGTTTCCGAGATTCAGGCGGACCGATCATGGCCGAACACGCTCCCAAAGACGCGCACAGCGCGGGCACCGAAGTTCCCGGCGGCCCCGAGCACGGCTCGGCGTTCCCGCCCTTCGATTCCACGCATTTCGCTTCCCAGCTCGTCTGGCTGGTGATCGCCTTCGGCGCGCTTTACCTGATGATGTCGCGTGTGGCGCTGCCGCGCGTCGCCGGCATCCTGAAGGACCGCGGCGACAAGATCGCCAACGATCTCGCCGCCGCCAAGGCCGCGCAGGCGCAAGCTGAGGCCGCGCAGACCGAACACGACAAGACGCTCGCCGAAGCCAAGGCCAAGGCGCAGGCGATGGGCCAGGAGGCGCACGCCGCTCTCGCTGCGGAGACCGAATCCAAGCGCAAGGCGCTGGAAGCGGACCTGAACGCCAAGCTCGCCGCCGCCGACGCGCAGATCGCAGACACCAAGGCCAAGGCCATGGCGAACGTCGAGACCGTCGCCAAGGACGCGGCCGCCGCCATCATCGAACACATCACCGGCAAGCCGGCCGATCCGCAAAAGATCGCCGACGCGCTCGCCGCCATCGCGAAGGGCTGATCCGATGCATCTGGAAGCCGAACATTTCGTCGCGATCGGGTTCTTCCTGTTCCTGGCCGTGCTCGCCTACTACGAGGTGCACACCAAGCTGATTGGCGCGCTCGACGCCCGCATCGACGGTGTGAAGAAGGAGCTGGCCGAAGCGCAGAAGCTGCGCGAGGAAGCACAGACTCTGCTCGCCTCGTTCGAGGTCAAGCGCAAGCAGGCCGAAGCCGAAGCCGCCGCCATCGTTGCGCAGGCCAAGCAGGAAGCCGAGATGCTCGCCAAGGAATCGCAGGAGCGCTTGACCGACTTCGTCGCGCGCCGCACCAAGCAGGCGCAGGACAAGATCGCGCAGGCGGAAGCGCAGGCGGCCAGCGACGTTCGCGCCGCCGCCGCAGACGCGGCCGCCTCGGCGGCGGAAGCGGTGCTCAAGACCGAGACCAAGGGCGCGGCTGGCGCGTCGCTCGTCGACCAGGGCATCAAGGATCTCGGCCGCCTTCTCCACTGAGCGGTCGAAACGTGTAGTTCCGTCGCCGCGCAGGCGACGGCCCGAACCGACGGTCGCTTGCGATCGTCGGTTTTTCTTTGACGCGGCGCTAAGGGCCGAACGCCCCATGCCTCCCGGCGCCTTCCGCGAATCGCTTTGCGCCCGCCCGTCCCTCCGCCGCCACGATCGGCGCGCCGTTGCGACCTTCGCTGCGCAGCGCGTCTGCAAGCGGCAGGTCCCATTGCGCGTAAGCCGAAGCACGGTCCGCGAGCATGCATTGTTGCGGGAAGGCCGCGATCTGGCGCGCCAGCTCCTCGGCCGCCTGGCGTGACTGGCCGTCCGGGACGATGCGGTTCGCGAGGCCCATCGTCCATGCTTCCTGAGCCCCGACCGGGCGGCCTGTCATGATCATGTCCAGTGCGCGCGCCATGCCGACGATGCGCGGCAGGCGCACAGTTCCCCCGTCGATCAGGGGCACGCCCCAGCGCCGGCAGAACACGCCGAACGTCGCGCCTTCCTCCACCACGCGCATGTCCGCCAGAAGGGCGAGCTCCAGTCCGCCAGCGACCGCATAGCCGGCGACCGCCGCGATCAACGGTTTGGACAAGGCCATGCGCGATGGCCCCATAGGGCCGTCGCCGCCGCCCTCGGGGTCGAGTTCGTGCCGGCGCGCCGGGTCGTTGACCGCGGTCAGGTCGGCGCCGGCGCAGAACATTCCGTGGTCGCCCCACAACACGGCGACGCGCTGGCTTGCGTCCCCCTCGAAGTCGACGAATGCGGCGCGCAGAGCGCGCGCCATCGGCCCGTCGACCGCGTTGCGGCGCTCCTTGCGGTCGAGAATGATGGTGGTGACGACGCCGGTCTTTTCGACGCGCACGCCCTCATGCGCCGCTATTTCGTTCATGTTCGCCTCCCGCGCGGCGCCGGGCCGCGGGGAAACTATGGGCGAGAATTGCGCGCCGACAAGACCGGCTATTCGGCCGCTTCGGTCCACGGAGCGCGCGGCGTCCACTTCAGCACGGGGCTGCGGGCTGCACGCGTCTCGTCGAGCCGGGCGCGCGGCGCAAAGCGCGGCGCGCCCTGGAAGCGTTCGAGTTCGCCGCGTTGCGCGCGCAAGGCGAGATCGCGCATCGCCATCACGAACAGGTCGAGCGAGGCCAGCGATTCCGATTCCGTCGGCTCGATCAACATCGCGCCCTTCACGACCAGCGGGAAATAGACCGTCATCGGATGGTAGCCTTCGTCGATCAGCGCCTTGGCGAAATCGAGCGTCGTGACGTTCGTGCCCTTGAGCCAGGTCTCGTCGAACAGAACCTCGTGCATGCACGGCCGGTCGCCGAACGGCTGCGAGAACAGATCTGACAGGCAGGCGCGCACGTAATTGGCGTTGAGCACTGCGTCCTGCGACGCCTGCTTCAACCCGTCAGCCCCGTGCGAGAGCATGTAAGCGAGCGCACGCACATACATGCCCATCTGTCCGTGGAACGCAGTCATCCGCCCGAACGCATGCGAGCCGGCGGCGTCCTCGACGAGTTCGAGCGCGCCGTCTTTTTCGAGCAGGAACGGAACCGGGGCGAAGTCGGCGAGCCGCTCGGAGAGCACGACTGGCCCCGAACCTGGCCCGCCGCCGCCATGCGGCGTGGAAAATGTCTTGTGCAGATTGATATGCATGGCGTCGACGCCGAGATCGCCCGGCTTGGTCACGCCGACGATGGCGTTGAAATTCGCGCCGTCCGCATAGAAATACCCGCCGGCCTCATGGACGGCGGCGGCGATCTCCACGATCTCGCGTTCGAACAATCCGCACGTGTTCGGATTGGTGAGCATGATCGCCGCGACATGCGGTCCGAGCTTCTCGCGCACGGCCGCAGGGTGGACGAGGCCGTCTTCGCCGGCAGGAACGGACTGGACCTCGAAGCCGATCAACGCTGCGGTGGCGGGATTGGTGCCGTGTGCGGAATCCGGCACGAGTACGGTCTTGCGCGTGTCGGCTTCACCGCGCGCGATGATCGCAGCCTTGATCGCCATCATGCCGCAGAGTTCGCCATGCGCGCCGGCTTTTGGCGACAGCGCGACGGCTTTCATGCCGGTCGAGACCATCAGCCAGCGCGACAATTCCTGCATCAGGGCCAGCGCGCCCTGCGCGGTCGATTGCGGTTGCAACGGATGGACGTCGGAGAAACCCGGCAGGCGGGCCATTTTCTCGTTGAGGCGCGGATTGTGCTTCATCGTGCAGGAGCCGAGCGGAAACAGGCCGGCGTCGATCGAATAATTCTTGCGCGAAAGACGCACGTAGTGCCGCATCGCCTGCGGTTCGCCGAAGCCGGGCAGCTCGGGCGCGACGTCGCGCGCAAGCCCGCCGAGACGGTCGGCGAACGGCTCGGGCTCGTCGATGTCGACGCCCGTTTTGTCGAAGCCGCCCTGATCGAAGATCAGCGGCTCGTCGATCTCGAGCGCGCGATTGCCGGTGAAGGTCGCGCGCTCGACGCCGTGCGCTTCGCCGGCGTGCGTGGGACGTCCCTGATTGTTGAGCATTAGAGGGCTCCCTTCAGCGCGTCGACGAAGGCCGCGCGATCTTCGTCCGTATTCACTTCGGTATTGGCGACGACGATGAGATCGTCGAGGCCCGCATTGGGCAGCAACCGCGAAACGGGCGCGCCGCCGAGTACGCCGGCCGCCGCCATCTTTTCGATGATTTGCGCGGCGTCGCCCTTCGCGCGGATCGTGAATTCGTTGAAGAAGGTCTTGTTCAGAACCTCTACGCCCGCGCGCCCCAGCATATCCGCGAGTTTGACGGCGTTGGCGTGGTTGACGCGCGCGAGCTGGCGCAGGCCTGTCCCGCCGAGCAACGTCATGTGGATCGTGA
Organism: uncultured Rhodoblastus sp.; assembly: GCA_964634325.1. Classification (GTDB taxonomy): domain Bacteria; phylum Pseudomonadota; class Alphaproteobacteria; order Rhizobiales; family Beijerinckiaceae; genus JAJXWB01. The sequence goes on from CAZWJF010000010.1 coordinate 57,892, forward strand.
AGGCGAGCGCGCACAGGCCGGAGTTCGTGCAGATGTTCGAGGTCGCCTTCTCGCGGCGGATGTGCTGCTCGCGTGTCGACAGCGTCAGCACGAATCCGCGTTTGCCGTTGGCGTCGACCGTCTCGCCGCACAGACGGCCCGGCATCTGCCGGACGTATTTGTCGCGCGTCGCGAACAGGCCGACATAGGGGCCACCGAAGTTCAGCGCATTGCCGATCGATTGTCCCTCGCCGACGACGATGTCGGCGCCCATCTCGCCGGGCGGTTTCACGAGGCCGAGCGACACCGCCTCCGTGAATACCGCGATCAACAGCGCGCCGTTGGCGTGGCACGCGTCCGCGATCGGCTTGAGGTCACGCAGATTGCCGAACACGTCGGGCGACTGCACGACGACGCAGGACGTCTCCTTGTCGATCGCCGCAACGATGTCTTCCTGCGCGAGCGGGTCGGGTGCGAGCGTCGTCACAAGGTCGCTCGCCATGTCGGACACAGTGCGGACGACATCGGCGTAATGCGGATGCAGGCCGCCAGACAGCACGGCCTTGCGCCTGCGCGTCACGCGATGCGCCATCAATACGGCCTCGGCGCAACCCGTCGAGCCGTCGTACATCGAAGCGTTCGCCACATCCATCGCCGTCAGCCGCGCGACCTGCGTCTGGAACTCGAACATGTATTGCAGCGTGCCCTGCGCGATTTCCGGCTGATAGGGCGTATAGCTTGTCAGAAACTCCGACCGCTGGATCAGGTGGTCGACCGACGCAGGCACGTGATGCTTGTAGGCGCCAGCGCCGACGAAGAACGGAACGCTTCCCGCCGAGACATTGCGGTTCGAGAGTCTTGTCAGGAAGCGCTCGACCTCCAGCTCGCTCTTGCGTCTCGGCAGGTCGAGCAGACCGTCGATCAACTTGTCTTCGGGAATATCCACGAACAGATCGTCGATCGACGAAACGCCGATGCGGGCGAGTATGTCCGCGCGGTCTTGCGGCGAGTGAGGCAGGTAGCGCATGGGGTTCCCGATTTTGGACCGCGAGCCTTCAGGCTCGCCTTAGGCATTCGGCAATCGGCGTTGGGAAGTCGAATGCCGACTGCCCAACGTCCAATGCCCGGACGGCGAGCCCGAAGGCTCGCGGTCCATTCACTCCAGCGTCTTGAGGAATTCGGCGTAGGCCGCCTGATCCATGAGGCCGTCGAGTTGCCCGGCGTCGGCGATCTTGATCTTCATGAACCATCCCGCGCCGAGCGGATCCTCGTTCACGGTCGCGGGCGCGCCTTCCAGCGCGCTGTTGACCTCGACGACCTCGCCGGCGACGGGCGCGTAGACCTCGCTCGCCGCCTTCACGCTCTCGACGACAGCGGCCTCGCCGCCCTGCTTGAACGTCTTGCCGACCTCGGGCAATTCGACGAACACGACGTCGCCGAGCGCGTGCTGCGCGTGTTCCGAAATGCCGACGACGCCGATGTCGCCTTCGACGCGGATATATTCGTGGTCCTTGGTGTAGCGGATCGCGGACATGATCCCTCCTGTCAGCCCTTGAAATAACGATTGGGAACGAACGGCGTCCTGGTCACGCGCGCTGGCAGAGCCTTGCCGCGCACCAATGCGGCGAGTTCCGTCCCGACCGCAGCGAATTCGCGCGCGACATAACCCATGGCGACCGGCTTCCCGAGGCTCGGCGCGAAGCCGCCCGAAGTGATCCGGCCGACGACGCGCCCGTCCGGCGTTGCAATTTCCGCGCCCTCGCGCGCCGGCTGCCGCCCTTCGAAAGCCAGCCCCACGCGTGAGCGTGCGGGCCCTTCGGCGAGCGCCTTCTGAATGCGCGCAGCGCCCGGAAAGCCGCCGTCCGCACGTCGCCGTTTGCCGATCGACCAGGCGAGCGCAGCCTCGATCGGGTCCGTCGTCTCGTCGATGTCATGGCCGTAGAGGCACAGGCCCGCTTCCAGCCTGAGCGAATCGCGGGCGCCGAGCCCGATGGGAGCGCAGTCGGGATGCGACAGCAGCCGTTCGGCGAAGGTCTCGGCCTGCGAGGCGGGCAACGAAATCTCGAAGCCGTCCTCGCCCGTGTAGCCCGAGCGCGTGACGAACATCGGCGAATCGCGCCATTCGAAATCGCCGCCCTGCATGAAGACGAGCGACTGCACGCCCGGAACGAGCCCCTCGACGGCTTCGGCGGCGCGCGGCCCCTGCACGGCGATCAACGCGCGGTCTTCGAAGACGTCGAGCGTGAGCTCTGGCAGCTTGGCGCGCATCAGCGCGAAATCCGCAGCTTTGCGCGCCGCATTGCACACGATGAACAGCCGCTCCGGGTCGCCCGGCAGGCGCGTGACCATCAGGTCGTCGAGAATGCCGCCGTCGTCCGCCAGAAACTGCGTGTAGCGCGTCCGGCCGACCGCAAGTCCGACGATGTCGCCCGGGACGAGCGTCTCCAGCCGCGCGGCGGCGTTGGGACCCTCCAGGATCGCCTGACCCATGTGCGAGACGTCGAACAGCCCGCATTTTTCGCGCGTGTGCAGATGCTCGGTCATCACGCCGGTCGGATATTGGATCGGCATGTCGTAGCCCGCGAAGGGCGCCATGCGGGCGCCGAGCCGCTTGTGCAGAGCGTGAAGGGGCGTGAGCGCCAGTTCTTCGGTCGAGGACGAATCGGCCAAGGGACCTCCGGAATCGAGACGAGCGTCCGCAGGCGGTAGCCGGCGGCGCCCCCTCTGTCCCGTGACCTGAGAGATTTCCCCGGAAGCGCGAGCTTCGGGTTACCCCCGTCGGTGGACGCTTGCTAGCGCAGCGCCGCTTTCCAGAGCGTCATCCTTTCGCGGTCCATTTGCCTGAGCGTTTCCGGGGCGGTTGCGCCTTCGGCGCCGGCCGCGAGCGCTGGGCTCCGCCGGTCTCTTCCGCGAAAGATCTTGATCTGACGAACCCAGATGTATCCGGGCGCGCCGTGGAGTCAATCGTCGCCGCGCTGCAACGCAAATGGCCTGTGGAAAGGCGGCTCAGAGGTTCGGCTTTTGCCGCATCCAGATCACCACAAGCGTCGTCGTGGCGATCGCCGCGAGCACCTGCAGCCAGAAGAACAGGATGAAGTCGATCAGCGCGCCGACGGGCGGCGCGCCGGGCAGCGAACCGCGCACCGCTGGAATGACGAACATGAAGGCCGCCACCCATGTCATCATGGAGAAATCGATCTTCCGGCCTTGTTCGGCGACCTGCCAGGCGACCGACAGCGCTGCGATCGCCACGACCAGCAACGATATGGTCGACAGGGCGGCCAGGAAGATCACCGACCCGCTGCGACGCACTTCGATGGCGACATCCGCCGTTCCGCCCTGCTCGCGAATATCCGTCAGGCGGGCGCGGATGCCGTGAGGCACGGACCCGAGGCCGGCTTCCACGGCTATGTCCTTGCCTTCGACAAGTCCGTCGATGTCGATTTCGAACCGATACCGATCGAATGGGTAGTCGAGAATATCGCCGGACACGGCGTTGATCGTCACATCCCACGGCGTCAGGTGCGCGTTCGCGTGGAACGTATGGGAGAGCGGACCCGAGCCCGGGTCCAGACGCAGCGTCACGTCCTTCGCCAGCCGCGCGTCCGACTGCATGAGGGAGCCGGACGTCGGCATGATGTGGAGCGCGATCTTCTCGTCGTTGAGCGCCGTCACCCCGATCGACAGGCTCAGGGCGATCGCCGCGCCATTCGCGTCGACCGCCTTGGGCGCGCGCGATTCGCGCGCGAAGAAGAACAAGGGCAGGGCGTAGACGATCGCGGCGATCGCAGCGATGATCGCCCGTCTCTTCGTGAATTTCGGCAGCCGGGATTTCCATCCAGTGGCCGGCGGAATCGGCGCGAGGATGGTCGGACCCGACCCTGTGTCGACATCGCCCGCGAGTTTCTCCGCGGCTGCGCGCGCCAGCGCGAGCTCAGACTCGCGCACATCGGGCGCGAGTTCTTGTGAAGCAAGACTATTCTCGACGTGCTCGAGCAGCGATTTGAGCGCCTGCACGTGCTCGGTCGGGTCCGAGGCCGCGCGCTCGCTCAACGCGGCGGCGAAATAATCGTCGTAGCGTGTGTCAATTTCACCGGTCATGACGTGGAAGCGACCCCCAGCCGACAATGCGCCAAGGGCGCAAACAGCCTATTAGCGTCAGTCTAATTCCGTGTATAGAGCTTCGGCTTGGCGGGCGCGGATCGCAACGCGGCGTCGGGACTTGGGGAGAGGCGCATGCGGGCTGCGCGTGGACGTTTTACGTTTCTTGCAGGGGTCTTCGTAGCGGCGTTGTCTCTGGCCGGCTGCATGGCGACCGAGCGCACGGTGTCGAGCGACGTGCGGACTTCCGACGCATGGGCCGCTGTCGTGCTGTTCGATTCGATGGGAACGAAGAGCCTGTCCGACGCGTCGACGCGCTCCGCCCGCGCGAAGTCGCTCGACGTTCTGGCTCTGTCCGGCGGCGGCGCGGACGGCGCGTTCGGCGCCGGCGTTCTTTACGAGTGGAGCAAGCTCGGCTCGCGGCCCAAATTCGACATCGTGACAGGCGTATCGACCGGCGCCCTGCAATCGACGTTCGCCTTTCTCGGCCCCTCTTACGACGACACGCTGAAGGCGCTCTACACATGCACCTGCTCGAGGGACCTGTTCGCCCATCGCGGCGTTTCGGGCCTGCTCGGGGACAGCCTGATGGACACCGAACCGCTCAAGGCGAAGATCGCGTCCATCGTCACCGACGAGGTGCTCGAGCGTGTCGCCGCCGAGCACCGCGCTGGCCGGCGTCTCTATGTCGCCACCACCAATCTCGACGCCGGCGTCGTGACGGTGTGGGACATGGGCAAGCTCGCTGCGAGCGACGCGCCGGGCAAGGCCGAGCTGTATCGCGAAATCCTGCGCGCTTCCGCGGCGGTTCCGGCCTATTTCAAACCCGTCATGCTTCATCCGGTTCTCGAAAAGCCGGAGGAAACGCAGATGCACGTCGACGGCGGACTCAAGGCGCCGATGCTCCTGCGCGGCTTCATGGTGTCGGGACCCGAGCGTAATAAGAACGTCTACGTTCTGGTGAACGGCGCGCTGCGGCTGCGCGCCAGCGATTCCGCGGTCGCCGCGAGCACGCTCGACATCGCCAAGAAATCGATTTCGGAAATGCTGCGCGGTCTGCTCTACAAGACCGTCTACCAGTCCTACGTCGTCGTTCGGAATTCGCATGCGAAGTTCAAGCTGGGCTACGTCCCTGACAGCGTGCCGGAGACGAAGAATCCGCTCGAGTTCGATCCCGTCGAAATGCGCACGCTGTTCGACGCCGGCCGCGAAGCCGTGCGCGCCCCGGACTTCTGGAAATCAGAGCCGCCGCGCCTGGAAAAATCCGAGCGCGTGGCGTCTGCGCGGCCCTGACGGGGCGGCGGCCTAGCGGCGGCGACGGCGGCGGCCTTCCGGCGCCGCGCCGCCCTTGCCCATCGACAGAACGACTTCGTAGTCGTCCGCCGCGCGCTCGTTGATATAGGGAACCGCTAGAGGTTCCGCGATCAGCGTGTTGATGGCGTTGCCGGTCGATCCGACCGCCCCTCCGACCGTATAGGTCTTCGAGGCGAGGATCTTCTCGTCGCCGGTGCGTCGTACGGCGACGGTCAGGGGCGCGGTATAGGAGCCGGGACCGCCCGCCGCGCCGATCACGGTCCGCGTTTCGACGCCGACCCGCACCAGAAGCTGATTGCCGGAATGCGAGCAGTCGCGGGCGACGTCGCCGATGGCGATCTGGTAGCGCACGCTCGACGAATCCACCCCGCCGACCCGATAGGCCGACATGCCCGGCTCGATCTGGACGACAGGGCAGTCGATTCGCTCGCCGGCGCCTTTGTTCGGCAGCGGCGGGGCGTTGGGCGAATTGAATGCGAGAAGGTTGCCGAGCTTCGTCGAGACGGGATCCGGGTCGCCGCCGGCGACCGATCCGGCCGGGCCGCCGCACCCGGCGAGCGCAAATCCGCCGGCCATAGCCGCAACGCCGAGCGCGCGGCGCGAAAGAAACGCAATACCCATGGACGAAACTCCCGTTGGGTCAGTTGTATAGCGAATGCCGCGCGCGATGGCCAGCATCAGGGCAGCGCGTCGAAGCCTTGCCCGAAGCCGGCTAGATTCAAGGGGATGCCGACGCCTTCCTCAGGCGTCTGGTAGATGATGAACGTCGCCGTCTTGCCGCTCTTGAGCTGCTCGAGCAGCTTGTCGTCCATGATGACCTCGGCGACGCAGCCGGTCGGCAGGCAGCGTACGAAGCCCGCGCGCCCGATGTCGGTCTGATCGATCTTCAGGCCGAGGCCGTTGGGCAGCAGAACGCCGAGCGGCGCGATGACGCGCAGCAGCCGGCTCTTGCCGTCCGCCGTCTTGAGAGTGATGACGACCAGATTGACGTTGGGGCGGTCATCGGCTGCGACAGATTGAAGCAGGGCGCATTGTTCCTTGGAGGCGCCCGGCTGGGTCTCGCAGCGCAGTTCCCAGTCGCCGAACTTGGCGCGGCGCTGGCTCGTGTCGGCGGTCGACGCCCCGGGCGCGCCGGGTTGGGCCGTCTGGGCCTGCGCGATGGGCGAGGCGAAAGCTGCGGCCGCCAGTGCGGCTAGGCCAAAGACGCGGACGAAGGTCTTGCGCGCGATCTGTGCTGTCATGTGCGTTCCGTTCGTCCTGCTTCGATCGATGAGGCGTGAACAAGTGGCCACACGTCATGGCCAGAGATTCGCGCCCGACATCCGTTCCGCGAGCGCCGGTCGCCTCCGCGGACAGCCAAGGCTGGTAACAAACGCCGTCTCTCTGTCAAGCGACGACGCATGCGGCGCTCCGTCGAAGGTTCGGGCGAGGCGCGTGTTGCGCTTCAAAGACGATTGTGATTTTAACTGCTGACATGGACGAGTGCCGCGCGCGGAATCGGCTGTAAATCGAACGACGCGCGGCAATTGGGAACGTTGTGTTGGAAGGGGAGCGACCGGGGCTATGATCGATTTCTCAGGCGTTGCGAGGGCCGCGAAATCAGCCCGATCCGGAATTGCCGCGACGGCGGCTCTGGCGATGAGCGCGGGCGTCGCCTGGGCTGAAGGCGTCGTCGGCCACGCCGTGCCCGGTCAGATGAAACTGATCGAGGGCGAAACGCCGATCGCGCGCGAGATCGATTTCTTCCACAACGACATTCTCGTTCCGCTGATCATCGTCATCAGCCTGTTCGTTCTGGCGCTGCTGATCTACGTGATGGTGCGTTTCAACGAGAAGGCGAATCCGGTTCCCTCGCGCACGACGCACCATGCGCTTCTGGAAGTGGCCTGGACGATCGTGCCGGTGCTCATTCTCGTCGTGATCGCCGTTCCCTCGTTCCGCCTGCTCACCCATCAGCTCGTTCTGCCGAAGGGCGACCTCACCGTGAAGGTCACCGGCAAGCAATGGTACTGGTCCTACGAATATCCGAAGGACGAAGGCGGCGGTTTCGGCTTCGACTCGCTGATGAAGGACGAGAAGGACCTCAAGCCCGGCGACCTGCGTCTGCTCGCCGTCGACAACGAGGCGGTCGTTCCGGTCAACAAGGTCGTGCGCGTGCAGGTGACCGCGGCGGACGTCATCCACTCCTTCGTGATCCAGTCGTTCGGCATCCGCATCGACGCGGTGCCCGGCCGGTTGAACGAGACGTGGTTCAAGGCGGAGAAGGAAGGCGTCTACTACGGCCAGTGCTCCAAGCTCTGCGGCAAGGACCACGCCTTCATGCCGATCGTCTTCCGCGTCGTGAGCGAGCAGAAATACGCCGAGTGGCTCGCCTCCGCGAAGAAGAAGTTCGCATCCGCCGACGACCGCCCCGTGACGCTCGCCGACGCGCGCCGCTGATCCGACAGGCCTGAGACTTTTCGAGGAAACCAAGCACATGGCCACCGCAACGACCCACGACGATCACGCCCATGATCATCCGACCGGCCTGCGCCGCTATCTCCTGTCGACCAATCACAAAGACATCGGCACGCTCTACTTGTTCTTCGCGGTGACCGCGGGCTGCATCGGCTTCCTGCTGTCGCTGGGCATGCGTCTGGAGCTGGCCAATCCCGGCATCCAGATCTTCCCCGCGCTGTCGCAGTTCCTGCACGGCGACAATTCGATCGACGCCGCCAAGAACCTCTACAATGTGTTCATCACGGCCCATGGCGTGATCATGATCTTCTTCATGGTCATGCCCGCGCTGATCGGCGGTTTCGGCAACTGGTTCGTTCCGATCATGATCGGCGCGCCGGACATGGCCTTCCCGCGCATGAACAACATTTCGTTCTGGCTGCTGCCGGCCTCGTTCTCGCTGCTCCTGATGTCGATGTTCTTCGAGGGCGCGCCGGGCATGCAGGGCTTCGGCGGCGGCTGGGTGATGTATCCGCCGCTTTCGTCCAACACCGGCCATCCCGGCCCGGCGATGGACTTCGTGATCCTGTCGCTGCATCTGGCGGGCGTGTCGTCGCTGCTCGGCGCGATCAACTTCATCACGACCATCTTCAACATGCGCGCCCCGGGCATGACGCTGCACAAGATGCCTCTCTTCGCCTGGTCGGTGCTGGTGACCGCGTTCCTGCTCGTGCTGTCGTTGCCCGTGCTCGCCGGCGCCATCACCATGCTGCTGACGGACCGCAATTTCGGCACCGCCTTCTTCGATCCGGCCAACGGCGGCGACCCGATCCTGTTCCAGCATCTGTTCTGGTTCTTCGGCCACCCCGAAGTGTACATCCTGATCCTGCCGGCCTTCGGCCTGATCAGCCACATCGTGTCGACCTTCTCGAAGAAGCCTGTGTTCGGCTATCTCGGCATGGCCTACGCCATGGTCGCGATCGGCTTCGTCGGCTTCATCGTGTGGGCGCACCACATGTACACGGTCGGCCTGTCGCTCAACACGCAGCGCTACTTCGTATTCGCGACCATGGTGATCGCGGTGCCGACCGGCGTGAAGATCTTCTCCTGGATCGCGACGATGTGGGGCGGGTCGATCTCGTTCCGCACGCCGATGGTCTGGGCGATCGGCTTCATCTTCGTGTTCACTGTCGGCGGCGTGACCGGCGTGGTGCTCGCCAACGCCGGCGCGGACCGCGCGCTTCACGAGACCTACTACGTCGTGGCGCACTTCCACTATACCATGTCGCTCGGCGCGGTGTTCGGCGTGTTCGCGGGCTTCTACTACTGGTTCCCGAAGATTTCCGGATACATGTACAACGAAACGCTCGCGAAGACGCACTTCTGGCTGCTGTTCATCGGCGTCAACCTGACCTTCTTCCCGCAGCACTTCCTCGGCCTGTCGGGCATGCCGCGTCGTTACATCGACTATCCGGACGCCTACGCGCAGTGGAACCATCTCTCGTCCTACGGCACCTACATCGCCGGCGTGAGCATCCTGTTCTTCTTCTACGTGGTGCTCGACGCCTTCGCGAAGAAGCGGCTCGCGGGCGACAATCCGTGGGGCGTCGGCGCGACGACGCTGGAGTGGACGCTGTCCTCGCCGCCGCCGTTCCACCAGTTCGAAACGCTGCCGCGCATCGCCGGCGGCGACCACTGAGACCGGCTGCGGCCGGGCGACCGGCCGCAACCTTCTGTCCTGATGTGAAGTAGACGGGATGAGCGACGTATCCGCCACCTTGCAGCGCGTCGAAGCCGCCGACATCGTCGGCGGCGCGCCGGGCGATTATGTCGCGCTGCTCAAGCCGCGCGTCATGTCGCTCGTCATTTTCACCGCCTTCGCCGGGCTGGTGGCCGCGCCTGTCCACGTGCATCCGGTGATCGGCTTCGCCGCGCTGCTGGCCATCTCGGTCGGCGCGGGCGCGTCGGGCGCCCTCAACATGTGGTACGATCGCGATATCGACGCGATCATGACGCGCACGCGCGCGCGGCCGATTCCCTCGGGCCGCATCGCGCCGCGCGAGGCGCTCGCCTTCGGCCTCACTCTGTCCGCCTTCGCCGTGTTCACGCTCGGCGTGGTGGCCAACTGGCTCGCCGCCGGACTGCTCGCGTTCACGATCTTCTTCTACGCCGTCGTCTACACGATGTGGCTGAAGCGCTGGACGCCGCAGAACATCGTCATCGGCGGCGCGGCCGGCGCTTTCCCGCCGATGATCGGATGGGCCGCAGCGACCGGCGCGGTCAGCATCGAGAGCGTTGCGCTGTTCTCGATCATCTTCTTCTGGACGCCGCCGCATTTCTGGGCGCTCGCGCTGTTCAAGTCGGGCGACTACGGCCGCGCTGGCGTGCCGATGCTGCCCAACGTCAAGGGCGCCGCGCGGACGCGTCTGGAAATCTTCCTCTATTCGCTGCTGCTCGTTCCGGTTTGCCTCTCGCCGTATTTCCTCGGATTCGAGGGGCGCGCTTACGGGATCGTCGCGCTGACCAGCAGCCTCGTCATGCTGGCGCTGGCGTTTGCGGTGTGGCGCGACCAGGAAGGTCGCGACAAGGACAAGGCCGCCAAGCGCCTGTTCGGCTATTCGATCCTGCACCTTTTCCTGCTGTTCGCGGTCATCGTCGCCGAACACGGGATTTTGCAGCCGCTGGGGCTGACGTCATGAATGCGATGAGCCCGCGGCCGCCCGTCCAGCAAGGCGTGATCCTGACCGAAGCGCAGCAGAAGGCGCGCCGCCAGCGCAATATCGCGATCGGCCTCGCCGTCTTTCTGCTTTGCGCGTTGTTCTACGCGGTCACCATCGCCAAGCTCGGCTCCGCCTACCTGCACGGAGCCGGCTGACGTGAGCGCGACGCCTCCCACGACGAAGACCGGAACCGGCGCTGCGCGCAATCGCAAGCTGTCGGCTTTCATCGTCGTCGGCGTCGCCTCGGGCATGCTCGGCCTGTCGTTTGCGGCCGTACCGCTCTACCGCATGTTCTGCGCCGTCACGGGTTATGGCGGCACGACGCAGCGCGTCGAGAAGGCGCCGACCGCGCCGGGCCAGCGCCGGTTGACCGTGCGGTTCGACTCGAATGTCGGCGGCTCGCTTCCCTGGAAATTCGAAGCCGAAACCGGCGAGATCACGCTGCGCACCGGCGAAACGAAGACGGTCTTCTACCGGGTGACCAACCTGACGGACCGCGCGATTTCCGCCACCGCCGCCTACAACGTCACGCCGGATCAGGCGGGCGCCTATTTCGACAAGCTCAGCTGCTTCTGCTTCTCCGAGCAGACGCTGGGCCCGAAAGAGACCGCGGAATGGCCGGTCGTCTTCTTCCTCGATCCTGCGCTCGAGAAGGACGAGGCGATGAAGGACGTCGATCAGTTGACGCTGTCCTACACATTTTTCGAATCGAAGAAGCCGTCGCGCTCCGCCGAGCAGTCGACGGTCAAATCGAAGAGCTGACGTAAAGATCCAATGGCGGCCGGCTGGCCGGAAGGGGAAGGAACATGGCTGACGGTCACGCGAAGCCCAACCACGACTACCATCTCGTCAATCCGAGCCCCTGGCCGCTGGTCGGTTCGATTTCGGCCTTCGTGCTCGCCGTCGGCGCGATCTTCTGGATGAAGGGCCTCAAGGCGCTCGGTCTGCATGCTGGCCCGTACATTTTCGGCGCAGGCCTCATCGGCGTTCTCTACACCATGATCGCCTGGTGGGCGGATGTCGTGCACGAGGCCGAGACCGGCGACCACACCCGCGTCGTGCAGCTCTCGCATCGCTACGGCATGATCCTCTTCATCTCCTCGGAGGTCATGTTCTTCGTCGCGTGGTTCTGGGCCTTCTTCGACGCCAGCCTGTTCTCCAACGAAGCAATTCAGTATGCGCGCGTCGAGTTCACCGGCGGACACTGGCCGCCGAAGGGCGTCGAGGTGCTCGATCCCTGGCACCTGCCGCTGCTCAACACGCTGATCCTTTTGACGTCGGGCACGACGGTGACCTGGGCGCATCATGCGCTGCTGCACGGCGACCGTGAGGGCCTCAAGAAGGGCCTGCTGGCCACGATCGTGCTCGGCCTGATCTTCACTTGCGTGCAGGCTTACGAATACGCGCATGCTCCGTTCGCCTTCAAGAATTCGATCTATGGGTCGACCTTCTTCATGGCGACGGGCTTCCACGGCTTCCACGTCATCGTCGGCACGGTCTTCCTGATCGTCTGCCTGTTCCGCGCGATGAAGGGGCAGTTCACCCCGCGTCAGCACCTCGGCTTCGAGTTCGCCGCCTGGTACTGGCACTTCGTCGACGTGGTCTGGCTGTTCCTGTTCTCGTGCATCTACGTCTGGGGCTCGTGGGGCGCGCACATCGCGCACGGCCACTGATTTCCTGACTGCTCACGCCGGGGGCGGCTTCGGCCGCCCCTTTGCTTTTTGGGGACCGCTTTGGAGTCCGCCATGGCCTACGATCAATACCCTCCGCTCTCGCCTTACTCGACCGGCCTTTCCGGTCGCTGTCCGCGGTGCGGCGAGGGCAAGATGTTCAAGGGCTTCATCACCATCGCCGACAAGTGCGGCCATTGTGGGCTCGACTACAAATTCGCCGACGCCGGCGATGGTCCGGCGATCTTCGTCATGCTCATCGCCGGCTTCATCGTGGTCGGCGCCGCGCTGTGGCTGGAAGTCAGCTATGAGCCGCCGATGTGGGTCTATTTCGTGATCTTCCTGCCGCTGACGCTGATCGTCTGTCTCGGCATGCTCAGGCCGCTGAAGGGCGTGCTCGTCGCCCTGCAATACGCCAACAAGGCCGAACAGGGCCGGCTGGAAGGCTGACATGGCGTCATCCGCCGAGTCCGGGCGGCCGGGCCTGATCGGTCCCGCTATCGCGGCCCTCATCGCCTTCGTCATTCTGGTCGGCCTCGGCGTCTGGCAATTGCAGCGGCTGCAATGGAAAGAGGCGCTGCTCGCCCGAATCGCTGCGCGCATCCATCAAGCGCCTGAAGCTTTGCCGGTGCGGTCGCAGTGGGCGACGCTCGCGCCGGACGACTACGATTACCGCCACGTCGCCGCCAGGGGGCGCTATCTGCCGGGCGAAGCGCTCGTGTTCCGGGCCTCCGCGCCTGCCGCGGCCGATAGCGGCGCGGGGCCGGGCTATCAGGTGTTCGCGCCGTTCGCGCTCGAAAGCGGCGGGATCGTGCTGGTCGACCGCGGTTTCGCGCCGCTCGCCTGGAAGGATCAGCCGGCGGTCCGCACGCCGCCGCCGGCGGGCGTCGTGGAGGTCGCGGGCCTCATGCGCCCGCCGGAGGACCGCAACCTGTTCACGCCGGCCGACGAGCCGGCCAAGGGCGTCTGGTTCACCCGCGATCCCGCCGCCATGGCGGCAGCCTTGAAGCTCGCCGACGTCGCGCCCTTCGCCATCGATCGCGACGCCGATCCCAACCAGAAGGGCTGGCCGCACGGCGGCGCGACGGAATTGAACATTCCCAACAACCACCTGTCCTACGCCTGGACGTGGTTCGGACTTGCGGCGACGCTGGCGGGGGTGTTCGGAGCTTGGGCGTGGAGCAGGGGGCGACGTTAGGCAAATTCCGCGCTCGCCTGCCACCGCCGCATTTTCGTGCTAAACCGCGCCCGACCCATTCGGAACAGATCACGTGCGTTACATTTCCACCCGCGGCGAGGCGCCTGCGCTGAATTTCACCGAGACGGCGCTCGCCGGTCTCGCATCCGACGGCGGGCTCTATCTCCCCGAGACCTATCCGCAGTTGCATCCCTCGACCATTGCGGGGCTCGCCGGCCGCGCCTATGCCGAGGCAGCCGAAACGATCATCGCGCCGTTCGTCGGCGACGCCATTCCGCGCGCCGATCTCTCGGCGATGATCGCGGACGCCTACAGCGCCTTCCGCCATCGCGCCGTGACGCCAGTGACCCAACTCGGCGACAATCTCTTCCTGCTCGAGCTGTTTCACGGGCCGACGCTCGCCTTCAAGGACGTGGCGATGCAATTGCTCGGGCGTCTCATGAACTACGCGCTCAAGGCGCGCGGCGAGCGCGCGACCGTCGTCGGCGCGACGTCGGGCGACACGGGCGCGGCGGCGATTGAAGCCTTTCGCGGACTCGATCAGGTCGACGTCTTCATCCTTTATCCACATGGCCGCGTGTCGGACGTGCAGCGACGGCAGATGACCACCGTCGCCGATTCCAACATTCACGCCATTGCGCTCGAAGGCACGTTCGACGACGCGCAGGCGATCCTCAAAGGCCTGTTCCGCAACGAGCGATTCCGCTCGGACGTCGGCCTGACCGGCGTGAACTCGATCAACTGGGCGCGCGTCGTCGCGCAGATCGTCTATTATTTCACGAGCGCGGTCGCGCTCGGCGCGCCGCATCGACCGGTCTCCTTCACGGTGCCGACCGGCAATTTCGGCGACATTCTCGCCGGCTACGTCGCCAAGAAGATGGGCTTGCCGATCGAGCGTCTCGTCATCGCCACCAACGAAAACGACATCCTCGCGCGCACGCTGCAAACCGGCCGCTACGAAGTGCGCGGCGTGAAGGCGACGCAATCGCCCTCGATGGACATTCAGGTGTCCTCCAACTTCGAGCGGCTGCTGTTCGACGCCTATGGCCGCGACGGCGCGGCCGTACGCAATCTGATGGCGCGTCTCGACCAGTCCAAGGCCTTCGACATAGCCGAAGGGCCCCTCGCTGCGATCCGCGCCGATTTTGACGCGGCCAGCGTCAGCGAACCGGACACGCGCGCTGAAATCGCCCGTGTCTATCGCGAGAGCGGCTATATCCTCGATCCGCACAGCGCGGTCGGCGTCGCTGCCGGTTTCCGTGCGCTCGCCAGGCATGCGCATACGCCAATGATCGTCGCCGGCACGGCGCATCCCGCAAAATTCCCGGATGCGATCGAGGCTGCTACGTCTGTGCATCCGGCGCTGCCGCAGCATCTCGCCGACATCATGCAGCGGCGCGAACGCTTCGAGATCGTCAGGAACGACATCGGCGCTGTCGAAGCCTTCATTCGCGCCCGCGCGCGCGCGTTGGCGCCGGCATGAGCGTCGAGACGACCACGCTCGGTTGCGGCCTGCGAGTCGTCACCGACCGCATGGAGGGCGTGCAGACCGCCGCCATCGGCGTGCATGTCGCAGTCGGCTCGCGCAACGAAACGGCGGCCGAACACGGCCTGTCGCACCTGATCGAACATATGGCGTTCAAAGGTACGCGGAAGCGCAGCGCGCTCGATATCGCGACCGCGATCGAATCCGCCGGCGGCGACCTCAACGCAGAGACGGCGACCGAGCACACCGCCTATCTTGCGCGTCTCCTGCCCGATGAGGTCGGTCGGGCGCTGGAGATTTTCGCGGACATTCTGACCGACTCCGTCTTCGATCTGGAAGAACTCGACCGAGAGCAGGGCGTGATCCTCCAGGAGATCGCCGCCGTCGAGGACACGCCCGACGATCTCGTCTTCGAACTGTTCGATCAGGCGGCTTTCCCCGATCAGCCGCTCGGGCGACCGATCCTGGGCACGCCGCGCACGGTCATGTCGTTCGACGCGCGGGCGATCCGCGCCTATCTCGCGCGCTTCTACGGCGCCAATTCGCTGCTCGTCTCAGCGGCCGGCGCAGTGCGTCACGAGGAAATCGTCGCGTCCGCCGAGCGCCTGTTCGGCGCGATGGCGCAAGTCGCGCCGCCCGCGCCGGCGCCGGCGCGCTACGTCGGCGGCGAGAAGAAATCGCGCAAGGGCGCCGAACAGGCCAATATCGTCATCGGTTTCGAAGGCGTAAGCCACACGGACCCCGACAATTACGCCGCCCATGTATTTTCCGGCGCGGTCGGCGGGGGAATGTCCTCCCGTCTCTTTCAGGAGGTGCGCGAAAAGCGCGGCCTCGCCTATTCGATCGACTCGTTCAACTGGTCTTACGCCGACACCGGCCTGTTCGGCGTGCAGGCGGCGACCGACCCGCGCGACGTCGACGATCTGACCCGCGTCGCGCTCGATTGTCTGGCCTCCGCGCTCGACGATCTGAGCGAGGCCGAAGTCCGTCGCGCCAAGGCGCAGGCCAAGGTCGGACTTCTCGCCGCGCTCGAATCCTCGCAATCGCGGGCCAGCCAGATCGCCCGCCAGACGATGATTTTCGGCCGTGTCCTCACTCATGCCGAAATCATCGCCGAAATTGACAGGCTGACGCTGGCGGATATTCGTAAGGTCGGCCGGCGGCTGCTTTCGAGCCCGCCGACGCTGGCTGCGGTTGGGCCGACGGGCCGCGCGCTGACAGCCGACAGGGTGGCGGAACGGTTGCGGACGGGCTGAGCGCATGGCGCTGTTTCGACTCGGGCTGACGTACGACCACACGACATTCGTGCGCGGCGACGGCGTTTTCCTGCGCCCTGCGGAAATGGCCGATTTCGAGGCCTGGGCGCGCCTGCGTGAGCGTAGCCGCGCCTTCCTGACGCCCTGGGAGCCGATCTGGCCGAACGACGACCTGACGCGCGGCGCGTTCCGGCGGCGCGTCAAGCGCCATGCCGAGGAGATGGCGCGCGACGAAGCCTTCCCATTTCTGATCTTCCGGTCGCGCGACAAGGCGCTCGTCGGCGGACTGACCATCGGCCAGATTCGTCGCGGCGTCGCGCAGGCCGGCACGATCGGCTATTGGGTCGGCGTCGATCATGCGGGGCAGGGATATATGTCGCGGGCGTTGCGGGCGGCCGTGGCCTACGCCTTCTCGACGTTGCGGCTCCATCGCGTGGAGGCCGCCTGCCTGCCGAGCAATATGGCCTCCATCCGCGTCTTGGAAAGCGCCGGCTTCAGGCGCGAAGGGCTCGCGCGCTCCTACCTGCGGATCAACGGACGTTGGCAAGATCATCTTCTTTTTGCGGTGCTTGAAAACGATCCGCCGCTGCCGCCGCGTCTGCGTCCGCGCTCGAGGCCGCAACAGGTCTGACGCGGCCTGTCTTGCCCGCCCGGCCAAGACGCTTTAACCAGTCAAACTTCCGACACGAACGGGGCGCAACCCCGTCCCCTTCAAGGCTCCGCGGGCGGCGGTCCCAAGAGAGAGAATTCGTGCGTTTCCTCAGGTTGCTCCTGGCCATCCTGACGTTGGCCGCAGAATGTCTGCCGGCCAGCGCCATCGAATCCATTCGCGTGCCGTTGGATTCGCAGGCGATCGATCTGACGCGCGCGGTGGAATCCTATTCGTCCCAGGGCGACCGCCTGCAGGTGTCGACCGCGCCCGGCTCGGACGGCATCGTGCGCCGCATCGAGGTGCGCGCGAAACAGGAAGGCGCGCGTCCATCATGGATCGTGTTCGCGCTGACCAACGACACCGACGAGCAGATCGAGCGCCTGCTCGTCGCGCCGCACTACCGGCTAGTCGGCTCGGGCGTCATCTGGCCGGATCTCGGCGCGGTCCGCATCAACGCCATCACCGCGAGTCAGGGGTTCCCGCCCGAGCAGGACGAGAACGCCGACGCCGACGTGTTCCGCATCACGCTCGACCCCGGCACCACCGTCACCTACGTCGCCGAGCTGCGCACCCCCAATCTGCCGCAGCTCTACCTGTGGGATCCCGACGCCTACAAGGACCGTCTGACCAACCTCACGCTCTACAAGGGCATCGTGATCGGCATCGCCGGTCTGCTCGCCCTGTTCCTGACGATCGTGGTCGTCGTCAAGAGCGCGGTCATCTTCCCGGCCGCCGCCGCCCTCGCCTGGGCGGTGTTCGCCTATGTCTGCATCGACTTCGGGTTCTGGTCGCGCGTGTTCGGCGTGGGCCCGGACTCGGATCGCTTCTGGCGCGCCTCCGCCGAGACGATCCTCTCGGCGACCTTGGTCGTCTTCCTGTTCGCCTATCTCAATCTCAATCGCTGGCACGTGCGCGCCTCGCACGTCGTCGGCCTGTGGGTCGTCTTCCTCCTCGCGCTGCTCGGGCTCGCCTCTTACGATCCGTCCGTGGCCGCAGGCGTCGCGCACATATCGCTGGCGACCGTGGCCGGCGCCGGGCTGCTCCTCGTCGTCTATCTCGCGACGCATGGCTACGAGCGGGCGATCATGTTGATCCCCACGTGGTTCCTGTTGCTGGCTTGGGTGTGCGCGGCGGGCTTCGCCGTCACCGGCGCCATCGCCAACGACATCGTCGCGCCGACCTTGATCGGCGGCCTTGTGCTCATTGTCATGCTGATCGGCTTCACGGTCATGCAGAACGCCTTCGCCTCGGGCGGGCTGGCGCAGGGCGCGATCTCCGATGTCGAGCGCAAGGCGCTGGCGGTCACCGGCGCCAGCGACGTGATCTTCGACTGGGACGTCCCGGCCGACCACGTCTATGTGAGTCCGGAAGTCGAAACGCATCTCGGTCTCGAGCGCGGCGATCTGGAGGGGCCGGCCTCGGCGTGGCTCGAAATTCTCCATCCCTTCGAACGCGACCGCTACCGCGCCTGTCTCGACACGCTGCTGGAGCAGCGTCGCGGCCGCGTGAACGAGGAATTCCGCCTGCGCGCGAGCGACGGCCACTATCTCTGGTACCGCCTGCGTTGCCGTCCCGTCGTCGGCGCCGACGGCGAGGTGATCCGCGTTGTCGGCACGCTTGTCGACGTCACCGACGAACGCACCGCGCAGGAACGGCTGCTGCACGACGCCGTGCACGACAACCTGACCGGCCTTCCCAATCGCGAATTGTTCTTCGACCGTCTGGAAGCGGCGCTCTCGTTCGCGCGTGTCGACGCCGCGCGGCCGACGGTGCTGAGCGTCGACATCGACCGGTTCAAGCAGATCAACGAGACGATCGGCATGTCGGCCGGCGATTCCATTCTGCTGACCGCCGCGCGCCGTCTGTCGCGCCTGCTGCAGCCGCAGGATACGCTCGCGCGCGTCTCGGGCGACACCTTCGCGGTGATCGTCTTGTCGGAATCGAATCCCGAGCATGTGGTGCAGCTCGCCGAAGCCGCGCGGCGCGCGCTGGCGACGCCCGTCAGCTTCGCCGAGCGTGAGATCGCCTTGTCCGCGTCGGTCGGCATCGCGCTGTTCGATCCGCAATTGCACGCCAAGCGCGACGACATGCTCAAGGACGCGGAAATCGCCATGCGTCACGCCAAGCGCGTCGGCGGCAATCGTATCGAAGTGTTCCGACCGGGCATGCGCGCGCAGCGTTCGGATCGGCTGGCGCTCGAAGCCGATTTGCGGCGCGCGCTTTCGCGCGGGGAGATCAAGGTCTACTTCCAGCCGATCGTGCGCCTCGAGGATCGAACGGTCGCGGGGTTCGAGGCGCTGTTGCGCTGGGACCATCCGAGCCTCGGACGACTCGGGCCGGACGTATTCATCCCGATCGCCGAGGAGACCGGCGTCATCGTCGAACTCGGGGTCTTCGTTCTCGAACGCACCGCGCGCGAACTCGCCGCGTGGCAGAAGGCGCTCGACGTCGATCCGCCGATTTTCGCGTCGGTCAATGTTTCCTCGCGTCAGCTCCTGCGGCACGACCTCTTGCAGGACGTCAAGAACGCTCTTGCGCGCTCCGACGTCATTCGCGGCACGCTGAAACTCGAACTCACCGAAAGCCTGGTGATGGAGAACCCGGAATACGCCGCGCAGATGCTGACGCGCATCAAGAATCTCGGCGCGGGCCTTTCGCTCGACGATTTCGGCACGGGCTATTCTTCGCTCGCCTATCTCCAGCGCTTCCCCTTCGACACGATCAAGATCGACCGATCCTTCGTGCAGCAGGACGGTTCCGGCGCGCGTCCCGTCATCCTGCGTTCGATCGTGTCGCTTGCGCATGATCTCGGCATGGAAGTCGTGGCGGAGGGGGCGGAATCGGAATCGGATGCGATCGAGCTCTATCAACTCGGTTGCGAATTTGCGCAGGGCTACGCGTTCGGGCATCCGATCAGCGCGCTCGACGCGCGCAAGCTCGTCGGCGCTGCTACGGAGGCCGCATGATCGATAGACGTTTTGTTCTGGCGGGCGCTGCGGCGTCGCTGCTGGCGCTTCCCGCGCGCGCCGAGGAGCCGTTGCGCGGCGATGACGGCAATCCGGTCCCGACGTGGCGGCTGCCCTCCGAGATTTCGCTCGACCTGCCCGGCCTCATCGTCGCCGGCGGCAAGAGCCCCGACGCGATTCTCTATGAATTCTTCGACTACAATTGTCCGTGGTGCCGCAAGTCCGCGCCGCTTCTCGACAAGCTCGCGGCCAAGGATCGCGATTTCAGCCTGCGCCTCGTTCAAAACCCGATCCTGTCGCTCGGCAGCGTCCAGGCGTCCAAGGTGGCGCTCGCCGCGCGCGCCATGGCCGACGACGCCAAGGCCTACGCGCTGCATCGCGCCATGCTCGGCCATCGCGGGCCGCTCGACGGCGCCGGCGCGCTCGATCACGCCGCGAAACTCGGCTTCGACAGAAAGGCGCTGGAAGAACGCGCTGACGGCGACGACATCCGCAGTCAGGTGAAGACGCACGCCTCGACGGCGCGCGCGCTGGCGATGGAGGCGACGCCGTCTTTCGCCATGAACGGAACCGGCGTCGGCGGCTGGCCGGGCGCGAACGCCATCGCGCGCATGGTGAAGAACGTGCGCGCCTGCGAACGCATTTCCTGTTGAGCCGGCAATGGCGCGGTACGATTTCGGCGCCACGCGGCTGTTCGTCGAAGCCGACCTCCGGTCAGGCGCGCGTCTCCCGGTCGGCGCGGATCGCGCGAATTTTCTGCTCAACGTGTTGCGCCTCAAGGCGGGCGACCGGCTGCTCGCGTTCAACGGCCGCGACGGGGAGTGGCGGGCGACGCTGATCGAGGCGAAGAAGCGCGACGCCGTGCTTCAGATCGACGAGCGCGCGCGTCCGCAGGAGCAAGGGCCGGACATCGACTATTGCTTCGCCCCGCTCAAACACGCGCGCCTCGACTACGTCGTCCAGAAGGCTGTCGAGATGGGCGCGAGCCGGCTGCGGCCGATCGTCACGCGCCGCACGCAGGTCTCCCGCCTCAATCTCGAGCGAATGCGCGCCAATGTCGTGGAGGCGGCCGAGCAATGCGGTGTCTTGCGCGTTCCGACGGTCGAACCGGAGACGCCGATCGAGCGCCTCGTCGCACAATGGCCGGAGGACCGTCTGTTGGTCTTCTGCGACGAGGACGCCGGGATTTCGGACCCGATCGCCGCCTTGCGCGCGGCGGCGGCCGGACGGCCTGCCCGCGCCGGCGTCGTGATCGGACCGGAGGGCGGATTCGATGAAAAGGAGCGGTCGCTCCTCCTGTCCGTTCCAGCCGCAGTCCGCATTTCGCTCGGGCCGCGCATTCTGAGGGCCGATACCGCCGCCGTGGCGGCCCTCGCTTTGGTGCAGATAGTTCTTGGGGATTGGTCTAATTTGCCGCCGTCCGACACGATCTTGCCATGATGTTGGATTCAAAGGGGACGGACATCGCGAAGCGTAAGCCCGCGCGCAGAAGCCGGACAGCGTCAGGAGCGAGAATGCCGATAGCGAAGCCAGGAGCAGAAAGGCCGCAAACCGCGTCGCCGGCGCTCGACTGTCGGCTTGTGGGCGTTGCGGCGATCCTTTTGACCGCATTCGCTGGCGCAGCGACGGCTGGCGATCGTGGGCGGGCCGGCGGCCGGTGCATGGCCTATGCGTCCGACAGCGCGACCATCCAGGGCGTCGATTGCCTGAACGTAGGCAGTCATGTCCGGGTCGAGGCCCAGGTCATGCAGGGTGCGGCCAGCCTTGGCGGCGGCGCTCCGGGCCTGTTCGGCGGCGCGGCTCCGGCGGCGATGCATCCCGAGCCGACCACCCGGCTGCGCATGACGCCGGGCCCTGGCGGACATCTGTTCGCCCGCTAGGCCGGTTTAGAAAACGCACTCCGAGAAGGCCGGACGCACGCTTGCGCCCCATGGGCCGTGGAAGCGCTCCAGCAGAAGCGCGGCGCGCGGCTTGCCGGTCGCCGCGAACTCGTCGAGCACGTCGAGATAGCGCGTCTCGTCGCGCCCGCCCGTGCAGTGGCGCGCGCGGGCCGCGAGACCCTTGCGCGCGATCGCCAGCGCGTCGCGCGCCACGTCCTGCAGGGACCGGCCGCGCACTTGCGCGGCGAGCCCCAGACGCGGCGCTGTATCGCGCAGCGCTTGCCGGTCGCTTTCGGACCAGTCGGCGACGAGTCGTTCGGCCTCGTCGAGCGCGCCCGTATCGTAGAGCAGGCCGACGAACAGGGCGGGCAGGGCGCTGACATGGTCGCGCGGGCCCACGTCGCAGCCGCGCATCTCGATGTAGCGCTTGACGCGCACTTCCGGAAACAGCGTCGACAGATGATTGGCCCAGTCGGCCATGGTCGCGCGTTCACCGGGCAATTGCGGCAGGCGGCCTTCCAGCAGGTCCCGGAAGCGGGCGCCGGCCACGTCGTGATAATGATCGCCGCGCTTTACGAAATAGAGCGGCACGTCGAGCGCATAGTCGACATAACGCTCGAAACCCATGCCCGGCTCGAAGGCGAAGGGGAGCATGCCGGTGCGTGCGTTGTCCGTATCGCGCCAGATTTCCGAACGCATCGACAGCATGCCGTTGGGCGCGCCGTTCGTGAACGGCGAGTCCGCGAATAACGCCGTGGCCAGCGGTTGCAGCGCCAGCGACACGCGGAGCTTGCGCACCATGTCGGCCTCGCTGGCGAAGTCGAGATTGACCTGCACCGTGGAGGTCCGGAACATCATGTCGAGGCCGCGCGAGCCGACTTTCGGCATGTAGCGCATCATGATGCCGTAGCGCTGCTTGGGCATGATCGGCGTCTGCTCGCGCGTCCAGAGCGGGCTCATGCCGAGATCGAGGAAGGAGATGCCGAGCGGTCCGGCGATCGCCTTCACGTCGGCCATGTGCCGGTCGAATTCCGCCTCGACCGCGTGCACGTCCTCCAGCGGCGCGCCGGACAGTTCGAACTGCCCGCCCGGCTCCAGCGAAATCGCCCCGCCGCCCTTTTCGTCGTAGAGCCCGATCAGCGCCGGGCCGTCCATGATCGGCTCCCAGCCCAGGCGCGCGCGCAGCCCCTCGAGCAAGGCGCCGATCCCGTCGTTTCCATGGCGGCCTTCGTACGGAACGGGCGCGCAGTCGGCGACATAGAACGGAATTTTTTCATGTTCCGCGCCGATGCGAAACTGATCAGGCCGTTTGGAGCCGGCCTCCATCCAGGCCACCAGTTCGTCGCGCGACGAAATGCTGGTCGAATCGGTAACGTCGCGCGCCATGCGTGTCCTTTGCAGTCGGGTCGGCTTCGGGAGCCGGAACGATCCGCATCGGCCAGCGGCGTCCGCCGCTTTGATAGTCGCCCGGCGGCCTGTGCGCAATCGTCGGGCAGTTCGCCTCCGATCACATCGCCGGGAGGAGGCGTCGCGCGGGAGGCCCTTGATCCGGCGAACGAAGGCGGTCATTTAGGTCCGATCGCGCCCGCGTGCGCCGCCGGAAACATTCTCGACATGGACGTCGCAACCAAGGCCGCAGCCAAGACTACGCTCAAGATCGTCCTGTGCGCGCCGCGCGGCTTCTGCGCGGGCGTCGTTCGCGCGATTGAAGCCGTCGAGCGCGCGATCGAGCGTTTCGGTCCGCCCGTCTATGTGCGCCACGAAATCGTACACAATCGCTACGTCGTCGAAAGCCTGAAGGCCAAGGGGGCGATTTTCGTCGAAGAACTGTCGGAAATTCCCGATACCTCTGCGCCGGTGATCTTTTCCGCGCACGGCGTGCCGCGCTCCGTGCCGGCCGAGGCCGCCGAGCGCAAGTTTTTCGCCATCGACGCGACTTGCCCTCTCGTGACCAAGGTCCATCGCGAGGCCGAAACGCATCATCGGCGTGGACGCAAGGTTCTGCTGATCGGCCACGCCGGCCATCCGGAAGTCGTCGGCACGATGGGGCAATTGCCCGAGGGCGCCGTGCGGCTCGTCCAGTCGGTCGAGGAGGTCGAGGCGCTCCCGCAGGATATGGGCGGCGATCTCGCCTACGTCACGCAGACGACCCTGTCGCTGGACGATACGGCTGGCATCATCGCCGCGCTCAAGCGCCGTTTCCCGGACATCGTCAGCCCGCACAAGCAGGACATCTGCTACGCGACGACGAACCGTCAGGAAGCGGTCAAGGAGATCGCGGCGACGGTCGACGCCGTCATCGTCGTCGGCTCGCCGAATTCCTCCAATTCGCAGCGGCTGCGTGAAGTGGCGGAGCGCTCGGGCTGCCCGAACGCCGTCCTTGTCGACGGCGTGCGAGACCTCGACTGGTCGCTCTATACGGGCGTCAGTTCGATCGCCATCACGGCCGGCGCCTCCGCGCCAGAAGTGCTGGTCAACGAGGTGATCGATGCATTCGCGGAGCGTTATGACGTCACGATCCAGACCGTGACGACGAGCCTGGAAAACACGTTTTTCCCGCTGCCGCGCGAGTTGCGCGAGAACGCCTGATCAGGTCCAGAACAACAGCACGACGCCCGCGATCATGATCGCCATGCCGGCGATTTCGCGGGCGCTGGTCGATTGCCGGAACACCTTCTTCGTCACGATCTGCGCGAAGATCATCTCGATCAAAGCCAGCGTGCGCACGCGCGCCGCCGTGTCGATGGCGAAGGCGAGAAACCAGAACTGCGAAGCGAGCGCGCCCATGAATCCCGCAAGGATCGACGGACGCCATGCGCGCGCAACGGCGCCGAGCAGCGGTAGATCGACGCTCGCCAGGCCGGCGACGATCAGCGCGCTTTGGATCGCGAGCGCCAGCGCGAGCACGGTCGACGCGCCGAGCGCGAAATTCGGCGCCCCCAGCGCGAGAATGCCCGCGCGATAGCCGATCGCAGACAGAGCGAACAGCGCGGCCGAAACGAGCCCATAGATCGCCGGCCGCCAGCCGATGGCCGCCTCGCCCGCCTGGCGTTTCGGCCAGGACATCAGCATGACGCCGGACGTGGCCACCGCGATGGCGAGCGCGAGCCCCGGCGTCACCCGGTCGCCGAGAAAGGCGAGGCCGAATAGCGCCACCTGCACCGGCTCGGTCTTGGTGTAGGCGATCGCGACGACGAAACTCTTCTCTTTCATCGCCGCGAGCATCAGGCCGGTCGCCAGAATCTGGCTGACGCCGCCGAGCGCCGCCCAACCGATCGCCGCGCCGCCGGGCGCCGGCGGATGCGTCCCGCTCGCAGCCGAAACCAGCGCCAGGAAGATCAGCGCGAAAGGCAGGCCATAGAGAAAGCGCACGAACGTCGCGCCTGCGGTGCCGAGGCTGGCGATGAGGTCGCGCTGCATGGCGTTGCGCGCTGTCTGCGCGCCGGAAGCGGCGATCGTGAACACGATCCAGAGCCAGGGGGCGACGGTCATGGGGACGGGGGCCTGCGAAGCCGATAGGGCGTTTGACGGGGCGGATTGGCGTCGCTAACACGGGCCGTCCGCGCAGACTAGGCGCAACTGAAGCCCCGCCATGGCCGTCTATACCGATGTTTCGGGCGAGGACCTCGCCGCTTTCCTCGCTCATTACGACCTCGGCGCCCTCCTGTCGCTGAAGGGCATTGCGGAGGGCGTTGAGAATTCCAACTATCTGCTCCACACCGAACGGGGCTATTTCATCCTCACGCTCTACGAAAAGCGCGTGGCGGAGGCCGATCTGCCTTTCTTCGTCGGCTTGATGGAGCATCTGGCGGCCCGTGGGCTCAACTGCCCTCAACCCGTCAAGAACCGGCGCGGCGAGGCGCTTGGACGGCTGGCCGGGCGTCCTGCGGCCATCGTCACCTATCTCGACGGCATGTGGCCCCGCCGCCAGACGGCGCAACAATGCGCCGCCGTCGGCGACGCTGATGCGCTCCTGCACATCGACGGCGAAGGCTTCGCATTGAGCAGGCCTAACGCGCTGTCGATCGAGGCCTGGCGACCGCTCTACGAGCAGGCCGCCGCACGCGCCGACAGCGTGCATCCGGGCTTGGCCGGCTTCATCGAAAAGGAGCTGCATTGGCTCGAGGCCAATTGGCCGCGCGGCTTGCCGGAGGGCGTGATCCACGCCGATCTTTTCCCCGACAACGTCTTCTTTCTCGGCGAGAAGCTGTCGGGGCTGATCGACTTCTATTTCGCCTGCAACGACGCCTTCGCATACGATCTCGCCATCTGCGTCAACGCCTGGTGCTTCGAGCAGGATTCCGCGTTCAACATCACCAAGGGCAGGGCGATGATCGAGAATTATCGCCGTCGCCGGCCATTGAACGCCGAAGAAATCGACGCCTTTCCGGCGCTCGCGCGCGGCGCAGCCATGCGATTCCTGCTGACGCGCCTCGTCGACTGGCTGAACGTGCCGGCCGGCGCGCTGGTCAGACCGAAAGACCCGCTCGAATATTTTCGCAAGCTCCGGTTCCACGGGCAGGCGACGTCGATCCGCGACTACGGCGCCGACGCGTGAGCGCCACCAAGCAACCGCGCCGGGTCGAAATCTGGACGGACGGCGCCTGCTCCGGCAATCCCGGCCCCGGCGGCTGGGGCGCGATCCTGACGTTCAACGGCGTCGAGAAAGAGCTTTCCGGCGGCGAGGCGCTGACCACGAACAACCGGATGGAATTGACGGCCGCGATCATGGCCCTGGAGGCGCTGACGCGCGCCTGCGCCATCGATCTGCATACGGATTCGATCTATGTGCGCGACGGCGTCACGGGGTGGATTCACAACTGGAAGAAGCGCGGCTGGAAAACCGCCGACAAGAAGCCGGTCAAGAATGTCGAACTCTGGCAGCGTCTCGACGCCGCCGCCGAACGCCATGACATCCACTGGAAATGGGTGAAGGGCCACGCCGGCGACGAAATGAATGAACGCGCCGACGCGCTGGCGCGGGCCGGCATGAAGCCATTCATGAAAGAAAAGCCCCCGCGTTGAGGGCGGGGGCTTTCGTGGCGTCGTTGCCGAGAGCCGCTATGGCGGCCTATGCGAGGCTCGCGACCAGGATCAGAGCTGCTCGAGCATCGTCTTGGCGCCGGATTTTTCCGCGCCGGGCCCTTCTTCGATGTTGAGCGAGCGCACGACGCCGTCGTCGATCAGCATCGAGTAGCGCTTGGTGCGCATGCCCATGCCGCGCTCGCCGAGATCGAGTTCGAGGCCGATCTGCTTGGCGAAGGCCGCGCTGCCGTCGGCGAGGAACGAGATCTTGCCGGCCGCCTTCGTGTCCTTCGCCCACGCGTCCATCACGAACACGTCGTTGGCGGCGGTCACGGCGATTTCGTCGACGCCCTTGGCCTTGATCGCGTCGGCGTTTTCCAGGAAGCCCGGCAGGTGATTCTTGTGGCACGTGGGGGTGAATGCGCCCGGCACCGAGAACAGAACGACCTTGCGGCCCTTGAAAATCTCGTCCGTGGACCGCGCAGCCGGCCCTTCGGGCGTCATGACCGTGAACGTGGCCTTCGGCAGGCGATCGCCAACCTTGATCGTCATTTCCTACTCCTGGATGAATTCGTGCGGCGACCGCCGCAGGATGCAAGTTAGGGCGCGCGGGGGGCCGCGTCGAGCCTGACCGAGAACTCGACGGCGCCTTGCGCGGTCGTCATCGTGAGCCGGACCGGCGCCGCCGGCGTCGGCGCAACCTTCGGTGCCTCGACGACGCTCAGCCGGAACGCGCCATCCGCATTCTTCTTGGTCTCGACGAAATAGCCGTCCGGCGCCTCGGCGAACAGGTCGATCGCCTCAGGCTTGTGGGGCGCGACGGTCCAGCTCGGCTTGCTCGCCCCGACCACAGGCTTCAGCGTCGCCGCGTCGGCGGCCGCGATCGGCTTGGGGACCAGGGCTTCGGCGTCCGCGACCGCCGCCGCATGCGCGCTCGGTCCGGCGCCCGGCGACAGATCGAGCTGCGCGTCCGCATGCATCGGCATGCAGATTTTTTCGCAGGCCGCGTAATCCATTTTCAGATCGACGCGCGTCGGTTGCGCAGGGTCTTTCGGCCTGATCGCGACGGGAAACGCAACGCGCGTCCGATAGGCGAAAACGTCCATGCCCGCCTCTTCGATTCGTGTCGGCGCCGGCATCGACACGTCCGCGTTCGCGAAATTGGTCGATTGCGCGAAGTCGAAGGTCGGCGGCGTGCCGGCCTCGCCGGGATTGCGCCAATAGGTCGTCGTGTCGGGCGCAAGCTCGATCACGATCGCCGCATGATACACGCCGTCCCTGAGCCCGCCTGCGGAGATGAAGCTCACGCGCGCCTTGTCGGCCACGCCCGATGGTTGGGCGGCCGACGCCCCAGTGGCTGCGGTCAAAGCGCACAACAGCGCAAAGCGGCGGCGTAATTTCATCGAGCGCGTCCCTGACATGGTCGGCCGATTTATTACGGCCGCCGGGCCGGCGCCAGTGAACTTTGCGTGACCGGCGCGTGTCGCCGCCTTGGCGCCGCAGCGAGCGGTGACTACCTTGTAAATATGGCTAGTAAGAAGACCCCCTCACCGGAGGGCGAAGCGCGCTTTCTGGACGGCCAGTTTCTGGTCGCCATGCCCTCGATGCCGGACGACCGATTTGCGCGCACGGTGATCTACATGTGCGCCCATTCCGCGGAAGGCGCGATGGGCATCGTCATCAACCAGGAATCGCCGGCGGTGACTTTCCCCGAATTGCTCGTGCAGCTCGAGGTGATCGATCCGAAGGAAGCGATCCGGTTGCCGGACGACGTCGGCGCAGTTCCCGTGTTGCGCGGCGGTCCGATGGAATCCGGCCGCGGGTTCGTGTTGCACAGCGA
The DNA here is from genome assembly GCA_964634325.1 of uncultured Rhodoblastus sp. Lineage (GTDB taxonomy): Bacteria > Pseudomonadota > Alphaproteobacteria > Rhizobiales > Beijerinckiaceae > JAJXWB01. The sequence continues at coordinate 86,415 of CAZWJF010000010.1, forward strand.
CGATTTTTCGTCCGGCGACTCCACCGTGACGATCGACAAGGGCGTCTGCCTGACCGCGACGCTCGATATCCTGCGCGCCATCGCCCATGGGAAGGGGCCGCACCAAGCCGCATTGGCTCTGGGATACGCGAGCTGGGGGCCGGGCCAGCTCGAAAATGAAATCCTGCACAACGGCTGGCTGACGGGGCCGGCCGATCCGGCGCTGATCTTCGACGCCGCGCACGACCGAAAATACGATCGTGCGTTGCGTTCGATGGGCGTCGATCCCGCCTTTCTCTCGGGCGAGGCCGGGCACGCCTGAGCCTCTCCCCGATACAGGGAGAGGGTTTGGGGCGATTACGGCTTCAGAATGATCCGGCCGACCACTTTGCCGGCGCGCAGATCGTTGAGCGACGCGTCGGCCTGATCGAGCGGCCGCTCGATCAGCGGCACGGCCGGAACCTTGCCGGTCGCCACCAGCGCCATCAGTTCCTTCAGCTCTTCGAGATTGCCGACGTATGAGCCCTGAAGCGTCATCGCGCGCTGCGGAATGGTCGGCGTCGGAATCGTGACGTCGCCGCCCATCAGGCCGACGACGATCACACGGCCGCCGCGCGCCATGACGTCGAGGCCGAGCTGCACTGTCTTGCCCGCTCCCACGAGATCAATGACCGCGACCGCGCCGACGCCTCCTGGCGTCAGCGCCTTGATCTGCGCGACCGCGTCGGCGGCCGTCGGATCGATCGCCGCGAGAGCGCCGGCCTGCATCGCCGCCGCGCGCTTGGCCTGATCGATGTCGACGACGATCGCGCCCTTGGCGCCCATCGCCTGCATCAGCGTCAGGCACATCAGGCCGAGCCCGCCCGCGCCGATCACGACGATCGGCTCGGCCTGCAAAGTCTTGGCGCCGATCTTGTTCAGCGCGCTGTAGGTCGTCAGACCGGAGCAGGCGTAAGGGGCCGCGAGCGACGCATCCATGTCTCCGATATCGAGGCAGTAGCGCTTGTGCGGCACCAGAACATGCGTGGCGTAGCCGCCGCCGCGGAAAATGCCGAGAAAGCGCGACTGCAGGCACAGATTTTCGTCGCCGCGCGCGCAGGTCGGACACTTGCCGCACCCGATCCAGGGATAGACGACGACGCGTTGACCGGCCTTCACCGGACCCGCGTCCGGCCCGCCCGACACGATTTCGCCGGCGATCTCGTGCCCCATGGTCAGCGGCAGTTTGACGCCGCGGTCGCCCATGTTCAGCTTCTTGCCGCCGCCGAGATCGTAGAAGCCCTCGCAGATGTGGATGTCGGAATGGCAGACGCCGGCGGCCGTGATCTTCACCAGCACTTCTTCGCCCTGCGGCGTTGGCGTCGGGCGCTCGGCCAGTTGCAGCGGTCCGTCGAAAACAGTCACGTCGTATGAGCGCATGAAAGGTCCTCCCATTCGGAAGCCTATCAGCATCGCGCGCTCTCGCGAGCCCCTATCGGCGCATGGCTGCGGCGCCGTTCAGCGCGCGTTCATCATCCATTAATCATTAGAATTCGCCGGCCAGTTCTATGGGAGAACCCTGATGCGTAAATTCATTCTCTCGCTTGCCGCGGCCGCCGCGCTCGCTGCCGGCGCGCTGGCGCAGCCCGCTGCGGCTGCGCCCGTCGCCGCGCAATCGTCGATCGCTGCGAGCCGCGCCGGCATGCTGCCGACAGAGCAGGTGCGCTATCGCCGCCACTACGCCTACAGGCCGCAGGTGATCTATCAGCGCCGCGTCGTCTATCGGCCGCAGGTCGTCTACAAGCGCAAGGTGGTCTATCGGCGCTATGTCGCGCCTGTTCGCCATTACGGACGGCGTGTCTTCCGCCGCTACTCCGTCGCCGGGCCGCGCTACTGGCGTCGCCGCCACTACTGGCCGACCTACGTCTACGGCGCGCCGCAGTACGATTACTATCCGAACTACGTCTATTCCGAGCCGACCTACGTCGCGCCGACCTATGTCGCGCCGATCGTCACGCCGGGCCTCGGCTTTGGATGGCGTGGCGGCTGGGGCCACCGTCATATCGGCGGTTTTCGCCGATGGTGACCGCCTGAGCGCCGGTCGCGCGAGCGCTTGCCCGCGCGACCCTAGACCGCTTCCAGGAACTTCTCGGCCTGCGCGAGGTCGACGGATACGAGCTGGCTGACGCCGCGCTCGGCCATGGTTACGCCGAACAGCCGGTCCATGCGCGCCATGGTGATCGGATTGTGCGTGATCGTCACGAAGCGCGTGTCGGTCTTCTTGCGCATTTCCTCCAGCAGGTCGCAGAAGCGCTCGACGTTGGAATCGTCGAGCGGCGCGTCGACCTCGTCGAGCACGCAGATCGGCGAGGGGTTCGTCAGGAACACCGCGAAGATCAGGCTCATGGCGGTCAGCGCCTGCTCGCCGCCCGACAGCAGCGTCATGGTCTGCGGCTTCTTGCCCGGCGGACGCGCGAGAATTTCGAGACCGGCTTCCAGCGGGTCGTCGCTTTCGACCAGTTGCAGCTCCGCCGTGCCGCCGCCGAACAGGGTCGAGAACAATTCCTTGAAGTGGTTGTTCACGACGTCGAACGCAGCCAGCAACCGCTCGCGGCCTTCGCGATTGAGATTGCCGATCGCGCCGCGCAACTTGCGGATCGCCTCGGTGAGGTCGTCGCGCTCGGACACCATCCTGGCCTGTTGCGCCTCGATCTCGGTGAGCTCGTCGTCGGCGCGCAGGTTGACCGCTCCCAGCCGCTCGCGATCGGCCTTCAGTTTGTCGAGCCGCTCGGCGATGTCGTCCGCCTCAGGCAGTTCGTCGCCGGGCTTTACGCCCGCCATGGCGGGCAGGGCGTCCGGCGCGCATTCGAGCTCGTGCTCGATCGTGCGCAGGATGTCGGCCAGTCGCTGGCGCATGGCCTCTACGCGCGATTCGGAGCGGGCTCTCTCCTCGCGAGACGCGCTCATCGCGTCGATCGTCGCGCGCGCCACGCGGTCGGCTTCGGCGAGCGCGGTCTCTGCGGCGGCGCGCGCGTCGGATGCTTCCTTGCGCGCCTGCTCGGCCGTTTCCATCTCGCCCATCAGCGCACGGCGCTTGAGGAGGAATTCGTCGGGCGCTTCGGCCAGCGCCTGCGCTTCCTCTTCCGCCTCCGTTCGACGCGCTTCGAAGTCGGCGATGTGGTCCGCGCCGTTCTCGCGCCGCTCGATCCAGGAGCGGCGTTCGCCGGCGATCGCCGCGCGCCGTCTGGCGCGGGCCTCGGCCTCGCGCGTCAGCGCCTGCAAGGCGGCGCGCGCTTCGGCCGCCGCTGCGCGGTCCTGCGCGGCGTGCGCGCGGACGGCGTCGAGCTGGCCGGCGAGCGAAGCCGGCTCGTCGATCTCGTCGAGCGTCTGCTCGGCCTGACGTTGCCGTTGGCGCGCTTCGTCGCGATTGGCGAGCGCGGCGGCCTTCGCCTCCTGCAACGCGGACAACCGCGCGGCGGAAGCGGCGCGACGTTTTTCGGCCGCGCCATGGCGCTCGCGCGTCTCGTCCGCCGCACGCTGCGTAGCGCGATGCGCCGCGCGCGCTTCCGATTCGGCCTGACCGGCCGCGCGCAGGGTGAGGGCGGCCTCCTCGGCGCGGCCGCGCAATTCGTCGGCGGCGGCGCGTGCGATCTCAGCTTCGCGGATCAGGTCCCCGAGCCGGTTCTTCTCCACGAGTCTTCGCGCAGCAGGCGTGGGCGCTTCCGCGCCCTGCGTGAACCCATCCCAGCGCCACAGATCGCCTTCTTTCGAGACGAGACGCTGGCCGGGCTTCAGCAGCGCGCGCAGGCGGGGCCCCTCCTCGCGCAGCACGACGCCGATTTGCGCGAGGCGGCGCGCAAGCGCCGGCGGCGCCTCGACAAGACGCGACAGCGGCGTGACGCCCGGCGGCAGCGACGGATCGCCGGCGGCGTCCGTCGTCGCCCAATGCGCGGGCGCGGATGTATTGGCCGAGGCTTCGAGGTCGTCGCCGAGCGCCGCGCCGATCGCCGCCTCGTACCCCTTCTCGACCTGCATTTCCTCGACCACCGGCGGCCACAGGCCGCCGGAATTGGAATCGAGCAGTTTCGACAGGGTGCGCGTTTCGGTTTCGAGCCTTTGCGCCTTGCGCTCGGCCTCGGCGAGCGGACCGCGCAGGGCGGCTTCGGCGTCGCGCGCGGCGGCGTGCGCTTCTTCGGCCGCGAGCGCGCGCTCTTCGGCCGTCTGCGCGTCCATCAGGTGGTTTTCGAGCGCTTCGGCGAGCGCGACCGCTTCCTGTTCGCCCGAGCCGCTCGAAGCGATCATCGCGAATTCGGTCTCGATCCGCGTCACCTCGGCCTCGAAACGCGAGAGCCTCTGCGTCTCGTCGCGCAGAGCGGCCTCCGCCGCTGCGCGTCGGGCGGTGGCGTCCGAGAGGATCGCCTGCGCCTCGGCGAGCGCGTGCTCGGTCTCGGCCAGCTTTTCTTCGGTTTCGTGCGCGCGCGCCGCCGTCTCGGCGCGCAGATCGGCTTCGGATTCGTCGAGCGTTCTTAGTTCTGCATCTTCGGCTTCGAGACGCGCGATGGATTGCGTCGCGTCTTCGATCAGCGCTTTCTCGCGCTCCAGATCGCGCGCGATTTGCGTGATGCGGCGAGCGATTTCGGCGGCGCGCTCCTCGGCGCGCTTTTCTTCCGCCTCGAGCGTCTCGCGCGCGAGCACGATACGCTGGAGCGCGGCGCCTGCGCGCGCTTCGGCGTCGCGCAGGTTCGGCAATCCATGCGCCGCGATCGCCTGGAGGCGGGCGGCTTCCGCCTGATGGGTCGTACGTTCGGCGACTTCGCGCACGTCGGCTTCGAGCTTGCGCTCGGCTTCAGCGAGCGCGCGCGCCGCCTCCCGATGCATCGAGAGAGCGACCAGCGCTTCGAACTTGCGGATGTCCGCCGCGAGCGATTTGTAGCGCGACGCCTGACGCGCCTGGCGCTTCAGCGAATCCACCTGCGAGTCGACCTGCTTGAGGACGTCCTCGAGGCGCGCGAGATTTTCCTCCGCCCCTTTGAGGCGCAACTCGGCCTCGTGGCGGCGCGAATGCAGACCAGCGACGCCGGCCGCCTCTTCGAGGATGCGGCGGCGCGCCTGCGGCTTGGCCGAAATGATCTCGCCGATCATGCCCTGACGCACCAGCGCCGGCGATCGTGCGCCGGTCGAAGCGTCGGCGAACAGCAATTGCACGTCGCGTGCGCGCACCTCGCGCGCATTGACGCGATAGGTCGACCCCACTTCGCGTTCGATGCGGCGCGTCACCTCGATGATTTCGGAATCGTTGAAGGCGGCGGGCGCGGTGCGTTGGGAATTGTCCAGCACCAGACCGACCTCGGCCGTATTGCGCGCCGGTCTGTTGCCCGAACCCGAAAAGATCACGTCGTCCATGCCGGACGCGCGCATGTTCTTGTACGAATTCTCGCCCATCACCCAGCGCAGGGCTTCGACGAGATTCGACTTGCCGCAACCGTTCGGCCCGACGACGCCTGTCAGGCCGGGTTCGATGTGGAATTCTGTCGGCTCGACGAAGCTCTTGAAGCCCACGAGCCGGAGCTTGTTGAATTTCATGAACGGTTCCCGCCGCCGCCGAAGGCCCTTTTCGCCTTCGGGGAGCCTGTTGACGCTTGGACCCTAGAAAGCGTCACAGCCGGCCGGGAAATGCAAGCAAGGCGCGGCTTTTTCTTGTGAATCGCGCTTCGCGGAGGCGAGGCGCTATCCACAGAAAAATTGGGAGCGCCTATTTCTTTTCGAGGAACGGCGCGAGCAGCTTGTCGAGTTCGCCGGGCGAGATTTCGCCCTTCTTGCGCTGTCCGTTGAGGAAGAAGGTCGGCGTCGAATCCACGCCGAACTTGCTGGACGCGCGTTCGCGCACCTTCAGCACGTTCTGGTAGAGCGCGTTGTCCTGCAGGCACTTCTTGAAGTCTTCCGAGCCGATGCCCGCCTGTTTGACCATGTTCTCGAGCGCGTCGAGCGGCTTGTCGACGAAAGCCCAGTTCTTTTGCTGCGCAAACAGCAGATCGACCATCGCCTCGCGCTTGTCGCCGGCGTAGCGCGCGAGCATGAAAGCCGCCGCAGCGAGCGCATCGAGCGGGAACTCGCGCAGCACGAAGCGCGCCTTGCCCGTGTCGATGTAATTCTTCTTGAGAAGCGGGAACGTCTCCAGGTGGAAGGCCGCGCAGTGCGAGCAGGTCATGGAGGCGTATTCGATGATCGTCAGCGGCGCGTCGGCGGCGCCGAGCCACACGTCCGGCAATGCGTCGGGCGCGAGCAACTCCTTCTGGTCCACCTGCCCGTCGAGCGCCCAGGCGCCGGCCGGAACGAGGGCGGTCGCGGCGAGGGCGGCGGCGCCGGCGAGCATGTCGCGGCGTGTATGGCGTAGGAGCTGAGTCATGCGCGATCCCGTACGAAACTGAAGCCGCAACCGCCCGGCTCTGGCTGAGCGGATTGAATGCTGGCCGAATATGGCAATTGCGAGGTTCCGGCAAGTGCGGGCGGTTCAGCGACGCCTGCCGGAAAGCGCCGCCGCGCCGAGCCGCACCAGAGCGGCGCGCATCGCCTCGTCCTGGACGCCGGCCGCCAGCCGCTCTGCTTCCGCCAGCGCGCCGGGGTCGAGCCGCCGCGTTTTCGGTCTGGTCTTGGGTTTCGGCTGGAACGGCTCCTGGCGCAGCGCGATCTTGCCGACGCAGCGCCAGCCCAGATGCGCGTTGACGCGTTCGATCAGAACCGGCGCCAGATGCTGGATTTCCAGCCCCATGCCAGGCGCGACCCGCAACATCAACGTGGCGGGCTCGGCGGCTTTCGTCGGGTCGCTCTTGGGACCGCGCGGCGGCCAGCGCAGCCGCGCTGGCTCGCACTGGCCCGCCAGCCGCTCGCCCACGATCTCGGCCCAGTCGAGAATGAGCGTCGCCTGGGACATGCCGAGTTTGGCGACGAGCGGATCGAGCGCGTCGGGCAGAAAATCGGCGAGCGGCTTGGCGGCGGCTCTGCGGCGGCGCGGCGAAAGCATGGGCCAGACTAACGCGCCCGACGTCGAAGCGCGAGCGTTCCGGGATCGTCGGGCGATATGTTATCGATGGCTCGTCTCATGCCGCCTCGCCGATCCACTGCCGCACAGCTCCTCGCCTGGTACGACCGTCACGCCCGCAAGCTGCCGTGGCGGGCGACGGACGGGCGAACGCCGGACCCCTATGCCGTCTGGCTGTCGGAAATCATGTTGCAGCAGACGACGGTGACGGCCGTCGGCCCATACTTTCGAAAATTTCTGGACCGCTGGCCCGATGTGCAGGCGCTGGCCGCCGCGCCGGACGAGGAGATCATGCGCGCGTGGGCGGGCCTCGGCTATTATTCGCGCGCCCGCAATCTTGCGGCCTGCGCGCGCGCGGTGGCGGCCCGGGGCGCCTTTCCTTCGGATGAAGCGGGTTTGCGCGAATTGCCCGGCGTCGGCCCGTACACGGCCGCCGCCGTCGCCGCCATCGCGTTTGGCCGGCGCGCCGTGGTGGTCGACGGCAATGTCGAGCGCGTCGTCTCCCGCCTGTTCGCCATCGACACGCCCCTGCCGCAGGCCAAGACCGAAATTCGCGCCCGCGCCGACGAACTGACCCCGCAACAGCGCGCCGGCGATTTCGCGCAAGCCATGATGGATCTCGGCGCGACCATCTGCGCGCCCAGGAACCCGGCCTGCGCGCTCTGTCCACTGTCGGCGGACTGCGCGGCGCGTAAGGACAACGCGCAAGAGACATATCCGCGCCGCGCGCCGAAGCCGCAACGGCCCCAGCGGCGCGGCGCGGTCTTTGTCGCCATGCGCGCGGACGGCGCCGTCTTGCTGCGCACGCGTCCGCCCAAGGGGCTGCTTGGCGGCATGACGGAATTTCCGGGAACGGAATGGTCGACCGATTTCGACGCGACATGCGCGCTCGACGCGGCGCCTCTGCCGCTCGCATGGCGGCGCCTGCCGGGCGCCGTCGTTCACGTCTTCACGCACTTCGCGCTGACGCTTGTCGTTTACGTCGGCAAGGCGCCGCGCGCGACAGCAGCGCCAGAGGGATGCCGTTGGGTCGCGACGCAAGCGCTCGCCGACGAAGCGCTGCCGAGTTTGATGCGCAAGGTCGCCGCGCACGCGGGTCTCGCCGCCGCCAATCCGGAGAGTTTGCGGCGACGCTTGCCATCGGCGGCGGCTGATGCAGGATAGCAGGCGCCGCAAGCGCCTCGCAGCTTGCAAGGCGGAGCCGGACATGGCGCGACGCAAGCCCGCGATCGAAGTCGAGATCACCGAAGGCGCGATCCGCGTGCGCCATGCCGGACGAACGCTCACCATCGTGGCGAGTCCGCCGCCGCCTTCCGCCGAAAACGCGCCGGATTTCATCATCCGTCTCGACGACATCGAGCACTGGGATGCGCCGGACGCCGACGATGAAATCGAGGTGGAGAAGCTGCAGGCGATTCTGACGGCGATCGAGGACGAATGCGATCGCCACGGCCTCAGCGTGGAATTCGATTAGTCGGCGGCCTGAGGCTCGCGTCCCATGGGCTGACGAACGTCCGCTGCTGGACGCATTCCCACAATTGCACGCCCGGCTGGCGCATGAAGGGGATGAGCGCGACGCCCATCAGCAGTCCCCCGATATGCGCCCACCACGCCACTGCGCCTTCGCCGGGCGTGAGCACGTGCCACACCTGCAACGCGGCCCAGGCGAGGATGACGTACATCGCCCGGATGGCCACGATCCTGACGAACACCAGCACGCGCACGTGCGCGCAGGGCCGGATCATCAGATAAGCCCCCATGACGCCCGCGATCGCGCCGGATGCGCCCACCAGCGGCGCCTCGGGATGCGTGGCGAACGCCGAATAGAGCAGGGCGCCGGCGACGCCGCACATCAGATAGAAGGCGACGAAGCGGACATGACCGAGCGCGTCCTCGATATCGTCGCCGAAGATCCAGAGGAACAGCATGTTGCCGAGGATGTGCGCCCATCCGCCATGCAGGAACATGTAGGTGACGAGCGGCGCGTAGCGATGAAAGACGTCGAGCCCGTTCTGGCCGAACATCAGCGCCGGCGTCACGCCCCAGTGGCGTTCGAACGCGATGTCCTCGCCGAGCGACGCGGACTGCCGCCACAGGAAGACGAGCGCGTTCAGCGCGATCAGCGCATAGGTGACGTAGGGCGTTTCGCGCCGCGCGTGCGGGGCGTCGTCTGAAAGGGGAATGAGAACCATCGATTATGCCTGTTCGCTCCGCTGCGATTATACGCGGCGGCGCGCGCGAACCGCCAGCCCGACGCAACGCGGGCGCGAGCGCATGAATCCGACGCGAGCATGTGCTACGGAAGCAGCTTTCCGGCGTTCATGGAAATAACGCGGTCGGCCAGGCGCTTCGCGTCCGACAGACTATGGCTGACCATGATCGTCGTCGCGCCGAAGCGCTCGTGCAAGGCGCGCAGATTCGACTGCAACTCGGATCGCGTCTGTGAATCGAGCGCAGAGAAAGGCTCGTCGAGCAGAAGAAGCGCCGGCCGGCGGGCCAGCGCGCGCATCAAGGCCAGTCTCTGCTTCTGGCCGCCGGACAGCGTGGCGGGCCTCGCGTTCGCAAGGCCGCAAAGGCCCGCCATCTCCAGGAGATCGCGTGAACGCGCGTAACGCTCGCGCCGCGGTAGTTCGGGCAGCGCGAATGCGACGTTCTCCAGCGCAGACATGTTGGGGAACAGCGCATGGTCCTGAAAGACGAAGCCGAGCGAACGCTTGCGAACCGGCAACTGGAAGTCTCGCGCCGTATCGCACCACAGCGTGTCGTTCATTGCGACATAGGCGTCGGCTGGCTGCGACAAACCCGCGACGATCCGCAACATCGTCGTCTTGCCGGCGCCCGACGGTCCGGCGAGCACGACGAACTGCCCGACCGGAATTTCCACATCCACGTCGAGATCGAATGCGCCAGTTGTTCCCGAAAGCGCCAATCTGGCGCGGACCGCCAGCGCGCCTGTCGAAATCGTCGATGGAGCGAGAGCCATGAGTCACACGATTGCGAGGCGACGACATTGTAGAGATATATTGGCATGTATATAGCATGACGCTCGATTGTGTCTATTCGCGACTTTGGGAGCGATCGATGAAACAGGGCGTGATTGCAGGCATTCTGGTTGTTTTGGCGGCGACCGCAGCGCGCTCAGGCGAATTGACGATCGCTGCTGGAGCCGGCTATCGACGACCGGTTTCCGCAATGATCGCTTCATACGAAAAGGCGAGCGGCGACAAGGTCGGACAAATATACGGCAACATGGGCCAGGTGATCGGGCAGGCCCGCGAAAGCGGCAAAGTGTCGGTGATCTGCGGCGACCGCAAAGTGCTGGACAAGGCCGAAGGTCTGACGTTTTCGCGCTTCGCCCCGCTTGGCGCCGGTCGTCTGGTCGTGGCCTTCCGCAAGGGCGTTGCCCTCAAGGCGCCGGACGATATCGCCGCTGCGAATATTGCTCGCATAGGCGTTCCCGACGAGAAGGCCGCTGTCTATGGCAAGGCCGGGCGCCAGTTCCTCGAGCGCGCCGGGCTCGCTAAGGCCGTCGATTCCAAACTTGTCGCTGTCGCGACTGTCCCGCAAGTGACCGCCTATCTTATCCGTGGCGAGGTCGATGCGGGCTTCCTCAATGCGACGGACGCGATCGGCGCTGGCGACGAGCTCGGAGGCTGGCTGGAAGTGGATCACAGCCTCTACGATCCGATCGAAATCGCTTGCGGCGCGATCGACGATGAAACAGCCTCGGGCTTCATGTCATTCCTGACGACGCCGGCCGCCGCGGAGATCGTTCGCCGTAGCGGCCTTTGACCAGTGGAGGTCCTGGCCGACCTGTGGTCTGATCCTTCGATTGCATTTCCGCTCTTGCTCAGCCTGCGGATAGCCGCAGCGACGCTGGCGTTTCACGCGATTTTCGGGGTCGCGCTCGGCTGGGCCTTGGCCCGCCGAGGCTGGCCGGGGCGCGCGCTGCTCGATATCGTCGTCACCTTGCCGATGGTGTTTCCGCCGATCGTTCTGGGTTTCCTGCTGTTGATGGTCCTCGGGCGACGCGGCGCCGGCGGCTGGATCGAAGCGCATCTCGGTCTCGAGTTCGTATTCACGGAAACCGGCGTCTTGCTGGCGTCGGTCGTTGTCGGCCTCCCGCTGATCGCAAAACCCGTGGAGGCCGCTGTTGCGGCGTTTCCGACGATTCTCTTGGAGGCGGCGCGCACGCTCGGGCGCAGCGATGCTGTGATCTTCTTTCGGGTCGTGCTTCCCAATATCGCTGGCGCCGTGGGCGCCGGCCTTCTGATGGCGACGGCGCGTTCCCTCGGCGAAGTCGGCGTGACTTTGATGCTCGGCGGCGACATCGTCGGTCGGACGAACACCATTTCGCTCGAAATCTACAATGCCGTAACGGCAGGCGAATTTCGCCGTGCGCTCGCCCTGTCGACTATTTTGGGCGTTCTGTCGTTGGGGGTGATTTTGATGGTGCGCCGACAGAATTAGATTTTCGACCCGGGCTGACCACATCTGGCGGGCTTGACCGGCGAGCATGGTCGCAGGCCTGTGGCTCTCGCTGACGGCGGGATTCGCCTATTCGCCCGCAGCCCGCATCTGGTCGCGGATAACAGTGCGCAGCGTGTCGATCGAGCGCAATTGCGCGCCGTCCTCGAAATGCCAGAAGGTCCAGCCGTTGCAGGCGGGCAACCCTTGAGCCAGCGCGCCGGTCTTGTGGATCGAGCCGACGATGGCGCCGATCGCCAGCGTGCCGTCGGCGCGCACCAGCGCGCGATAACGGCGCTTCTCGTCCGTCAGCGGCGTTCCCGGCGCGATCAGGCCGGCCTCGACGACGCTCGAAAAGGCGACGCGCGGCTCGGCGCGTTTCGAGGGAGCAGGCGCGAGCGCGTCGACAGGCAGCGGTTCGACGGCGGCGATGCGTCGGCGGGCGGCGGCGGCATAGGCCGTGTCGCGCTCGATGCCGATGAAGTGGCGGCCCATGCGGCGCGCGACCGCGCCGGTCGTGCCGGAGCCGAAGAAGGGGTCGAGCACCGTATCGCCGGCGTTCGACGCCGACAGCATGATGCGCGCGAGCAGCGCTTCGGGTTTTTGCGTGGGATGCAGCTTGCGGCCAGCCTCGTCCTTCAGCCGTTCGCCGCCCGTGCAGATCGGCAGATACCAGTCGGAGCGCACCTGGCAATCTTCATTGCCGGCCTTCAGCGCCTCGTAATTGAAGGTGTAGGATTTGGTCGTCGCGTCGCGCGCCGCCCAGATCATCGTCTCGTGGGCGTTGGTGAAGCGGCGGCCCCGGAAATTCGGCATCGGGTTCGCCTTGCGCCAGACGATGTCGTTGAGGATCCAGAATCCCAGGTCCTGCATGATCGCGCCGACGCGGAAGATGTTGTGATAGGAGCCGATCACGAAGATCGTGGCGTCCTTCTTCATCGCCCGCCGCGCGGCCGACAGCCATTCGCGCGTGAAGGAATCGTAGTCGGAGAAGGAGGCGAACTTGTCCCAATCGTCGTCGACGGCGTCGACCACGCTCTGATCGGGACGCGACAGCGCGCCTTCGAGTTGCAGATTGTAGGGCGGATCGGCGAAGACGAGGTCGGCGCAGCCTTCGGGTAAACCGCGCAGATGCGCGATGCAGTCGCCGATGAGAATTTCATCCTTGGGCGCAGCGCGTTGCACGCCGGGGAAGCGCGAAGCCGAAGGACCAGTACGCGAAACCTGAATCTGGGCCTTCGGGCTAGCCGCCCCGGCACGTGCGCTACGCATGAACTCATACCGGTTACGCTACCAACACGCGCACTATGGTCCGGACGAGGTAAAAGCCGCGTTTAACGAGAGAGGAAATTCCTGTCCCTTTTTTGAACGCTTCCGTTAAGAAAACGAGTTGATTTTTCAATAATTTGAGAGCGCCTACCGCAAGCGGGTTAAGGAAGGGTTGGCGCGCCGCCGCCTCAGAGGTTCCGCAAGGGCGAAAATGTCATGCGGTGATGTCGGCAAGGCCCAAAAGTTTTCAGCGCGGCGAGATGTCGCGCGGTCGGATAGCCGGCGTGCTTGTGGAATTCATATTCGGGATGGAGCGCGCCGAGGCGCGCCATCATGCGGTCGCGCAGGACCTTTGCGACAATCGAGGCGGCTGCGATCGACAGCGAGCGCGCGTCGCCTTTGACTATGGCGGTGGCCGGGCAGGGCAAGCCCGGCGGCGGGTCGTTGCCGTCCACGAGAATGTGCGCCGGGGTCAGGGCCAGGCCGGCTGCAGCCCGCCGCATGGCCAGATGCGTCGCCTGCCTGATGTTGAGCGCGTCGATTTCGCGCGCCGACGCGCTGGCGAAGGCGATCGCCTTCGCATTTGCGCAGATCTCGGCGAACAGCCGCTCGCGCGCCGACGCCGACAGCGCTTTCGAATCGTTCAGCCCCTGCGGCGGATTGTCCCGGCGCAGGACGACGATCGCAGCGCAGACGGGGCCGGCGAGCGGCCCGCGACCGACTTCGTCCATGCCGGCGATCAGGCCGGGAGACATGCGGTAAACGTCGTCTTCGTGCTCGAAGTCTGGCATTCGATTCTCGATCGGCCTCCTGCGCCGCCGCCGCCTTTCTAGACCGGGCGCGTTAGGGTTACGAGCAGGTAAATGCCGCTGAAAAGGCCGTTTTGCTGGCCTTTCGCCGCAATCGTCGGTAAATTGCGATCATCAAGAATGCTCTCGGGGGCCGAACAATGGACGATATGGTCGATACCGTCGCGGAAGAGAAAACCGCGATCGCGCCGGTCGAGACGCCGGTCTCGCCCTCGCTTCATCCGGAGATTCAGGACGCCGGCCGCAACGCGGTGTTCGCCGCGCTCGTGAAGGGCGATTCGGACATCACCGGCCTCGTCGCCTACTCGATCTTCAAGCAGAACGAACTCGACTGGCTGCAGGAGTTCCGCTCCGCCAAGTCGCGCGAACCCTCCGAGAACGAGGCCGACGCTTACATCATCGGCGAAAGCACGCCGCGTCGTCTGGCGACCTACCGGCATTTGGCCGACGCCACCCTGGCCGGAAATGGTCCGGACGTCGCCAATGGCGGCCCGAGCGCTCCGCGCGCGGTCGCGGCCTATCAGGCGCCGCAGCCGGCGCAGCAGTCCGGCGGAATGGGCCTCTCCGCTATTCTGTATTTCATTCTGGCCATCGCCGTGCTGGTGGCGGTCTACTACGCCGCTCGCTACGGCTTCCCGAAATAAGCCTCAGAACAGGCTGAGCTGCTGGCCCGGGCGGGCCGGCGGCGAAAACAGATCAGTCCGCAGGCGGGTCCTCGTCTTCGGATAGCCGATTTTCTCGAGCGCGAGTTCGAACCGGCGGCCGATCATCCAGGCGTAGGGGCCCGTGCCGCTCATCCTCTTGCCGAAGGCCGCATCGTAGAGTTTGCCGTCCCGCACGTCGCGCACGAGGGACAGCACATGCCGCGCCTTGGCCGGGTAGTGCTCGACCAGCCAGTCGCTGAAGAGATCGCGCACTTCCAGCGGCAGGCGCAGCATGATGTAGCCGGCCTCGCGTGCGCCGCGCGCATGCGCGCGCGTCAGGATCGTCTCGATCTCCTCGTCGTTGATGGCCGGAACGACCGGCGCGATCATCACGCCCGTCGGTATGCCGGCCTCTGCAAGCTTTTCGATCGTCTCGAGCCGGCGCTCAGGCGAGCTTGCGCGGGGCTCCATGCGCCGCGCAAGAACAGGATCGAGACTCGTGACGGAAATCGCCACCTTGGCGAGGCCTCTCGCGGCCATCGGCGCCAGAATGTCGATGTCGCGCTGCACGAGCGCTGATTTCGTCACGATGCCGACAGGATGGCCCGCAGCCGCGAGAACTTCGAGGATTGACCGCATCGAGCGATATTTGCGTTCGATGGGCTGATAGGGATCGGTGTTCGTGCCGATGGCGATGGTGCGCGGCTGATAGCCGGGGGCAGACAATTCGCGCTGCAGCAGCTGCGCCGCGCCTTCCTTCACAAACAGTTTCGTCTCGAAATCGAGGCCAGGCGATAGCCCCATATAGGCGTGGGTCGGCCGTGCGAAACAATAAACGCAACCATGCTCGCAGCCCCGATAGGGATTGATCGAACGGTCGAACGAAATGTCCGGCGAGTCGTTGCGCGTAATGATGTTGCGCGCGCGCTCGACATGCACGTCGGTGCGCAGCGTCTCGAGCTCGGCGAGCGATCCCCAGCCGTCGTCGGCGCGAACGCGCTCCTCCTTTTCGAAGCGCCCCGTTCGATTCGTCGCCGCGCCGCGCCCGCGCCGCCCCCCGGCGGGCAACCTGTCGTCGGTCGCGTCGCACGCGCCGTTGTGCGAACCGATCAGGGCGCGAGGATCGCGCGGTCCGACGCGAACATTTTCAAGAACCGCGCTTGCACTGGCTATGCGACCCATGAAGGCCTCCTCGCGCCCTTACTCGAACGACCGAAACGCAAACGCCACACGCTACCGGTACGCAGTCGGATTAGGAACATATGCAGAACATAGAACAAATATGGAACATAAATCCTGTCTGTCAAGCGTCGCGGCGGACGATCGCCAGCCTTACAAAAAGGCGCCGGCTTTCGCGGATGAGGTGCTAAAGAGCGCCATGCTTTCGGTTATCGTTCTCGCGCCGGCCCAGTCCGGCCCGGATTCCATGGCTGGCCGCGCGGACGAGGCGGTCGCGCGCTCGTTGTCGGCGCTCGTCAGCGCGGCCGTGGCGGATTTGGTGCGGGACGCCTGCGTCGTCGGAGAGCCGGGGCAGCGGCTCGAAAAGATCGCCGACCATGCCGGCTGCCGGATCGCGACGGACGTCGACAGGCGACGCGCACTGGACGGGGCGTTGCGCGAGGCGCGCAGCGAAACGATCTTCCTGCTCTCAGCGGGCTATGCGCCCATGTCAGGCTTCATCGACGAAATGTCGGATTGGCTCCTGGCGGCCGAACCGCGCCCCGTCGCGCTGCGCTGCGAGCCGGACACGTTCTTGCAGCGGGTCTTCCCCGTTCTTGCGCCGATCGTTGGAATCGCAGCGCGTCGGTCCGACGTGTCCGCATCAAGCGGAGTCGAGCCGCAAACGCTGGCCCGGTCGTTGCGCGCGTCTACCCTTCGGACCCGGGCGCGGCGCGCGCTGTAGCTTCGCTCAGCGCGAGAACGTGTTGCAGGAATCGACCTGACCCGACTGCATGCCGCGCTGCAGCCATTCGACGCGCTGTGCGGACGAGCCGTGCGTAAAGGAATCCGGTACGGAGAAGCCGCGCGACGCCTTCTGCAAACGGTCGTCGCCGATCGCCTGCGCGGTCGCGACCGCTTTCTGGATGTCGTCGGGATCGATATTGCGCCAACGGGCGTTGGCGTTGGCGGCCCACACGCCGGCCAGACAGTCCGCCATCAACTCGATACGAACCGAAAGGGCGTTGGCCTGCGCCTGGCTGTCGGCCTGCTGCTGCGCGCGTTGCACCTTGCTGAGCGTCCCCAGCAGGTCCTCGATGTGATGGCCCATCTCGTGCGAGATCACGTAGGCGTAGGCGAAATCGCCGCCGCCGCCGAAGCGCTGCTTCATATCGCGGAAGAAAGACGTGTCGAGATAAATCTTCTTGTCGATCGGGCAGTAGAACGGCCCCATCGCCGATTGCGCAGAGCCGCAGCCCGAGCGCGTCGCTCCGTTGAACAGAACGAGCGGCGCCGGCGTAAACTTGATTCCCTTCTGCTGCGGCAGAATTTGCGACCAGACGTCCTCGTTCATGCCGACGATGGCCGCGACGAACTGCCCGATCTGGTCGGACGGCGCGCCGGTGTGGCGCGCTTGCGGCTGCGGTTGCGCCTGTTGCTGCTCGGCAATCTGGCCGCCGCCGCGGAAATTGTTGAACATCTCGGCGCCGCCGATGAGGATGCGCGGATCGATGCCGAGGGCGTAGGCGATCACGCCGAGAACGATCATCGTTCCGAGGCCGAGATGTCCGGCGCCGCCCATCATCGGTCCGCCGCCGCCGCCCGCGTCGGCGTAATCCTCGCCGCGGCGGTCCTCGATATTGTCGGAGCGACGAGCGTCTTCCCACCGCATGGACGGCCCTCCCGGGGAACAAAGCCGCGTGTCGCGGCCGCAATCTTCGACTTCGATGCCAGTTCTTCAGTTATGTTTCAAGCGCGGCGGCATCAAGGCGCGCTGGCCGCCTCTGGCGCTTCGCCGTCGAGCGCGCGGCGCAATGCGCGCAGGTCGCGCCAGGCGAGCCGCTTTTGCAGCGGCTGGCGAAGAAGATAGGCCGGATGCAACATCGCCATGGCAGGTATCGCGCGTCCGCCGACCGCGAAATCCATCCATCGTCCGCGCGACTTCAAAATGCCCTCCTTGACGCCGAGCAGCGCCTGCATCGACGGCGCGCCGAGACAGATCAGAAAGTCGGCCCGGACGAGTTCGATCTGGCGCAGGGTGAACGGCATGCAGGCCGCCACCTCCAGCGGCGTGGGCGTACGATTTCCGGGCGGCCGCCAAGGCACGACATTGGAAATGTAGACCTGCGTCCGGTCGAGGCCGATCGAGGCCAGCATCTTGTCGAGCAATTGCCCGGCGCGCCCGACGAAAGGCCGGCCCTCGCGATCCTCGTCCGCGCCCGGCGCCTCGCCGACGAAATGGATGCGCGCATTTCGCGCGCCGTCCTCGAACACGAGCTGGGTGGCGGTCGTCTTGAGGGCGCAGCCTTCGAAGGCGTCGAGCGCAGCGCGAAGCTGATCGAGGTCTTGCGCGGCGGCCGCCCGCTGTGTCGCGGAAGCCGCGACGGCCGCAGCGTCCGCGGCCAGCGCCGGATTGAGCGGCCGCGAGGCTTCAGGCAGGGCCGGCGGCGCAGCGCGGGGCCGATCGCGCGGGCCGTCGTCGCGCAAGCGTTCGCGACGTGACCGCTCCTCGAGCCCCGCAGCGCCAGTCGGGCGTCCCGCGCGCTCGCGGGGCTCCCGGTTCGGCGGCAGGTCGCGCTCTGTCGCGTCGACTTGCGTCTCCGCGAACCAGTCGCGCGGCGTCTCGTCGATCGCGATATCGACGCCGACATGCCGGTAGAAATCAAGCGCGGCGGCCAAAGCGTCGCGCGAAGGGGCGTCCGGGGCGGGCATCGTCGAAGTTTATAGCGACGGCCCGGCGAAGGCGAGCGGCGGTCGTTGCGGCCGACCTTCGTCACTTTTCCTGATTCGGCCGCCGATCCATAATCCCGCGCGCTCCACCCGTCGAACAGCCCATGCAAGACGATTCGCCGAACAGATCCTGGCTCGCCCATTTGCGCGAGGACCGCCGCTACGCCGCGATGACGGCGCTCGGGTTCTCCATGGGCATTCCCTATCTGCTGGTTTATTCGACGCAGTCGGCGTGGCTGTCGGAGGCGGGCGTTCCGCTGCATACGATCGGCCTGCTCGCCGAACTGACGATCGCCTACAAGTTCAAGTTCATCTGGGCGCCCTTTCTCGACAAATACGACCCTCCCGCGCTCGCCGGCCTCCTCGGGCGCCGGCGCGCCTGGATCGTCGTGTCGCAGATCGCGATCATCCTCGCGCTGATCGGCGTCGCCTTCGGCGATCCCGCGCATGTCATCTGGTGGACAGTCGCGTTCTCTCTGGCGCTCGGTTTCGCCGGTGCGACGCAGGACGTCACCATCGACGGCTGGCGCATCGTGGCGGCGCCGGCGCACAAGCAATCCATGATGACCGCCTTCATGGAGGCGGGCTATCGCGTCGGCACGCTGGCGGCTGGCGCGGGCGCTCTGATCGTCGCGGACAAATTCGGCTGGCGCGCCGCCTATCTCTGCATGGCCGCTCTCATCTCGGTGGGCTCGGTCGCCGCTTTCGTCGCGCCTGAGCCCGAATCCGATCTGCATGCAAAGCACGAGCATCCGGGCTTCGTCGCCACGGTCATCGCCCCGATCAAGGAACTCGTCACGCGGCTCGGGCCATGGGCCATCCCGATCCTGCTGCTGATCGCCGGCTTTCGCATGCCTGGCTATCTGACGAGCGCCATGGCGATGCCCTTGTTCAAGAGCCTGCACATTTCCGACACCGAAATCGCCACCGTCACGAAACTGTTCGGCTTCTGGATCGCGCTCGGCGGCACGTTCTTCGCGACCTTCGTCGTCCGCAAGCTGGGACTCATGACGACATTGCTGATCGGCACGATCGCGGGCTCCGCCTCGCACCTGTCGCTCGCCTGGCTCGCTGCGGAAGGACAGAGCGACTACCTCGCCTTCGTGATCGCCGTCAGCATCGAGGGCTTCGCCTACGCCTTCGCGCAGGTCGTGCTCATCACCTACATGTCGGAATTGTCGTCGACCGAACTGGCCGCCAGCCAATACGCGCTGCTGACTTCGCTCTGCGCGCTGCCCGGCAGCTTTCTCGCCGGCGCTTCGGGCTTCATTGTCGAGCGCGTCGGCTTCGAACATTTCTTCATCGGCACGTCGCTGATCGGCATACCCGTGGCGCTGCTCGCCTATATCGTCTGGCGCAGACATTCGCCGCCGACGACCGCCGCCGAGCCGGCGACCGTAGAATAGATCGCAACGATCAGGATCGCGCGACGATCGCCGCAGCAGCGCCCGCCATCACCCCGCCGGTCGCGCGATTGAGCAGCCGGACGCGCGACGGGTGCGACACGAAGCGGCCGGCGCGCGCGGCGAGCGTGGCGTAGGCGAACATCGTCGAACCCAGGACGACGGCGATGCAGGCGAGCAGTTCGACGAAAGCGATGCGGCCGATTCCGCCGACGTCGATCACGCTCGGCAGGATCGCCAGGAAGAACACCATCACCTTGGGATTGCCGAGCGTCAGCGACAATCCGCCGAGGACGGCGCGCAACCCCTCGCCGCGCGTGGCGGCGGGCGCTTCTGCATTCTCGACGGGCGCAGTCCACAATTTCCACGCGAGATAGGCGAGGTAGGCCGCGCCGGCATAACGGATGACGACGAACAGACCTTCCATGTTCTGCGCCAGCGTCGACAGGCCGAGCACGACGCAGGCGAGCCAGACCATGTCGCCGAGTACGACGCCGGCGATGAAGGGCGCAGCGCCCCGTACTCCGCTGCGCGCCGCGCGCGCGACAATGGCCGCAACCGCGGGCCCCGGCGTGACGACGGCGAGCGCGTAGACCGACAGGAACAGGGCGAGCGAAGCGAGACTCATGCGTCCGCCCTCGCAAGAGCCGCCGCGAGCCGGGCCGCGATTGCGCGCTCGCGCCCGAATGGGCCGGCGGCGTCAATCCGAAGCCGCTTCGTCGCGGCCACGCCTTCGGTTCCGAAACGCGCGCGAACGCTTTCCGCGACCCAGGTGTCTTCCTGCGTGCGGCGACGCGCCGCCAGCCGCTTGTCGCCGAGATGCGCGCGATGGGCGTCGATCGCAGCATGAAGGTCGCCAAGGCCGGCGCCGGTCGGCGCCGCGACGAGCACGACCGGCGGAACCCATTCGTCGTCGCGATTGAACAGCGTCAGCGCGCCTTCCACTTCCGAGCGCGCGCGTTTGGCGACCTCGCCCATATCCGCTTTCGTCACGACGACGATGTCCGGCAGCTCCATCACGCCGGCCTTCATGAATTGCAGGCTGTCGCCCGAGCCCGGCTGCACGCACAGCACGACCGTGTCAGCGGCGAAGGAGATGTCGGCTTCCGACTGGCCGATGCCGACGCTCTCGACCAGAACGCGGTCGAAGATCGCGCGCATCAGAGCGACCGCAGCGACGGTATCGTCGGACAGGCCGCCGAGCCGGTCGCGCGCGGCCATCGAACGCACGTACACTCCCTTGTCTTCGGGATCGGTCGAAAGCCGCGCGCGGTCGCCGAGCAACGCTCCGCCCGTGGCCCGCGACGAGGGGTCGACGGCGATCACGCCGACAGTTTCATTTTTCCCGCGCCAGTCGCGGATCAGCGCATTGGTCAATGTCGACTTGCCGACGCCGGGCGGCCCGGTAAGCCCGGCGACATGCGCCTTCGGATCGGCGGCGGCCGTATCGAGCAAGGCGGCGAGCGCTTCCGTGCCGCGAGCGGTTTCGATCAGCGCCAGCGCCCGGGCCAGAGCGCGCTTGCCGTCCGTGCGGAGTGCGGCGAGGGAAGGGAAGGGGGGCGGTCGATGGCTCATCGCAGATGGTTTATCAGGCGCATCAGCGGGGCGCCAAAGCGTGCGCCAACCTGTCCGGCTCGTCCGTGCCGAGCCGGACCCGACGCCCGTCGCGCAACACGACCTGCACGGCGTCGAGCCCTCCGACGTTGTAGAGCCAGCCGTAGGGCGTCAGGTGGATGCCGAGCCCATACCACCAGGGATTGCGCACAGGCGTCGCAATCACGATATCGGCGAGCGCAACGCTCTTGCGCCAGACGCCAAGACCAAAGCGCCAGCGCAGTTCCTGATCGTCGACCTCGATCGTCAGAGACGAAAACAGGACGCCGAGGATCGTAAACAGGATCACGAGGGGCAGCAGCAAGAGCATCGCGCGATGGTCGCGCGCGGCCGGCCCGAGCAAGAGCAGGAAGGGCGCCGGCGCGACCACGAGCAGGCGCATGAGCCAGCCTGTCTGCGTATGCGAGTAGAAAGCGCGCATGCGCCCTCCTGCGGCGCGCCGGCCTAGGCCTGGCTCGCCGCCTTGACGTGGAGCGCCGCTTGCGCGGCGGCCAGCCGCGCGATCGGCACGCGATAGGGCGAGCAGGACACATAGTCGAGCCCCGCGCTTTCGCAGAAGGCGATCGAAGCGGGATCGCCGCCATGCTCGCCGCAGATCCCCAGCTTCATGCCGGGCCGCGTCTTGCGGCCGCGTTCGGCGGCGATCTTGACGAGTTCGCCGACGCCTTCCTGATCGATCGTGACGAAAGGATCGGTCGGCAGGATGCCCTTGGCCGTATACGGCCCGAGGAACGAGGCGGCGTCGTCGCGCGAAATGCCGAGCGTCGTCTGCGTCAGATCATTGGTGCCGAACGAGAAGAACTCGGCGCTTTCGGCGATGTCGCCTGCGCGCAACGCCGCACGCGGCAATTCGATCATCGTGCCGACGGTGTAGGGAATGGTCACGCCCGTTTCCTTGGCCACCGTCTCGGCCATGGCGACGATGCGCGCCTTGATCAGATCCAGCTCGGCCTTGGTCATGACGAGCGGCACCATCACTTCCGGATGCACGATCTTGCCCGTCTGTTTCGACGCCTCGACCGCGCCCTCGAAGATCGCGCGCGCCTGCATTTCCGCGATTTCCGGATAGGCGATGGCGATGCGTACGCCGCGGAATCCGAGCATCGGATTGAACTCGTGCAATTCCTGCGCGCGCGCCTTCAGTTTCGCGGCGTCCGCGCCCATGCTCTGCGCGACTTCCGCGATTTCCTCGTCCGTATGCGGCAGGAACTCGTGCAGCGGCGGATCGAGCAGACGGATCGTCACGGGCAGGCCGTGCATGATCTCGAACAGCGCTGCGAAATCGCCGCGCTGCATCGGCAGAAGCTTTTCAAGCGCGGCGCGACGACCTTTCTCGTCGTCGGCGAGGATCATCTCGCGCACGGCGACGATGCGGTCGCCCTCGAAGAACATGTGCTCTGTGCGGCACAATCCGATGCCCTCTGCGCCGAACTGGCGCGCCGTGCGCGCATCCGCCGGCGTGTCGGCGTTGGTGCGCACCTTCAGATGCCGGACGGCGTCGGCCCATTCCATCAAGACGGCGAAGTCGCCAGAGAGCTCGGGTTGCAGCATGTTGACCGCGCCGTCGATCACCTGGCCGGCGGAGCCGTCGATGGTGACGATGTCGCCCTTCTTGAACACCTTCGGTCCGACGCGCATCGTGCCGGCGGCGTAGTCGACGCGCAGAGAGCCGGCGCCGGACACGCAGGGCTTGCCCATGCCGCGCGCCACGACCGCCGCGTGCGACGTCATGCCGCCGCGCGTGGTCAGAATGCCTTCTGCGGCGTGCATGCCGTGGATGTCTTCCGGGCTCGTCTCGACGCGCACCAGAATGACCTTGTGGCCGGCCGCCTTGAGTTGTTCGGCCTCGTCCGAATTGAACACGATCTCGCCGCAGGCGGCGCCGGGCGAGGCCGGCAGACCGGTCGCCACGATCTTGCGTTCGGCCTTCGGGTCGATCGTGGGATGCAGCAGTTGGTCGAGCGAGGCCGGTTCGACGCGCGCGATGGCCTCCTCGCGCGTGATGAGTCCCTCGTTGGCCATTTCGATCGCGATGTGCAGGGCGGCCTTGGCGGTGCGCTTGCCGTTTCGGGTCTGCAGCATCCAAAGCTTGCCGCGCTCGACGGTGAATTCGAGGTCCTGCATGTCGCGATAATGCGTCTCGAGGAGTCTCGTGAAGCGCGAAAATTCCTGGAACACCTCCGGCAGGGCCGTCTCCATCGACGGCTTGTCGGATTTCGCGGCGATCCGCGCGGCTTCCGTGATGTTTTGCGGCGTACGGATGCCGGCCACCACGTCTTCGCCCTGCGCGTTGATCAGGAACTCGCCGTAGAGCTCCTTCACGCCGGTCGAGGGATTGCGCGTGAAGGCGACGCCTGTGGCCGAACTGTCGCCCATGTTGCCGAACACCATGGCCTGCACGTTGACGGCTGTGCCCCAGCTCTCGGGAATATCGTGAAGCCGGCGATAGGTGTTCGCGCGCTGGTTCATCCAGGACGAGAACACCGCGCCGATCGCGCCCCAAAGCTGCTCGCGCGGGTCCTGCGGGAACGGCTTGCCGCTCTCCCGCTCAACGATCTTCTTGTACTCGCCGATCACATGCCGCCAGTCGTCGGCGGACAGATCCGTGTCGAGCGAGAGTCCCTTGCTTTCCTTGTAGAACTCCAGCGCGTCCTCGAAATTGTGATGATCGAGGTCGAGCACCACGTTCGAATACATCTGGATGAAGCGGCGATAGGAGTCGAAAGCGAAGCGCTCGTTGCCCGCGCCCTCCGCCAGGGCGCCGACGGTGGCGTCGTTGAGGCCGAGATTGAGCACCGTGTCCATCATGCCGGGCATCGAGGCGCGCGCGCCGGACCGCACCGAGACGAGCAGGGGATTGGTCTGGTTGCCGAATTCGCGGCCGGTCAGCTTGCCGACATGGGCCAGCGCTGCGTCCACCTGCGCGACGAGCTCCGCCGGGTAGGAGCGCTCGTGCGCGTAGAAATAGGTGCAGACCTCGGTCGTGATCGTGAAGCCGGGAGGGACTGGCAGGCCGAGATTGGCCATTTCGGCGAGGTTGGCGCCCTTGCCGCCCAGCAGATTCTTCATGCCGCTCTCGCCTTCGGCTTTGCCGTCGCCAAAGGTGTAGACCCATTTCGTCATGTGAGACCGCCTTCAGGTGTAAGGGCGCAGCCCTCGAATCGAGGAGGCGCGCCGGAATCGCGCGCGAAAATCCCGCATTTCTATTGGAGCAAAGAGCGCCCGCAATCAATTGCGGGCGCGCAAACGGGTTTACAGGGACTTGAGCCGCATGCCGAACGCAATCCAGCTGATTCCGTAAAAAGTTAGGTCAATTCCGAGCAGTGTTCCAAGCACGAAGAGACCGGAGGCCGGCCAGCTGGCCAAAATCATCGCGCCAAGCAGCGCCGTGATCGCGCCGGCGAAGCCAAGCAACGCCTTATGGCCGGCCGGTAGCCGGAAAGCTGCGACAATCCGCGCCGCGCCCGTCACGACGAGCGCCGCGCCGAGCAGCAGCGTATACGCGGCCGCTGCGACCAGAGGCTGGGCCAGCGCGAAGGCGCCCGCGACGACATAGAACAGCCCGAGCAGGATCAGGGCGGCCGTCCAGCCCCAGCTTCTGGCGCTGAGGCCGAGGCCGATTTCCGCGCCGCCGACCAGGATCATCGCGATCCCGATCATGTAGACGGAGGCGATCGTGCCGACGACGACCAGATAGCCGAGCGTCGCGACGCCCAAGGCCGCTGTCAGCGCTCCGAAAGCGACGAACCACCCCCATTTGTGGCGCAGGCGAACGATCGCCTCTCCGAGGCTGTGCTGGCGGGATTGGGCGGGGGGCGCCGGATCTGGCATCGCGCGTCTCCGGGTTCGAATATGCGGACAATATAGCGCAAGCAGCGCTATCGGCGTGAATTTAATGGCAAAGTCCAAGCTTTTGGCGCTGGAGCCCGCGCATTGCAGCGCCATATTGATCTGGTGTAAACGGAACCTTCGGTCACGCGTAGCCCGACGTCGGCGCGCGGCCGTCCGAAGACGACGCGATTTCCGGGCTATGGGACTGTTGTGACGAACTCGAAGACACCTCTGCTCGATCAGATCAACACGCCGGAAGACCTGCGTACGCTTCCCGAGCACGACATGCGTCAGGTCGCCGACGAATTGCGCGCCGAGACGATCGACGCCGTTTCCGTGACCGGCGGCCATCTCGGCGCGGGCCTCGGCGTTGTGGAGCTGACCGTCGCGCTCCATCGCGTTTTTGATACGCCGCGCGACCGCCTGATCTGGGATGTCGGCCACCAGGCCTATCCGCACAAGATCCTGACCGGCCGCCGGGACCGCATCCGCACCCTGCGCAAGGGCGGCGGGCTCTCCGGCTTTACGAAGCGATCCGAGAGCGAATACGACCCCTTCGGCGCCGCCCATTCCTCGACGTCGATCTCCGCCGGTCTCGGCATGGCCGTGGCGCGCGACCTGTCGCACGGCCGCAACAACGTCATCGCCGTCATCGGCGACGGCTCGATGTCCGCCGGCATGGCCTACGAGGCCATGAACAACGCGGGCGCGCGCAAGGAGCGGCTGATCGTCATCCTCAACGACAACGACATGTCGATCGCGCCGCCGGTCGGCGCCATGTCGGCTTACCTCGCCCGTCTGGCGTCGGGTCGCTACGTGTCGATCCGCGAGACGGTCAAGCAGATCGCCAGCCACTTGCCGCGGGCGCTCTACGAGCGCGCCAAGAAGGCCGAAGAGTTCGGCCGCGGCTTCGTCACCGGCGGCACTTTGTTCGAGGAGCTCGGCTTCTATTACGTCGGTCCCATCGACGGTCACAATCTCGACCATCTCCTGCCTGTGCTGAAGAATGTGCGCGACATGCAGACCGGCCCGGTTCTGGTCCATGTCGTCACGCAGAAGGGCAAGGGCTACGCGCCGGCCGAGGCGTCCGCCGACAAGTATCATGGCGTCAACAAGTTCGACGTCGTCACCGGCGCGCAGGTCAAGCCGAAGGCCAATGCGCCTGCCTACACCAAGGTTTTCGCCGAGAGCCTGATCGCCGAAGCCCGCCGTGACGACAAGATCGTGGCGATCACGGCGGCTATGCCGTCGGGCACCGGGCTCGACCTGTTCGGCAAGGCTTTTCCCGACCGCACCTTCGACGTCGGCATCGCCGAGCAGCACGCCGTGACCTTCGCGGCGGGCCTGGCGACGGAAGGCTACAAGCCCTTCTGCGCGATCTACTCGACCTTCCTGCAGCGCGGCTACGACCAGGTGTGCCACGACGTGGACTTGCAGAAGCTGCCTGTGCGCTTCGCCATGGACCGCGCCGGCCTCGTCGGCGCCGACGGTCCGACCCACGCGGGCGCCTTCGATCTCGCCTATCTCGGCTGCTTGCCCAATATGGCGATCATGGCGGCGGCGGACGAGGCGGAACTCGTGCATATGGTGGCGACCGCGGCCGCCTATGACGAAGGCCCGATCGCTTTCCGATATCCGCGCGGCGAGGGCGTCGGCGTCGAGATGCCGGCGCGCGGCGAAGTCCTCGAAATCGGCAAGGGTCGCATCCTGCGCGAAGGGTCGAAGATCGCGATTTTCTCGCTCGGCACGCGCTTGGCCGATGCGCTGGTCGCCGCCGAGGACCTGTCCGCACGCGGGTTCTCGACGACGGTCGCTGACGCGCGCTTCGCCAAACCGATCGATCGCGCGCTGCTGCGCCGGCTGGCCGCCAACCACGAGGTGCTGATCACCGTCGAGGAGGGCTCGATCGGCGGTTTCGGCGCCCATGTGCTGCATCTTCTGGCCGAGGACGGCCTGCTCGACCGCGGCCTCAAGGTGCGCACGATGACCCTGCCGGACGCCTATATCGACCACGACTCGCCCGAAAAGATGTACGCGGCGGCCGGTCTCGACTCCAGGGGTATCGTCGCCAAAGCGCTCGCCGCGCTCGGCGACGAAAAAGGCGCTGCGCGCGTCCTGATCGCGTGACGGGCTGCCCCGGAGCGAGGGGAGTTCCATGCAGAACTGCTTGTTTTGTGCGATCGCGCGCGGCGAAATTCCATCCCATCGCGTGTGCGAGACGGACGATCTCGTCGCCTTTCTCGACATTCATCCGATCCGGCCGGGCCACACCCTGATCGTGCCGCGCGCGCATCACGAATATTTCGACGATATGCCGGAGAAACTTGCCGGCGACATTGTCGCGCTCGGCCAGAAACTCGCCCGCGCCGTGAAGTCCATCTACGGCGTCGAGCGCGCCGGTTTCGCCTTCATGGGCTTCGACATTGCGCATGCGCACGCCCATGTGCTGCCCGTATTCGAGCGCGACGACATCACGTCGCGCCGCGCCATCGCCGAAGAGAAGATCACCTTCCGTCCTCCGCCGCGCGCCGAGGACAAGGAACTGGCGGCGACGGCGGCGGCGCTGAGCGCTGCGCTTGGCTGATTGCGCGCCATGACCCGCATCGACGTCGCTCTCGTCGAGCGTGGCCTGTTCGCCAGTCGCGCCAAGGCGCGCGAGGCGATCGAAGCGGGGCTCGTGTCCGTCGATGGGCGGGCGGTCGATAAGCCCTCCGAACCCGTATCGCCCGAAGCGCGGATCGACGCGCGCGCGCCATACGAATGGGTGTCGCGCGGCGGCGTAAAGCTCGCAGCCGCGCTCGACGCTTTTTCTATCGATCCACGCGGCCTGCATTGCCTCGACGTCGGCGCCTCGACGGGAGGGTTCGCGGACGTTCTCCTGTCGCGCGACGCCAGGAGCGTCGTCTGCGTCGATGTCGGCCATGCGCAGCTGCATCCAAGGATCGCCGCCGACGCGCGCGTGACGTCGTTGGAGAAGACCGACGCACGCCAGCTCGGCCCTGAGAGACTCGGCGCGCCGCCGGCTCTGATCGTCGTCGATGTCAGTTTCATTTCTCTCGACCGCGTTCTGCCGCATGTCCTCGCCCTTGCTGCGCCGACCGCGAAGCTCGTCGCGCTGGTCAAGCCGCAGTTCGAGGCGGGGCCGGCGCATGTGAGGAAGGGGATCGTGCGCGACGCCACGGTCCGCGCCGCCGTGTGCGCGAAGATCGAAAGACTTGTCACGGATCTCGGCTGGCGCGTCGTCGGCCTCATTCCTTCGCCGATCGAAGGCGGCGACGGCAATCGCGAGTTCTTGCTTGGGGCCGAGCGGCCATGAGCAAAGACCGAATTGATCTCAACGCCCGTCTGAAGATCGAGCGTCTCGGCGCGCGCGGCGAGGGCGTCGCACGGACCTCGCGCGGTCTCGTCTTCGTTCCCTATGCGCTGGCCGGAGAAATCGTTCTCGCCGAAGTCGACGGCGAGCGCGGACGTCTGGTCGAGATCCTCGAACCGTCCGCTGATCGCGTCGAAGCGATCTGTCCTTTGTTCGGGGAGTGCGGCGGTTGCGTCGTGCAGAACCTGCGCCACGCCGCCTATCTCGACTGGAAACGCGATCTTCTGGTCGACGCCCTGCGCGCAGCGCGGATCGAAACGGAGGTGCGCGCGACGGTCGACGCGCATGGCGCGGGCCGCCGCCGCGCCGTGTTTCATGCGCGCGCGGACGCGCGCGGGCGAGTCGCGGTCGGCTTCATGCGGGCGCGCACGCATGCGCTGGTCGAGATCGACGCTTGCCCACTCTTTGCGCCCGCCCTCGCTGGCGCTCCGCGCGCGGCGCGCGAATTGGCCGAAGCGCTCGCCTCGCTCGGCAAGCCGCTCGACATCGCCGTGACGGCGACGTCGGCGGGGCTTGATGTCGATCTGCGCGGCAGCGGTCCGCTCGACTTCGCCCTGACACAGGAATTGATCGCCATCGCCAGTGCGCGGGACCTCGCCCGCCTGTCCAACCACGGCGTGACCTTGATCGAACGGCGTCAGCCGCACCTTGCGGTCGGCCGTGCGCAAGTCATGCCGCCAGCCGGCGGCTTTCTGCAGGCGACGGAAGCAGGGGAAGCCGCCTTGGCCGATCTCGTGCTTGCGGAAATAGGGTCAGCTCGCAGACCCGCCGACCTCTTCGCGGGCGTCGGAACCTTCGCATTGCGGCTGGCTGAACGCGCGGAGGTCCACGCCGTCGAACACGACGCCGCGGCGCTCGCCGCCCTGTCGAAGGCCGCGCGCAGCGCGACCGGCTTGCGCCGCGCGACGGTCGAGGCGCGCGACTTGTTCAAGCGTCCTCTGACGCACGCCGAACTTGCAAGTTACGACGCCGTCGTCTTCGATCCGCCGCGCGCGGGCGCGGAGGGGCAGGCGCGCGAGCTTGCGACGTCCGACGTCCCGCTCGTCGTTGGCGTGTCCTGCAATCCGCAAACCTTCGCGCGCGACGCGAAAATTCTGGTCGAGGGCGGCTATGCGCTCGAGCACGCGACGCCCGTCGACCAGTTTCGCTATTCCGCGCATGTCGAGGTCGTCGGCGTGTTTCGTCGCGCGGCGCGCGCTCGAACGAAAAAGGGGTTGTTGTCGCGCTAGCAATCGGTCGGTCGACAGGGCTTGCGAAGAGCTGAAACGCACGCCCGCTTCTGGTGCGGTCGCGCACTCTCCGAATCCGCTTGCGGCGATTTGGCGCTGGGCTCTGGTCCGCCAATCGAATACGACAAAGCGGACGGAGAGACTTGACCGCCCCGTAGGCGATTGCCGACAGGCGGGCTAATCTGTCCGTAGCGCGCGAGTTGAAGTGGGCGCATGGAAATAGAAAGACCGCACGACGCGGCGTCTGCGAAGCAGATGCGTATATTCAGCGTCGTGAACGCACGCCCGCGCGACGCCGTTTGGCGGCATTGGACGATTTCCACGGCGTTTGTCGTCCATGCGCCGGTCGATCTGTCGGTTCTCGAACGCGCTTTCCGCGCCACGATGGGCAAGTACGTCGAAGCGCGTTCGGTATTTCGCGATGTTGGCGGTTCGCTTCGCGTCGACACTCTGCCGACGTCGGAATTCGCATTGTCCGGCGCGCCGACCCGCCGGCATTTGCGCGAGGAGGCTTTGGCCGCCGCACGGTCGGACGCCTGGCGCGGCTTCGAGTCCTTCCAGGAGCCGTTGGTTGCGCTGCGTGTCTATCCAGTCGACGACGGCTCGACGCTGATTGCTTCGCAGGTCTCCCATCTCCTTGCCGACGGCGGCAGCATGGAGATTCTCGTCAACGACATCATGCTCTCGTATTTCGGCGGCGGCGTAGCGTCCCCGGGCGGCGGCGGGCCATTGTTCTCCGATTATGTCGACTGGGAAGAAAGGTTCCTCGCTTCCGAAGAAGGCGCGGCGCAGCGCGAATTCTGGCGGGTGAGACAACCGCCTTCGCCGACGCTCGCGGCGCTGCCTTACGACAGGCCGCCGCGCGACGATACGATCGAGACGGGAGGCCTGCTGCGCATCGAGGCAGGAGCGCGCGAAACCGAACGGCTCGCTGCTACGTCGCAGGCGCTCGGCGTTACGCCTTTCGCCACGTTGCTCGCAATCTTCCTGCGCGCGATATCGGCATGGAGCCGGCAAGACAGACTGTCTGTGAGCATTCCATTCTCGCGACGGCATCGCCGCGAATTTTCGGAAATGTTGGGCGATCTTGCGGTCGCCTATCCTATCGACAGCGCCCTTGCGCGGGCGGCGTCCCTGAACGAGGGCGTTCGTTCGGTCAGCCGGGAAATGCAGGAAATGGCGCTGCGTCAGGATTTTCCGATCTTCACGCTGGCCCCGGACTGGAGGTCGATCGGCGGGGCGCCCGCGCAGGGAACGCCGGGATTTCCGCAAGTCCTGTTTGGACCGCTGAGCGGCTTGCGGCATGACGCCTTCGGCATCTCCGGCATGATGCATAAGCCGCCGGGGGCGCGGGTCGCGATCGCCGGCGTCGATGTCGAAAGCGTGGGGCTGGAGACCGCGCCGTGCGGCCGCGACGTGACCATGACCTATGTCGCCAGACCGCACGAGACGGCCTTCGCGATAACCTATCCTGCCGACCGCTTCGCCGCGTCGACGATCGCCTCGCTGGCGGGGGCCTTCAAAGACCAACTCATGCGTCTGTGATGCGGCTGCTTCTCTCGCATCATTGATGAATCGGCCGGCCGACCGGCGCTTGCAGCTCCGGCCCGTCGCTCTTGTAAGAATTCACCTGCGACGAAACTTCGAAAAATTCGATCGTGTCGTCGGGCGCGGGTTTCAGCAACGCGGCGGCGCGCCCGGTCGTCTCGTCCGAACAGTCGAGCCATGCGTCGAAATCCGCCGGCGCGACGACCGCCGGCATTCGGTCGTGGATCGCCACCGTGGCTGAATTCGCCGATGTCGTGACGATGCAGCCGGTCTCGATCTCGCCGCCTTGCGGGTCTGACCATGTTTCGTAGAGTCCGGCGAAGCCGAGCGGCCCATGGTCCCGTGCGCGCAGAAGAAACGGTTGCTTAACCATCTTGCCGCGCGCGTCGCTCGTCCGGCGCCATTCGTACCAGCCGTCGGCGATGAACAGGCAGCGTCGCCGTCGCATCGCCGCGCGGAAGCTCGGCTTGGTCTCGATTCCTTCCGCACGGGCGTTGATGATGAGCGGAAAGGTCTTGGGATCCTTGACGAAGCCCGGCAGGAAACCCCACCGCACGAGGCCGAAATGCCGGGCGCCCGCGGCCATGCGCACGATGGGCGCGGGCTGCGTGGGCGCCACGTTGTAGCGCGGCGGAAAGTTGGGCTGTTCGACATAGGCAAAGACGCGGCGCATCGCCTCGGGGGGCAGGGTGATGGCGTAGCGCCCGCACATACGTCTCGATCCTCCTGATTTTGAAAGGTCTTGTTATCGATTTCGTGGCTAGTGTCGAATGCCGAGGGCTCTGACGACGCTATGTCTTTCAACGACGAAGCCAATGCCGACTTTGCGCATGAATGCGCCGATACGGTGGAAGCGCGCGCGGCCGCCCTCGTTAACCCGGCGTCCGGCCTCGCGAACGACTTTCTCAACGTCTACAACGAAATCCTGATGTTGATCGAGCTTCTCCCGACCATGCCGGAGCTCGCCGACGACATCGCAGCCTGGCGTCCGGCGAGCTATCGCGCCTATTTCATGCAGTCGCCGCTGCCCGGCAGCGAGGAAGCCCTGCGCGCGTACACGCGCCTGGAGCCGACGTTCCGCGCGATCTTCGAAGCGTCCGTCGAAAAACTCGCCGAGAGCGGCGTCGCCGCGGTCTCGGCCATCGCCTCGGCTGTCGCGGTCGGCGCGAGCGACGGCGGCGAGCAGATCGCCGGCCTCTGCGCCGAATGGGTCGCCAACTTGCGTCGCCTGCTCGATTCGACCGAACAGCTCGTCAATTTCGGCCATATCGCCAACGCCCGGCCCGCGCAGGCGGCCGTCAACGAAATATTCTCGGCGGCCTGACGCCCCTCAGCCCTTGGCCTTGTTCAGGAAGGACATGAACGCGGCCTTGGCCTCGTCCGACCGAAGCGCCTCTGCGAAAGCGACCGTCTCCCGATCCATGGCCGCGACGATGTCCTTGCGGTCGCCGCGCATCAGCCGGCGCGCCGCGCGCAACGCCGCAGGCGGTTTCGCTGCGAGTTTGCGGGCCGCCTCCATGGCCGTGTCGGCCAAGGCGTCGGGCGCGACGATCGCGTTGACGAGGCCGAGCGCCTCGGCCTCCTGCGGCCCGAAGGCTTCGGCGAGCAGGATGTACTGGCTCGCCTTCGCCATGCCGAACCGCGCGGGCGCGAGGATCGAGGATGCGGCCTCCGGCACCAGGCCGAGATCGAGGAAGGGCATGCGGAATTTGGCCGCCGGCGTGGCGTAGACGAGATCGCAGTGAAACAGCAGCGTCGTACCGACGCCGACTGCGACCCCGTCGACCGCCGCGACGATGGGGGTATCCAGCGTCGCGATCTTGCGGATGAAATAACCCGCGCGGTTTTCTTCGCCGCGCGTGGCCGTGGCGAGGAAGTCGGCGAGGTCGTTGCCGGCGGTGAACGATCCGCCCGAGCCTTCGAGCACGATGGCGCGAATGTCGTCAGACGCGTCGGCCTGCTCCATCGCCGCCGTCATGGCGTCGTACATCGGCCCGGTCAGCGCGTTCTTTTTTGCGGATCGGTTCATCGTGATGCGCATCACGCCGTCGGCGGTGGAAATCAATGCGTCTGCGGTCATTCGATTCTCCCGGTCGCGAGCCCTCGCGCTCGCCTGCGTGTTACGCTCTGCGCGTTCATCCCGCCGCCAGCAGCGCCGCCGCTTCGCTGACGGTGTCTGCGCCTTCGACGACGGCCTCCTCCAATCCGCCCGCGCCGGTGGCGAGGTTGCGCGCGAAGAAACGTGCGCTGGCGATGCGCGCCGCGTTCGGCGCTTCGGCGGCGCCCTCGCGATGGGCGGCGAGCGCGATCTCGCCGAGCAGCGTGCCGCCGCGCGCCAGACCGAACAGCCGCAGATACGGCGTCGCGCCCGCGAGCGCGTCGGCCGGCGCTGAGCCGACCGCGTTCAGCATGTAGTCCGTCGCGCGCGCAAGCGATTCGACGGCGTCGCCGAGCGGTTTCGCCATATCGGTCAATTCCGGCGCGTTCGAGCCGCGCAGTTTCTCGACGGTCGCACGCATATCCGCGATCTCCGCACGCACCGTTTCGCCGCCCGACAGCGGCAGTTTGCGCGTGGCGAGGTCGATCGCCTGGATGCCGTTCGTGCCTTCATAAATCGCGGCGATGCGCACGTCGCGCATGAACTGGGCGGCGCCCGTCTCTTCAATGAAGCCCATGCCGCCGTGCGCCTGCACGCCCATCGAGGCGACCTCGTTGCCGACGTCGGTCGAAAAAGCCTTGGCGATCGGCGTCAGCAGCGCGTTGCGTTCGGCGGCCTTCTTCTTTTCGGCCGGATCGCTCAGCCGATGCGAGCGGTCGAGCGCGCCGGCGGTCGCATAGCAGATGGCGCGTACGGCGTCCGTCGTCGCGCGCATCGTCATCAACGTGCGCGCAATGTCGGGATGATGGACGATGGCGTCCATCGCGCCGGCGGGCGACGTGGAGTTCGGCGCGCGCCCCTGTTTGCGTTCGCGCGCGTAGGCGAGCGCGTGTTGCGTCGCGCGCTCCGACAGCGCCACGCCTTGCAGACCAACCGACAGGCGCGCCGAGTTCATCATCGTGAACATGCAGGCGAGGCCCTTGTTCTCCTGCCCGATCAGCCAGCCGATTGCGCCGCCCTTGTCGCCGTACGCCATGACGCACGTCGGCGACCCGTGGATGCCGAGCTTGTGTTCGAGGCTCGCACAATGCACGTCGTTGCGCGCGCCGAGAGAGCCGTCCGCATTGACGAGGAACTTCGGCACTAGGAACAGCGAAATGCCCTTGGTGCCGGGCGGCGCGTCCGGCAGACGGGCGAGCACGAGATGCACGACGTTGTCCGTCATGTCGTGGTCGCCGTAGGTGATGAATATCTTGGAGCCCGTGATCCTGTAGGAGCCGTCGGGCTGCCGTTCCGCGCGCGTCCGCATGGCCGACAGATCCGAGCCCGCAGAGGGCTCGGTCAGGTTCATCGTCGACGTCCACTCGCCCGAAATCATCTTGGCGAGATAGATCGACTTCAATTCTTCGCTGGCGTGCGATTCGACCGCGTCGATCGCGCCGAAGCCCAGCAGCGGGCAGAGCGCAAAGGCCATGTTGGCCGAGTTCCACATCTCCGTGCAGGCCGCATTGATGAGGTGCGGCAGACCCATCCCGCCGAAATCCGGCGTCGCGGTCACGGCGTTCCAGCCGCCCTCGATCCAATGCTGATAGGCCTCGCGCCAGCCGGGCGACGTCTTGACGGCGCCGTCGACGAGCTTGGCCGGCGTGAGGTCGCCGTTGCGATTGATCGGCGCGAGGCGGTTCTCCGCGAATTTCGCGGCTTCGTCGAGCAGCGCCTCGGCGGCCCCGTCCGCGAGATCGGCGTAATAGCCCCGATCGACGCCGTCCTGCAGCCCGGCGGCGTGTTTCATGGCGAAAAGCATGTCGGCGACAGGCGCGCGATATGTCATAGGTTCCTCCCGCAATCGTCCGTCGTTCTGATACACCCGCCTTGCCGCCGACGCAGCACAGCCGAACGTCGAGGGCGGATCGCGAACAATGGTTGATATATAAACCGAAGGCCGGCGAGCCGCAAAGAGACCCCTTGGATCGAACTTCGCAATCTCACATCAAGGCGCATCGCCTCGAGCCCACGCCGGAAGGCGTGGCGGAAGCCGCGCGCCTGATCCGTTCCGGCGGTCTGGTGGCGTTCGCGACCGAGACTGTCTATGGGCTCGGCGCCGATGCGACCTCGCCGGAGGCCGTTGCGAAGATTTACGCCGCCAAGGGGCGGCCGAGTTTCAATCCGCTGATCGCCCATGTGACGGGGCTGGATGCGGCCGAGCGGCAAGGCCGGTTTTCGCCGGACGCCGTCAGGCTGGCTCAGGCGTTCTGGCCGGGACCGCTGACGTTGGTCGTTCCGGTCGCCGACAGCGCTTCAGTCTGCGAACTCGCGCGCGCCGGATTGCCGACCGTCGCGCTGCGCGCGCCCGCTCATCCCGTCGCGCAAGCCTTGCTCGCGGAGGTCGGTCGCCCGGTGGCTGCGCCGTCCGCAAATCGCTCCGGTCGCGTGAGCCCTGTCACGGCCGATCACGTGCTCGAGGATCTCGCGGACCGGATCGACGCGGTGCTCGACGCCGGGCCGACGGACGTCGGACTCGAGTCGACCATCGTCGCGTGCCTCGACGGCCCGCCGGTTCTGCTGCGGCCAGGCGGCGTCGCCCGCGGGCGCATCGAGGCGCTGGTCGGACCGCTCGCCGCGCCCCAGGCCGGCAAGGTCGAGGCGCCAGGCATGCTCGCCTCGCATTATGCGCCGCGCGCCCGTCTGCGGCTCGGCGCGTCGGACCTGCGGCCCGGCGAAGCGGGTTTGGATTTTGCAGGCCGCTTGCACAAACGAACCGGACAGCCGACGCTGGACCTGTCGCCGTCCGGCGATCTGGTGGAAGCGTCAGCGAGCCTCTACGCCTATTTGCGGCGTCTCGACGCTTCGGGCGTGGACAGCATCGCAGTTGCGCCGATCCCGGAAGAAGGATTGGGCGAAGCCATCGCGGATCGGCTGCGTCGAGCTGCGGCACCGCGAAACTGAACGACAAGCCGACGCACCGGGCGTCGTAAATAAGATCTTGCAGGAGCAGGTCAAAAAAACGGCAATTAGGGTAATGGTTTAGCGAAGCTTATCGAAGAGGATCGACTTGTCTCGCCTGCGTTATGGCCCATTGACGCGAAACGGACGCCGGATTTTTGGGGACGGATCGCAATGAGCGGATCGCCTATGAATTGGGATGATTTTCGCCTCGTGCGGGCGATCGCGGAGGCGCGTTCGCTGGTCGGCGCAGCGGATGCGCTCGGCCTCAATCATTCCACGGTCTTCCGGCGTCTTGGCCAGATCGAGGGCGAAATCGGCCGCCCGTTGTTCGAACGCTCGCGCAGCGGCTATTCGCCGACCGCGGCGGGCGAGGAGATGGTGGCGCTCGCCAATCGCATGTCGGACGGCGTGATCGAATTCGAGCGACGTCTGGCGGGGCAGGACGAGCGTCCACGCGGCGAGCTGCGCGTCACCACGACGGATTCGCTGTTCGCGTCGCTTCTCGCGCCGATGTTCGGCTCGTTCCGCGTCGCCTATCCGGATATTCGCGTCGATCTGATCGTGTCCAACGCGTCGCTCAACCTTTCGCGGCGCGACGCCGACATCGCCATACGCGCGACGTCGGAGCCGCCCGACACGCTCGTCGGCCGCAAGATCGGGCCGATGGCCTGGGGCATCTACGCAAAGGCCGGGTCGCCGCTCGCGGCGGTCGACGCCCTGGGGCCGGATGCGCTCTACGTCGGATTTGGACCTCCGATGGAGGAAATCGACGCGGCGATCTGGATCGGTCGCAACGTGCCGGCCGCCCGCGTGGTCGCGCGCGCGAACACGATGCACGTCGCGGCCTACGCGGCCGCCGCCGGCGTCGGTCTGGCGATCCTGCCGAGGGTGGTCGGGGACGCGATGGAGGAGTTGGCCCTTCTCGACGCGAAGCCGCCGCCGCCGAACGCCTTATGGCTGCTGACGCACGCCGATCTGAAAGGCGCGGCTCGCGTGCGCGCCTTCATGGACCACGCCTGGAACTTTCTTTCGAAAGAAAAGGGCAGGCTGGCGGGCGAATAGCGAAATCAGCGAATCTCGACGATCTTCGCCTTCTCGTGCTTGACCTCGACCTTGTCGCCGACTTCCTTGCCGATCAGCGCCTTGGCCAGCGGCGCGACATGCGGGATCAGCCCCTTGGCCGGCTCCGCCTCGTCCTCGCCGACGATCTTGAACGTCTCGGTCTCGCCCTTGGTCGTCTTGACCACGACCGTATGGCCGAAGCGAACTTCGCCCTTGTCGGCGATCGGATGCACGAGTTCGGCGTTCGCGCGCCGCGCGCTCCAGTAGTTCAGATCGCGCGCCGCCAGCGCGATCGCGCGACGGTCGCGGTCATGCTCGCCCTTGGCCATCGCGACCCGCGCGGCCTCCAGCTCACGTTCGATCTGAGCAAGGCCTTCGGGCGTCACGAGATTGCGATGAGGGCTGACAGGGCGTTCGCCGATGTCCTCGATCGATTCGCTGTCGTCGTTTTCGCGTGTGAATGCGCTGCTCATAACTCCCCGCCTTGATCGAGTTGTCGGAAGACCATCGCCCCCGAATGTGGGTGTGTCCTTGATCCAAATCTAGGTCGACCCGCGCAGGCCGCGCCCTTTTCCGCCGCGGCCCGCCATATGCGGGGATCAGCCGATCGAAACGACGAACCGGCCGCGCGTCCGGCCAGCGAGGATTTCCGACGCGACCGACGGCGTCTCCTCGAGCTTGATCGTCGTCGTCATGGCGGCGAGCTTGGCGCGGTCGAGATCGCTGGCGAGGCGACGCCACGCCTCGCGTCTCAGCGCCTGCGGGGCCATGACGCTGTCGACGCCGAGCAGCGAGACGCCGCGCAGGATGAACGGCGCGACGGTCGCTGGCAGATCCATCCCTTGCGCCAGCCCGCAGGCCGCGACGGCACCGCCGTATTTCGTTTGCGCCAGCAGATTGGCCAGCGTGACCGAGCCGACGCTGTCGACGCCGGCCGCCCAGCGCTCCTTGCCGAGCGGCTTGCCCGGCGCAGACAGCTCGCCGCGGTCGATGATCTCCGCTGCGCCGAGACCGCGCAGATAGACTTCTTCGGACGCGCGCCCAGTGGAGGCGATCACATGCCAGCCGAGTTTGGCGAGGAGGGCGATGGCGACGGAGCCGACGCCGCCCGCCGCGCCCGTCACGATCGCCGGCCCGCGATCGGGCGTCATGCCGTGCCGCTCGAGCGCCATGACGCAGAGCATGGCCGTATAGCCGGCGGTGCCGATCGCCATCGCTTCGGCGGGGCTCAGGCCCGCCGGCAAAGGCACCAGCCAGTCGCCCTTCACGCGCGCCTTCTGCGCATAGCCGCCCAGATGCGTTTCGCCCACGCCCCAGCCGTTGAGAATGACCTTGTCGCCTTCCTTGAAATCCTTGTGCGTCGAGTTTTCCACCACGCCGGCGAAGTCGATGCCGGGGATCATCGGGAAGCGTCGCACGACCGGCGATTTGCCGGTGATCGCGAGGCCGTCCTTGTAGTTCACGGTCGAGTGCGAAACGATGACCGTGACGTCGCCGTCCATCAGGTCCTTGTCGTCGAATTCGGTCAGACCGGCGCGATAGCCCTTGTCGTCCTTGTCGATGCGGATGGCCTTGAACGTGCTCACGACGTGCTCTCTCCCTCTGGCGCTGAATTGACGAGGAGTCCTAGACGCGAATTGGCGCCGCCACAACCTTCGGCTCGGCCGGCTTCTCGACGATCGGCAGGTTGATCAGGGCCGACGCCACGCCGAGCGCGATCGAAAGCCCCCAGACGATCGAGTAGGAGCCGGTCGCCTCGTAGATCGCGCCGCCGAGCAGCGCGCCGAGAAATCCCCCGATCTGATGGCTCACGAAGGTGAAGCCGAACAGCATCGCGAAATTCGTCGTTCCGAACATCACGCCGACCAGCGTCGACGTCGGCGGCACGGTCGACAGCCACAGCAGTCCTGTGACGGCGCCGAACAGAAGCGCGGAAGCCGGCGTCGGCGGGATTGCGAGAAAGGCCAGCGTCGCCGCCGCCCGCGAGAGATAGATGAACGACAGGATGTAGCGTTGCGGCATGCGCGCGCCGAGCCAGCCCGAGGAGAGCGAGCCCACCATGTTGAATATGCCGATCATCGCGAACGCCCAGCCCCCCACACGTGGATCGAGGCCCTGGTCGGTCAGATAGATCTGGAAATGCGTCGTGATGAACGCGAGCTGGAAGCCGCAGGTGAAGAAGCCGATCACCAGCAGCACGTAGGAGCGATGCGAAAAGGCCCGTGCGATGGCCGCGCCGATCGACAGGTCTTGTCCCGCCTGTTGATGCGGCGTTGGGCGGGGCGCCGCGAGAAAGAAGGCGAGCGGCGCAATCAGCAGCATCAGCCCGGCGAAGATGTAGGACGTTTCGCGCCAGCCGAAATTCTGGATGAGGCCGACGGCGAGCGGCGAAAACAGAAATTGCCCGAGCGATCCGGCCGCCGTGCCCATTCCGAATGCAAGAGGCCTCCGACGTTCGGGGATGAGTTTTCCAAAAGCGCCGAGCACGAGATTGAACGATGCGCCGGACAGGCCGAATCCGACCAGCGCGCCGGCAGAAAGATCGAACATCAACGGGGTGGTCGCAGCGCCCATCAGCGCGAGGCCCGCGGCGTAGAGCAGGGCGCCGACGATCAGCACGCGCACCGCGCCGTAGCGGTCGGCGAAGCCGCCGGCCAGCGGCTGACCCAGGCCCCACAACAGGTTCTGCAAAGCGATCGCGATGGAGAACACATCGCGCGTCCAGCCGTTGTCGACGAGAATGTCGCGCTGAAACGCGCCGATCGCCGAGCGCGGCCCGAAACTCAGGAGCGAGATAGCGCAGCCTGCCGCGATGATCAGTTCGATCGGAAATCTGGTTTGCTGGGTCGGCGGCTGCGTCGTCGAATTGGTCATGCGTTCCTCGTGTCGCGGATTGATCTAGCGCGCCGCGTCCGAAACAGAAATGCGCGGAAGGCCGCCGCCGTCCGCGCATTGATCATGCCGCCTGCCTGATGGGCGTTCTCACATATTTGCGTAGTTTGGACCTCCGCCGCCTTCGGGGCATGTCCATGTGAT